>CAXULL010000001.1:0-426728 GCA_964251895.1 uncultured Friedmanniella sp.
GCGGCTCAAGTCCGACATCGTCGCCCGCGGCATGCTGCCCTTCGCCGTGGACAACCGGGTCCACGTCGTCCCGCCGCTGAACGTCAGCGACGACGAGGTGGCCCGGGCGCTCGACATCTACGACGCCGCGTTCACCGCGTTCCGCGCCTGAGGCCCACGAGCGCGAGGCGCTAGCCGGCCCCCACGGTCGCCGGGGCGGACGCGGGCACCGCGGGCTTCGGCCACGAGGCGCCCGCCCGGGCGCCCTCGGCCGCCGCGTCCAGCAGGTGCCGCGGCGCCAGCGCGTCGCCGACCTTGACGACCTCCAGCCCCGGAGCCGCGAGGGCCAGCGCCCCGCTGAGCGCGTCGGCCGAGCGCCGTACCCCGGCCAGGGCGACCAGGTCGACGCGGCCGGCCGGGCGGGAGAGGTCCGACTCGAGGTCGACGAGCGACCAGGCCGTGCCGTCGTGCGCGGGGGCGACCGAGTCGACCAGCTCGACGCCGGCGAGCTTGAGGCGGCGCCGGACGAACCAGACCTGCGTCGGGTCGACCTCGGCCGCGACCGAGGTCAGGCTCGTCGCGATCCGTACGGTCCACCCGGCGGCGGCGAGCGCCTCGGCGGCGGTCGGGGCGACGAAGCCGCCCTCGTCGTCCACCACCAGGGCGACGGAGCCAGGGGTCTCCGGGGACGGCGTCCTGGCCACCACGCTGTCGGCGTCGAGCACCGTCGACGGGGCGCCGGCCACCCAGGACGGCCAGCGCGGCGCGGAGCCGGACGCGATCACCACGGAGTCCGGCTCGAGCGCCAGGACGTCGTCGACGCCCGGCGCGGTCTGCAGCCGGACGTCGACGCCCGTCCGCTCCAGGCGCTCGACGAGCCAGTCGAGGTAGAGGCCCCACCGCTCCCGACCCGGACGGCGACCGGCGAGCTCGGCGCGGCCCCCGATCCGGTCGCCCCGCTCGAAGAGCACGACCGCGCTGCCCCGCTCGGCCGCCCGGAACGCGGCCTCGGCGCCGGCGACGCCGCCGCCGACCACCACGACCCGGCGGTAGACCGGCTGCTCGGCGCCCCGGCCGAGGTCGACCTCGGGCTCCCGGATGCCCGGGTTGACCGAGCACCACATGGGTCGACCCTGGTAGAGCCGGCCGATGCAGCCCTCGTTGAGGCTGATGCAGGGCCGCGGGGTGTGCCCGGCGGCGTACGTCCGCGGCAGGTCGGGGTCGGCGATGAGCGCGCGGGTCATGGCGACCAGGTCGACGCCGTCGCGGACGAGGGCCTCCTCGGCGTGGTCCGCGTCGAGGATGCGCCCGGCGACGAGGGTCGCGACCCCCGTGGCGCGGCGCAGACGGCCGGCGTGCGGACCGTTCACGTTCTCCCCCAGCTCGTCGCCCGGCACGAAGACCGAGCTGCTGCGGACGGTGTAGCCGGTGCCGCCGGAGACGCTGAGCAGGTCGACCGCCCCGCCGGCGGTCATGCCCTGCGCCACCTCGACGAGCTCGTCGTCGGTCATGCCCGCATCCTCGAGGAGGCCGTGGTAGGCCGACATCCGGAAGCCGACGAGGAACTCCTCCGACGTCCAGGCGCGTACCGCCGCAAGCACCTCCCGCCCGAAGCGGAGCCGGTTCTCCAGGCTGTCGCCGTAGCGGTCCGTGCGGTCGTTCACGTAGGGGTCGTAGAACTGCTCGATCAGGTGGCCTCCGTGCGAGGTGACCTCGGCACCGTCCCAGCCCAGCTCCATCAGCCGGCGGGCCGAGTGGCCGAAGCGGTCGACGAGCACGGCGATCTCGGCCTCGCTCAGCACGGCCGGGACCTCGCGGTGCACCCCCTCGGGCAGGTCCGAGGCGGCCTTGAGCGCGACGCCGGAGAACCACGAGTTGCCGCGGCGGCCCATGTGGGTCATCTGCGACATGATCAGCCCGCCGTGCTCGTGCACCCGGTCGGCCAGCTGACGCAGCAGCGCGTCGTTGCGCGGGTCCCAGAGCGAGATCGACCCGTACGAGGCGGCGCTCTCCGGGTCGACCGAGGCCGAGCCGAACGTCATGACCAGCCCGACGCCGCCCGCCGCCTTGCGCACGTGGTAGTCGACCTCGGCCTGGGTCAGCAGGCCGTCGTGGCCCCACCCCGTCGAGTGCGGGGTCGAGGTGATGCGGTTGCGGACCGTCCTGCCCCGCAGCCGGAACGGCGAGAAGAGCGTCGGCCAGCGCAGCGCGCCCGTGGAGCCGGGAAAGGTGTCGTGCACGGTCAAGGGTCGGCCTCTCAGACGCGCCTGCGGATGACCGAACTGTAGATGTGATCACAGATCAAGGGCAAGGGTCCTCGGCTACGCTCCCCCTGTGACGTTGACCCCCCTCGGCGAGCCCTCGCTGCTGACCGACCGGGTCTACGGCGCGATCCGGGAGGCGATCCGCAGCGGCGAGATCGCGGCCGGGTCGCGGCTGCGGCTCCGCGACCTCGCCGCCCAGCTCGGCACCAGCCCCATGCCGGTCCGCGAGGCCATCGGCCGCCTCGAGCAGGCAGGGCTCGTCGTCCGGGTCCCGCACCGCGGCGCGGTGGTCGCCGACCTGACGCCCGTCGAGCTCGCGCACGTCTACGCCACGCGGCTGCTGCTCGAGGTGGAGGCCACCCGGCTGGGCACCCTCGCCGTCGGGCCGGCCGACCTGGCCCGGATGCGGACCGCCGAGGACCGGATGCGCGCGGCGGTCGCCGCCGGTCGTACGGGCGAGGCGCTGGACCGTGACGAGGAGCTGCTGTCGGTCCTCTACGCCGCCGGCGGCAACCCCGTGCTGCTCGGGCTGGTGGAGGACCTCTGGCAGCGCTGTCGCGCGTTCAAGCTGCTGGGGACCGACGCGGCCGGCTCGCGCGACCCGGACTCGGGCGCGTGGTCGACCCAGCGACGCCTGCTCGACGCGGTCGAGGCGCACGACGTCGACGCGGCGGTGGCGGTGACGCGCGAGTCGCTGGAGTCGTCGCAGCGGCGGATCCGGACGATGCTCGCCGCCGCGGACCAGACGCCGGCGGGCTGAACGTCCTGGCCGCTAGGCCCGGTGCAGGATCCGTCGCCGGACGGGCTGACCGATCAGCTCGGCCACCAGCACCGCCGCCGCGATGGCCAGGCCGCGCGCTCCGGCGTCGACCATGCTGACGAGCCCCTGGGACGCCTGGCCGGTGCTGAGCTCGAGCAGGCCGGTGTAGAGCGTCAGCCCGGGCAGCAGCGACAGGATGCCCGGCACGACGACCATCATCGGCAGCGCCCGCTGGGCGTTGGCGAGGACGTAGCCGCTCAGGCCGACCACGAACGCCGCGAGCGCATAGCTGGGCACCCCCGAGACCCCCGCCGCCTCGACCAGGGACAGCACCAGCATGCCCAGGGCGCCCGACAGGGCCGCGGCGGGCAGCAGGCGGTACGGGATGTAGTAGGTCACCGCGGCCGCGGTCGCCGCCACGGCCGCCGACAGGACCCGCACGGGCAGCGCGTCCAGCCCGAGGCTGTCCGGGAGGACCGACATGTCCACCCCGGCCGCCCGACCGATCGCCAGCCCGAGCGCCACCCCGCCGACGAGGCCGGCGACGACCAGGAGCACCTCGGAGACCCGCGCCGTGCCGGTCACGACGTAGCCGCTGATGGCGTCGCGGACGCCGTTGATCAGGGTGCCGCCCGGCAGCAGGACCACGATGCTGCCGGCCACGACCAGCGAGGGGGTCTGCTGCGCGCCGATCATGGTGGTGACCGCGGCGGCCAGCGTCGCGACCAGGCCGGCGACGACGTTGAGGTAGAAGTTCGGGACGCGGTGCCGGGCCAGCCAGCGACCGATGAGGTCGATGAGCATGGCGACCGTCGCGACCACCAGCGCGCCCTTCCAGGTGCCGCCGAGCTGGGTCACGATCGCGCCGGCCAGCACGCCCCGCGCGAGCGTGACCGCGTTCGGGCCGTACGGGTGCGGCCGATCCTCGATCTGCGCCAGCCGGTCGAACGCGGCCGCGCGGTCCAGCTTGCCGGCGCCCAGGGCGATCAGCAGCTGGTGGGTGTCGGCGAGCCGCGAGTGGTCGTCGCTGCGCTGGCGGACCACGCTCACCGACGTGAGCGGCGGTCGGGCGGGATCGGGTCGGACCGAGACGACGATGGAGGTGAAGGTGACGTCCACCTCCGGGCTCGGCAGGCCCATGGCCAGGGCGGCGGCGCGGATGGACGCCTCGACGTCCTCCATCGACGCGCCCCGCGCCAGCATCACGGCGCCGACCCGGTGCGCGAAGTCGAAGGAGCGCTGCTGCTCGACGTCGACCGGCGCCGGCAGCGGCCGCTGCACGTCCCACAGGTCGAGCGGCGGGACGCCGTGGACGAGCGTCGGCGGGTCCTCGTCGGCCCAGACGCGGTTGACCCGCTGGGCGACACGTCGCCAGCGCTGCCCGCCGGGCTCCTGCTCCCAGGTCATGACCGCCTTCCACGCCGACCGCTCAGGCTAGCCGCCCCGCCACGCCCGCGCCGGTGTTCTGCGACGCCGGACCGGACGGGGACCCGCGCGGGCGACCTGCCCTGGACCCCGCACAGCGCCGAGGCTAACGTCACCCCCAGCGCTCCACCCTGTCGCGCTCGACCCATCAACCAGCACGCTGGGGCGAGCGTTCTCGGACCCACCGTGTGCTGGGCACCGCACCCTCGCCTGCGCGGGGTGCGGTCCATCGACATGGAGGTCGAGATGTACCAGAGCAACGGCGAGAAGTACTTCGTGGTCGACGCGCACATCGCCCTGTGGGACGCGCGTTCCGAGAACCAGCGCAACGTCCACGGGAAGCAGTTCATCGACTGCTTCTACGACTACCACCGCAACCTCAGCCCGGAGTCGGAGCTGTGGGGCTACGAGCAGTACCTCTACTACGCCGACCGGCTGATGAAGGATCTGTTCACCGACGGCTACGTCGACCACGCCATCTTCCAGCCCGCGTACCTCGGCGAGTTCTACCACCGCGGCTTCGGCCAGACCGAGGAGGCGTGGGCCCTGACCCAGGCGCACCCGGACCTCCTCACGTACAACCACTGCTACGACCCGCGCAACGGCGAGCAGGGCCTGGACCAGCTCCGCGTGGACGCGGAACGGTTCGGCCTCAAGGGCATCAAGCTCTACACCGCGGAGTGGCACGGCGACTCACGTGGCTACAAGCTGACCGACCCCTGGTCGGTGAAGTACCTCGAGGTGTGCCGCGAGCTCGGCATCAAGAACATCCACGTCCACAAGGGCCCGACCATCCGCCCGCTCGACCGCGACGCGTTCGACGTCGCGGACGTCGACGGCGTGGCCAGCGACTTCACCGACCTCAACTTCGTCGTCGAGCACGTCGGGCTGCCGCGGCTCGAGGACTTCTGCTGGATCGCGACCCAGGAACCCAACGTGTACGGCGGCCTCGCGGTCGCGATCCCCTTCATGCACACGCGCCCGCGCTACTTCGCCCAGATCATCGGGGAGCTCCTCTACTGGATCGGCGAGGACCGGATCCTCTTCTCCAGCGACTACGCGCTGTGGACCCCGAGATGGCTCGTGGAGCGGTTCGTCGACTTCCAGATCCCGGACGACATGCAGCCCGAGTACTCCGCCATCACCACCGTGCAGCGCAAGAAGATCCTCGGGCTCAACGCCGCCGCGCTCTACGACATCCCCGTGCCCGCCGAGCTGCAGGTGCAGGCTGCTCCCGACGAGGTCCCGGTCGCGTCCCCCGCACCCGACCAGCGCGTCCCGGTCGCCTCGTGACCGCCGTCGACGTGCAGCCCGGGGTCGACCTCCACGACCCGGTGCGCGACGCCGTCTGGGCCGCCCTCGGCACGGTGCGGGACCCCGAGCTCGACGAGCCGGTCACCGACCTGGGCTTCGTGGCCGGCCACCGGCTCCTGCCCACCGGCGGCGGGCAGGTGGACGTGGAGGTGCACCTGCGCCTGCCCACCTCGTTCTGCGCGCCGAACTTCGCCTACCTGATGGCGGCCGACGCGCAGGACGCGCTGACGGCGCTGGACGAGGTACGCGACGTCTCCGTCTGGCTCGACGACCACCACGACTCGACCAAGATCAATGCAGGCCTGGCGGCCGGCGGCGGCTATCGCGGGACGTTCGACCACGAGGCCGACGACAGCCTCGACGAGCTGCGGACGATCTTCCGCCGCAAGGCCCACACGGCCGCCATGGAACGTTCCTGCGCGGCGCTGCTCCGGACCCCGTCCTGGACCGTCGCCGACCTGCACACCCTGACGCTGGGCGACCTGCCGCCGGGTCGCACGACCGAGGCGCTGGTCCGCCGCCGTCGGGACCTCGGGTTCCCGACCGGCCCGGGTGCGCTGGTCATGGTCGACGACCTCGGCCGGCCGGTGCGCGAGGACCAGGTGCCGCTGCGGCTCCGGTTCGCCCGGACGACCCGGATCTCGGTCGAGGGCAACGCCCACTTCTGCCGCGGGCTGCTGGCCACCCGCTACCCCGGGGCGGAGCAGGACCAGGCCGCGAGCGCGTACGACCCTGCTGTCCCTTCGTCCGCCGTCCCCTCGTCCCCCGTCCCCTCGTCCCCCGTCCCTTCGTCCCCCTTCCCTTCGTCCCCAGAGAGCGAGCACTGAGATGCGAGCCGTCCAGGTCATCGGCTACCACGACAAGCTCCAGCTGAACGACGTCGCAGAACCCACGGCCAGCGGTCCGCTCGACGTGGTCGTCAAGATCGGCGGCGCGGGCGTCTGCCGCACCGACCTGCACATCCTCGAAGGCCAGTGGGCCGAGAAGTCGCAGGTCACGCTGCCCTACACGATCGGTCACGAGAACGCGGGCTGGGTGCACGCGATCGGTGCCGCGGTCACGAACGTCGCCGTCGGGGACGCGGTGATCCTGCACCCGCTGGTGACCTGCGGGCTCTGTCGGGCCTGCCGCTTCGGCGACGACGTGCACTGCGAGAACAACCGGTTCCCCGGGATCGACAGCGACGGCGGCTACGCCGACTACCTGCTCACCACCGCGCGCAGCGTCGTCCCGCTCGGCGCCGGTCTCGAGCCCGCGGCCGTCGCCGCCCTCGCCGACGCGGGCCTGACCGCCTACCACGCCGCGGCCAAGGCCGCCCGGATCCTGCACCCGGGCGACGTCTGCGTGATGATCGGCGCCGGCGGGCTCGGCCACATCGGCGTGCAGGTCATGAGGGCGATCTCGGGCGCGACCCTCGTCGTCGTCGACCGCAACCCCGAGGCCCTCGCGCTGGCCGCCGAGATCGGCGCGGACCACACCGTGCTCGCCGACGGCGACCACGTGGCGAAGGTCCGCGCGCTCACCGGGGACAAGGGGGCCGAGGCCGTGATCGACTTCGTGGGCGAGGGTGGCGCGACCGCCGAGGGGGTCGCCATGCTGCGCCAGGCGGGCAGCTACTTCGTCGTCGGCTACGGCGAGAACATCAGCGTCCCGACCATCGACATCGTGTCCAGCGAGATCAACATCATCGGCAACCTGGTCGGGTCCTACAACGACCTGGTCGAGCTCATGGCCCTCGCGGCCCAGGGCAAGGTCACCCTGCACACGAGCACGTACGCCCTCGAGGACTACCAGACCGCGATCGACGACCTCGACGCCGGCCGCGTCCGGGGGCGCGCGATCCTCGTCCCGTGACGGGCAGGGCCGAGGGTCGCTGGGTGCAGCTCACGCCCGGCTCTCCACGTGCAGGGCGAGCAGGTCGTAGTCGAGCTGGCGGAGCACGGCCATCGCCGTGAGGGCGGACGTCCACACGTCGGGCCCGGACACCTCGAGCTCCACCGCGGCGCGGCCCTGGGCGGTGGTGCCGACCCGTGGGTCCAGCTCCTGCAACCAGCCCGCCACGTCGGCCCCGAGCTCGGCGCGGAGGCCGGCCCGCACCTCCTCATCGCTCGCCGGGCCGCCCAGCTCCACCCGCACGTCGTAGACCTGCACGCTCTGCGTCACCCGCGTCCCCCTCGACGTCACGTCGGTGAGCTCCCCACCGGCTCCCCGCAGCCTAGGAACGTCCGAGGGCCTGATCTAGCGCCGCGGCAGGCCAGAACTGGTACTTTCTTGCCGCGAGCCGCCCACCGCGAACGGCCCTACGTACGTGGGAGACCAGAGTGCCCGTCCGATCACCGTCCGACGTGAGCGCGGCGCAGGGTCGTCGGCTGGTGCGACGCCGGCCCCCGCTCGAGCTGGTGCCGACCGACCCCGCTCTGTCGGCCCGCTGGCACGTCCACGACTACCCAGGCTCCTACTGCCGCTGGCACTACCACCCCGAGCACGAGATCCACCTGATCCAGCGCAGCACGGGCACCGCGATCGTCGGGGACCACGTCGGGCGCTTCGTGCCGGGTCACCTCGTCCTCGTGGGCTCCAACCTGCCCCACCACTGGATCAGCGACACCGACGACGGCCGGCCGGTCGTCGAGCGCGACGTCGTGCTCCAGCTCCACCCGGACTGGTTCGACGCCTGCCAGCGCCTGCTGCCCGAGCTCGCCTCCGTCCGCGGGGTCTTCGAACGCGCGGCCCGCGGCGTCGAGTTCACCGGAGCCACCGCCGGCCGGGCCGCCGTCGAGCTCGTGGCCGTCGGGCACAGCGACGGCACCCGCCGCCTCGGGCACCTGCTGGAGCTGTTCCGGCTCCTCGAGGAGGCCGGGCCGGAGGAGGCGCACCTGCTGGCGAGCCCGTGGACCCCGCCCGTGGACGGGGAGCAGGCCTCCGACCTCGTCGACCGGACCCTGACCTACCTCTTCGGCCAGGTCGACGGGGAGGTGCGGCTCGCCGAGGCGGCCGCCCTCGTCGGCATGTCGGAGTCGGGCTTCTCGCGCGCGTTCCAACGCGCCAGCGGGCAGACGTTCACCGACACGGTGCGCAAGCTCCGCCTGACGCACGCCCGCCACCTGCTCGAGCAGACGGACCTGCCGGTCGCGACCGTCTGCCGCCGCGTCGGCTACCGGAACCTGTCCAACTTCAACCGTCAGTTCCGCGCGGAGCACCAGGTGACCCCGCGCGAGCACCGGCAGCGGTTCCGCGGGCAGGGTCAGCGCACGTAGTCGGCGCCGGTCACGTCGATGGTCGCGCCGGTCGTGTGCGGAGAGCGCCCGGAGGCCAGGAAGGCGATGACCTCCGCGACGTCCTCCGGCGGGGTGACCTCGCCCAGCGGCATCGACGCGGCCAGCGCGGCCGCGTCCGGGCCGTCGGTCATCATGTCGGTCAGCACCCACCCGGGCGCGACGTCGTACGCCAGCACGCGGTCGCGGGCGAAGGACCGGGCGATGCCCTTGGTCAGGGCCTGCAGGCCGCCCTTCGAGGCCCCGTACGCGAGATGGTCCGCGTCGTCACCGCGGTGGGCCGCGCGGCTGGTGACGTTGACGATGATGCCGCCGCCCGACCCGCGCCACGCACCCACCGCCAGCCGGCAGAGGGTGGCCGGGGCGAGCAGGTTGATCATGAGGTTGGCGGACCAGCCGGCGTCCCAGCCGGCCACGTCGTCGAGCGGGGACGCGAGGTAGACCCCCGCGTTGTTGACGAGGACGTCGATCCGGCCGCGCCAGGCCAGCGCCTCGGCCCAGAGGCGTTCCGGCTCCCCCGCGACGGCGAGGTCGGCGGCCAGCACGTGCACCCGCTCTTCACCGAGCTCCGCGGACAACGCCTGCGCCGCGGCACCCGACGCGCGGTGGTGCAGCACGACGTGGAAGCCGTCACGGTGCAGCGCGCGGACCGCCGCCTTGCCGATGCCCCGGGAGCCCCCGGTGACGAGGACGACCCGGCCTTCGGCGGAGGCGTTCACGCGACGGCCTGGGCGCCGGTGAGCTCGACCGCGGCACCGCAGAGGTAGGGCGCCTCGTCCGAGGCCAGGAACGCGACCAGGGCCGCGACCTCCTCGGGGTAGCCCACCCGCCCGTACGGGACGAGCGCGTCGAGGTCGGCCTTGGTGCGGCCGCTGCGGGCCAGGTTGGCCTCGAGCATCGGGGTGTAGATCTCCCCCGGGCAGACCGCGTTCACGCGGACGCCGGACGGGGCGTAGTCGCGGGCCAGGTTCTGCGTGAACGCCACGACCGCCGCCTTCGAGGTGTTGTACGCGATGTGCCCTGGTGCCGGGAAGAGCCCCCACTGCGACGCGGTGTTGACGATGGCGCCCTGACCCGCGGCGACCATGATCGGCAGCACCGCCCGGCAGAGGTGCACGAGCGCGTCGACGTTGACCGCGAAGGTCGCGGACCAGTCGTCCGGAGCCAGGTCGAGCAGGGCGCCCCGGCGGTTGATCCCGGCGTTGTTGACCAGGACGTCGAGGCGGCCGCGCTCCGTGATCATCTCGCCGACGGCCGTCGCGCAGGCGGTGGGGTCGGTGAGGTCGAAGGCCCGCGGCTCGGCGCGCCCACCGGCCAGCACGAGGTCCTCCGCCACCCGGCCGCAGGCGACCGGGTCGACGTCGGCGACCTGCACCACCGCTCCCTCCGCGGCGAGGCGGCGCGCGATGGCCGACCCGATGCCACCGGCCGCGCCGGTGACCAGGCAGACCTGGTCGACGAAGCGGCGCGCCGTCGGCGGCGACGGGTCCTTGATCACGGCTTCCCCCTGAAGACGGTGCGGTGCCAGGGCTTGGCCGCGACACCGGTGATGTCGAACATGACGTGCTTGACGACCGTGTAGTCCTCGAACGAGTAGGTCGACATGTCCTTGCCGAAGCCGGACTGCTTCATCCCGCCGTGCGGCATCTCGCTGATGATCGGGATGTGGTCGTTGATCCACACGCAGCCGGCCCGGATCTCCCGCGTCGCGCGCAGGGCGCGGTAGACGTCACGGGTCCAGGCGGAGGCCGCAAGCCCGTACGGGGTGTCGTTGGCGAGCGTGATGGCCTCGTCGTCGGTGTCGAAGGGGAGCACGACGAGCACCGGGCCGAAGATCTCGTCGCGGACGACCTCGGAGGTGAGGCCGGCGTCGGCGATCAGCGTGGGCGCGTAGTAGGAGCCAGTCGCAAGATCACCACCCGGGACCGTACCGCCGGTGACGACGCGGGCGTACGTGCGCGAGCGGTCGACGAGGGCCGCGACGCGGTCGCGATGGGCGATGCTGATCAAGGGACCGAGGTCGGTGTCCGGATCGCTGGTCGCACCTAGACGCACCGCGGCGAAGAGGTCGGCGACCCCCTCGACGAACCGGTCGTGCAGGGAGCGGTGCACGATCGCACGCGTGGCCGCGGTGCAGTCCTGCCCGGTGTTGATCAAGCTGGCGGCCACGGCGCCCTGGATCGCGGCGTCGAGATCAGCGTCGTCGAACACGACGAACGGCGCCTTGCCGCCGAGCTCCAGGTGCACCCGCTTGGCCGTGGTCGCCGCGGCCTCGAGGACCGTCCGGCCCACGCGCGTGGAACCGGTGAACGAGACCATGTCGACCTGCGGGTGCCGCAGCAGGTGCGCGCCGCAGTCAGTACCGGTCCCGGTGAGGACGTTGAAGACCCCGTCGGGGATGCCGGCCCGCGTGGCCAGCTCGGCGAACCTCAGGGTCGTCAGCGGCGTCAGCTCCGACGGCTTGAGCACGATGGTGTTGCCCGCGGCGACCGCGGGCAGGACCTTCCAGGCGGCCATCTGCAGCGGGTAGTTCCACGGGGCGATCGAGCCGACGACGCCGACCGGCTCGCGGCGGATCGAGCTGGTGTGGTCCGCGGAGTACTCCGCGGTCGCCTGGCCCTCGAGCGTCCGGGCGGCGCCGGCGAAGAAGGCGGTGTTGTCGATCGTGCCCGGTACGTCGAACTCCCGGGCGAGCCGGATCGGCTTGCCCGCCTGCCGGCTCTCGGTCTGCGCCAGCTCCTCGGCCTCGGCGTCGAGCAGCCCGGCGAGCGCGTGGAGCGCGGCGGAACGCTCTCCGGGCGTGGCTCCCGACCAGCCCGGGAACGCCGCCCGCGCGGCTGCGACCGCGGCCTCGACGTCGTCCGGGCCCGCGAGCGTGATGTCGGCGACCACCTCGCCCGTGGACGGGTCGCGGACCACGTCGGCGGTGCCGGTCAGCGCCTCGCGGCGCTTCCCGTCGATGTACTGGCTCACTGCTGCTCGCTCTCTGCTGGTGATCGCAGGGCCCGACCGAGAACGCTCCCTGAGCTCGTCGAAGGGCCCGGAACGGGTCGGCGTCCCTCGGCCCGGTCGATGCTCATAGCCCCGGCGCCCAGATGTCGCCGACGCTGAAGCCGGACGGGAAGGGGTCGGTGTCGTCGAGCACCCAGGTCGACCGGCCGGTCACCCAGCCGCTGCCGGTGAGGGTCGGCAGGACGGCGTCGTACGGCCCGAGGGCCGTCGTCCCGAGCAGCTCGCCGACGAACTCGGTCCCGATGACGCTGCGGTGGCTGAACTTCTCGCCGATCTCCAGCTGGCCGCGGGCGTGCAGCGCGGCCATCCGTCCGCACGTGCCGGTGCCGCAGGGCGAACGGTCGAGCGCGCCCGTCCACGTCGCCGGGTCGTCCGCACGGAGCGGGCCCTGGGTCAGGACGACGGCGTTGCGGTCCTGCACCCCGGGCCGCCGGTCGCCGGAGTGCAGCATGATGTTGCCGACCGCGTCGATGGCGGGGTTGAGCGGGTGCCGCACGTCCAGCTGCTCGAGGGCCGCGAGCTTGAGCAGCGCCCCCGCCTGCGTGAGCTCGCGACCACGGTCCGGGTCGATGACGAGACCGAGCGCCGCTGCCGGCGCCTGGACGAAGAAGCCGCCGCCGAACACCACGTCGACCGCGACGGTCCCGAAGGTCGGCACCTCGAGCGGCACGTCCAGCCCGACGACGAACGCCGGCACGTTGGCGACGGTGACGCTGCGGACCTTGCCGCCCGAGACGACCGCCTCGGTCTCGACCGTGCCCACGGCGGTGTCGATGCGGACCCGCGTGACCGGCTCGACCATCGGCACGATGCCGCTCTCCAGGACGGCGGTCACGGCGCAGATCGTGTTGCTGCCCGACATCGGCGTGAAGCCGCCCTGCTCGAGCACGACGATGCCGAGGTCGGACCCCGGCTCGACCGGCGGCAGCACGAGCACCGCGCACAGCCCCGGGAAGCCGCGAGGCTCCCGCAGCAGGAAGCGACGCACGTGGTCCAGGTGCTCGACGCAGTAGGCGAGGCGTTCGGCCATGGTGTTTCCGTGCACGAGACCGGCGGCGTTGATCACGACGCGCCCGGCCTCGCCCTCGGCGTGGGCCTCGATCGTCTCCAGCACGAGCTGCGGCACGTCAGGCCTCGACCGGCGCGAAGGGCTTCAGGACGGCGACCAGGCCGGCGCGCTGCTCCGCCGACAGCGGCTGCACCGGGGCACGGGTGGGGCCCACCGGGTGCCCGACGAGCTCGAGCGCGGCCTTGACCCCGGCGACGTAGCTGATCGACTCGAGGTAGGAGCTGAGGGCCCACAGGTCGCGCCACTGCTCGCGGGCCTTCGTGAGGTCGCCGAGCACCGCGAGCGTCTCCCACAGCTCCACGGCCTGCTCGGGGACGATGCCGGCCACGCCCCACACCGAGGCCTCCGCGCCGAGGGCCAGCCCGGTGAAGGTGAGGGTGTCCCAGCCGTTGAACGCCGTGATGTCGGCGCTGCGGCTGACGATCAGGTCGGTCAGCGTGACCGCGTCGCCCGAGGTGTCCTTGAGGTAGTCGACGCCGTCGATCGAGCCGAGCTCGGCGATCTGGTCGGCGCCCAGGCGGATGCCCGTCGCGCCGGGGACGTTGTAGTAGACGATCGGCAGGTTCGTCGCCGCGGCGACCTCGCGGAGGAAGACCTTCAGCGTCGCGAGGTCGAGCGGGTCGTAGAACGGCGGCACGAGCATGACCGCGTCCGCACCCACGCGTTCGGCGTGCTGCACGAGGTCGATCGCACCGGCGGTGGTCATGGAACCGACCCCCGCGACGACCGGGACGCGCCCGGCCGCGGCGGAGACGTACAGCTCGATGACGCGGCGGTGCTCGTCGGGGCTGAGGCTCGTGAACTCCCCCGTGGTGCCGCACGGCACGAGGCCGTGGATGCCGGCCTCGACGAGCCGGTCGACCAGGGCGGTCAACGCCGCCTCGTCGACGGCCGAGCCGTCGGTGGTGAACGGCGTGGGGACGGCGGCGAGGATGCCGGTCAGACGCGTCTGCTTGCGGGGCACGGTGGGTCCTTGGTCTGGGAGCGGGTCAGGCGGCGGGTGCGTTGTCGCGGCGGGTCGGGGTCCTGCGGACGAGCGCGCGGGTGAAGCGCTGCGGGGCGAACGGCACGAGCACGTCGGGCGTCTCGCCGTGCAGCACCATCCGGCTGAGGGCGAGCGCGGAGCCGGGCCCGAGGGTGATGCCCTGCATGCCGTGGCCGCTCGACACGTACGCGTTGGTCAGGTCCCCCAGCCGGCCGATCACGGGGATCCCGTCCGGGGTCATCGGCCGGATGCCGGCCTTCGGGGTCACCGGTCCGGTCGGCGGGGTCCAGTCCCGGAAGTACGCGCTCGGTGCGCGCAGGATCGCCCCGATCCGCACCTGGTTGAGCTCCTCGTCGAGCCCCGCGAACTCCATCGTGCCGGCGAGGCGGAGGTTGCGGGCGAGCGGCGTGACCGCGACCTTGGCGTCCGAGAGGTTGACCGAGCTGCGCAGGTCGTACGGCTCGACGTCGATGCTGTAGCCCTTGCCCGGCCGGACCGGGAGCGGGACCCCGAGGAGGCGTGAGATCGGGCCGGTCCAGGCGCCGGCCGCGAGCACGTACGCGTCGCCGCCGACCTCCTGCCCCCCGGCGGTGATGCTCCGGATCCCGTCGCCGCCGGAGGCCCACCCGTGCTCCACGCCGTCGATCGGCGCGTTCTCGAGGATCGTCACGCCGAGCTCGAGCAGCCGGCGGTGCAGCGCACCCATCAGGGCGGGCGGGTCGAGGTGCTCCTCGCGCGGGAAGTAGATGCCGCCGTGGACCCGGTCGGAGAGCTTGGGCTCCTGGACCCGGACGTCGTCGCCGATCAGCACCTGCGGGTCGCGGCCGTAGCGGCGGGCCAGCTCGAGGAGGCCGCGGTGGTGCTCGAGGTTGTCCGGGTCGGTGAAGGCCATGAGCAGTCCGTCGTGACGCAGCTCGAAGTCCAGGCCGTCGGCGCGGTAGCGGTCGTACGCCTCGCCCGAGCTCTCCGCGAGCCGCAGGTGCGCCTCGAAGCCGGCCTGCTGGGCGGGGGCGTTGCAGCTGCGCCACATGGCGAGCATGAAGCGGACGAACTCACGCTCGAGCGACGGCCGGATGTAGAGCGGGCTGTCGCGGCGCAGCATCCAGCGCAGCGAGGTGCCGATCATGCCGGGACCGGGCACCGGGGCCGACTCGGCCGGGCAGATCCAGCCGGCGTTGACCTCGGCCGCGCCGCGGCCCGTCCGCCGGGCGTCGACGAGCGTGACCCGGGCCCCGTCGGTGGCCAGCTGGTAGGCGGTCATGAGGCCGATCGCGCCCCCGCCGACGACGACCACGTGCTTCGGGCTCACGACTGGTTCCTCGACGCGTCATGGTCGTGGTCGTGGTCGTGGTCCGAGCGCAGGGCGATGAGCTCGTCGACGCTGGTGATCGTGTGCTCGCGGAACGTCTGCTCGATCCGCGCCACGTCTGCGCTCTCGAGGGCGTCGACGAGGCCGCGGTGCAGACGGTGGGAACGTCCCGGGTCGTGGCGGACCGCCTGGTCCTGGGCGAGGGCGATGGTCATGTGGGCCGAGATGACCGGCCACAGCTGGTCGAGCACGACGTTCTCGGCGGCGCTCCAGATCGCGCGGTGGAAGGCGAGGTGGCCCTCGTGCCGGGCGACGGGGTCCTCGTCGAAGGCCGTGCTCTCGAACGTGGCCCAGGCTCGGCGGACGGCGGCGAGGCGACCGGCGGTCGGGTCGGCCAGGATGCCCTGCGCGGCGAGCAGGTCGAGCGATACCCGGGTGCGGGCCAGGTCGCGCAACGCGGCGGCGCCGAGGTCGGCGACGCGGAGGCCGCGGTACGGCTCGGCGACGACCAGCCCCTCCTGGGCCAGCTGGCCGACGGCCTCGCGCACGGTGGCCCGGCTGACCTGCAGGTTCGCCGCCAACGAGAGCTCGGTGAGCTTGTCGCCCGGCCGTAGCGTCCCGACGACGATGCCCCGCCGGATCTGGGCCAGGACCGCCTCGCGCCGCGAGACGCCGGCTGCCGCCGCCGCAGCCGTCCGCGGTCGCCGCTCGTCCTCCTGGGTCGCCAGCACCATGGCACCGGACGCTAGCACGAGGATTGTCAGACAATCACTTCAGCGGCGCCCGACTGGAGCGCGCCGCCACCCCGGCATCCGTGGAGTGTGGTGTCCTCGAAAGGTCCGACGAGCACGCCCGGTTCCTGCTGACCTGGTTCCTGGTCCATGCCTCGGCCCCGATCTCGACGACAACCAGGAGCACCCTTGACCACCACGTCCGCGTCCACCTCGGCCACCCCACGTACCGGCGGCCTCGTCCGCGCCTTCCAGGTGCTGGCTGCGCTCGCCGTGGTGAACGTGCTGTACCAGTTCATCACCGCCGGGCAGCTGTTCCCGAGCGGCGGTCCCGAGGAGGCCCACGCGGCCGGCGCCATCGTCCTGCACGTGCTCAGCGGCCTGGCGGCGGTGGCCGCCGTCCTGCTCTGGCGTCAGGGACGGGTCGGGGTGCGCACCATGGCCCTCGCCGTGGTCGTCTTCGCGTACACGTTCCTGCAGGCCTACTGGGGCGGCTACTCGAGCCTCTGGATCCACGTGCCCGGTGCGATGGTCCTCACCGTCGGCGTGGTCTGGGTCCTGTTCGCCAGCCTGCGGGTGAACGCCCGCCGCAGCTGACGCTGCCGCCACCCGAGCCTGGCGACGAGCGAACGCGACCACGTTCCCTGAGGGCTGACCTCGCGACGTTCCCTGGCGGCTGACCTCGCCCCGTTCCCTGAGCTCGTCGAAGAGCGCGCCTCAACCGAACATGTGTTCGAAAAGTGTCAGTGGGTCCTCGTAGGTTCGATGCATGACGATCGAGGGCGGCGGGGCGACGGCGATCGATGCCGCACTCGACGCCTTCCGGGTCGCGGCTCACGAGCTGATCGGGGTCGTCGAGGGGGGCGGGCTCGACCAGCTGGACGATGTCGGGTTCGTGGGCTTCGTGCAGCGGTTCGAGCAGGTCCGTCACCAGCTGCCGCTGGTCGACCACCGCGTGGTCCGCGACGGCGACGCCCGTCGGCTGCCGGAGACCTGGACCCAGCCGAGCATGATCGGGGTCCTGGTGTCGGCCCTGCGGCTGTCGCGGGGCGATGCGGGCCGTCGGGTCCGCGCCGCAGAGGCGCTGGGCGAGCGGGTCGCGATGACCGGCGAAACCCTGGCGCCGGTCCGGCCCGCCTTGGCCGCCGCACAGCGCGACGGCCTCGCCTCACCCGAGCAGGTCGACGTCTGCGTCCGCGCGCTGGCGGGCGTGGACCACCGTGGCTTCGACCCGGCCGACCTCGACCGCGGCGACATGCTCCTCGCCGGGTTCACCCAGACCTTCGCCCCCAAGGAGCTGCACGACCTGGCCCAGCAGGTGGTCGACCGGATCGACCCCGACGGGACGCTGCCGCAGGAGCAGGTGAACAGCGACCGGCGTCACCTCGCGTTCCGCAAGCTGCGTGACGGCATGTACACCCTCGAGGGCCGCCTCACCGGCACGGTCGGGGCCAAGCTCGCCGCTGTCCTCGGGCCCCTCGCGAAGCCACGGATCCAGACGTTGACCCTGGAGGACGGGTGCGAGGTCCAGCAGGACGACCCCCGCCACCACGGCCAACGCACCCACGACGCGCTGGAGGAGGTGTGCGACCGGCTGCTCCGGTCCGACACCCTGCCCGACACGGGCGGCACCCCCGCGACGGTGATCATCACGATCGACGAGCACGACCTGCACGACCGCCGTCGGTGGGGCGTCACCAGCGACGGCACGACCCTGTCGGCCGACGCCGTCGTCGGACTGGCCGACCAGGCTGACGTCTACCCGACCGTGATCAACAGCCTCGGGGTGGTGCTGCAGGTCGGCCGGACCCGGCGCCTCGCCACCTGCGGCCAGACGATGGCGCTGATCGCGAGGGACGGCGGGTGCAGCTTCCCCGGCTGTGATCGGCCGCCGGAGTGGTGCGAGCGTCATCACGTCACGGCGTGGGTCGACGGCGGCCTGACCGACCTCGACAATCTGACGCTCTTGTGCGGGTATCACCACCACAACTTCGCCGGCCGGGGGTGGACCTGCCTCATGATCGACGGGCTGCCCGCCTGGATCCCGCCGAAGTGGGTCGATCCTCAGCAGAGACCGCTCCGGAACGCCCGGATCACCGCCCGATACCTCACCGAACAACTGAGGCAGTGAGCCGGCGCACGAAGGACGGCGCTGCTGACGCTCCCGCCGCGGTCTAGGTTGACGCCCGTGAGCGCGTCCGAGGAGCTGTTCGCAGCGGTCAAGGCGCGAGCGGTGGGCACGCCGTACGTGGTGGAGCGGACCGGCGACGGGTTCGCTGTGCGGCTCGACCTCGAGGACCCGCAGTGGTTCGGCCAGCTCCGCGAGTGGCGGCTCACCCAGGCATCCATCGACCACGTGCGGGTCCTCGAGGCGGCCCGCACGATCACGGTCACCGAGGAGGTCGGGACCCTGACCTGGGTCGCCGGGACCGACGGCCGCGAACGTCCGACACTGAGCGCCACTCTGGTGGTTACCACCGGCCGGGTGAAGAGCTGGAACGTCCAACGCACGTACTCCATCGGACGCGGCGGGCTGACGAAGGAGTCGGAGGTGTCGTTCGACCCCTCGGTCGGTCGCGACCTCGTCCTCGACACGGCGAGACCGCTCGGCTGGAAGCTCCAGCGGAGCCTGAACGAACGCGTCGGGCTCTACGTCGGGGTCACGACGATCATCCTGATCGTGCTGACCGGCGCAGTGGTGGGGATCGTCGCCCTCGCGGGCGGCTTCGCCTAAGACAGCCGAGGTCGGAGGCCCTCAGAACGCGAAGGCCTCCACCAGGGCCGAGCGGACGGCGCGCACGCCGGAGCGCTCGAGGGCCGCGGTCTTCGCGAGCGCCACGACGTCGCGGGTGGAGGGACCGGGCAGCGGAACCGTGGGTGCCGTCGTCGACCGCATCACCAGCATCAGCGGGGTGACCAGCGTGATGCCGAGACCGGCCTCGGCGAGGGCGATGGACACCGCGGTGTCGGTCACGAGGTGTCGCTCACGGGGGGCGATGTCGGCTCGGGCGCACGCCGTCCGGACGGCCCGCCCGAAGGTCGAGGTGGGCGGCGGCAGGATCCAGTCCGTCGCGTCGGCGAAGGCCCGCACCTCGACCGGCGACGTCAGGTCGAGCACCGAGCCGGGCGGGACCACCAGCAGGAACGGCTCCCGGTGCAGCCGTGCCACGTCCAACCCACGACGCGGCGGCAGCGGCGCGTCGGAGTAGTCGAGCCCGAGCGCCAGGTCGATCTCGTCGCGGAGCACCGCGTCGGGCATCGCCTCGACGTCCACCTCGACCGCCCGCAGCGCGACGGTCGGGTCCCCGGTCAGCCGCGCACGCGTCGCCGGCAGCCCGACCACGGCGGCCGACCCGAAGACCCCGAGCCGGACCGCCGACGCCGACGAGGGACCACGCAGGACCGCGGCGGCCCGCGCCTCCGCCTCGAGGACGAGCCGAGCCTGCTCCACGAGGACCGTGCCGTCGTCGGTCAGGGCCAGCCGGGCACCGTCGCGCACGAACAGCGGACGACCGACCGCACGACCCAGCGCCGCCATCTGCTGCGACACGGCGCCGGTCGTGTAGCCGAGAGTCACGGCTGCCCCGCTCATCGTGCCGTGCTCGGCCACCGCGACCAGGGTGCGGAGCTGGTCCAGCGTCCATCTCATGACCAGAGCATGCAGCAGGGCTCAACGGTTCGTGGAGAAGGTGTCGATGGATCTTAACGACGCTTGCAGGAGAGACTGGCGGGGTCATGAGTCTCCCCTCCGCCACGAGCCGACCCCCGCTGCCCGAGCACGCCGAGGTGGTCGTCGTGGGCGGCGGCGTGATGGGCACGAGCATCGCGTTCCACCTCGCCGAGGCCGGCGTCTCGGACGTCGTCGTGCTCGAGCAGGACGTCCTCGGCAGCGGCTCGTCGGCCAAGCCGTTCGGCGGCGTGCGGGCCACGTTCTCCGACCCCGGGAACGTGCAGCTCGGGCTGCGCAGCCTCGAGACGTTCGAGCGGTTCGCCGACCGCTTCGCCACCGACATCGGGCTTCAGCAGGTCGGCTACCTCTTCCTCTGCCGCAGCGACACCGAGCTCGCCTCGGTCGAGGCCAGCACGGCGCTGCAGCAGAGCCTGGGTGCCAGCGGGCGCATGATCAGCCCGAGCGAGGCGCACGCGCTCAACCCGCTGCTCGACCCCGACGTCCTCGTCGGCGCCTCGTTCTCACCGCGCGACGGCTACGCCGAGCCGGCCAAGGTCGTCGCCGCGTACGCCCTCGCGCTGCGGACGCTGGGCGGCCAGGTCCACGAGCGCACGACGGTCACGGGGGTGGGCACGAGCGGCGGGGCGGTGAGCGCGGTGCACACCGACCGCGGCACCATCCGCACGGATGCGGTCGTCTGCGCGACCGGCGCCTGGTCGGCCCGGCTCGGGGAGCTGGCCGGGGTGCCGCTGCCGGTCGTCCCGGTCCGCCGCCAGATCGGCTTCACGCCGCAGCCGGCGGCCCCGTACCCGACCGTCCCGTTCACGCTGGACCTGTCGACCACGCTGTACTTCCACAACTACCCGGGCGGGATGCTGCTCGGGATCTCGAACGCCGACGAGCCGGAGGGCTTCGGGCGGGGGTTCGACGACGCCTGGGTGCCCGCGTTCGACGACGCCGCCCGGGTCGTCGCCCCTGCGCTCGCCGGGCGTCCGCTGGAGGGCGGCTGGGCCGGCCTCTACGAGAACACCCCGGACCACAACGCGATCATTGGCGTCTCGCGCCAGCTGGACGGGTTTTTCTACGCCACGGGCTTCTCAGGGCACGGATTCTTGCAGGCGCCCGCGGTTGGCGAAGTGGTGCGCGACCTCTACCGTGGGGTCGAGCCGTTCCTCGACGTGGCCCCGTTCGACGTCTCGCGCTTCGACCCGGACCACGGCGAGCGGGGGCACAACCTGCTCGCCGAGGTCCACATCATCTGACAGGGAGTGAGTCGAGAGTGAGCGTCCCCCGGTGGGAGCTGCGGGCCCGGTTCGCCGTGTCGCTCGCGGAGCTGTACGGCCAGGAGGTCCCGGCGTACACGACGCTGGTCGACGTCTCGCGCGCGGTGAACTCCGACTTCGCCGCCGCCCATGGCGCCGAGGCCGAGCGGCTCGGCTCGATCTCGCGGGTGACGGCGGAACGTCACGGAGCCATCCGGGTCGGGTCGCCGAGCGAGATGGCCCAGGTCGCCCGCCTGTTCGCCGGTTTCGGGATGCACCCCGTCGGCTTCTACGACCTCCGTGACGCCTCGGCCAGCTCGGTGCCGGTGGTCTCCACCGCGTTCCGCCCGATCGAGGTGGACGAGCTGGCCCGCAACCCGTTCCGCGTCTTCACCTCCATGCTCGTCACCGACGACCGGCGGTTCTTCGACGCGCCGACGCAGGAGCGGCTCGAGGCGTTCGTCGCCGCCCGTGAGCTGTTCTCCCCCGAGGCGCTGGAGCTGGCCGACCGCTCCGCGTCCGACGGCGGGCTGACGGAGGACCAGGCGGAACGGCTCCTGGACCTCGCGACCTCGTCGTTCGCGTTGTCGACCGAGCCGATCGAGCGCGCCTGGTACGACCAGCTCGAGGCGATCTCGGCCGTCGCCGCCGACATCGGCGGTGTCCCGGCCACCCACATCAACCACCTCACGCCGCGGGTCCTCGACATCGACGACCTGTACGCGCGCATGACCGCGCGAGGCATCACGATGATCCCCGAGATCCAGGGCCCGCCGGACTGGGAGGGCCCGGACGTCCTGCTGCGGCAGACGTCGTTCCGGGCGCTCGCCGAGCCGCGGACGTTCCGGGAGGCGGACGGCACCACGACGAGCGGCGAGCTCCGCGTCCGCTTCGGGGAGGTCGAGCAGCGCGGGATCGCGCTGACCATCGCGGGCCGTGACCTCTACGACACGATGACCGCGGAGGTCGACCGTCGCCTCGCCGACGCACCTGCCGGCACCGTACGGGTGGCCGTGGCCGCCGACGTGTGGCGCGAGCACCTGCCGCGCACCGAGACCGGGCTGGCCCTGGCGGGGCTCGGGTTCTTCCGCTACCGCGTGGCCGACGCCGGCGCCGCCCGCGGCAGGACGCTGGCCGAGCTGCTCGAGACCGGGGCCCTGGTCGCCGAACCGATCGTCTACGAGGACTTCCTCCCCCGCTCGGCCGCCGGGATCTTCCAGTCCAACCTCACCGACGAGGGCTCGCGCGACGACGACCAGCTCGGGACCCCGTACGACCTCGCCCGGCTGAGCGAGGTCGTCGGCATCGCGATCGCCGACCCGAACGACCTGTACGCCGCCCAGCAGGCCACCTCGCTCGCCGAGGCCGAGGCCACGCTGGGCCACGCCATCGACACCACGCCCGTCCCGATCCAGGAGAACGCACCCGCATGACCGACACCCTGACCTCCGCAGCCCCCACCTCCGGGCTCGCCGACGACGTCCGCGCCGCCCTCGAGGCCTGCGGGGTCGACCTGTCCGTGGTGGGCGGTGACGCCACCGTCTCCAGCCCCATCACCGGTGAGCCCCTCGTCGGCGCCCGGCTCGACACCGTCGCCGACATCGACGCGGCCATCGGCCGCGCCGCCGAGGCCTTCCCGGCCTGGCGCGACACCCCCGCGCCGCTGCGCGGCCAGCTGGTCAAGCGCTGGGGCGAGCTGCTCACCGAGCACAAGGAGCACCTCGCCACCCTCGTCACCGCAGAGGTCGGCAAGACGCCGTCCGAGGCGCGGGGCGAGGTCCAGGAGATGATCGACATCGCCGACCTGGCCGTCGGGCAGTCGCGGCAGCTGTTCGGCAAGACCATGCCGTCGGAGCGGCCGGGCCACCGCCTGCAGGAGGTCTGGCACCCGCTGGGCGTCGTCGGCGTCATCTCCGCCTTCAACTTCCCCGTCGCCGTCTACGCCTGGAACACCGCGCTCGCCCTCGTCTGCGGCGACACCGTGGTGTGGAAACCGGCCGACGCGACCCGGCTCTCCGCCATCGCCGTCGACGCGCTGCTCGCCCGGGCGGTCGCCGAGGCCGGCGCCCCGAGCGGCCTCCACCAGCTGCTGCTCACCGACGCCGACGGCGGCCGCAGGCTCGTGGAGGACCCGCGCGTCGCCCTCGTCTCGGCCACCGGCTCGGTCCGGATGGGCCGTGAGGTCGCCCCGGTCGTCGCCGCGCGCTTCGGCCGGACGCTGCTCGAGCTCGGCGGCAACAACGGCGCCATCGTGACCCCGTCGGCCGACCTCGACCTCGCCCTGCGGGGCGTCGTGTTCGCTGCCGCCGGCACGGCCGGGCAGCGCTGCACCACGCTGCGCCGGCTGTTCGTCCACTCCTCCGTCGCCGACCAGCTGACCAAGCGGGTCGTCGCGGCCTACGAGTCGCTGCAGGTCGGCGACCCGCGCACCGACGGCGTCCTCGTCGGTCCCCTGGTCAACGCGCACTCGTACGAGGCGCAGCAGGCCGCGCTCGCCGCGGCGCAGGAGCAGGGCGGGACCGTCCTCGCCGGCGGCGACCGCGAGCTCGCCGACGAGCACCCCGACGCGTACTACGTGCGCCCGGCCGTCGTGGCGATGCCCGACCAGACCGCCATCGTGCACCAGGAGACGTTCGCGCCGATCCTCTACGTGATGACCTACGACGACCTCGGCGAGGCCATCGCGCTGCACAACGCCGTCCCGCAGGGCCTCAGCTCGGCGATCTTCACCTCCGACCAGGGCGAGGCGGAACGGTTCCTGTCGTCGGCCGGCTCCGACTGCGGCATCGCCAACGTCAACATCGGCACCTCCGGCGCCGAGATCGGCGGCGCGTTCGGCGGCGAGAAGGAGACCGGGGGCGGGCGCGAGTCGGGATCCGACGCGTGGAAGGCGTACATGCGCCCCTCGACCCAGACGGTCAACTACTCCGGCCAGCTCCCCCTGGCGCAGGGCGTCACCTTCCTCTGAGCCCTTGCGCCCGAGCGCGGCGTGGCCCAGGGTGGACGGCCTACCGACGGAAGAGGCGACGATGGCTCGACGGTGGTTCGTGGCGCTCCTGGCGACCGGTGTCGTCGCGCCCCTGATCTGCTCCGGCCCCGCCGCGCAGGCGGCGACGACCCCGGCGCGGCCGTACGACTTCGACGGTGACGGCCGTGCGGAGCTCGTGGCGGGCGCGCCGGGGCTGACGGTCGGGTCGGTGCGCGAGGCCGGCGGGGTGGTCGTGCTCCCCGGGTCGCGCACGGGCCTCTCGCTCAAGGAGCGCCTGATCACGCAGGCCTCGTCCGGGATCGCGGGCAGCCCCGAGGAGTTCGACTTCTTCGGCTCAGCGCTGGCGAGCGCCGACTTCGACCGCGACGGCTACGCCGACCTCGCGATCAGCGCGCCGGACGAGTCGGTCGGCGCCGCCGAGTCCGCGGGGTCGGTCACCGTGGTCTACGGCTCCTCGAAGGGTCTGGACACGTCGCGTTCCGTGTCGGTCCTTCAGCCGGGCGGCGTCGACGACGCCGACTTCTTCGGCGAGGCCCTGGCGGCGGCGGACCTCACCGGCGACGGTTATCCCGACCTCGCCGTCGGGTCGCCGGGCGCCGACGGCCAGCAGGTCGGCGACGAGACCTTCGGCACGAGCGGGCGCGTGACGATCCTGGCCGGCGGCCGCGGCGGCCTCGGCACGACGGCGGCCAAGGTGCTCCGGCGGCAGGGTCCCGGCGGCGCCACGGAGGACTGGGACACCGGGTTCGGCAGCTCCCTCGGCGTCGGCGACCTGACCGGCGACGGGGCGCCCGACCTGGTCGTGGGGTCGGACGGGGCCAACGGTCCCGACGAGAGCTTTCCCGGCTCGGTCAGCGTCTGCCGCGGCGCGGCGGGCGGACCCACCGGCTGCACGCGCATCGCCCACTCCGACGACTACGCCGGTCCGACCTCGTTCGCGGTCGGGCGCGTGACCGGTGGCTCCCGACCCGAGCTGGTCGTCGCGGTCCCGGACCCCGAGGAGGACGCAGACGGGTCAATCCGGATCCTCCAGCTCGCGACGAGCGGTGCGCCGGCGGTCGCGCGGACGCGCGTCCTGACCCAGGCCAGCCCCGGCGTCCCGGGCAGCGACGAGGGGAACGACGCCTTCGGCAGCGCCCTCGCGCTCGCCGATCTCGACCGGGACGGCTACGCCGACCTCGTCATCGGCGCGCGTGGAGAGGACCAGGGCCGGGGGCGCGTCACGATCGTGCACGGCGCCGCCGGCGGGTGGCGCACCAGCGGGAACCCGTTCTACGACCAGTCGAGCAAGGGCGTCCCCAGCAAGGCCGAGATCAACGACGACTTCGGGAGCGCGCTGACGCTGCTCGACCACGACGGCGACGGCCGCCTGGATCTCGACGTGGGCGCCGACAGCGAGAACGACTCCGGCTCCGTGACCACGTTCCGCGGCTCGGGCTCGAGCTCGGGCTTCACCACGAAGGGCACGAGAGCCTTCGGGCTGAAGACGCTCGGGATCGGCGGGCGGCAGCTCGCCGGCTTCGGCG
Source organism: uncultured Friedmanniella sp. (assembly GCA_964251895.1). Taxonomy (GTDB): domain Bacteria; phylum Actinomycetota; class Actinomycetes; order Propionibacteriales; family Propionibacteriaceae; genus Microlunatus. The sequence continues at coordinate 25,571 of CAXULL010000001.1, forward strand.
ACCCGCTCGGCACGTAGGCCCCGTCGGGCGATGGCCGGTGCGGGGAGGAAGATCTCTCCCATGCGCGCAGCCGTCGTCCAGGACATCAACCAGCCTCCCCGGTACGCCGAGTTCGCCGACCCGGTCGTGTCGCCGGGGCGCGTCGAGGTCGAGGTGCTGGCCTCGGCCGTGCACGTGATCGTCCGGGCCCTGGCGGCCGGGCAGCACTACAGCGCCGCGGTGGAGCCACCGTTCGTCCCCGGTCTCGACGGCGTCGTCCGCCTGCCCGACGGCCGGCGTGCGTACGTCGGTGGGGTCCAGGCCCCCTACGGGATGCTCGCCGACCGGGCCGCCGTGCCCGAGGCGGCCGCCGTCGAGGTGCCCGACGGCCTGTCCGACGCGACCGCCGCCGCGCTGGTCAACCCGGCCGCGTCCAGCTGGGTGCCGCTCAGCCGGCTCGGCGCCGACGGCGCCACCGTGCTCGTCAACGGAGCGACCGGCACCTCCGGCCTGCTCGCCGTGCAGACCGCCCGGGCGCTCGGCGCCGCGCGGGTCGTCGCCCTGGGTCGGAACGCGGACGGCCTGGCCAAGGCCGCGGAGCTCGGGGCCGACGCCACCGTCGTGCTCGGCGACGACCTCGCGGGACCGCTGGCCGAGGCGGCCGGCCCGGACGGCGCCTACGACATCGTGCTCGACTACCTGTGGGGCCCGCCCGCCTCGGCGGTGCTGCAGGCGCTCGTCGCGAACAAGGTCGACCCGCACCGGGGCGTGCGCTTCGTCAACATCGGCAACCTGGCCGGCGCCGAGCTGCCGCTGGCGGCCGCCGTCGTGCGCAGCAGCGCGATCCAGGTCTCCGGCCACGGGATCGGCAGCTTCCCGATGGAGCTGATGGCCCCGGCCGTCGGGGCGATGTTCGCCGCCGCGGTGCAGGGCAGGCTCTCCGTCGACTACGTCGAGCGCCCGCTCAGCGAGGTCGAGTCGGCCTGGGCCCTGCCGGAGCGCCTGGTCCTCGTCCCCTGAGCCGGCGCCCGTCGCGGCGCCCTTGGTGACGCAGCCGCACACCGTGCAGCCAGCCGCACAGGTCGGGACCTGTGCGGCTGGCTCTGAGGTGTGCGGCTACGACGGAAGTTGTGCGGCCGCCTCGGGGAGCCGGGCGGAGCCCGGCGCGAGGAGGATCAGAGCGGCGCGCCGATCCGGCGTACGCGGATCATATTCGTGTGGCCGGCGACGCCGGGGGGCGACCCGGCGACGATGATCACGAGCTCGCCCTCGGCGATCTTGCCCGACTGGGTCAGCGCGAGGTCGACCTGACGGATCATGTCGTCGGTGTGCCCGACCATCGGCACCAGGAACGTCTCCACGCCCCAGGTCAGGGTCAGTGCACCCTGGGTCTGCTCGATCGGGGTGAAGGCGAGGATCGGGATCTCCGACCGGAGCCGCGCGAGGCGCCGGGCCGAGTCACCGGAGTGGGTGAACGCGACCAGGAACTTGGCTCCGAGCCGGGTCGCCACCTCCTCGGCGGCCTTGGTGATCACGCCGCTGGTGGTGTGCGGGTCCCAGTCGACGTCGGTGATCTGGGCGAATCCGTTCTGCTCGACGTTGTCGATGATGCGCGCCATCGTCTGCACGGTCACGACCGGGAAGTCGCCCACGCTCGTCTCGCCGGACAGCATGACCGCGTCGGCCCCGTCGAGGATCGCGTTCGCGACGTCCGAGGCCTCGGCGCGGGTGGGCCGCGGCGAGGTGATCATGGACTCGAGCATCTGGGTGGCGACGATGACGGGCTTGGCCCAGCGGCGGGCCGCGCTGACGATCTGCTTCTGGACGAGCGGGACCTCCTCCAGCGGCAGCTCCACGCCGAGGTCGCCGCGCGCGACCATCACCGCGTCGAAGGCGTCGACGATCTCGTCGAGGTTCTCGACGGCCTGCGGCTTCTCGATCTTGGCGATGACGGGGACCCGACGGCCCTCCTCGTCCATGATCTGGTGCACGAGCTTGATGTCGTCGGCGCTGCGCACGAACGAGAGCGCGATCATGTCGACGCCTTGGCCCAGCGCCCAGCGCAGGTCCTCGGAGTCCTTCTCGCTCATCGCCGGCACGCTCATGGCGACGCCGGGCAGGTTGATGCCCTTGTTGTTGCTGACCGGCCCGCCGACCACGACCTCGGTCACGACGTCGGTGCTCGTCACCTCGACCGCGCGCAGCGTGAGCTTGCCGTCGTCGATGAGGATCAGGTCGCCGGGCGAGACGTCGCCGGGCAGGCCCTTGTACGTGGTGCCGCACCGCTCCTTCGTGCCCTGCACGTCGTCGATGGTGATGGTGAAGCGGGCCCCGACCTCGAGGTTCTCGGGCCCGTTCGCGAACCGGCCCAGCCGGATCTTGGGGCCCTGCAGGTCGGCGAGGATGCCGACCGGACGCCCGACGGTCTTCGCGGCCGCGCGGGTGTTCTCCAGCCGCAGCAGGTGGTCCTCGTAGCCGCCGTGGCTCATGTTGAGCCGGGCCACGTCCATCCCCGCCTCGACGAGCTCGACCAGTCGCTCGAGGGTCTCCGCTGCCGGACCGAGCGTGCACACGATGTTGGCTCTTCTCACGTTCCCGACCCTAGCCGACCTCTCGTGCCCGACCGGTCTCGTGGTCCTGCCCGGGACCCACCCGGCGCCGGTACGCGCGGCGTGACTTCTCGCGCGCGCCGCAGATCGAGCTGGCGCACCACCGCGAGCTGTTGTTGCGCGAGTGGTCGTAGAAGGCCCAGCGGCACGTGCCGCGGGAGCAGACCTTGAACCGCTGCCAGTCGTCGTCACGCCGGGCGACCCGCACGCCCTCCACCACGTCGGCCACGAGCCGGCCGAACGCAGCGGCCGAGGTGGTCCTGAGCTCGCCGTCGACCACCTCCACCCGGAGCCCGGCCGCGTCCACCGCGGCGGCCACGGCGTCGGGGACCTGCGCGTCCCGGCTGCCCACCCACGTACGCAGGTCCTCACGGAACGCCTGGAGCCGCGTCCGGTCCGCCTCGTCGGCGTCGCCGACACCCCGCGCGGCCGACCAGCCCCCGAACGCCTGAGCCGACAGCTCGTCCTCACCGGACTCGAGGTTGACCGTGTTCAGCAGGTCCTGCAGCGACGCGAGGTGGGGTGGTGCCGGCATCCGACCCCCCGGTTGCGCCGTCACGGGTCATCCTTACCACCGAACGGCCGATGCTCGTTAGACTGCGCCGACACTTGCGGGTCGCGGCGTGGCGAGGGGGACGGGTGGGCATCAGCACCGGGCTGGCCTGGGCGGGCCTGCGGCACCGCCCCGGACCCTGGCTGCTGCTGGCGCTGGGACTCGCGCTCGCCGCCGTGATGCCGCTCGCCGCCGCGGGCCTGCAGGAGCGGGCCGCCGTGGGCGCCGTCCGGCAGGCGGTCGCCGCCGTCCCCGAGCCCGCCCGCGGCGTGCTCGCGGTGACGTCGCGGGACCTCCGCGGTCCGGGGCTGGCGGCGGTGTCGGCCACGGTGTCGGACGGGCTCCGGCACGCGGGTCTGCCCGCGCCCGGCCGGGCGCTCGCCTTCCGGTCGCTGTCGCTGCAGGGGACCGACGCGACGGTCGCCGCCCTCGACCGGCTGCCCGACGCCGTGACAATCACGTCCGGACGACTCCCGGGCCCCTGCTCCCCCACGGCGTGCGAGGTCCTGGTGGTGCGGAGCTCCGGCTCGAGCGACCCCGATCCCGGCTCTGACCCCGGCCGGGCCCTCACCGGGCCCGCCCGCAGCCTCGGGCTCGTCGTCACCGGGACCGCGACCCTGCGCGAGCCCCGGCTGGTCGGACTCGGCCTGGTGGCACCCGGGCAGCCGCTGCTCGTCGGCTCCGACCCGGCCGCGATGGCCGACCTGGAGGCGCTGACGTCGTACGGGCGCAACCTGGCCTGGTACTGCCCCCTGGACGCCGGGGTGGTCACCACGCAGGGACCGGAGGCGTTCGCGGCCGCGCTCGACGCGGTGTCCGCCGACGTCAACCTCGTCGCGGGACCCCTCAACGTCGTCTGGCCCGACGGCGTCGTCCTCCACGCCGCCGCCCGGGCCGAGGGCTCAGCGGCCCGGTTCGCCGTGCTCGGGCTCGGTGCCGGCTCGCTCCAGCTCGGCTTCTGCCTCGTGCTGGCCGCCGCCCGACGCCCGGCCCAGCGGCAGCACGCCACGCTGCTCGGTCGTCGGGGCGCCCGGCCGCGCCAGGTCCTGGGCGCCGCCACCCTGCAGGCGGCGTACGCCGTGCTGGTCGGGCTCGTCGTGGGCACGGCCGCCGGGCTCGCGCTGGTGCTCGTCCTCACCCACGGTCTCGTGCCGGTCCCGGCGGAGGCCGCGCTCGACGCGCTGGCGTCGGCCTGGCCGGTCGTGCTCGGGCTCGGCGGCGCCGCGGTGGTCGGCAGCGTCCTCCTGGCGGCCGGCCCGGCGCTGCGCCCCGCCACCCTGCGCGTGGTCCTGGGGTGCGTCGTGCTGCTGGCGGGCGGCCTCGCGGCCCTGGCACTGGTCCGTCCCACCACCGACCCGCGCGCCCCGCTGCCGGTCGTGGCGCTCGTCGGCCTCACCCTCGCGGCCGGCCTGGTCGCCGCGCTGCTGTGGAGCCCGGTGGTCGCGGTGCTCGACCGCACCGAGGAGACCGGAAGCAGGGGGCGCCGCCCCGGATCCCCGCTGCGCCGCGTCGCCCTCCTCGCGGGCAGGCGACCCCTGCTGCCGAGCGTGACCGCCGGATTCCTGGCCGCGGCGCTGGCCACGGCGTCCCTGGCCGGCGCCGAGTCGGCCTCGACCCAGCGGTCCGCGCAGGACCAGGCCGCCGCCCAGGTCCCGCTCGACGTGGCGATCGCCCCGAGCACGCAGGTGCAGCTCCCCGCCACCGTCGTCGACGCCGCCCGGCTGACCGGCCTGGCGCCGGACGTCGTCGTGGCGCCGGTGACGACCACCGTGGTCACCGTCTTCGCCGGCTCGGGCGGGGCCGCCGCCCTCCCCCTCACCGGGGTCGACCCGGACGTGCTGCCGCTGGTGCACCGCTGGTCCGCCGTCACCGGCAGCGACCGCTCCGCCGCGGACGTCGCCGACCTGCTGCGCACGCCGACCCCGCGAGCTCCGGCCCCCGTCGTCCCCGCGGGCACCCGGCGGCTCGTCCTGGACGCCCGCGGGCTCGACGCGGACGTGACCCTCGGCCTGTGGGTCTCCGGACCGGACGGCCAGGAGCGCCAGCTGCGGCTGACCCAGCGCGGCGACCAGGCGTACGCCGACCTCACCCCCGGCCCGGCCCTGGATGTCCGCGCCCTCGAGATCGGGGAGTCGTCGGACCACCTCAACCACCGCCAGCACGGCATCGGGGAGGGCAGCACCGACCGCCAGCTGCCGAGGGGGACGCTGCACCTCGGCGCCGTGCACGCCGACGGCGCCGAGGTGACGTGGTCCTGGGCGGGCTGGGGCGCTGACGCGGTGACGGTCCGGCCGGAGCGGGCGGCCGGCTCCGCGACCGCCGGGCTCGAGGCGCGCTACCGGATCCTCGACGCCCGGGCGGTCCTGCTGCCGTCCTGGGTCCCGGTGGCGGAGCGCCCGGTGCTGCCGGTGGCCGTCGACCCGGTCACCGCGGCCCGGGTGGGGCCGCGCGGGACGTTCGGCGTCACGGTCAACCAGGTCACCCGGTCCGTCCGGGTCGTCGCCGTGCTCGACCGGGTGCCGACGCTGCCGGGCCGCTTCGTGCTCGCCGACCGCGCGGCGGTCGCCGCGCTGGTGGACGGCACGGCCCCCGGGACCGGGCCGGTGTCGCAGGTCTGGGTCGCCGCGCCCGGCCCGAGCCAGGCGGCGGTGCGCGCCGAGCTGACCGCGTCGGCCTCCGCGGCGACCGTGCGCTACCGCTCCGACCTGACCGCCGCGTTCGCGCACGACCCGGTGACGACCGGCTTCGTGGCGCTGCTGGGCGCAGCCGGCCTGGTCGCGTTCCTGCTCGGGCTGGTCGCGGTGGTCGGCGGCGTGCGCGGTGACCGTGAGCTCGCCGCGGCCGACCTGTTCGCGCTCGAGGTGGACGGCGTGGGGCCGGGTGCGCTGCGGCGGGTGCTGCTGGGCCGGACCGTCCTGGTGCTGGTGGTGGGCCTGCCGGTCGGGCTGGTCGGCGGAGCCGGTCTGGCGGCGGTCGCCACCCGCCTGCTCGGCACGGGGGCCGACGGCCGGCCGCTGACGCCGCCGCTGCACCTCGTCCTCGTCGCAGCCCCGACGGCCCTCGTGCTCGTCGCCGGCGTCCTCGGGACCGTCGTGGCCGCGGGCCTGACGGCGGCGGCCAGCCTCCGCGAACCGGTCCTCGCCGCCCCCGAGCTGGACCTGCGGTGACGCCCGCTCCCGGCCGCGAGCGGCTCGTCGTGGAGGTCACCGACGTCTTCGTCGCCTACCGCAGCGGCGCCGAGCCGGTCATGGCCCTGCGCGGGGCCGACCTCACCCTGGCCGCCGGCGAACGGCTGCTCGTCGCCGGCCCGAACGGTTCCGGCAAGTCGACGCTCCTCAGGGTCGTCACCGGCGACCAGCCGGTGCTCGCCGGGCGCGTCGAGGTCGGCGGCGCGGCCGTGCACGCGATGGACGACGCCGAACGGCGCCGGTGGCGGACGCGGGCGCTCGGGTTCGTCGACCAGCACGCCCGCCGCAACCTGCTGCCCGAGCTCGACGTGCGCGGCAACGTGGCCCTCCAGCTGCGCCTCACCGGGACCCGCCCGGCCGTGGCCCGGACGCGGGCGGAGCAGACCCTCGACCGGCTCGGCCTCGGTGCCCTGGCGCGGGTCGACGTCCGGCGCCTCTCCGGGGGCGAGGCGCAGCGGGTCGCCCTGTGCGCGGCGGTCGCCCACGGGCCGGCGCTGGTCCTCGCGGACGAGCCCACCGGGGAGCTGGACGAGGACGCGGCCCACCAGGTCTACGGGCTGCTGGAGGCCGTGGCGGCCGACGGGACCGGCGTGATCCTGGTCAGCCACGACCCGCGCTCGGACGCGTTCGTCGACCGTGCCGTCCGGCTCCGCGACGGGCGGCTCGCCGAGGAGTGGGTGCCGGGTCGCGGCGCCGCCACCCAGGTCGCCCAGGTCGCCGACAGCCGCGGCTGGGTGCGGCTGCCGAGCGAGCAGCTCGCGTCCACCGGGGGCCGACCGACGAGCTGGACCGTCCGTCCCGACGCCGGCGGGCTGGTGCTGCGCCCGGCCGCCGCCCGTGCACCCCGCCCGCAGGTCGACGCGGTGCCGGTCGAGGGTGAGCCGGTCGAGGGCGAGCCGGTCGATGGCGAGCCGGTGGACGGGAGGCCGGTCGACGCGGTCGTCCGGGTCGCGCCGGACGAGCAGCCGGTCGTCACCCTCGCCGGGGTCGCGGCCGGGTGGGACGCGCGGACGCTGCTCGAGGGGCTGGACCTGGCGTTGCGACCCGGGTCGTGGACGGCTCTGCGGGGTCCGTCCGGGAGCGGGAAGTCGACGCTGCTCACCCTCGTCGCCGGCCTGAGCGACCCCCGCGCCGGCCGGGTCGAGGTCGGCGGCACCGGCTGGGCCGGGCTCGACCGGGCGGGCCGGGCCGCTCACCGGCGCCGCTGGCTCGCGTACGGGCTGCAGCGCGCCAACCTGGTGGAGACGATGACCGTCGCGGAGAACATCGCCCTGGCGGCCGCGTCCCGGGGCCGCCCGGTCGACCCGGACGAGGCCGCCGAGCTCGCCGCCCGCCTGGGGCTGACCGCACAGCTGGCCACCCCGGCGGGTGTCCTGTCGGGCGGCGAGCGGCAGCGCGCGTCGCTCGCGCGGGTGCTGGTCTCGCAGGCACCGGTGCTGGTGCTCGACGAACCGACCTCGCAGCAGGACGACGTGTCCGCAGCCCGGGTCGTGGCCGCGCTCGGCGCTGCCTCGGCCGCCGGGGCGGTCGTCCTGGTCGCGTCGCACGACCCGTCAGTGCTCGACCGGGCCGACCTGACGCTGGTGCTGGGCGCCCGGGCGCACGGTCAGGCGGTGGAGACGATCTCCAGCGCGCGGGCGAGGTCGGCCGGATAGCTCGAGACGAACTCGACGCGCTCCCCGGTGCCCGGGTGCTCGAAGACGAGCCGGACGGCGTGCAGCCACTGGCGCACGAGGCCCAGCCGGGCGGCGAGGACCGGGTCGGAGCCGTAGGTCGGGTCGCCCACGCAGGGGTGGTGGATGGCCGCCATGTGGACCCGGATCTGGTGGGTGCGCCCCGTCTCCAGACCGATCTTCAGCAGCGTCGTCCCGACGAAGGCGTCGATGGTGTCGTAGTGCGTCACGCTCTCCCGGCCGCCGGCGACGACCGCCATCCGCCACTCCGACCCGGGGTGGCGGGCGATCGGGGCGTCGATGGTCCCGGTGAACGGGTCGGGGTGGCCCTGGACCAGCGCGTGGTACGTCTTCTCCACCGTCCGCGCCTTGAAGGCCCGCTTGAGCACCGAGTACGCGTGCTCGCTCTTGGCCACGACCATCAGACCCGAGGTGCCCACGTCGAGACGTTGCACGATGCCGCGCCGCTCGGGCGCCCCGGACGTGGTGATCGAGACCCCGGCCGCGGCGAGGGCGCCGAGCACGTCGGGTCCGTCCCAGCCGAGGCTGGGGTGCGCGGCGACACCGGGCGGCTTGTCCACGACCACGAGGTCGGCGTCCTCGTGCAGGATCGTCAGGTCCTCCACCGCGCGGGCGACGACGACCGGCCCGGTGGGCTCCTCGTCGAGGTCGACCTCGAGCAGCGCGCCGCCGAGGGCACGGTCGGACTTCGAGACCAGCGACCCGTCCAGCCGGACCCGGCCGTCGGCGATGAGGTCCGCGCTCCGGCCGCGCGAGATTCCGAGGACCCGGGCGACGACCGCGTCCACGCGCTCGCCCTCGAGCCCGTCGGGGACGAGCAGGACCTTCGGGTCGCTCACGCCGAGGCCGGGCCGTCCGGACCGGTCACGCTGGTCGGGGCGGTCGGGCTGGACGGCGTCGTGCCGCGCGGGTCCGGGTCGCCGGGCCGGCGACCGTCGAGGCCGACGTTCTTGAGCACCGACAGCACGACGATCATGACGGCGGCCGTGGTGATGCACATGTCGGCGACGTTGAAGATGGGCCAGTGGGGCAGCTGCAGGAAGTCGACCACGTGCCCCCGGAACGGGCCCGGGGCCCGGAACAGCCGGTCGGCCAGGTTTCCGCTGACCCCGGCCACGAGCAGCCCGAGCGCGACGGTCCAGCCGACGTGACCGAGGCGGGGCACGAGCCGGACGAGCACGAAGGCGAGCACGACCACCGCGGCGACGGCGAACACCCAGGTGAACCCCTCGCCCTGGCTGAACGCGGCGCCCGGGTTGCGGATGAGCCGGAAGGTCAGGAGCGGACCGAGCACCCGTACACCCACGTCCGGCTCGAGGTAGGTCACCACCGCGACCTTGGTGACGACGTCCGTCGCCAGACCCACCAGGGCCACCGCTCCGAAGAGCGGCCACAGCCGGGGCCGGTGCTCGACGCCCGCAACGGCCGTCGCCGTCACCGGCTCGGTGTCGGGCTCCGCCACCCGCTCCGTCGCCTCCGGGGCGGCTCCGAGCGGGCCGGGGTCCGAACCCTCGGCGCCGTCCGGGGCCGAGGGGGTCAGCGGCGCTCTTCGCGCTGCTTGCAGGTGACGCACAGCGTCGCGCGCGGGAAGGCCTGCAGGCGGTACTTGCCGATGGGCTGGCCGCAGTTGTCGCAGGTGCCGTAGACGCCGAGCTCGATGTGGCGCAGCGCGAGCTGGGACTGGTCGAGCATCTCGCGCGCGTTGTTGGCGAGGCTCATCTCGGCGTCGCGCTCGAAGTTCGCGGAGCCGACGTCGGCCGGGTCGCGACCAGCGCCCTCGGTCCCGTCGCGGAGCAGGTTGTGCAGCTCGGCGTTCGAGGTCGCGAGCTGCTCGGAGAAGCGGACGACGTCGTCAGCGAGCGTGCTGCGGACCTCCTCGAGCTCCTCCTCCGTCCACGGGTCCTCGCCGGGACGGACCGGCAGGGTCGCCGGGTCGACGTCGGTGCTGGCGCGGCTGACGTGGGCGACGGGGAGCGCGTTGACGGTCGGGGCGACCCGGACCGAGCCTGACCCGTTGTCCGGGCCGGCCACGGAAGCGTCCGTGGTCTTGGTGGTGCTCATGAAGGGTCCCCTCGTTCGGACTGACGCAGAGACAGTAGGCGGTCACCTGCGTTTCTTCAACGAACGGTCCTGCTTCGTCGTGCCGACCTCACGACCCCGGCTCCGGCCGCTCCCTGCGCAGGAGCGGCCGCACGCCGGGTCTGGCTCAGCGCTGCTCGCCGAGCAGCGCGTCGAGGCGCGGCGTGTCGCTCGAGCCGGAGCCCTGCGCGGGAGCGGCACCGTTGCCCTGACCGGGCTCGGCGGCTGCGTGCGCAGCACCGTTGCCCGAGGCCTGGGCGGGCTCCGTGCTGCTCTCGGCCGAGGACTCCTTCGGCGCGGTGCGCTCCGGGCCGCCCTCGGGCTCGAGCCCCACGCTCTCGAGCGTGCTCAGCTGGCCGCTGAGGTGGTCGTGCAGGCTGGAGCGGTACTTCTGCTCGAAGTCCCGCAGCCGCGCCACGGTCTGGGTGAGCGCGTCGCGCTGGCGGTCGAGATCGCCGAAGAGCTCGGTCCGCCGCTGCACGAGCTCGTGCTCGAGCGACTCCGAACGGCTCTGGGCCTCGGCCTGCACGCGCTCGGCGTTGACCCGGGCCTCCGACTCGAGCCGCTCCGCCCGGGTGCGGGCGTCCTCGGTGACCTGCTGGGCGCTGCGGCTCGCGTCCTCGCGGATGTGCGCGGCCTCCTCGTTCGCCTCGCGCACCAGGTGCTCGGCCTGCTCGGTCGAGAGCTGCACGAGCCGGACGACGGCCGTGCTGGCCTCGGCGCTCGTGGTGACGACGACGGGCTGCGCCGGCGGGGCCTGGACGGGCTCCGCCGTGCGGTCGGCCTCGGCCGGCGTGCCGGGCCGGACCGGCTGGTCGGACCCGGTCGCCCCGGTGGGCTCCTCGGTCGCGACCGGCGCGGGGGTGACCGTGGTCTCGACGGCCTCCTCGGAGGAGCCGGACCTCAGTGCGTCGACCTGCTTCTTGAGGCTGGCGTTCTCCTCGACCAGCTGCGCGAAGCTCTCCTCGACCTCGTCGACGAACTCGTCGACCTCGAGGACCTCGTAACCGCCCTTGCGGGCCATCCGGAACCGCTTGTTGCGCACATCGTCGAGAGACAACGTCATCGAACACACCTCAGAACTTCGTCAGACAGCAGAGACGGGGCCTCATCAGCCCGTCGACCACCGTATCCGACGCGCACGCCGGGCGCGCCACCCCGAGCGCGCCGGAGCTGTCGCCAGTCGTCGAGGTGGAGATCCGAGCCGGCGGGACCGGTCAGTAGCTGTAGAGGAAGACGACCCGGTTGACCTGCATCAGGATGCTGACGAGCAGGAAGAGCGCGATGAACGCGAGGTCGAGGCTCATGGCGCCGACCCGGACGGGCTTGAGCACCTTGCGCAGGGCCCGCAGGGGCGGGTCGGTGACCGAGTAGACGACCTCGGCGAGGACCAGCAGCGGCCCGCGCGGCTGCCAGTCACGGACGAGAACGGGGACCCAGGAGAGGATCATCCGCGCGAACAGAACGAGCATGAAGATCCACAGGACCCAGCCGATGATGCCGCCCACGAGCTGCACGCTGCCCCGTCACCTCTTCCTCTGCTCTACGAGGACTCCATCGTAGTGGGCCGGGAGAAGCCCGGCGCCTCGTGCGCCCGACCCGGCCGCGGGTCAGCTCTGGTTGAAGAACCCGCCGGCGATCCGTTCCTTGTCCTCGGCGGTGACGGTGACGTTCTGCGGGGACAGCAGGAACACCTTGCTGGTCACGCGCTCGATCGTGCCGTGCAGTCCGAAGATCAGACCGGCGGCGAAGTCGACGAGCCGCTTGGCGTCGACGTCCTCCATCTGCGAGAGGTTCATGATCACCGGGACGCCGTCGCGGAAGTGCTCGCCGATCGTGCGGGCCTCGTTGTACGTCCGCGGGTGCACGGTGGTGATGCGCGACATGTCGGCCGTCCGGTTTCGCGGCGCGGGCGGGGCCTCGGGGGCCGCCACCGGGGCCTGGGGCGACGCCACGGCGTGGGCCACCGTGGCGACCGAGCTCGGGCGCTTGCTCTGCAGGGTGGTGACGCTGCCGCCGCCGCCTGCGCTCGCGACGCGCTCCTGGCCCGCGACCCGTTCCTGGCTCCCGATGAGCTCCTCGCGGCTGAGACCCTCGGTGCGCTCGACGTCCTCGGTCTCGTACTCGCCGTAGCGGTCGTCGGTCACCAGGCCGAGCCAAGCCGCAGCCCGCTTCAGTCTCTCCGCCATCGTCGTCCCTCGGTCATCTCGGCGCGGTCTCGGTCTCGTGCAACCTCCTCCCGTGCAGGAGACCCTGGGCAGGAGGGGGTCGGCGCACCCGACACTACCGGCCGGTCAGCCACCCGACGGCTACGCCGACGCCCGACACGCTGCCCTGATTGCCCACCTCGGCCCGATCCGGCACCCCGGCGCACCGAGCCCTCCACGCGCTCGGGACCGCGCCCCGGGCAGGCGCCGCCGGTCCCGGGCCACGGCCACGTCGAGCGGCTACTTCAGGAAGTCGGGGACGTCGAGGTCGTCGTCGGCCGGCGGGCTCGGCGGGCGGAGCTGCGCCGGGCGGGGCGCGACGGCCGGGCCGGCGCTGGCCCCGCTGGGCGTGGTCGCGGGCTGCGGCCGCACGGACTCGTACGACGGGCCCGGCTGCGACTGCGCGGGGGCCTGCGGCGTCTGCTGCTGCGGACGTCCACCGCCGTTGCCCGTGCTGCGGAGGTCCGCGGAACGGCTGATCCCCGGCTGGCGGCGCGGCGGCTGGCCGCCCTCGAAGCCGGCCGCGATGACCGTCACGCGGACCTCGTCGCCGAGCGCGTCGTCGATCACGGTGCCGAAGATGATGTTGGCGTCCTCGTGCGCCGCGGCCTGGATCAGGTCGGCGGCCGACGAGACCTCGAACAGGCCGAGGTCGGACCCGCCGGCGATCGAGAGCAGCACGCCGTGCGCACCCTCGATGCTGGCCTCGAGCAGCGGCGAGCTGACCGCCTGCTCGGCCGCGGCGCGCGCCCGGTCCTCGCCCCGGGCGGAGCCGATGCCCATGAGCGCCGAGCCGGCGTTGGACATGACCGCCTTGACGTCGGCGAAGTCGAGGTTGATCAGGCCGGGGGTGGTGATCAGGTCGGTGATGCCGGAGACACCCTGCATGAGCACCTGGTCGGCCTGCTTGAACGCGTCCAAGATGGCGATCTGGTGGTCGACCATCTGGAGCAGCTTGTCGTTCGGGATGACGATGAGGGTGTCGACCTCCTCGCGGAGGCTCCCGATCCCGGCCTCGGCCTGGCCCGCGCGACGCTTGCCCTCGAACGAGAACGGCCGCGTCACCACGCCGATGGTCAACGCGCCGAGGGCACGGGCGATGCGGGCGACGACCGGCGCACCACCGGTGCCCGTGCCACCCCCCTCGCCCGCCGTCACGAACACCATGTCCGCGCCCTTGAGCGCGTCCTCGATGTCCTGGGCGTGGTCCTCGGCGGCCTGGCGGCCCTTGTCCGGGTCGGCCCCGGCACCGAGACCGCGGGTGAGCTCCCGGCCGATGTCGAGCTTGACGTCGGCGTCGCTCATCAGCAGCGCCTGGGCGTCGGTGTTGACGGCGATGAACTCCACGCCGCGCAGGCCGGCCTCGATCATCCGGTTGACGGCGTTGACACCGCCACCGCCGACGCCGACGACCTTGATGATGGCCAGGTAGTTCTGTGACGCTGAGACCACGGGGGCTTCCTTCTCGTTCTCGCTTGCACGCTCGACCGGCTCGTCCGACGTTCCTCCGACCCGGTCCTCCGAGCCTCGACCGGGGGTCGAGACCCGCGGGCCGACCCGGGGAAGGTAGGTCGACGAGGGGAGACGCGAACGTCTGAGAATCTATAGAGAGCCGTCCGGCAAGTCCACGTGGCCACCGCCCGACACGCCTTCGGATCGCCCGAACCCCCGGATCTCTGGAGATCCACTTGAGGGTGAGGGCCGCCCTTGTCTGTGTCCGCTCGCGCGGTCGGCGCTCAGGGACCGGGTCGAGCCGCTGCCCCTCCGTGGTCGGGTCTGCTGTTACCTCACGGCTGGGGTGTGGGGGGCTGAGACGTCGACCGAGGTCTTCGCCCGGTCCAGCAGCGCCGTCGCCACCTGCGCCTTGAGCGCGGACTCGGAGGCGTCGCCCCAGACCACGGTGATCCCCGACCTCATCTTCAGCTGGATCGAGTCCGGCGTCGTGGCGGCGATGCTCGCCACCTGGTCGCGCACGTCCTCAGGCAGGCTCAGCACGACCGAGCCGAGCTCGACGAGCAGCGCCCGGTTGCCGGGGTCGGCGGCCACCTCGACCACGCCGGAGGGGAGCGTCGGCCTCGCGGCGAACACCACGCCGGAGCCGTCGGCGATCAGGTAGCCGCCCGGCTGGGCCACCGCGAGCAGCGGCTGGCGCTCGGTGACCGTGACCCGGACCGTGTGCGGCCACTCCCGCGTGACCTTCGCCGCCGACACCTGGGGCAGCGTCGTCGCACGCCGGGCGACCGCGTCGAGATCCTGCCGGGCGAGCGGTCGACCCAGCGGCACGGCGGCGGCCGCGGCGACCTGGTCGGTCGTCAGCTCGCGGGTGCCGGCGACGGTCACGTCGCGGGTGTCGAGGACCGAGGAGAAGTAGACGAGCCACACGGCCACGCCGACGAGCACGACGAGGACCAGCGCCAGGACGGCCCGCAGCGTACGGCGGCGGCTGCGCCGTTCGCGCTCGCGCTGCTCGGCGAGCGACGGGCGGGCCGAGGTCGGGGCGGGCGGGGTCACCGTGGCGGTCACCGGTCCGCCTCGAGGGCGTCGGCCTGCGGCGCGGGAGAACCCTCGGTGTGGACCGAGAGGTCGCTGCGCCGGGCCAGCGCGTCGACGATGAGCGGCGCCACCTTGGTCACGTCGCCGCAGCCCAGGGTGACCACGAGGTCGCCGCGGCGGGCGAGGCCGGCGACGACCGGGGCCGCCGAGTCCCAGTCGGGCTCGTAGGTCACGTGCGCGCGCTCCGCGGGCACCGCGTCGGCGACCAGGGCTCCGGTGACGCCCGCGATGGGGTCCTCCCGGTCGCCGCAGACGTCCATCACGACCACCTCGTCGGCGAGCGCGGCCGCGTCGGCGAGCTCGCGCCACAGGTCACGGGTGCGGGTGTAGAGGTGCGGCTGCAGCACCGCGACGACCCGGCCACCGTCGGCCACCGCGGTGCGGGCCGCGCGCAGCGTGCTGGCCACCTCGGTCGGGTGGTGGGCGTAGTCGTCGAAGACCCGGACGCCGTCCACGGTCCCCACGAGCTGGAAGCGTCGGTTGGTCCCGGCGTAGGCCGACAGCTGCTCGCGCGCCGTCTGGTCGTCCACCCCGAGCCAGGTGAGCACGGCGTACGCCGCCGCCGCGTTCGCCACGTTGTACGCCCCGGGCACGTCGAGCGTCAGCGGCCCGCCCACGCCACCACGAGTGAGCCGAAAGCTCGAGCCGGTGCCCGCGAACGTCGCCCCGACGATCCGGACGTCGGCGTCGGCGTCCTGCCCGAACGTGACGATCTCGGGGCCGGTGCCGTCCAGCGCCCGGCGCCGGACCGCGGCGGTGAGCTCGACCGCCCCGGGGTCGTCCGCGCTGACCACGAGCACGGCCACGGTCGGCCCCGTCGCGAACCGCTCGAACCCGTCGGCGTACGCCTGCGCGGTCCCCCAGTTGCTGAGGTGGTCGGGGTCGACGTTGGTGACGACGGCGACCTGGGCCGGGTACTGCAGGAACGACCCGTCGCTCTCGTCCGCCTCGACGACCAGCACGTCACCGCTGCCGAGGTGCCCGCCGCTCTTGGTCCCGGTGAACGCGCCGCCGATGACGTACGACGGGTCGAGCCCGGCGCCGACCAGCGCGCCGACGACCATCGCCGTGGTGGTGGTCTTGCCGTGCGTCCCGGCGATCGCGACCCCGCGGCGCCCGAGCATCAGCGACCCCAGCGCCGCGCTGCGGTGCAGCACCCGCAGGCCCCGGCGGCGGGCCTCGGCGAGCTCGGGGTTGTCCTCGCGGATGGCCGAGGAGACGACGACCGTCTGCGCGTCGCCCAGCTGCTCGGCCCGGTGACCCACGTGCACGTCGGCCCCCCGGGCCGCGAGGCCGCGCAGGTAGGCCGAGTCGGACCGGTCGCTGCCGCTGACGGCCAGCCCCAGGTCGAGGAACATCGAGGCGATCCCGTTCATCCCGGACCCGCCGACCGCGATGAGGTGGACGGCGCCGAGGTCGGTCGGAGCGACGAGCTCCACGGGTTCCAGCAGACCCACGTCAGTGCCCCTTCCTGCCGAGGCGGGGACCCGACCCCGCGGCGACCGCCAGTGTGCGTCGGGCCAGGACGGTGGCGGCGTCGCGTCTCGCGACGCCGGCCAGCGCCCGCGTCATCGCGGCGAGGCGGTCCGGGTCGCCAAGCAGCGCCGGCACCTGAGCCGCCACCCAGTCCGGGGTGCACGCGGCGTCGTCGAGCAGCAGACCCCCGCCGGCGTCGACCACGGGCGTGGCGTTGCGGGCCTGCTCGCCGTTGCCGTGCGGGTACGGCACGAACACCGACGGCAGCCCGACGGCGGCCGTCTCGAGCACGGTGCCCGCGCCGCAGCGGCCGAGCATCAGGTCCGCGGCGGCGTACGCCTCCTCCATCGCCTCCACGAAGGCGACGGGCACGTAGGTCGCCCCCGTGGTCTCGTCCGTGCGCCGGACGTCGGACGGCAGGAGGTTCTTGGCGCCGAGCACGTGCAGGACGCTGATCCCGGCCCGCAGCAGCGCGTCCGCCGCGCCGCGGGTCGCGGAGTTGATGCTGGCGGCCCCCTGCGAGCCGCCGCTGACCAGCAGGGTGGGCCGGTCCGGGCCGAGGTCGAACGCGGCCCGTGCGGTCGGGCGGGCGGCCACGCGGTCGAGGTCGGCGATGCCGGCGCGCAAGGGCAGGCCGACCAGCGTCGCGTGGGCGAGCGGGGTGCCCGGGAACGAGGTGTAGACGTCGTGGGTGATCCGGGCGGCGAGCCGGTTGGCCAGGCCGGGCAGGGCGTTCTGCTCGTGCACCACCACGGGGATCCCGAGCCGGCGGGCGGCCAGGTAGACGGGGGTCGACACGTAGCCGCCGAAGCCGAGCGCGACGTCGGCCTCGGTCGCTCGCAGGATCGCGGCCGCGGACCGGACGGCGGCGGTCAGCCGGCCCGGCACGCGGAGCAGGTCGGGCCCGGGACGCCGGGGCAGCGGTACCGGCGGGATGAGCTCGAGGGTCAGGCCGGCCGCCGGCACCACAGTGGTCTCGAGGCCGCGCGCCGTGCCGACCGCGGTCACCCGGGTGCCGGGCGCGAGGCGGAGCAGCTCCTGCGCCGTCGCGATCAACGGCGAGGTGTGCCCGGCGGTGCCGCCCCCGGCGAGCACGACCGACACCGGCCGACCCGCGGCGGCGAAGGAGTCGGGGGCGGGTGCCGTCACCCGCGGGTCCGGGACCGTCGGGTGGCGGTGCCCGACGCGGCACCCGTGGTCACCGTCATCCGCGGACGGGCCCCGCCGCGGCGGGCGGCGAGCAGGCTGCGGGCCCCGGGCTCGCGCCGGGCGCAGCTCAGCAGCACCCCCACGGCGAGCAGGTTGCCGATCAGGGCCGAGCCGCCGTACGAGACGAGGGGCAGCGGCACGCCGGCGACCGGCAGCAGCCGGAGCACGACCGCCAGGTTGAACAGCGCCTGCACGACGAACCAGGTCGTGACCCCGCCGGCGGCGTAGCGCGAGAACGGGTCGTCGGAGCGCGCGGCGATCCGGAAGCCGGCGTAGCCGAGCAGACCCACGAGGGCGAGCACGACGAGCGAGCCGAACAGCCCGAACTCCTCGCCCAGCACCGCGAAGATGAAGTCGGTGTGGGCCTCGGGCAGGTTGCCCCACTTCTGCCGGCTGGCCCCCAGGCCGAGGCCCCACCAGCCGCCGGAGGCGATGGCGAACATGCCCGCCTTGGCCTGGTCGTTGATCCCGTTCACGTTCACCGACGGGTCGAGGAAGGCCGCGAGCCGGCCCATCCGCAGCGGTGAGGTGACGAACAGCCCGACGATGCCGAGGAACCCCAGCCCGCCGAGCGACGCCAGCACCCGCATCGGCGCGCCGACGATCCACAGCACGCCGGCGACGATGCCGGCGAGGACGACGGCCGTGCCGGCGTCGCCCTGGAACACGACCAGCGCGATGATCAGCCCGGAGACCGGCAGGAACGGCACCAGCAGGTGGAACGGCCGGTCGAGCAGCTTCTGCTTGCGGGCCAGCACGTCGGCGGCCCACAGCACGAGCGCCAGCTTGGCGAACTCGGCCGGCTGGATCGCGAACCCGGCGATGCCCGTGTCGAGCCAGTTGCGGTTGCCGTTGATGTTCTTGCCGAGCCCGGTGTAGGTGAGCACGAGCAGCAGCGTCGCCAGCCCCAGGCCGGCCCAGCTGACCCAGCGCAGGGTGGCGGTCGACAGCCGCATGATCACCACGGCGCCGACGACGCCGATGAGGAGGAACATGATCTGCCGCTTGACGTAGTAGTACGAGTCGCCGGTGGTCAGGTAGGCGTTCACGCTCGACGCCGACAGCACCATCATCAGCCCGACCACGAGCAGCAGCGCGACCGAGCCGAGCACCAGGTGGTAGCTGGTCATCGGCCGGTCGAGCACGGCGCGGAGCCACAGGGCCACCGCCCGGCCCGGGGTGGGCGCGATGTCGGTCCGCGGAGCGCGGGAGGGGGTCAGGGTCGCCACGGGTGGCTTCCTCCTTCTCGTCCCGCGGGCGGCCCGCCCGGTCCCGGCCCGGTGGGGCCGATCAGGGAGCGAGCGCGCGCACCGCCTCGGTGAAGGCGTCGCCGCGGGCGGCGTAGTCGGCGAACATGTCCAAGCTGGCGCAGCCCGGCGCGAGCAGGACCACGTCTCCCGGCCGGGCCAGGGACGCGGCCGTCGCGACGACCCGTGCCATGACGCCGGCAGCCCCATCAGCGGCAGCCGGCGTCTGGGCACCATCCTCTGCGTTGGTCACGACCTCGACCGGGACATCGGGTGCGTGTCGAGCGAGCGCTTGGGCGACCACCGGCGCGTCCACCCCGAGCAGCACCGCGGCCCGCAGCCGGGACGCGTGCGCGGCCACCAGGTCGTCGAAGCGGGTGCCCTTGGCCTGGCCGCCGGCGATCCACACGACGCGGCTGCCGGACTCCTCGTCCGGGTCCCCGAACGTGCGCAGCGCGGCGTCGGCCGCGTGCGGGTTGGTGGCCTTGGAGTCGTCGACGTAGCGGACGCCGCGACGTTCGCCGACCGTCGCGATCTTGTGCGCACCCACCCGCGTCGCGCGCAGCCCGTCGCGGACCGCCGTGGCAGGCACCCCGTACGAGCGGGCCAGCGCGGCGGCGGCGAGGGCGTTCGCGACGACGTGCGGCGGGGGCACCGCAGCACCACCACCGGCGCCGGTGCCCCCCGCGGCCAGCGCCACGTCGGCGAGCGAGGCGATCTCGAGGGCCGAGTCGCGACGCTGCTCGATGAACGCCCGGTCGACCAGCAGGTCGTCGACGACGCCGAGCATCGACGGGGCCGGGGTGCCGAGCGTGAAGCCGATCGCCCGGGCCCCCTCGACGACGTCGGCCTCCTCGACCATCGCCTCGGTCGCGCGGTCGGCGACGTTGTAGACGCAGGCGTGCGAGACGCCCTCGTAGATCTTGGCCTTCGCCGCCCCGTACGCCTCGTAGCCGCCGTGCCACTCCAGGTGGTCCGGCTGCAGGTTGAGCACCACGGCCGAGTGCAGGGCCAGCGAGCTGGACCAGTGCAGCTGGTGGCTGGAGAGCTCGACGGCCAGGACGTCGTACGGCTCGGGGTCCAGCACGATCTCCATGACCGGGCGGCCGATGTTCCCGACCGCCGCGGTCTTGAGCCCGGCGGCGGTGAGCATCGCCGCGAGCATCTGGGTCGTCGTCGTCTTGCCGTTGGTGCCGGTGACGCCCAGCCAGGGCACGACCTTCGCGGGCCGGCTCAGCCGCCAGGCGAGCTCGACCTCGCTCCAGATCGGTACCGCGCCGGCGAGGGCCTGCACGAGGATCGGGGCGCTCGGGGCGAAGCCGGTCGTCACGACCAGGTCGGCACCCTCGGGCAGCGTCGCGGTCGAGCCCGGTCCGAGCCGGACCGTCGCCCCCAGCACCTCGAGCAGCGCGCCCTTGTCCGCGTTCGCCTCGGTCGCCGCGTCGTCGAGCACGGTGACCCGCGCCCCCAGCTGCAGCAGCCCGTCCGCCGCGGCGAAGCCGGAGACCCCGACACCTGCGATGACGACGTGCGCGTCCGGCCAGGGCGACGCCCCGTCCGCGAGGGTCATCCACGGCACCGTCATCTCGCCACTCCCGCCTGCTCGTGCTGCCGATCCAGAGAAACCGCTGACTCCGTGCACCGGCTGTGCCCAGATCTCGCCCCGGAGTCAGCGTTTCCTCCGGAGGAGGGGCGGACGGGAGGGGCGGACGAGGAAGGGGCGCGGCGGAGCGGAGCGGAGACAGAGGTTACGCCGAACCCGCCACCCATTCCGCGTAGAAGATGCCGAGCCCGGCGGCGACGAAGAGCCCGCAGATGATCCAGAAGCGCATGACGATGGTGACCTGCGCCCAGTTGAGCAGCTCGAAGTGGTGGTGGATCGGCGACATCTTGAAGATGCGCTTGCCGTGCGTGAGCTTGAAGTAGCCGACCTGCAGCACGACCGACATCACCTCGATCACCAGCAGCCCGCCCAGGATGATCAGCAGCAGCTCGGTGCGGGTGAAGATCGCCATCCCGGCGAGCGCACCGCCGAGCGACAGCGAGCCGGTGTCGCCCATGAAGATCTTGGCGGGCTCGGCGTTCCACCACAGGAAGCCGAAGCACGCCCCGGCCAGCGCGACGGCGACCACCGCGAGGTCGTACGGGTCGCGCACCTCGTAGCACTTGGGCCCGGCCGAGGAGACGTAGGCGCAGGACTGGTTGTACTGCCAGATGTTCACCAGCGTGTAGGCGCCGAAGATCATCACGCAGGCGCCCGAGGCCAGGCCGTCGAGGCCGTCGGTGAGGTTGACGCCGTTGCTGGCCGCGGCGATCAGCAGGATCACCCAGAGCACCACCAGCACGACCGGCAGCGTGGGGAACCAGTCGATGTCGCGCAGGAACGAGATCGCCTGCGACGCCGGCCGGATCCCCCGCTCGTCGGGGAACTGGAGCGCGAGCAGCGCGAAGATGATCGCGACGATCGACTGACCGGCGATCTTGGCCTTGCTCCGCAGGCCGAGCGAGCGCTGCTTGCTGATCTTGATGAAGTCGTCCAGGAACCCGACGACCCCGAGACCGGTGAAGAGGAACAGCACCAGCAGCCCCGACGCCGACGGCAGCGTCCAGGTGATCAGGTGGCTGATCGTGTACGCGAGCAGGACCGAGGCGATGATCACCAGCCCGCCCATGGTCGGCGTCCCGCGCTTGACGTGGTGCGATGTCGGCCCGTCGTCGCGGATGAGCTGGCCGTAGCCCTTCTTGACCAGGAACGTGATGGCCAGCCGGGTGCCGAGCAGCGTGCCCAGCAGGGCGAGGAAGCCGGCGAGGAAGACGACCTTCACGCGTCGCTCCCGGGGTCGGGGGTGCGCAGGATCTCGTCGGCCACGAGGTTCAAGGCTAGGCCACGCGAGGCCTTCACCAGGACCACGTCGCCGGGCAGGACGTCCGCACGCACCCAGGCCGCAGCCTCGGTGGTGCTCTGTGCGACGCGGGCGCGGCCGGGCTGGTCGGCCACCAGCAGCGGTGCGAACTCGCCCAGCGCGACGACCTCGTCGACCCCCACGGCGGCCAGCCGGGCGGCCAGCTCCGCGTGCAGCGCCGGCGCCTCCGACCCCAGCTCGAGCATGTCCCCGAGCACCGCCCAGGCCCGGCCGCGACCGCGCGCCAGCTCGACGAGGGTCTCGACCGCCGCCGTCATCGAGGCCGGGTTGGCGTTGTAGCTGTCGTTGACCACCCGGACGCCGTCGGCGCGGTCGTGCACCTCCATCCGCCAGCGGGAGGCGGGTTCGGCGGCGCTCAGCGCAGCCGCCACGTCGTCGAGGTCGAGCCCGAGGGCCACGGCGGCCGCAGCCGCCGCGGTCGCGTTGCCGACCTGGTGCCGACCCGTCCCGCGCAGGGACACCCCGGCCGAGGCCTCGACCGAGCCCAGCCGGCGGTGCAGCGTGCAGGAGTAGCGCCCGCGCTCGTCGCCGACGAGACCGTCGGCCCAGACCGCGTCGGGCCCGACCGGAGCCTCCTCGACCGCGTACGGCAGCACCCGCGCCCGGGTCCGCGACCGCATCGCCCAGACCCGCGGGTCGGCCGCGTTGAGCACAGCGACCCCGGCCTCGCCCAGCGCCTCGAC
The DNA here is from genome assembly GCA_964251895.1 of uncultured Friedmanniella sp. Lineage (GTDB taxonomy): Bacteria > Actinomycetota > Actinomycetes > Propionibacteriales > Propionibacteriaceae > Microlunatus. Next base: position 47,972 of record CAXULL010000001.1, read on the forward strand.
CAGCTCGCCCTTGGCCTGCGCGATCGCCTCCCGGCCGCCGAACTCGCCCACGTGCGCGTGCCCCACGTTGAGCACGACCGCGACGTCGGGTGGAGCGATCTCGCAGAGGTACGCGATGTGCCCGATCCCCCGGGCGCCCATCTCGACCACCAGGAACCGGGTGTCGGCGTCGACCCGGAGGACGGTGAGCGGGACCCCGAGCTCGTTGTTGAGGTTGCCGACGGGAGCGACGGTCGGCCCGGCGGACGCGAGGACGGCGCCGAGGAGGTCCTTGGTCGACGTCTTGCCCTGCGAGCCGGTGATGCCCACGACCTCGAGCCCACCGGGCCGCAGGCGGTCGACCACGTACCGCGCCAGCCGGCCGAGCGCCAGGAGCGGGTCACCGACCACGAGCTGGGGGCCGGTCGAGTCCTCGACCGGGTGCGCTACGAGCACGGCGGCCGCCCCCTGCGCGAACGCGGTGGCGACGAAGGCGTGCCCGTCCGCCCGTCCACCGGGCAGGGCGACGAAGAGCGACCCCGGTCCCACCTCGCGCGAGTCGGCGGTGACGTGCGTGACCGTCCGGCCGAGGTCGGCCGGCGGACCGGCGGCGGGGCGTACGTCGGCGTCGAGCACGGTGGCGACCTGGGACACCCGGAGCGGGATCATCGGCGGGCCCTGCCCGCCTGGAGAGCGGCCCACGCCTCACGGACCACGTCGGGATCGGCGAACGGCGTGACCACGCCCGCGATCTCCTGCCCGGTCTCGTGGCCCTTGCCGAGCACGACCACGGCGTCGTCGGGTCCGGCGAGCGCCAGCGCGGTGGCGATCGCCGAACGTCGGTCGCCCCCGTCCACGACCTCCACGCCCGGACGCGCGAGGCCTCGCGCGCCCGCCAGCACCTGAGCGCGGACGGCGGCCGGGTCCTCGCTGCGCGGGTTGTCGTCGGTGACGACGACGACGTCGGCGACCGCGGCCGCGGCGGCGCCCATCGGCTCGCGCTTGCCCGGGTCACGGTCCCCGCCGGCCCCGAGCACGGCGACGACGCGGGAGGAGTCGGTGAGCGCCCCGATCGCGGCGGTGACGGCCTCCGGGGTGTGGGCGAAGTCCACGAACACGGCCGGAGCGCCCTCCCCGAGGTCCACGCGCTGCATCCGGCCCGGCACGGACGCCTGCTCGAGGCCACGAGCGGCCGCCGCCAGGTCGCCACCGGTCGCCAGCACCATGGCGAGCGCGGTCAGCGCGTTGCGCACGTTGTGCTCCCCCGGGAGCGGCAGCCACAGCTCGACCTGCTCGCCGCCCACCCGCGCGACGAGGCGCGAACGGCCCTGCCTCGTGGGACCGAGCCGCACCCGGTGGACGTCCGCGTACGGCCCGGACCCGACGGTGGTCACGGGCAGCCCGGCCGCCCGGGCGCGTCCCACCAGCACCTCGCCGCGGGCGTCGTCGACGTTGAGCACCGCGTGCCGGGTGCGCCGGGGCGTGAAGAGCGAGGCCTTGGCCTCGAAGTAGGACTCGACGTCGCCGTGGAAGTCGAGGTGGTCGGTGCCGAAGCCGGTGAACGCGGCGACGTCGAAGACGATGGCGTCCACCCGTCCCAGGGCGAGGGCGTGCGAGGACACCTCCATGACCAGCGCCTGCGCCCCGTGCTCGACCAGGTAGCCCAGCAGCCCCTGGAGCTCGGGCGACTCGGGCGTCGTGACCGTCGTCCGCGCCCCGCCGAGGTCACGCCCGTCGAGGGCGAAGCCGACGGTGCCGACGAGCCCGGTCGAGGTGGCGGACGCCCGCAGCGCGGCGTCGAGCAGGTAGGCCGTCGTGGTCTTGCCCTGCGTCCCGGTGATCCCGTACGTGGTGAGCGCGGCGGCCGGTTCTCCGTACACCGACGCGGCGGCGAAGGCCATGGTGCGGCGAGGGTCGGCGACCACGGCGAGCGGCAGGACCGGCCCGGCCAGCGCGGCACCGTCGGGGTCGGTCAGCAGCGCGACGGCACCGGCCCGGGCGGCCCGGTCGGCGAAGGCGGCCCCGTGATGGTGCCGTCCCGGCAGCCCGACGAAGAGGTCTCCCGGCTCGACCAGACGGGTGTCCAGGGTCACGCCCGAGACGCCGACCGCCGACGTGGCGCCCGCGACGAGCGTCTCGAGCGGGACCGCCGGCGTCCGCCGGGGCCGGAGCCCCGTCCGCGCTGCGTCCGCCACGTCGACGACGCTACCGACCGGTTCCACCGGTCACCGGACCCGTCACCACGTGGTGGGCTTCGGGTGCGGCTTGCGGGCGTCCGGCGCGACGGAGTAGCGCGGCAGGGCGTACTTCATGATGTCGCGGTAGACCGGGTTGGCCGTGCTCGTGCCGGTGTCGCCGTTGGCGCGTGGGTTGTTCATGATCACGTAGGTGAGGATCTGCGGGTCGTCCAGCGGCGCGAACCCCACGTACGAGGTGACGTAGCCGTCGTAGGCGTGCTTCACGGGGTCTGCGCGCTGCGCGGTGCCCGTCTTGCCGCCGCTCGTCCAGTCCTCGAGCCGGAGGTGCTTCTGACCGTTCTCGCTGTCCATGACGGCCTGCATGACGTCGCGGACCTGCGCCGAGGCAGCCGTCGAGATGATCCGGCGGGGCTCGCGCTTGTCGACGTCCACGGTGTTGCCGTCGGCGTCGGTGGCCTGGGAGATGACGGTCGGCGGGTGGTAGAGGCCGTCGTTGACGATGCCCGAGATCGCGGCCGCCTCCTGGACCGCCGTCACCGAGATGGCCTGGCCGAAGGCGGCCTGGTCACGCTGGATGCCGGTCATGTCCGCCGGCGGGATGATGCCGCCCGACTCGCCCGGCAGCTGGATGCCGGTCGGGCTGCCCAGGCCGAAGCGCACGTAGTAGTCGTGCAGCTGCTGGCGGTTCAGCTGCCGGGTCGCCACGGCCATGCCGATGTTCGACGACTGGGCCACGGCACCCCGGATGCGCAGCCGCAGCGGGTCGGTGTCGTGGGCGAACGAGTCGTGGATCGTCAGCGGTCCGGAGCGCAGCACGTTCGGAAGCGTGAGCTCGGTGTCCGGGCTCGCCACGCCGGAGTCGAAGAGGGCGGCCGAGGTGAGGACCTTCTCGACGCTGCCGGGCTCGTACGGGGAGGCGATGGCGTTGTTCCCGCGGGCGGCGATCGGGGAGGCGCTCGGGTCGGACGAGTCGTACGTCGGGGCGTTGGCCAGGGCGAGCACCTCGCCGGTCTTGACGTTCATGACCACGGCCATGCCGTAGTCCGACTTCGTCCGGACGACCTGCGTGGCCAGCCGCTCCTGGACCATCCACTGCAGCTCGCTGTCGATGCTCGTGCGGATGTTGAGACCGTTGGTCGCCGGGGTGACCTTGGAGTCGCCCAGCGGGATCTTGCTCCCGTTCGGCGCGCTCTCGTACGTCTCCGTCCCGGACGTGCCGGACAGCTCCTTGTTCATCGAGAGCTCGAGGCCGGCGAGCCCCTTGCCGTCCGCGCCGACGAAGCCGACCACCGACGATCCGACCGCTCCGTTGGGGTAGGTGCGGATCGGGTCGGCCTCCCGGAAGATCCCGTAGAAGCCGGCCTTGCTGACGTCCGCCGCGAGCTGGGTGTACGTGAGGGCCGGGACCTGCTTCTTGAGGTAGACGAAGTGGGTGTTCGGCGTCGACAGCAGCGGGACGAGCTGCTCGGGCGTCATCTGGAGGTACGGGGCGAGGATGCCGGCGACCTGCGCGACCCGGCCCGCGGCCTGCGCGGGCTTGTCACCCATGATCAGCGTCGGGTCGGCGGTCACGGCCACGGCCGGCTGGGTCGAGGCGAGCACCGTGCCGTTGCGGTCGGTGATCTCGCCCCGTGAGGGCAGCAGCGGGAGGGTGCGGGTGAGCGCGTCGATCGAGTCGGCGGTGTAGCGCGCCGAGTCGAACCCCTGCAGCTGCAGCAGCCGGCCGGCGCACAGCGACAGCCCCATGGCCATCACCACGAGGACGACGTGCAGGCGACGGCTGGACGAGCCGAGCGGGACCCGGATGGCGGTGATCGGCGTGCGCGGCGGTGGGCGGCGCGTCGTCGTACGGGGTCGTGGTGCGGCAGCAGCGGTCTGGGCCGGGGGTCGGCGGGCGGCCGGGGCGGGACGCGACCGTTCCGCGGAACCGTCACGCAGGATCCGCTCGCCCCGGCGGTGCGCCTGGCCCCCGTCGGGGACGCGGCGGCGTCCGGGGTCGGAGCGGTCCAACCCCTCGGAGCCGGAACGTCCGCGCGTGGCGGGGTGCGGTCGGCGCTGCGGCATCGGGTTCGCCTCTCAGCGGGTGGTGGCGGTCGGCTGCGGGCCGGCCGGGCTGACCGGGGGCTTCGGGAGGGCGGCGGCGGCCTTCGCGGCGCGTTCCGCGGCCTCGGCGGCGGCCCGGGCGGCCGTCAGCTGCTCGCCGGTCCCCGGCTGGAGGAAGCGCATCTCGGTCCCCTTGGTGGCCTTCGCGTCGCCCTTGACGGTGCCGGCGGGCAGCACCAGGAACGCGGCGTGGACGTTGGGCCGCAGGCCTTGGGTGTACGCCTTCTGCGCCAGCGACGCGGGCGAGGAGACGGTCTGCAGCTGCGACTGGAGGTCATCCTGCACATAGGTCAGCTGGCTGGCCTGGCTGCTGAGTCGGCGCGCCTCGAACTCCTGGTTCTGCAGGGTCGTGTTCAGCAGCAGCAGACCCGCCATGCCCAGCCCGAACGCCGCGATGAGCACGATCAGGAACGGCAGCCGCGCCATCCGGCGCCCGGGTGTCGCCAGCGGGCGCAGCGCGGGCCGGACCACCTGCTCGTCCGGACGGACCGCGTGCTTCCGGGTCGTCTTCGGTGCGGCCTGGAGAGCGCTCATGCGCCCACCTCCTGGTTCTGTCCTGCTCGAGCGGTACGGGGGATCATCGGGGGGTTTCGCGAGCGCCAGCGAGGGGAACCCCAGCGGGGGGTGTGGGGGGTCGTCCCCCCTCACGAGGCGGGTCGAAGATGCGGACGGCGGCGCGCAGCCGGGCGGACGCGGCGCGCGGGTTGACGGCGACCTCGGCCTCGGTCGGGCGCTGCGCACCGCGGGTGAGCAGCTCCAGCTCGGGGCCCAGCTCGGGCGGCACGACCGGCAGGCCCCGCGGGGCGCGGTCGGCGGCGCCGGCGGCCAGCACCTGCTTGACGGGCCGGTCCTCGAGCGAGTGGTAGGCCAGGACCGCGATCCGGCCGCCCACCGCGAGCGCCGCGACCGCGCTCGGCAGCACCGACTCGAGGGCGGCGAGCTCGCCGTTGACCTCGATCCGCAGCGCCTGGAACGTCCGCTTCGCGGGGTGGCCGCCGGTGCGCTGGGTGGCCATGGGGATCGCCGACCGCAGCAGCTCGACCAGCCGGGCGGACCGTGCGAACGGCTCGACCTCGCGGGCCTCCACGATCCGGCGGGCGATCCGGTCGGCGAACCGTTCCTCGCCGTAGCGGCGCAGGACCCGGGCCAGGTCACGGACCTCGTAGGTGTTCAGCACCTCGGCGGCCGTCGGCCCGAAACGGCCCATCCGCATGTCCAGCGGCGCGTCGGTCGCGTACGCGAAGCCGCGCTCGGCGGAGTCGATCTGCAGGGAGGAGAGGCCGAGGTCGAGGAGCACCGCCTGGACCCGCGGGTGGCCGAGGCGCTCCAGCACGTCGGGGAGCTCGTCGTAGACGGCCTCGACGAGGGTGACGCGGTCGGCGTACGGGGCGAGCCGTTCCCCGGCGACCGCCAGCGCCTGCGGGTCGCGGTCGAGCCCGACCAGCCGGGCCTGCGGGCACGCCTCGAGCAGCGCGCTGGCGTGCCCCGCCAGCCCGAGGGTGCAGTCCACCAGGACGGGGTGCGGCGTCGCCGGCGTCGGAGCGAGCGCCGGCGCAAGGAGCGCGACGACCTCGGCGAGCATGACCGGGACGTGCCGCTGCCGGTCAAGGGGCTCTGACGAGCCTTCCCCGCCCGTGCTCTGCACCATGGACTCTGCTCGACCCTTCGGATGTGGGACGTGCCGGGTGGTTCCAACCCGAGGCCTGGTGGTGACCTGGCACCGGGGAAGTGGTGCCAGGGCGCCGGCCTGCGGGTTGAAGCCGCTCGGCACGTCCTGCGTGCGACGTATCTCGGTCCTGCTCGGTGCTGCTCGGTCCTGCTCGGTGGTGCTGTCCTGCTGGTCCTGCTCGAGTGCTGCCCGGCTGAGGGGGGAAGGTCCTCAGACGCCCGGGAAGACCTCGTCGTCCAGGTCGGCGAACGCCGACTCCTTGCTCGCCTCGTACGCCTGCCAGGCCGTGGCGTCCCAGATCTCCACCCGGTTGATGGCGCCGACGACGACGCAGTCCCGGTCCAGCCCCGCGTACGTCCGCAGGTGCTGCGGGATCGTGACGCGGCCCTGCTTGTCCGGCGTCTCGTCCGAGGCTCCCGACGCGAGCATCCGCTGGTAGTCGCGGACCTGCTGGCTGGAGGAGGCCCCCCGGACTCCCTGCACCAGCTCGGCGAAGGTCGCGACGGGCCAGATGGCCAGACAGCGCTCCTGGAAGCGAGTGATCACCAGGCCCTCCGCCAGCTCGTCGCGGTACTTCGCCGGGAGGATCAGCCGGCCCTTCTCGTCGAGCTTCGGAGTGTGAGTCCCGAGAAACATGGACCCCTCCTTCGCTCCACCTGCAGGGTGTCGATCTCCACTGCGCGCCACTTTACTCCACTTTGCTCCACAGCGCCCCCCTCGACCTGCGCGTCGCTCCCCGGACCGTCCCCGGCGGGCTCTCGCGACCACCCGCCGACTTCCCAGGGCCCGCATACGATGACCGGGCATGGCACAAGGGGGCGCCGCCCGCGCCCGCGTGCGCCCGTGCGTGAGCACGAGAGCAGTCGGCCGGGACGTCGTCCCGGCGGACCCACCGGGACGAAGGGACCGCCCGTGAGCCTGAGCGTGGAGACCGACGCGCGACGCGAGAACGACGCCGACTACTCCGTGGCCGACGTCGTGGCGGTGATGGGTCGGGTCCGCCAGGCGATCGAGCAGGTGATCGAGGGCAAGCGCGAGGCCATCGACCTCGCCATGGTCGTGCTGCTGGCCGAGGGCCACCTGCTCGTCGAGGACGTCCCGGGTGTCGGCAAGACCATGCTGGCCAAGGCCATCGGCCGCTCGATCGACTGCTCCGTGCGCCGGGTGCAGTTCACTCCCGACCTGCTGCCGAGCGACATCACGGGCGTCTCGATCTGGAACTCCGAGACCCGCGACTTCGAGTTCAAGCCGGGCGGGATCTTCGCCAACATCGTGGTGGGCGACGAGATCAACCGCGCCTCGCCCAAGACCCAGTCCGCGCTGCTGGAGTCCATGGAGGAGCGCCAGGTCAGCGTCGACGGCACGACGTACCTGCTGGACGCGCCGTTCATGGTGGTCGCGACGCAGAACCCGATCGAGATGGAGGGCACCTATCCCCTCCCCGAGGCCCAGCGCGACCGGTTCCTCGCCCGGCTGCAGATGGGCTACCCGACACCGAACGCCGAGCTGGACATGCTCGACTCCCACGGCTCGAGCGACCCGCTGTCCAGGCTCACCCCGGCCACCGACGCCGCGACGGTCCGCGGCCTGATCCGGGCGGTCGCCGGAGTCTTCGTGGCGCCGGCCGTCAAGCACTACCTGGTCTCGGTCGTCGGCGCGACCCGGACGACGCGGGACCTGCGCCTCGGGGCCTCGCCGCGCGCCAGCCTGCAGCTGCTGCGCGCGGTCCGGGCGTACGCGGCGCTCCAGGGTCGCGACTACGTCACCCCTGACGACGTCCAGGCCCTCGCCGTGCCCGTGCTCGCCCACCGCGTGCTGCTCTCCGCGGAGGCCCAGCTGTCCCGCCGCAGCGCCGAGGACATCATCACCCGCGCCGTCGCGGAGGTGCGGATCCCCGACCGCGCCCCGGTCCGCTGACCCGGGTGCGGGGCTGATCCTGGTGCGACGCGTCTGGTCCGTGCTGACCGTCCGCGGTCGGTGGCTCGCGGGGACCGGTCTCGTCGTGCTGGTCGCCGCGATGGTCAGCGGCCAGCGCGACGTCATGCGGGTGGGGCTGCTGCTGCTCGCGCTGCCGCTGGTGGCCCTCGTCCTGGTGCTCCGCGCCCGCCTGCGGATGTCCGCGGAACGTTCCGTGGAGCCCGCCCAGGTCGCGCTCGGGACGCCGATGCACGGCCGGATCACGCTCGGGCACGACTCGCTGCTGCCGGCCGCGCTGCTCGAGCTCGAGGACCAGGTGCCGCCCGAGCTCGGCGAGCCGCCCCGGCTCCTGGTCGACCGCGCCACCTCGCACTGGCAGCGCACGGTCGAGTACCCGCTCCTGGGCCGGGCGCGCGGGCACTACCGCACCGGGCCCCTGATGGTCCGCACCACCGACCCGTTCGGGCTGGTGCAGCTCGACCGGACGTTCACGGCGACCAGCGAGGTCGTCGTCACGCCGCAGGTCTTCGACCTCACCCGGGTGGCCGGCGGCGGCAGCGGGGGCAGCGCCGGGGAGGCACGGCCGCGCCGCATCGGCGTGGTGGGCGCCGACGACGTGCTCGTCCGCGAGTACCGGCAGGGCGACGACACCCGACGCATCCACTGGCGCTCCACGGCGCGCTCCGGCGAGCTGATGGTGCGCCGCGAGGAGCAGGCGCTCGACCCGAGCACCTCGGTGCTGCTGGACACCCGGGCCTCGGCGCACGCGGGTCGTGGGCTGCACCACTCGCTGGAGTGGGCGGTCTCGGCCGTCGCGTCCGTCGGCCTGCGGCTGGCCGCGGACGGCTACGCGGTCGACGTGACCACCAGCGAGGGGCCGCTGCAGCGCGCGGCGACGGGCCGCGGGCCGGTGGCCGCCGACGCGCTCCTGCAGCAGCTCACGGACCTGAAGACCGTCAAGGGCCGCGACCTCGGTCACCTCCTCACCGACGTCCACTCCGAGCGCGGCGAGCACCTCGTCGTCGCCGTCCTCGGGCGGCTCACGCCGGAGGAGGCGTATGCCGTCGCCAGCCTGCGCCGCCAGCGCGCGACCGGCCTCGCGATGGTGCTGGACGTCGACGCCTGGACCGCAGGGAGCGCGCGCAGCCTGTCCGGCGAGGGCGCCGCGCCGACCGACGGCGGGTCGAGCGCCGCGCGCGCCGCCGAGATCCTCGCCGACCAGCAGTGGCGGGTGGTGGTCGTGACCCCGCCGATGACCGTCCCGCAGGCCTGGGAGGCGCTCGAGCGCACGGCGGTCCCAGCATGAGAGGGACAGCGTGAGGGAGACAGCATGAGAGGGACGGCATGAGAGCGGACACCCGGCTGGGCGTCGCCACCGTCGTGGCGATGGGGCTCGCCACCCTGACGGTGCTGCCGCTGACCAGCGACCGGACGTTCGTCGTCCTGACCTGGCTCGGCATCGCCCTGCTCTGCACCCTCGGGCTCGTGCTGCGTCGTCGCGGGGCCGGTGCCGGCCTGACCTTCGCGAGCCAGCTGCTCGTCCTGGTCGTCTCCTCGCTCGTCCTCGCGTACGCCCTCAGCGGCGACGCCGACCTCGTCACCCGCTATCCCCGCCTCTGGGCCCGCGGCGTCCTGCACATGCAGACGCAGAGCTCACCCATGGCCCCAGACCCGGGCGTGCTGCTGATCTTCGTCACGACGATCTGCCTCGTCGCCGCGCTGGCCGACCTCGTGGTCTCCGGCCTCGACCGGCCGGCCTGGGCGATCGCTCCCCTCGCGACCCTCTTCGCCGTGCCGGCGCTCGGCCTCGGTCAGGACTCCGGCGTGCTGAGCTTCGCCTGCCTCGCGCTCGGCTACCTGGCGGTGCTGGTCGCCGACGGGCTCAACCGCGCGTCTGCGTGGAACCGCGGGCTGAGCCTCGACTCCTCGCGGGGCGCCTCGTACCGGACCGGTCCGACCGGCACCCGCACCGGCTCCTCGGCGGGCCCCGCCGTGTGGCGGGCCGCGGGCCTGCTGGCCGCCCCCGCGGTCGTGCTGGCGCTGGTCTTCGCGGTGCTGCTGCCCACCATCAGCCTTCCCGGCCTCGGGCTCGGGAACGGCTTCGGGGGGAACGGGCCGCTGCAGCTGACCGACCCCAGCCTCGACCTCAAGCGCAACCTCAACCAGCCGACCAACCGCGTCGTCTTCCGCTACACCACTGACCAGCCCGGCGGGGTCTACCTGCGGATGGCCGCGCTGCCGCAGTTCTCGGACGCCGGCTTCGGCAACACCCAGATCCGGCTGAACACCGGCTCCACCCTGTCGGAGCCGCCCGGCTACAGCGGCCAGGTCCCGCCCGTGCGCACCACGATGATCACCGCGGTCGACTTCTCCTCGCAGTACCTGCCCGCCCCGTACGCGGCCCGCGGCTTCACCGCGAACGGGGACTGGAGCTACAACAGCGAGTCGCTCACCATCGTCAACAGCGACAACCGCGCCGACGAGCTGACCAACCTCAGCTACGAGGTCCGCAGCTGGGACATCGCCCCCAACGCCACCGACCTGGCCCGGGCCGGAGCCGGCGCCCCGGCCGACGAGGACGTCACCGGCGAGGTCCCCCGCGACCTGCCCCCCTCGATCGTCGAGCTCAGCCGCCGGGTGACCCGCGGGGCGGACACCCCGTACGCGAAGGCCGCGGCGATCCAGGCCTACCTGCGCGACCCCGACAACTTCACCTACGACGTGCAGCAGCGACCGGGCAACGGCTACCAGGCCCTCGTGAACTTCCTGACCGTCGACAAGCGCGGCTACTGCGAGCAGTTCGCCAGCGCGATGGCGGTGATGGCGCGGGTCAACGGCATCCCGTCGCGGGTGGCGGTCGGCTTCCTGCCCGGCACGCGGACCGGGGACCGCTACGACGTCTACGTCCGCGACATGCACGCCTGGCCCGAGCTCTATTTCACCGGTTACGGCTGGGTGCGGTTCGAGCCGACGCCCGGCGTCCAGACGGGCTCGCCGCCCCCCTGGACGGTGCCGACCGACGGCAGCGACAGCCCCAGCGCGAGCGCCTCCGCCTCCGCGGCCCCGAGCAGCGCGGCCCCGAGCGAGACCACCGCGCCGAGCACCGTCCCGCAGGAGGCGCCGACGCAGACCACGCCGACGAGCACCGCCTTCCCGTGGCGCACGGTCGCGGTGGTGGCGGGCGTGGTCGTCCTGCTGCTCCTGCTGGCGGCGCCCGCGGTGCTGCGCGTGCGGCGGCGACGGGCCCGGCTGGGCGGCACCGGCCCCTCCGACGAGCAGGTCGAGGCGGCCTGGGCCGAGCTCCGCGACACGGTGCTCGACTTCGGCGGCACCTGGCCGGAGGGGACGCCGCGCGCCGTGGGCCGGGAGGTCGGCAACCGCCTCGAGCGGTCTGACCGCGAGGACCTCGGCCGGGTGGCGACGCTCGTCGAACGGGCTCGCTACGCCCCGGACCTCGGGGACCCGACGCAGGCCCGCGACCTGGCCGGGACGACGGCCTCGCTGCGCACCGCCCTGAGCGCACCCGCCGGCCCGGGGCAGCGGCTGCGCGCGTTCCTGGTGCCGGCGTCGCTGTTCCGTCGTCGCCGCTGAGCCGCCGTACGGCCCGCAGAGGTCAGGTCGGCTGCCAGACGAGCTGCTCCATCTCGTCGACCGGCAGGACGGGGTGGAGCAGGACGTCGTCGACCGCGTCGTAGAGGACGAGCCCGAGCTCGCTCGTCGAGACGAACCAGCGGTCGGACAGCCACGTGAAGGTGGTCGCGTAGCTGCCGCTCGGGAAGGAGCGGCGCAGGGCCCCCGAACCCGCCTCCGTCACGCGGACCTCGTCCGCCTCGTCCGGGCCCTGCGCCACCGAGGCCACGAACCGGTTGCCCGGTGACAACGCGCCCGGGACCCCGACGAGGTCGACGGGGCTGACGGGCGCGACGGTCCCCGTCGCGCGGTCGTGCAGCTCCGCGGAGCACCTCCCCCGCCCGCAGCTGAGCAGCTCGTAGCCGTCCCTCCCGGTCGCCAGCAGGTCGGTGTCGCGCCACCGCTGCGTCGGGGCGGGGAAGACGTGCCGCAGCGTGGCGCCCTCGACCCCGAAGAGACCACCGGCACCGTCGCCGACAGCGAAGCCACGGACCTGCACCCTCCCCGTGACCGAGCCCTCGTCGTCCACCAGCCGCCAGGTGCTGCGCGGCGCGGGGTCACGCAGGTCGACCTTCGCCGCCCACACCCGCGCGTCGGGCCCGGTGAGGAAGGTGGTCGCCCCCCGGACGCCGCCACCGGGCTCCCGCGCGTCGCTGCTGCCGTCCACCAGCAGCGCAGGCCGCCCGCTCCCGGTGCTGCTCCACACCAGGACGCCGCCGGCCATCGGCGTCAGCGCGGTGCCCGACCCGTCGAGGCGGACCTGGATCCTCGTCACCAGCCCGGTGCCGACGTCGACGGTGAAGAGGCCGCCACCGGCCAGGACGTACAGGGTGCCCGGCGGGAGGCCCGCTCCGACCGGCCAGGGCTCGGCGGTCGAGGACGACCCGGTGGGGCCCGCCGGTGGACGGGTCGGCTCGGGGCCGGGAGCCGGCCCGGGCCCGACCGCACGGAACACACCCAACCCGGCCAGCACGAGCACGACCGCACCCAGGACCAGCCAGCGGCGGTACCCCGACGGCGCCGCAGGGCCGACCTCGAGGTGCTCGGGCCCCGCCACGGCGTCAGTATGGACGCGCCGAGACGCAGAACGGCGGACGCGCCGTGCGCGTCCGCTGTGGTGCTGCTCCTGCTGCTGGTGAGAGGTGGAGCCTCAGAGGCCCTCGTCGCGCCGCTTGCGCCAGCGCTCCTCCATCTTGTCCATGAAGCCCTGACTGCTCGGCGCTCGGCTGCCCTGCGTGGCCTTGGCCCGGTCGTTCGGGTCACCCAGGTCCGCAGCGGACCCGACGTGCTGCCAGGAGAGGATCGCGATGACCGCGGCCGCGACCATGACCAGGAAGCCCAGGACGCTCAGCGCGATGTAGCCGCGGGTGCCCGTCGCCAGGTAGAGGCCCACGACCAGAAGGACGAGCCCACCGAAGAACGCCACCCCCGCGAGCGCCGCTCGACGCCGGTGCACCCGACGCGTGCCGACACCGCGCATGGCGTTGACGAGCTTGGGGTCCTCGGCCGCCAGGGCGGCCTCCATCTGCTCGAGAAGCCGCTGCTCCTCGTTCGAGAGGGCCATCGGCCACCTCCCACCGGTCACGTGATCGAACTGCGGCCATCCTACGTGCCCGGCCAACGGTCGCGACGGGAGCGATTGAATCGATATCAACCCGCGACGACGTCGTCGTCAGTCACACAGGAACCCCCGACTTGCGCCGCAGGCTCCGCCAGTCTAGGCGGGCCTCAGGTCGGGGGGAACAGCGCAGAGGAATTGGCCTCTGCGACGCTCGTCGCACTCCGGCTGCCGCCGAGGACGGCCCGCCGGACGGCTCCCGGTCCGAAGCGTGCGACGGTCTGGTCGACGGCGTGCTCCGCCTCGCGCCAGCCGAACTCGGGGTCGGTCAGCTGGGGCTGGCGGTGGGCCCGCGCCTCCTCGACCAGACCCTCCACCCGCACGCCCACGCGCCGGATCCGGGCGCGGTCCAGACCGAGGCGGTCGTACGTCGCCATCACGGCGGCGTGGATCTCCTCCCCGACGTCGGTCGGGGAGTCCACGGTGACGGCCCGGGTGATCTCGCGGAAGTCCGCGAAGCGCAGGCACAGCACGACGGTGCGCCCGAGCACGCCCTGCCGGCGCATCCGGCGGGCCGTCTTGTCGGCCATCCGGAGCAGCTCGCGCGACACCACGTCGCGCCGGTCGGTGTCGAGCGTGAGCGTCTCCTGCGACCCGACGCTGCGCTCACGCGTCCACGGCACGACCGTCCGGGCGTCCCGGCCCCAGGCGAGCGAGCGCAGGCCGGCGCCGGCGTTGGGGCCGAAGACCGGCCGCAGGGCCCGGACGTCGGCGTGCGCGAGGTCGCCGACCGTCTCGATCCCGAGGCGGTGGAGCTTGGCCGCGGTGGCCGCGCCGACGCCCCACATCGCCTCGACCGGCAGCGGGTGCAGGAAGTCGGCGACGCCATCGGGCGCGACCTCCACCAGCCCGTCGGGCTTGGCCGCGCGCGACGCGACCTTCGCGACGAACTTGCTCGGCCCGATGCCCACCGAGCAGGTGATGTGCTGCTCGTCGGCGATCGTCGCCCGCAGCCGCTCCCCCAGCGCCACCGCCGACCCGTGCATCCGCAACGCACCGGTGACGTCGAGGAACGCCTCGTCCACCGACGCCGACTCGACCATCGCGCTCACCGAGGTGAACACCTCGACGATGGCCTTGGAGACGGCGACGTAGCTGTCGAAGTCGGGCGGCAGGAACGTCGCCCGCGGCGCCAACCGGCGCGCCTCACCCGACGACATCCCCGACCGGACGCCCGCCGCCCGGGCCTCGTACGTGCAGGACAGCACGACGCCGCGCCCCTCGCCGCCGACGATGACGGGCGTGCCGCGCAGGTCCGGCCGGTCCCGCAGCGCCACGGAGGCGTAGAACGCGTCCATGTCGACGTGCATGATCGTCCGGCTCACCGCGACCTCGGCCCGGCCTCGTAATCGAACACGTGTTCCAGCGTAACGGGTCCCGCCGACACTTCCCGTCCGGCGCTAGAAGCCGCTCAGGACCTGCTCGGGCGGCAGCTGCGCGAAGACGTGCACGTACGGGGCGAGCGAGCGGAACGCGGGGTCCCGGCTCACGGCGGTCTCGAGCGCGTGCAGGTCGGCCCAGGCGCCCGGAGTCTCCACCACGGCCTCGCCGACCAGGTCGGCCACGGCGCCGATGCCGTCCGCCTCGCGCACCGCGAAGCCCGCCGCCTCGACGAGCGCGGTCACCGCGTCGAAGTCGAGGCGCCGGGGGTCGTCCCACGTGCGGAGGGCCGCGGCGAGGTTGCCGGCCACCGCCTGGCCGAGGACCTGGGCGTGCTTCTGGCCCACCAGCAGGCTGAGCGCGCCGCCGGGCCGCAGCACCGCGGCGGCGGCGGCCAGGACGGCCGCGGGATCGTCGACCACCTCGAGCACCCGGTGGCACAGCACCACGTCGACCGCCCCGGGCCCGAGCAGCGCCACGAGGTCCGAGGCGTCGCCCTGACGGGCCGCGACCGTCCCCTCGAGGTGGTCGTCGGCGAGCCGGCGCTCGAGCGAGGCGAGCGCGTCCGGGCTGGGGTCGACCACCGTGACGTGGTGCCCGCGCCGGGCCACGTCGATCGCCAGCCCGCCGGTCCCGCCCCCGAGGTCGACGACGTCCAGGGGCCGCTGCTCGCCGGGGACCAGCTCGGCGAGGAGGGCGTCGAGCACCTCGGCCAGCCGCGCGGCGACCACCGGACGCCGCCGTCTGGACATCACCATCGGGTCTCCCGTCGTCGCCGTGCCGACGTAACGCCGGACGCGTGCGCAGCGTATCGGGCGGGGTCGGACGCGGACCGGGACGATGACGACCCCGGTGCGGACGGGGGTCGAGGTCCGCGCGCACCGGGGTCGAGACGTCGGTGCGTGCCGCGAACACGTCACCGTGGGTTCGCTGGTGCCGGCGGGCCCCTTCCCCAAGCAGCCTCTCGAACACCTGTTCGAACCGAGGGGAACACTACTGGCTCCTCCCGACACTTCCGGTGGAGGCGCGCCCGGCGCGCGTGTCGCTCGCTGCGTCACACCGCGACGGCGCGCGCGACCCGGTTCCACCGCGGGCCCGGCCCCTCGTCGGGCCGGGCTACCGCCCGCTGGTCGTCGTGCCGACCACGGTCGCGACGGGGGTCGTCACGCCCGTCCGAGGCCGGACCTCGCGGTAGCGCTGCACGGGCCGGTGGGCGGCGAAGGTCGGCGCCGGGACCAGGTCGCCCGGGGTGCCGTGCTCGCCCACCTCGCCGATGTTCTGCACGCGGCTCACCACCGGTGCCACCGCACCGAGGCCGTGGGCCGGGAAGACCCGGGTATTGAGGTTCCAGTCCCAGCCCGTCTCGAAGCCCGGTGACACGTTGTAGGTGGAGTAGTCGCGGTCCCACGTCGGTCCGACGAGCTCGACCCAGCGGTCGCGCCAGGTGCCCCACACCCACGGGCAGAACTCGTCGGTGCGGACCAGCTCCTCGGGCCCGGGCCCCGGTGCCGCGGCGCTGAAGGCGTGGGCGGTGGCGACGGAGGGGTCGGCGGCGTACGTGGTCGCCACGTGCGTGAAGAGCTCCAGCACGTCGTCGCTCACCAGCAGGTCGTCCTCGGCCCGCACCACGAAGTCGTGCCCCGCGCCGAAGAGCGCGTCGAGGTGGGCGTACGGGTTCTCCAGGACGCCCAGCCGCGTCGGGTTGAGGACGACCTCGGTGTCGGCGTGCCCGGTCCGCCGCACGAACGCGTGGACCAGCTCGACGACCTCGTCGCGAGCCCCGCTCGGTTCGACCGCGACCCGCACGTGCCAGTCGTGCAGACCGCGGACGTCGGCCCACGCGTCGAGCACGGGCGCGAGGTAGGCGGGGCGGTCGAAGGCGGTCAGCAGCACCGCGGGACGCACGCTCAGCCCTCGTCGGTCGTTCCGGCGGCGTGCCGGTCGGTGTGCCCGAGGCTCCGGCCCGGGGCGACGCGGTCCCGGACCAGGCGCTTGAGCGGCGCGAGGTCGGGGAAGCCGCCGTCGCGCTTGCGGTCCCACACCACCTCGTCGTCGATCGCGACGACGAAGACGCCACCCACCCCGGGCACGAGCGCGACCTCGCCGAGCTCGGTCGTGAACGACGTCAGCAGCTCCCCGGCCAGCCACGTCGCCCGCAGCAGCCAGCGGCACTGCGTGCAGTAGGTGATGCTGACCCGGGGCCGGCTGCCCTCCGGGAGCGTCGTCGCTGCGGGTTCGCTCATGGCATCACCCTGCCACCGCCCGCGAAGGCCTCGCCTACCCTCGCCTCGTGCCGACCGCCGACGGACCGCTCGTCGCCGTGGTCGGCGGCGGGCTCGCCGGGATGGCCGCCGCGGCCCGCCTGGCCAAGATGGGCCACGCCGTCCGCCTGCACGAGGCCACCGACCGGCTGGGCGCACGGTGGGCGCCGTACGAGCTGGCGGCCACCGGGCTGCTCGTCGACGACGCTCCCGGCGTGCTCACATTCCCGGCGCCCTGGCGGGACCTGTTCCGCAAGAGCGGTCGACCGCTGGAGGCCGAGCTGGCCCGCGCCGGCCGGGAGCTGGCCCCGGCACCGGGTGCCACGTACGCGTTCGCCGACGGCACCCGGCTGGTCCTGCCGAGCGACCGGGGCGAGCAGCACCAGGCCCTGCTGCACGCGTACGGGCCCGGGGCCGCCGCCCGCTGGCAGCTCCTGCTCGACTCCCTGGGCGAGGTCTGGCAGGCCCTGCGCCCGCTCGGGCTGGAGGAGGGGTACACGCCGGCCGACGTGACCCGTGACGTCGTGCGCCGGCTGCGGGGACGCCGGAGCGTGGCCGCCCTCGCCGACTCCCTCGACGAGCCCCACCTGCGCGCCCTGGTGCGCAGCGCCGCCCACCGCCAGGGCACCACGCCCGAGCTGGCCCCGGCCCTGAGCGCCGTCGACCTGCTGGTCACCCGCACCTTCGGGCGCTGGCAGGTCCGACCCGGCGACGACGCGACGGGCGCGGGCGCGGTCGGCGACGTCGGCCGCACGTCGGTCCTCGTCGAGGCCCTCGCCGCCCGGCTGGCGCTGCGCCGGGTGGACGTGCGGCTGGGGTCGCGCGTCGTCGCCGTCGAGACGGGTCCGGCGGGGGTGACGGGCGTCCGCACGGACGACGGGGTCGAACCGGCCGGGGCCGTGGTCCTGGCCGTCGACCCCTGGACGGTCCTCGAGCTGCTGCCCCCGCTCGCCGCCCGCGGCCTGCGGAGGTCGCTGCGCGGGGCGGCCCCGGCCCGGCTGCCCGTCGCCGCCCACACCGTCCTCGACGCCGGGAGCGAGACCCTCGCCGACGTCGACGAGCGGATCGACCTCGACGTCGACGGCACCCCCGTCGTCACGACCACCCGCCGGCTGTCGGGCCGCACGGTGCGCACCGTGCACGACCACCGCAGGAGCGAACCCCGTCCGGGTGCGGGCCTCGTCACCTCCGGCCTCCGCGGCTGGCGGCGGCGTCCGGGCACCGCCACCGGCGTGCCCGGCCTCGCCCTGGCCGGCGCGGGCTCGCCCGCGGGACCCGGCCCGTCGGCGGTCGTCCAGACCGGGGCCCTGGCCGCGTACGCGGTCGTCGGCCGGCGCGACTGAGCGGTCCGGCGCGCGGTCCCCGTGGTGCGCTCCTCCGGGAACGCCGCACGGCCCGGTCGCCACCGTATAGTTGGCCGTCCGTTTTCTAGCTGGATGGAAGGGCCCTTGGCCATCGAGTCGCACACCGACCCGCTCACGACCGAGATCGCGGTCGAGCAGGCCCACGTGGACCTCGTCTACGCCCGCCTGGGCGAGGCGACGCGTTCGGCCGAGCAGGTCGCCACGGCGGGCCGGTCGCTGTTCCACTCCGACCGCGGGTCCTACGTCCGCGAGGAGGACGGGACCGGGCTCTACGAGCGCGACGTCTTCGCGTTCCAGGCCGCCAAGCGCCTCGCCGTGCTCGACGGCGAGCACGAGGGCCTCGTCTTCGGCCGCCTCGACCGCACCGACGGCGAGATCCGCTACGTCGGCCGGATCGGGGTCCGCGACGACGACTACGAGCCGCTGGTGATCGACTGGCGGGCACCGGCCGCTGAACCGTTCTACCGCGCCACGCCCTCGCAGCCGATGCAGGTCGTCCGGCGTCGGGTGCTGCGCTGCACCGGGCCCAACGTCGTCGGCATCGAGGACGACCTGCTCGACTCCGAGAACGCGGACGGCGAGCTCGTCGTGATCGGCGAGGGTGCGCTGATGGCCGCGCTCTCCCGGGCCCGCGGCCACCAGATGCGCGACATCGTCGCCACCATCCAGGGCGAGCAGGACGAGGCGATCCGCGCGCCCTACCAGGGCTTCACGCTCATCTCGGGCGGCCCGGGCACCGGCAAGACCGTCGTCGGGCTGCACCGCACGGCGTACCTGCTCTACTCCAACCGGCGCCGCTTCGAGTCCGGCGGCGTGCTCGTCGTGGGCCCGAGCCGGGTGTTCCTGAACTACATCGAGCGGGTGCTGCCCAGCCTCGGCGAGGAGTCGGTGACCCTCCGGTCGATCGGGTCGGTCCCCTCCGACGTCCTGGCCGCGACGGGCGAGCGCCAGGACGACCCGGCCACGGCCGCCGTCAAGGGCAGCCTGCGGATGCTGCCGGTGCTCAAGCGCCTCGTCCTGGAGCCGCTGGCGGACCAGCCGCTGGAGCTGCGGGTCGTCGTGCAGGGCCAGGTGCTGGTGGTGCCCGCCGCGACCCTGGCGAACATCCGTCGCGACGTCCTGGCCCACCACAAGCTCAACGCCGGGCGCGAGGCCGCCGAGAAGGCGCTGCTCAACGCCCTGTGGCGCTCGCGCCCGTCCGAGGTCGACCTGGAACGTCCCGAGTTCGACGACCTGGTGACCGACCTGGCGACGTTCACGATGTTCATGTACGCGTGGTGGCCGATGCTGAGCTCGACGAGCGTGCTCCGTCGGTTCGCGGACGCGGGCCTGACCCGGCGGCTGAGCCAGGGCGTGCTCGACGCACGGGAGGCGGACCTGCTCAGCGCCGGGCTCGCCGACCTGGAGCCGCTCGGGCCGACGGTGGCCGACGGGGCGTTGCTGGACGAGCTCGTGAACGTGCTCGGACCCGTCCCGCCGAGCCCGGAGGAGAGCGAGACCTCGCTGTTCCTCGACGCGGACTCGGAGATGTCGGAGATCGTCACCACGGCCGACCGGCTGTCCGTCCAGCGCGAGGTGGACCCGTTCGACCTCCCGCACCGCACGTACGCCCACGTGCTGATCGACGAGGCGCAGGACGTCACGCCGATGCAGTGGCGGATGCTGCGGCGCCGCGGCGCCAGCGCCAGCTGGACCATCGTCGGCGACAGCGCGCAGAGCTCCTGGCCCGACGTGGACGAGGCCGCCCGGGCGCTGCGCGAGATCATCGGCCACGCGCCGGTGCGCCGGTTCCGGATGAGCACCAACTACCGGAGCCCGGCCGAGGTGTTCGACCTGGCCTCCCGGGTCGTCGTCAAGGCCTACCCCGACGCCGACCTCCCGACCGCGGTCCGGTCCACCGGCGTCGAGCCCCTGCTGGTCGTGACCGACGACCTGGCGGTCGACGTCGTCGAGCAGGTCCGCGCGCTGCTGACGGAGGTCGCCGGGACCGTCGGCGTCATCTGCCCGCCGTCGCGGCGTACGGCGGTCGAGGCCGACGTCACCGCGGCGCACCTGGACGGCGCCGACCGGGTGGCCGTCGTGACCTCGACGGAGTCGAAGGGCCTCGAGTACGACGGGGTCCTGGTGGTCACCCCGGACGACATCGTCGCCGAGTCGCCCGGCGGCGTCCGCTCCCTCTACGTCGCCCTGACCCGCCCGACCCAGCGTCTGGTCACCCTGGACCTGGGCTCACCCGGGCAGTGGCGGCCGGCACCGCAGAACTGACGAACCCGCAGCCCGACCCGCACCGGATCGCGCGCCGGTGTCTGGACGACCGAGAGAGGACGACACGCTTTTCCGTCGTCCGAACGAGGGAGGAGGGCATCGGGTTCGAGCGCGATCCGCGTCGGAGCCGAGCGGAGACAGAGATCAGGCGCTCGCGGGCTGCCGGAACCGTTCGCGCGGCAGGGCGGCGGGCTCCTGCGGCGGTGTCGTGTGCCGCAGGGCGATCAGGTCGGCCGACTCCCGCAGGCTCCCGTCGAGGGGGATGCCGGGAGTGTTCTGGCGGAAGAACTGCGACGAGAAGGACGACCCCGCGAAGTAGACGGGGGTGCCGGTCTCCGCGACGGCCTTGACCGAGCGGACCGCCTGGCTGGCGACGGTCGGGGTGTGCGAGGAGAGCACGACGGCGGTCGGGTTCACCGAGCGGGCGGCGACGAGCAGCGACGCGACCGGCGTCTGCGCGCCCAGGTTGCAGACCTCGACGCCCCGGGCCACGAGCAGCAGGTCGAGGCAGTCCAGCGCCAGCGTGTGCATGTCCTGCGGGCCGGCCGAGAGCAGGACCGTCCCCTTGCGCGACGGGCCCGGCAGGGCGACCGACTTGGCGGCGACCCAGCGGGCCACCCCCAGCGACAGCAGGTGCTCGTGCGCGACGTCGATCGTGCCGCTCGACCAGAAGGTGCCGACCACCCGCAGCGAGGGGAAGATGATCTCGTCGATCGTCACGTCGAGGCCGTGGGTGGCGTCAGCGTCGTCGAGGACCGCGAGCACGCGGGTCTGGTTGAACGACCGCACAGCGGTCAGGATGGTGCCGACGTACGTGGCGGGTGCGGGGTCGACGTGCACGGGCTCCAGGCTCTCGGGGCGAGACGACTAGGACGGTCGACCCCCGTCGACCAGCATGGCTACGTTGTCATCCTGTGTCACACCCGGGCGTCCGCGCAAGCGAACACCAAAGATTTTCTCACTTCCGATTCAGCATCGGCCGGAGCCGTGCGTAGATCTCCCGGGTGGCGGGCGAGCGGTTCATGGTGATGAAGTGCAGCCCGGGCGCTCCCCCGGCCAGCAGCTCCTCCGACAGCGTGGTGGCGAGGTCGACCCCCGCGGCCCGCACCAGCGCGGGGTCGTGGGCGCCCTCGTGCAGCCGGTCCGTGACGAACGTGGGCAGCGGGGCGCCCGACAGGTCGGCGAACCGTTCGATCTGGCTGATCCGGGTCACCGGCATGATCCCGGGGATGATCGGCAGGTCGCTGCCGAGCGCGCGGACCCGGGCGACGAGGTCGAAGTAGCGCTGGGCGGTGAAGAACAGCTGCGTGATGGCAAAGCTCGCACCCGCCCGCTGCTTGGCCACGAGGAGTCGGGCGTCGAGGTCGGCGTCGTGCGCCTGCGGGTGCAGGTCGGGGAACGCCCCGACCCCGATGCAGAAGTCCCCGAGGCCCGCGACCAGCTCCACCAGCTCGGTCGCGTTCCGCAGGCCCTCGGGGTGCGGCTCCCAGGGCACGGTGGGCCCGCCGGGCATGTCGCCGCGGATCGCCATCACGTGCCGGATGCCGACCGAGGCGTACGCCCCGACCACGTGCCGTAGCTGGTCACGGCTCTGGCTCGCGGCGGTCAGGTGGGCCATCGGGCGCAGCGTCGTCTGCTCGGCGATCTGCTGGGTGGCGCTCACCGTGCGCTCGCGCGTCGACCCGGACGCGCCGTACGTGACGGAGACGAAGTCGGGGCCGAGCGACTCGAGCTCGCGGATCGTGGTCCACAGCTGCCGGTGCTGCTCGGCGTCCTTCGCGGGGAAGAGCTCGAACGAGACCAGCGGCCGCTCGCCCGCCTCGAGCAGCTGGGCGACGGTCGGTGCCCGACCGGGGCGCGCGGCCGAGGGTCGCGCGGCGACGACAGCGGGCCCGGGCATGGCGACCACGATAGGTGTTCGGGGAAAGGGCGGGGCGGTTCCGTAGGCTCGTGGTCGTGGGCAGACCGGGACCGGACGTGGCGGCCGTCGAGACGGCAGCCAGGACTGCGGTGGGGGCTGCGGTCGGTCTGCTGGAACCGTCGGTCGGGGTGCTGGAGCCGGCCGACCCGCTCGGGAGCGCCTTCCGGCGCGCGGTGTCCGAGCGGCTCGCCGCCTTCGTCGAGCGCCAGACGCCCGCGCTGACCGCGATCGGGCCCGAGCTCGCCCCGGTGCAGGCGATGGCTGCGGAGCTGCTCGCCGGCGGCAAGCGGCTGCGGCCCGCGTTCGCCGTCTGGGGCTTCGTCGCGGCAGCCGGCCGGCCGTCGGACGCCGAGCTCCCGGCGCTGCTCGACGCGTCCGCGAGCTTTGACCTGCTGCACGCGAGCGCGCTCGCCCACGACGACGTGATGGACTCCTCCGACCTGCGCCGCGGGCGACCCGCGGCGCACCGGCGCTTCGAGACGCTGCACGCCGGTGCCGGCTGGCTCGGCGACGGTCCCGCCTTCGGCCGGGCGGGGGCGATCCTGCTCGGTGACCTGCTGATCATGTGGTCGGCCCAGCTGCTGGCCGAGGCAGCCCTGCCCGAGGGCGCGCTCGCCCGGGCCCTCCCGCTCGTCGACCGGATGCGGACCGAGGTGACCTGCGGGCAGTACCTCGACATGGTGGTCCAGGCCCAGCCGCTCCCCCGCTGGCTGCCCGAGGTCGCCGGCCGGCCCGAGCTGGCCGGGGCCCTCGCCGACGCGAGCCGGGTGACCGAGCACAAGACCGCCCGCTACACGGTGGTGCGGCCCCTGCAGGCCGGCGCCGCGATCGGCGGCGCGGACGACCGGCTCTCGGCCGCGCTGCAGGCGTACGGGTCGCCGCTGGGCCGGGCGTTCCAGTTCCGCGACGACCTGCTCGGGGTGTTCGGCGACTCGGAGGTCACGGGCAAGCCGGCCGGGGACGACCTGCGGGAGGGCAAGCGCACCGTGCTCGTCGCCCAGGCGTACGCCCGCACCGACGCCGCCGGGCGTCGTCTGCTCGTGGACCTGCTCGGCGACCCCGCCCTCGGGCCCGACGGCGTCGCCCGGCTGCAGGACGTCATCGCGACCTCCGGCGCGACGGCCGAGGTCGAGGCGACGATCACGGCCTCGCACGACGAGGCGCTGGTCGCCCTGGACACCGCCGACGTCACCGACGAGGGCCGGAGGGCGCTCCGCGCTCTCGCCGACGCGGCGGTGCGCCGGTCGGCCTGAGATGTCGCGGCGAGCTGGTGACGTCGAACCTCTGTTCGATTTTTGTCAGTGGGTCCTGCGAGGCTGTTCACATGCAGGAAGGCACGCTCGGACCGGCGGCGCGGCAGGCGCGGGTGCTGCTCGTCCAGGCCCAGGCAGCACTGGCCGAGGCGGCGCTCGCGTACGCCGACTCGCGGCGGCACACGGACGCAGGCGACCCGTCGTTCGGGCTGGACAGCCGCGGAGCCGGCCGGGCCAGGGCCGGAGAGTTCGCGCCCGACGAGCTGGCCGTGATGTGGTGCGACAACCCCTGGCGCGTCCGGCGGCTGCTCGCACGCTGCGCCCGGGTCCGGTCGGGGCTGCCGAACGTGTGGGAGGCGCACCGGCGCGGTGAGGTCGACGCGGACCAGGTGCAGGTCATCGACCGGGCCGCCCGGCGCGCGGCCGAGGACGCCACCCGGGTGCAGATCGACGCCCGCGTCGTCGACGCCGCCCGCACGCGCAACCCGCAGCAGCTCGCCGCCTGGCTGCTGCGGCTCGTGGTCGAGTGCGAGCCCCTCCAGTTCGCCGCCCGGCACCGCAGGGCGCTCAGCGAACGGCGCGTCACGATCACGCAGGGTCCCGACGGGACGGGCTGGGTCACCGGCGAGCTGTCCGCCACGGACGTCGCGCGGATCGACACCCTGCTCACCGCCCTGGCCCGCAGCCTCGGCCCGACCGACGAGCGCACCGAGCAGCAACGCCGCGCCGACCTCATGGCCGACCTCCTCCTCGGACGTCTGCAGCTGATCGGGCCCGACGAGGACTCCAACCCAGCAGACGATCTCACCACCGGCCCGGTGGGGCAGAGTGAGGACGACGAGCCGGCCGACGAGGTGGTGTGGGTCGAGGTGGAGGACATCGACCTCGACACCGGCGAGCTGATCGGCACCCGCCTCGAACCAATCACCGCCGACGGCGAACCCGTGGCTGCTGCGGACGTCGGCGCGGCTCTGCCCTTTGACCGGTCAGCCGCGACCTGGTTCGGAGCCCGGACCCTGCGTCGTCCCGCGACGATCCGGATCGGGGTGGTCGTGCCGCTGAGCAGCATGCTCGGCCTCGACGAGACCCCCGGCCAGCTCGCGGACCGGTCCAGCGCCGTTCCCGCCGACGTGCTCCGGCAGACGATCGCCGACGCACTCGGGTCGGACGCGGACGAGGTGCTGTTCACCCGCCTCCTCACCGACGACGGCGGGCGGCTCCTGGACACCACCGAGCTCGGCCGCTTCCCCTCCCGCCGCCTCGCCGAGGCCGTCGCCCTGCGCGCGGGGACCTGCCGGTTCCCGACCTGCACCGTCCCGGCGGACCAGTGCGACCTCGACCACCGAGAACCCTGGCCGCGCGGCCGGACCCGAGCCGCCGACCTCGACCCCGGCTGCCGACGACATCACCGCGCCAAGACGTTCGCCTGGCTCGCGCCCGTGAGAGACCGCGACGCGGTCGACTGGACCCTGCCGGACGACCAGACGTACCGCTGCGTGGACGACCCGCTCCCCGTCGGCTGAACCGACTGGCGGGGAGCAACACCGCCGGCGCCGCTGGGCGGTCCTCACGATGCCGGTATCGGAGGCCGGTCAAACGGCTCGAGCGGGGCTGGCGCGCGCTGGCCTGCTCTGCCTTCCGCCACGTGCGGCCGCGGAGATCCACCCCGGGTCGGTGTCCACGGCGAACCACGTGCCGGCGTCGTCCGGGTGGCTCTTGGGTCCCCACGCGATCGCCACGTGGACGTCGGCCTCCTGCCCCGCTAGGAGCGGCGGGAGATGCACCGTCACCCCGGTGGTGTCCTCGCGCGCCCCGTACTCCCCTGACCACGGAACCGCCAAGGCAGGTGCCCACTCCGGAGGGAGCCGGGGCTGCGCCCACGAGCCGGGTCTGACAGTGGTCTGGGCGTAGAGCGCTTCGTCGTCCTGCGTCCCGATGGACAGCGCGTAGTCGTCCGTCTCGTACGTCACAGCAGAGAGGCACTCACCGGAGTTCGGACCGGTGTCCTCCTCCACGAGGGGATCGATGAGGTGCGCCCCGAAGGTCAGGGGCCCGCAGGCGACCTGAGCGCTCAGCGTCCAGACGACGCCGACGTACCCGTCGAGCGGGGGCCGGTCCTGTCCGTGGCGCGGTGGTCCGAGGTCCGTCCGGAGGAAGCCGACCTCGAGCTGACCAGGACTGGCCCAGATCTCTCGCACGCCGGAGCCGAGAGGCTGGACGTCGACCAGCGCCGGTTCGAGCCCGTCGACCAGGCACACGAGCTCCACGGGCCCGGCCGGTGTTCCCAGCACATGTCTCACGTCGACCATCGTGACCTGGGCGGACGACAGCCGCCTCCGACCCGACGTGCATCAAGGAGGATCTGACCCGTGTCAGCCGAGCTGAGCCGTGCGGTCTCGCACGCGCTGCGCCACGAGCCCTGGGTCTACGAGCTCGAGCTCGACGAGCAGGGCTGGTCCCCGTCGAGCTGCTGGTCGCCGCCCTGCGGGAGGGGCGCGGGTGGACCTGACTGCGGACGACGTCGCCGCGATGGTGGCGAGGTCGAGCAAGCAGCGCCACGAGATCGACGGCGACCGCATCCGGGCGATGGACGGTCACTCGGTCCCTGGCCGGATCGCCCGCACCCCCGCCGAACCTCCCGCGCTGCTGTACCACGGCACCTCCCCTAGAGCGGCTGCGGTGATCACGGTTAAGGGCCTCCGCCCGATGGCACGTCAGCATGTGCACCTGTCGGTCGACACCCGGATGGCCCGCTCCGTCGCCTCGCGCAGGGCGGACGCGCCGACCCTGCTGGCCGTCAGCGCGCCGCCGCCCTCAGTCGACGAGCAGGACCACGAACGCCGGGTCGGGCACGTTGGCCCGGTCGCGCAGGACGTCCAGCAGCCCCGCCCAGCGCTCCGGCCGGGCCCGGGCGTACGCGGTCCAGCCGGTGAGGACCAGGGCGGTGGGGCCGACGAGGTCGCCGAGCGCCTCGTCCAGCGCGTCGAGGTTCCGGCCGAACCAGTCGGGGAGCCCGAGCGAACGGGCCAGCCCGTCCCAGAGCTCGGTGTCGCTCGTCGAGGGCGGGACCACGGCCACCACCCAGCCACGCCCGGCCAGCTCGGCCCCCACCGACGCGGCCGGACCGAGCACCCGGTGGACCCCGCCTCCCGGCCAGGTGCTCAGCCCTCCGCTCACCGGGACACCCGGACGAACGTGACGTAGTGGTCCCCGGTGTAGAAGATCTGGGTGTCGTGGTCGCCGGTGACGATCCGGCGGGGTCCGCGGTCCCGTTCGCCGGGCGTACGGACGGTGTACTCGCGGTACCAGCCACGCGGGTGCGCCGGCAGCACCTTCTCGCGGTTGCCGAACGTCACGCCGTCCTGCGCGTACGGGAACGGTCCGCCCTGGTCGATGAGCGCCACCGTCGCCCGGGCCTCGCGGGGCAGGTCGCTCAGCGCGACCAGCCGCAGCCCCGACTGCGGGTCGCGTGCGGTGCCGCGTGCCGAGGCGGAAGGCGAGGGCGAGGGCGAGGGCGCGGTCGAGGCCGCGGGCACGGCGTCGGAACCACCCGGTCCGAGCAGGCCGACGAGCACCGCGACCAGGACCAGCACGAGGAGGGCCACCGCAGCCGTCGCCGTACGGGCGCCTCGGGACCGCCCCGCGCCCGATGGGCCGCTCACGCGTCGAGCGCGGCCGAGCGGAGGGCGTACGAGGCGAGGGCCGGGTCGTCCGCCCAGGCCTGACGCAGCCGGTCCTTGAGGACCCGGGCCGCGGCCTGCGGGTCCGACGCCTCGGTGACGGCGCGGACCACGACGACCCGGCGAGCCCCGGCCTCGACGACCTGGTCGAGGTTGCCCGCGTCGAGCCCGCCGATGGCGAACCACGGCTTGGACCCGACGTCACCGACCGGGGCGACCCGGGCGGCGTACCGGACGAGGTCGAGACCGACGGGCACGTAGTCGGGCTTGGTGGGCGTCGCGTGCACGGGACCGACGGCGAAGTAGTCGACGTCGGCGTCGGCCACCGCCTGGTCGGCCTGATCCGGCGTGTGCGTGGAGCGCCCGACCAGCGCCCAGTCGTGCAGCGAGCGCCGCGCCTGCTTCGCGGGACCGTCGGTCTGCCCCAGGTGCAGCATGTCCGCGGCGAAGGCCTGCGCGAGGCGGGGCGAGTCGTTGACGCACACGATGCCCTGCGTGGCGACGGCGGCGCTGCGGGCGACCTCGAGCGCGGCGAGCTCGGCGTCGCGGGTCATGTTCTTCTGCCGGATCTGGACGATGTCCACCCCGCCGGCGAAGGCCGCGCGCAGGAAGTCGGCCAGGTCCCCCTGCCGCTCCCGGGCGTCGGTGCAGAGGTAGAGACGCGAGGCCCGCAGCCGGTGGGCGAGGCTCATCAGCACGGTCACGCCGCCATCCGCTCTTCGACGAGGGGCGCGACCTGCGTCCCGAACAGCTCGATCGACCGCATCGTCTGAGCATGCCCGACGTGGGAGGCGTGCATCTCGAAGCGCTGCAGCCCCAGCGTGCGGGTCAGCGCCACGATCTTGTCGGCGACCCGTTCGGGGTGTCCGAAGAACAACGCCCCCTCGGGCGCGAGGACCGCCTCGACCGCGGCGTCCGACATGGTCGGCCAGCCGCGTTCGCGTCCGATCCCGTCGAACGTCGCCCGGTAGGCGGGCAGGAACTCGGCCCGCCCGGCCTTCTCGTCGGTGCACACGTAGCCGTGGCTGTGCACGGCCAGCGGGGTGGCCGGGTCGGCCTGGCCGTACTCCAGCGCCCGCCGGTAGAGGTCGGCGTGCGGGGCGAACGACGCCCACTGCCCGCCGATGATCGCGAGCGCCATCGGCAGCCCGAGGGTGCCGGCGCGGACGACGGACTCCGGAGTGCCGCCCACCGCGAGCCAGACGGGCAGCGGACGCTCCGACCGGGGGTGGACCTCGATCCCCTCCAACGGCGCCCGGAACTGCCCGGACCAGGTGGTCGGTCCCCCGTCGCGCAGCGCGAGCAGCAGCTCGAGCTTCTCCGCGAACAGCGCGTCGTAGTCGCCGAGGGAGTAGCCGAACAGAGGGAACGACTCGGTGAACGACCCCCGCCCGGCCATCAGCTCGGCGCGTCCGGAGGAGAGCAGGTCGAGCGTGACGAAGTCCTGGAACAGCCGGACGGGGTCAGACGAGCTCAGCACCGCCACGGCGCTGGTGAGCCGGATGCGTTCGGTCCGCCCCGCGACGACGGCCAGCACGACGGCCGGCGCCGACGCCGCCATGTCCGGGCGGTGGTGCTCGCCGACCCCGTACACCGACAGCCCCACCTGCTCGGCGAGGACGGCCTCCTCCACCACCTGCCGCAGCCGCTCCCCCTGCGAGACCCCGGGCCCGGTCACCTCGGCGAACGTCGTGATCCCCAGCTCCATGCCTCCGATCCTCCCGCACGCGCCCCTGCGGGGTCGCCCCCGCAGGGCGCCTGGACGGTGCCGGCACGCGCCCTAAGGTGGTCCCGTGACCGGGACCTCCGCGTGAGCGCGACCGACGTCGTCGTCATCGGCGGTGGTCTCATCGGCACCGCGACCGCCTGGCGGCTCGCGGAGGCGGGGCTCGGCGTGAGCCTGGTCGTCGGCGAACGTTCCGCCGCGGCCTCCCGGGTCGCCGCCGGGATGCTCGCCCCGGTCACCGAGACGACGTTCACCGAGCGCGCGTTGCTGGCGCTCAACCAGGCGTCGAGCCGGCGCTGGCCGACGTTCTCGGCCGAGGTCGTCGAGGCGTCCGGGCTGCCGTCCGGCCTGCGCGAGGGGCCGACGCTCTCGGTCGCCTCCGACGCCGACGACTCGGCCCGGCTGCGCACGTTCGCGGACTACCTCGACCGCCAGGGCCTCGACCACGAACGTCTGGTGAGCCGCGAGTGCCGCGCCCTCGAGCCGCTGCTCGCGCCGACCGTCCGGAGCGGGCTGCTCGTGCCGACGGACTGGAGCTGCGACAACCGCGTCCTGCTGGAGGCCCTGACGGCCGCGGCGTCGCGGGCCGGCGTCCGCGAGGTGACCGGGTTCGTGCACCGCGTCGAGAGCGCCGACGGCCGGGTCACCGGCGCGACGCTCGCCGACGGCACCACGCTGGCGACGGGGCGGGTCGTGCTGGCCAACGGCGCCTGGGCCGCGCAGGTCGACGGCGTGCCGGACGTCCCCGTCCGACCGGTCAAGGGCCAGGTCCTGCGCCTCGATCCCGGCCGGTTCCCGGGCCCGGGCCTCACCGTCCGTGCGTTCAGCCGTGGGAACGAGGTCTACCTCGTGCCGCGCGCGCACGGCCGCGAAGTCGTGGTCGGCGCCACCGTCGAGGAGCAGGGCTTCGACCACCGCGTGACGGCGGGCGGGGTCTACGAGCTCCTGCGCGACGCGCGCGAGGTCATCCCGATGACCGCCGAGTACGCCCTCGCCGAGACCTCGGTCGGCTGGCGGCCGAACACCCTGGACAACGCGCCGATCTTCGGCGGCTGCGGGCTCGAGGGGCTGACGCTGTCCACCGGTCACCACCGCAACGGGGTGCTGCTGACCCCGGTCTCGGCCGACGTGACGGCCGCATTCGTCCTGACGGGGGTCCTCGACGACGTGGCCGCACCGTTCACGCTCGGCCGGTTCGAGCGGTCCCCCGCCCAACGGAGCAGCCGTCGTACGCCCGACGTCGAGGCCGCCCGGTGATCGTGTTCGTCAACGGGGAGCGCCGCGAGGTGGAGGCCCCGGCGACCGTCGACCAGGTGCTCGGGCTCGGCGGGCAGGCGCCGCGCGGGTTCGCGGTGGCGGTGGAC
Organism: uncultured Friedmanniella sp.; assembly: GCA_964251895.1. Classification (GTDB taxonomy): domain Bacteria; phylum Actinomycetota; class Actinomycetes; order Propionibacteriales; family Propionibacteriaceae; genus Microlunatus. The sequence continues at coordinate 78,300 of CAXULL010000001.1, forward strand.
GGCGTGGTCGTGCCGCGGACCCGGCACCGGACGACCAGTCTCGACGAGGGAGCACGCGTGGAGATCGTCACGGCGGTGCAGGGTGGCTGACCGGAGCGCGGCGGCGGCCCTGACCCCGGATCCCGCGGCCGACCCGCTGGTCATCGCCGGCCGCACGTTCGCGTCGCGGCTGATCATGGGGACCGGCGGCGCGCCGAGCCTCGAGGTGATGGAGGCGGCGCTGCTCGCGTCCGGCACCGAGCTGACCACCGTCGCCATGCGGCGGGTGGACCCGAGCGCGCCGGGGTCGGTGCTCGACGTGCTGGACCGACACGGCATCGCCGTCCTGCCGAACACGGCCGGCTGCTACACCAGCGCCGACGCCGTGCTGACCGCGCAGCTGGCCCGCGAGGCGCTGGAGACCGACTGGGTCAAGCTGGAGGTGATCGCCGACGAGGTGACGCTGCTGCCCGACCCGATCGAACTGCTCGACGCGGCCGAGCGGCTGGTCGCCGACGGCTTCGTCGTCCTGCCGTACACCAACGACGACCCGGTCCTGGCCCGACGGCTCGCCGACGCGGGCTGCGCGGCCGTGATGCCGCTGGGCGCGCCGATCGGCTCCGGCCTGGGCATCCGCAACGAGCACAACATCGAGCTGATCGTGGCCGACGCGACCGTGCCCGTCGTCCTCGACGCCGGCCTCGGCACCGCGTCCGAGGCGGCCCGCGCCCTGGAGCTCGGCTGCGACGCCGTGCTGCTCGCCTCCGCGGTGACCCGGGCCGAGGACCCGGTGGCCATGGCGCACGCGATGCGCCTCGCCGTCCAGGCCGGGCGGCTGGCCGCCGGCGCCGGCCGGATCCCCGTCCGCCGCTTCGCCCGGGCGTCGTCGCCCCGCGCGGGCCGGGTCACGCGCAGCGAGCCGGTCGAGGACGACCGGCGCGTCAGCAGCGGGGTCCTGCCGCTCCGCTCCTAGACTCGGCCCCTCAGCCCAGGTTCGCGTCGTCGACCCCGCGACCCGGTGTCGGCGATCGGTGGTGGGAGCAGGCGTGACGATGACCGGCACCTTCGGCCCACGGGGGCCCGCCTCCCGCGGCCCGTCGGGTGACCCGCTGGTCGGGCGCGTCCTGGACGGCCGCTACGAGATCACCGAACGTCTCGCCCGGGGCGGCATGGCGACCGTCTACCGCGGCGTCGACACGCGGCTGACCCGGACCGTCGCGGTCAAGATCATGCACGTCGGGCTGGGTGACGACCTCGAGTTCGCGCGCAAGTTCGACCACGAGGCCCGCGCCGCCGCCCGGCTCTCGCACCCCAACGTCGTGTCCGTCTTCGACCAGGGTGCGGACGCGGTCGACGGGAACGTCGTCCGCCCGTACATCGTCATGGAGTACGTCGAGGGCCAGACCCTGCGCGACGTCATCAACGCCCACGCCCCGCTCGACCCGGTCGCCGCGCTCGACCTGCTCGAGCCCGTCGTCTCCGCGCTCGCCGCCGCCCACGACGCCGGGCTCGTGCACCGCGACGTCAAGCCCGAGAACGTGCTGCTCGGCGACCGCGGCCGGGTCAAGGTCGCCGACTTCGGCCTGGCCAAGGCGATCAGCTCCCAGACCCAGACGGCGACGCAGGGCCTGCTCATCGGCACCGTCTCCTACCTGCCGCCCGAGCTGGTCACCTCGGGCCACGCCGACGCCCGCAGCGACGTCTACAGCGCCGGGGTCGTGCTCTTCGAGCTGCTCACCGGACGCAAGCCGCACTGCGGCGACACCCCGATCCAGGTCGCGTACGCCCACGTCCACCACGACGTCCCGCCCCCGTCGGCGCACGCACCGCGCGGCAGCGTGCCGCCGTACCTCGACGCGCTCGTCGCCCGGGCGACCGCGCGGGACCCCGCCCTGCGCCCGCCGGACGGCCGCGTCCTGCTCACCCAGGTCCGGCGGGTCCGCGCCGCCCTCCGGGCGGGCCTGGCCGACGACCCCGACCTCACCCAGGACCTCACCCCGCTGCGGCTGCGCGGCCTGGCCGACCCGGCCTCCGCCCAGACCCAGGTCGTCGGCGAGCGGGCCGACTTCGAGGCGACCCAGCACATCCGGTCCGCGGGGTCCTTCGCGCGCCCGACGTTCGACGCCCCGCGCGAGGAGCTGACCGACCCCCACCCGTACGGCTCGTCGGGGGCGCACGCCTACGTGCGGCCCGGCCAGGCCCCGGCCGGTCCCCCGACGTTCACGGACGCACCGCCGCCGGCGGTCCCCGGCCACGACCCGCGACCGCGCGGCTCTGGGAGCGAGCACTCCGCGCGGATCGCCGCGCGTCGTGAGCGGGAGGCCCGTCGGCGCCGCCGCGGCTGGCTCGCCCTCATCCTCGTGCTGCTGCTGACCACGCTCGCAGCGGTCACCGGCTGGTACCTGACGGAGGGCCGCTTCACCAGCGCACCGGCCCTCACCACGCTGACCCGCAGCGACGCCGCGGCGGTCGCGGACCGCGCCGACCTCCAGGTCGACTTCACCGACGGCTACAGCGAGACCGTGCCGGCCGGCGAGGTGGTCTCGACCGAGCCCACCGCCGGCGCCCACGTGCGCAAGGGCAGCCGGATCGAGGCCGTGCTCTCGCGCGGCCCGGAACGATTCGCCATGCCCGACGTCGCCGGCCTCACCTCCGACGCCGCCACGGCGGCGCTGCGGGAGGCGCACCTCAAGGTCGGCAAGGTCACGAGCCGGTGGAGCGAGACGGTCGCCAAGGGCGTCGTGCTGAGCGCGGGCCAGAAGCCGGGGGCCTCGCTCAAGCGCGACACCTCGGTCGCCCTCGTGCTCAGCGACGGGCCCCGCCCGATCAAGCTCGCCGACTGGACCGGCAAGGACGCCGACCAGGCGGTCGCCGCGCTCAAGAAGGCCGGCCTGGCCGTGACCGTCACCTCGGCCAACTCCGACGAGGTGGCCACGGGGGACGTCATCAGCCAGGACCCGCCCGCGGGCAACCTGACGAAGGGCGACGACGTCGCGCTGGTGAAGTCGAAGGGCCCCGTGCTGGTCACCGTGCCCAACGTCAAGGCCATGGGCGTCCGCAAGGCCGAGGAGACGATGAAGGCCCAGGGCTTCTCCACGCGGACGAAGAAGGCGACGAGCTACCTCGGGCTCGGCTACGTCTACGAGTCCTCCCCTCGCGGTGGCCAGCAGGCGCCGAAGGGTTCGACGATCACCCTCTCCCTGGTCTGAGCCGCCAGCTGGCCGGGCGAGCGACAGAAAACCCGTTGCGGCCGCTCGTCGGTCGCGTCAGGGTGTGGTCCAGCGGCAGGTCGTGCGACCAGCCCTGAGCAGGAGGAGGTGCGCGGTGTCCGTCGACGTCCCCGGGTTGCCCGCAGCCCGCCCCTTCCGCCCAGAGGATCTGCTCACCCGTGTCCGACCCGTTCTCACCCCTGCCCACCCCACCCGCTGCACCTGACCCTGCCCCCTTCGCCTACGTCGAGACCGACGAGCTCGGTCCCGGCCAGCGCTGGTCCACCTGGGACGACGTCGGCGTCCTCGCCGGCCCCGAGCCCTGGCCGGACTGGCTGGTCACCTCCGACGCTGCCGTCGACACCGAGCTCGGCGTCCTCAAGACCGGCAAGGAGGCCGACGTCTTCCTGCTCGAACGTGCCGACGCCGACGCCGCGGTCGTGCTGGCGGCCAAGCGCTACCGGACCCTCGAGCACCGCCAGTTCTCCCGGGACGCGGGCTACACCGAGGGTCGCCGGATGCGGAACAGCCGCGACCGCCGGGCCGCGGCGAAGGGCACCCGCCACGGTCGCTCGGTCGAGGCCGGGCAGTGGGCGGCCGCCGAGTTCGCGTGCCTGTCCCGCTTCTGGTCGGTCGGGCTGCCCGTGCCCTACCCCGTCCAGCTGGACGGCACCGAGCTGCTGATGGAGCTCATCACCCTGCCCGACGGCTCCAGCGCTCCCCGGCTGGCCCAGACCCGGCCGGTCGGTCCGCTGCTGGAGTCCTACTGGGCGCAGCTCACCCAGGCGATGCGCGGGATGGCCGCGCTGGGGCTGGCGCACGGCGACCTGTCGCCGTTCAACCTGCTGGCGGCCGGGGACCGCCTGGTGCTCATCGACCTGCCCCAGGCCGTCGACGTCGTGGCCAACCCGCAGGGGATGGAGTACCTGGCGCGCGACTGCCGCAACGTGACGACCTGGTTCTCCGCCCGGGGGCTCGACGTCGACGCGGACGAGCTGCTGGCCGACCTGCTGGCGTACGCCTTCTGACCGCCCGCCCGCCCGCCGGCCGGCCCCGGCCTCGGCCTCAGCCTCAGCCTCAGAACGTGTGCGTCTGTCCGCCGCGCAGGTCGACCAGCGAGGTCGGCGTCATGGCCTTGACCCGGCCGGTGATCAGCCCGCGGCCGCGGTCGTTCAGCAGCTCGTCGTGGATCCCGAAGCCCTCGGGGGCCGCCACAGCCCGCGCGAAGTCGATCGTCTCGCGCAGCGCGCCCCACGGGCCGTAGAGCGGGACGGCCACGATGTCCACGCCGCCGGGCGCGACCGCGTACGAGTCGCCGGGGTGGAAGAAGGTCGGCTGGCCCTCGGAGCGGAGCACGAAGCCGACGTTCCCGATGCGGGGCAGGTCGGGGTGGATGACGGCGTGCGCGCCGCCGACGGCGGTGACGAGCACGTCACCGACGGCGGTCTGGTTGTCGGGCGCCAGGCCGCTGGCGCCCGGCAGCTCGGGCAGGTCCCCGGCCTCGCTCGCCGCGAGGATCGACGGTTCCACGACGATGCGCGCGCCCGGGTTGGCCGCCAGCAGCGCCGGCAGCGCCGCCGGGTCGAGGTGGTCGGCGTGCTGGTGGGTGACCAGGATCGCGTCGAGGTCGGTGAGCCCGTGCCAGGCGTCGGAGAAGTTGCCCGGGTCGATGAGGATCCGGGCCCCGTCGGTCTGGACGAGGACGGCGGAGTGACCGAGGTGCGTGAGCTGCATGACGCCCACGCTAGTACCGCGGTGACGCGGCGCCGAGGCCCGGAACGTCGCGGCGATGCGGCTCGTCGCACGCATCAGGGGGCCCGTACGGTGTCACACAGCAGCGTCACACCACCAGCGCGACGAGGAGGCACGTCCAGGTGACTCCGGCGTCCAGCATCACGACCCTGCCCAAGACGAACCTGCGCGACCGGGTCTCGCAGGCGCTGCGCGCCGCGATCGTCTCCGGCGAGATGGAGCCCGGCGTCGTCTACTCCGCGCCCTCGCTCGCCGTGCGGTTCGGCGTGTCGGCCACGCCGGTGCGCGAGGCGATGCTGGACCTCGTCCGCGAGGGCATGGTGACGATCGTGCCCAACAAGGGCTTCCGCGTGACCGAGGTCGACGACGCCTCGCTGGACCAGGTGACGCAGATCCGCCAGCTCCTCGAACCACCCGTGGTCGGCCGCGTGACCGCGCTCGTCCCCGCGGAGGACCTGCCCGGGCTGCGCGAGATGGCGCAGGAGATCGTCGACGAGGCGGCGGCCGGCGACCTGGTCGCGTACACCGAGGCCGACCGGCAGTTCCACCTGCGGCTGCTCGCCTACGCCGACAACCCGCGGCTGGTCGACCTCGTCTCCGAGCTGCGCAGCCAGACCCGGCTGCTCGGCCTGAGCAGCATGCTGGCCAGCGGGGCGCTCGCCGAGAACGCCCGCGAGCACCTGCGGCTGGTCGACCTCGTCGAGGCCCGCGACGCCGCCGGGGCGGAGGCGCTGATGCACGCGCACATCGCCCGGGTCCGGACGACGTGGGCCGGGCGCAGGCCGACCGGCGAGGAGTCGAGATGAGCGCGGCCCGGCAGGACGACGCGGCGGTCGTCGACGCCTTCCGAGCCGGTGACGAGGGTGCGCTGGCCGAGCTGTACGCCCGCTGGTCGCCGCTCGTCTACAGCCTCGCGCTGCGGTCGCTCGGTGGTGTCGACCAGGCCGAGGAGGTGACCCGCGCCGTGTTCACCGCGGCCTGGGCCGGTCGGGAGACGTTCGACCCGGCGCGGACCCGGTTCGCGCACTGGCTGGTCGAGCTCGCCTGCAGCAGCATCGCCGGGACCAAGATCGAAGAGTCGGCGGGACGCGAGTCCAAGACGGGGGTGCTGGCCGAACAGATGGTGGTTGCGGACGGGTTGTCCCACCTGGACACGTCGTCACGAAGGGTGCTGCGGATGGCCCTCGACCATGACCTGACGCTCGGCGAGATCGCCGGACGGACAGGGATCTCGGTCGAGCAGGTCCGGTCCCAGGTCGCGACCAGTCTGAACGAGCTTCGACAGCAGCTGGAGGCGCAGGCCGATGCACACTGATTCCGAGCTGCTGGCCCTGCTCGCCCTGGGCGAGGCGGTCGGCAGCGACGCGGAGCGGGACCACGTCGCGACGTGCCGTGCGTGCGCGGGCGAGCTCGCCGAGCTCCGCCTGGTCGTGCGGCTCGCCCGTGGTGCCGCCGACCTCACGCTGGTCGAGCCCGGCCCGCAGGTCTGGGCCGCCGTACGCCGGGGCGTGGCGTCGCACTCCGGCGAGACGCGGTCACAACCCGGCGCCCGCGTGACGCAGCCGGACGCGACGGGGCCCGCGAGAGGCCACGACGCGAGGGCGCACGCACGCCTCGCGCCCGTCCTGGCACCCTGGTCGGACGCCTCGGGCGAGGCCGAGCTGGCCACGGACGAGCAGGGGCGACGGCTGCTGCAGGTCTCCCTGCACGCCGACCTGCCCAGCGCCGGCGTCCGCCAGGCCTGGCTCGTGCACCGCGACGACCCGGCGCAGCGTCAGACCCTCGGGGTCCTCGACGGCCGGCACGGGCTGTGGACCGTCGAGCAGGCCATCGACCTCGAGCTGTACCCGTTCCTCGAGATCTCGCAGCAGAGCATCGGCAGCGACGAGCACTCCGGTCAGACGATCGTGCGGGGCGAGCTCCTCCCCGTCTGAGCGTGCCCGGCCCCGGGAGGTCGCGCCGGCTGGATCAATCGAGCGGGACGACCGTCGCGGCCGGGTCCACGTCGGCCAGGTCGGCGAGCCGGCCGAGGCTGACGGGGGTCGAGAGGGTGCGCTTCGCGGTCGGGCGGAGGTCGTCCACGGTGAGGGCACGGCCCTCCTGCGAGGCGGCGAGCAGAGCGGTGGCGAACCCGCACACCCGACCCTGGCACCAGCCCATCCCCGTGCGCGTGAGCAGCTTGGCGGTCCGGGCGTCGCCGCCGCCGAGCTCGTCGCGGGCGCGCAGCACCGTCCCGACCTGCACCTCCTCGCACCGGCAGACCAGGGTCTCGGGGGTGAGCCAGCCCGCCCAGGTCGGCGGCACGGGGTGCGCCCGGTGCATCGCGGTGGCGAAGGCCCGGCCGCGACGGATGCTCCCCTGCAGCCGGCGCACCTGGCGGCCGCGGTCGTCCCGACCCCGGTCGGCGGCGGCGGTCAGCCCGGCCAGCTCGCCCTCCTGCAGCGCGAGCGCCGCTCCGCCGACCCCCGTCGCCTCTCCGGCGACGTAGACGTGCGGCGCGGTGCTGCGCAGCTGCTCGTCGACCACGGTCACGAGGGAGTCGTCGACGTCCACCCGGGTGTCCGCACCGACGGCGGTGACGAGCTCGAGCGACGGGGTGAAGCCCCAGCCGAGCGCGACCAGGTCGACGTCTGCGGTCCGTTCGCTGCCGGCGACGACGCGACCGCGGGCGTCGAGCCGCGCGGTGGTGACGGACTCGACCGCGTCCTGCCCACCGATCGCCGTGACCACGGTCCGCTGACGGTAGGGGATCCGGTGGGCGAGCATCGTCCGCACGTAGCCGACCGCGTCCAGGCCCTTGCCCGGCGATTGCACGGCCCCGCGCAGCTGGCGCGCCCAGCCGGTGAGCGCGTTCGCCTCGCAGATGCCCAGCACCTCGGCGCCCGCCTGCGCGAGCCCGGCGGCGACCGGCAGCAGGAACGGGCCCGTCCCGGCGACGACGGCCCGTCGGCCGGCGAGGGAGCCGTGGCCCTTGAGCAGGGCCTGCACCCCGCCGGCCGCCATGACGCCCGGCAGGTCCCAGCCCGGGACGGGCAGCTGGCGGTCGTAGCCGCCCGGGCAGAGCACGAGCGCGTCCGCGACGACCTCGGAGGGCACGCGGCCGGCCGCGCCGACCCCCTCGACGACCGGGCTCAGCCGCAGCCGCCACCCCTCGCCGGCACGCTCGGTGAACCAGACCTGCGCCCCCGGGACGTACGTGATCCGGTCCGGGCCGAGCAGGGCGTCGAAGCGGGCGCGCAGCCGGACGTACGTGCGCCAATCGTGCTGGCCGTGCGCGCGCCCGTGCCCGTCGCCACGGCCCGCGTGGTCGGCCAGGTCGGCGGCGCTCTCCTCGTCGAGGTGGCGCCAGTACTGCCCGCCGGGCTGGCGGCCGGCGTCGACCACCGTGACCCTCAGCCCGCGGGAGGCGGCGGCGACCGCGGCGGCGAGCCCGGCGGGACCCGCGCCGACGACGGCGAGATCGGTCATGTCCACTCCTGCGGGGCGCCGGTGCGCAGCCGCATCCCGGGCTGGACCGGGACGAGGCAGGCGCGCTGGTCGGGGCGCCCGTCGACCTCGATGAGGCAGTCGAAGCAGACGCCGATGCCGCAGAACAGGCCGCGCGGCCGGCCACGGTGCCGGGTCGTGCGCCAGGAGCGGATGCCGGCGTCCGTGAGCGCCGCGCCGACGCTCTGACCGGGGCGTGCCGTCAGCCCCCGGCCGTCCAGCTCGAAGGGCACGGGCTCAGCGGGCATCGGCGAGCTCCCCCTCGGGCAGCGACTCGGGCAGAGACTCGGGCAGCGACTCGGGCCGCGTGGCGGGGCCGTCGAACCGTTCGGGTCGGAACGGCTGCAGGTCCAGGGCGGTCGCCCGCCCGGTGAGGGCCTCCGCGAGCAGCGATCCGGTCCCGACCGAGAGCCCGATGCCGGCGCCCTCGTGGCCGCAGGCGTGCCACAGGCCGGGTGCCCGCGGGTCGGGACCGACGACCGGCAGGTGGTCGGGGCAGTAGGGCCGGAAGCCGGCGTACGCGCGGATCAGGGACGCGTCGCGCAGCACCGGGAACAGGGCGGCCGCGGACGCGGCGAGCCGGGCCAGCGCGGGCAGCGAGGGGGTGCGGTCGAAGCCGACGCGCTCGCGCGAGGCGCCGACCAGGACGGTGCCGCTCGGCGTGCCCTCGATCACCGGCGAGGTCTGCAGCGCCTCGTCGGAGCTGGCGACGTCGGCGACGTAGCTCGCACCGTAGACCTTGTGCCGCACGACCGGCGGCAGCGGCTGGGTGACGAGCACGAACCCGCGCCGCGGCAGCACCGGCAGGTGCACCCCGGCCAGGGCGGCGACCTCGCCGGACCAGGTCCCGGCGGCGTTGAGCACGGCCGGGGCGCTGACGTCACCGGACGGCGTACGGACGCCGGTCACCGCGTCCCCGTCGCGCAGGAACCCGGTGACCGCCGACCCGGTGACCACGTGGGCGCCGAGCTCGCGGGCGAGCCGGAGCAGGTGCGCGGTCAGCAGCATCGGCTGCACCTGGGCGTCCTGGGGGTAGAACATGCCCCCGGCGAGGTCCCGGGTGAGGAACGGCTCGTACGCGGGCAGCTCGTCGGGCCCGACCGGCACGGCCTCGATCCCCGCCCCGCGCTGGTGCACGGCCAGGGCGGCGAGCGCGTCGAGACCCGCGGCGTCCTCGCTGACGACCAGTCCGCCCTTGGCCTCGTACTCCCAGTGCCGGCCGTGCTCGGCGAGCTCCTCGGTCCAGACGCGGTGCGAGAGCAGGGCCAGCTCGAGCTCGGGGCCGGGTTCCTTGTCGGAGAGCAGCAGGTTGCCCTCCCCCGCGCTGCTCGTGCCGCCCGCGACCGGCCCGCGGTCGACGACGACCACCCCGAGCCCGGCTCGCGCCGCGAAGTACGCGCACGCCGCGCCGACCGCCCCCGCGCCGATGACGACGAGGTCCGCGGTGCGCGGGAGGACGGCCATCAGAGGGTGAAGCCGGCCGGGAAGGGGTCGGTGGGGTCGAGCAGGTACTGGCCCATGCCCGTCACCCAGGCGCGGCCGGTGATGCTCGGCAGCACGGCGGGCAGGTCGCCGACGGTCGTCTCCCCCAGCAGCCGGCCCGTGAAGCGCGAGCCGATGAACGACTCGTTCACGAGCTCGTCGCCCACGGCCAGCTCGCCGCGCGCGTGCAGCTGAGCCATCCGTGCGGAGGTGCCGGTGCCGCAGGGCGACCGGTCGAACCAGCCGGGGTAGATCGCCATGGCGTGCCGCGAGTGCTGCGCGGTCGAGCCGGGCGCGGCGAGGTAGACGTGGTGGCAGCCGTTGATGTCGGGCTGCAGCGGGTGCACCGGCCGGTCCTGCTCGTCGATCGCCGCCATGATCGCCAGGCCGGCGTCGAGGAGCCGGTTCTTCGCCGCGTGCTCGAACGGCAGCCCGAGCGCCTCCAGCGGCACGACGGCGTAGAAGTTGCCTCCGTACGCGATGTCGTAGGTGACGTCGCCGTGCCCCGGCACCGAGACGACCCGGTCCAGCCCGAGGCTGAACGAGGGGACCATCTCCAGCGTCACCGAGGTGGCGTGGCCGTCGCTCACGGCGACCTGGGCGACGACGAGCCCGGCGGGCACCTCGAGGCGGATCGTGGTGACGGGCTCGACCACGGGGACCATGCCCGTCTCGACGAGCACCGTCGCGACACCCATGGTCCCGTGGCCGCACATCGGCAGCAGGCCGGACACCTCGATGAACAGCACGCCCCAGTCGGCGTCCGGGCGGGTCGGCGGCTGGAGGATCGCCCCGCTCATCGAGGAGTGCCCGCGCGGCTCGCACATCAGCAGGGTCCGCAGGTCGTCGGCGTTCTCCATGAACCACAGGCGACGTTCCGCCATGCTCGCGCCCGGGATCACTCCGAACCCGCTCGTGACCACGCGGGTCGGCATGCCCTCCGTGTGCGAGTCGACTGCGGAGAAGACGCGGCTCGCCCTCACCCCTGCGCTCCCTGACCCTGTCGAAGGGCCTGACCCTGTCGGAGGACGCCGTCCACCCGGCTCGGCAGGCCGGCGTCGTCGCGCAGCTCGGCGGGCAGCAGCGCCTCGGGGAACCCCTGGAACGCGACCGGCCGGAGGAACCGGTCGATGGCGGCGGTGCCGACCGAGGTGGTCGAGGGCGCGGTCGTCGCCGGGTACGGACCGCCGTGCTGCTGGGCGTACGTGACGCTCACGCCGGTGGGCCAGCCGTTCCAGAGCAGCCGGCCGGCCTTGGTGGCGAGCACGGCGACGAGCTCGGCGACGTCGGTGACGTCCGACTCCTCGCCGAACAGCGACGCGGTCAGCTGGCCGTCGATCGCCGAGGCGAGGGCGAGCAGGTCGGCCTCGCCGGCGTACGTCACGACCAGCAGGGTCGGACCGAAGCACTCGCGGAACAGCTCCTCGAGGTCGGCCAGCAGGCTCGCCACGTCGGTCAGCAGCACGGTCGGGGCCGGGGTGCCGTCCTCGGCGTCCTCGCCGCGCACGAGGACGCTGACGTGCGGCACGTCCTCGAGCTCGTCGCGCACGCGGTTGTGGCCCGAGACCATCCGCTCCGACAGCATCGGCGCTGCACCGGGGAGCTCGGCCGCGCGCAGGGCCTCCACGACCGACGACCCCTCGGGCACGAGCAGCACGCCGGGCTTGGTGCAGAACTGGCCGACCCCGAGGGTGAACGAGGCCACCGCCTGCGCGGCGATCTCCGGCCCGCGGGCCTCCGCGGCCGCACGGGTGACGAACACCGGGTTGACGCTGCCCAGCTCGCCGAAGAAGGGGATCGGCACCGGGCGCGAGGTCGCCAGGTCGAACAAGGTCCGACCCCCGACCGTCGAGCCCGTGAACGCACCGGCCTGGACGCCCGGGTCGGTCAGCGCGGCCCGGCCCGCCTCGTCGCCCACGAGGAGTGTGAAGAGGTCGTCCGGAGCGCCCGCGGCCACGAGGGCCGCGCGCACGACGTCGGCCGTGGCGACCGAGAGCCGGAGGTGACCCGGGTGGGCCTTGAGCAGCACCGGGCAGCCCGCCGCGAGCGCGGAGGCGGTGTCACCGCCGGCGACGCTGAACGCGAACGGGAAGTTCACCGCGGCGAAGACGACCACCGGGCCGAGCGGCATCTGCGTACGACGCAGGTCCGGGCGGGGGGCGCCCATCGGCCAGTCCGGATCGGCGTGGTCGACGCGGACGTCGAGGTAGGCCCCGTCCCGCAGGACCTCCGCGAACAGCCGCAGCTGGAACGTGGTCCGCAGCAGCTCGCCGCGGAGCCGGCCCTCGGGCAGGTGCGACTCGGCGACGGCCAGCGGCACGAGCTCGTCGCCCGCCGCGTCGAGGGCGTCGGCGACGGCGACCAGGACGTCGGCGCGGGCGGCCCGGCTGGTCGCGGCCCAGCGCTGCCCGGCGACCACGGCGGCGGCGACGAGCTCGGGGACGGTGTCCGGTGCGGTCTCCGCCGGCGCGGGGGTCTCGGCGGTGCCGCCGCTGACGCTCAGGGGCGTGCTCAGGTACGTGCTCACGCGACTACTTGTAGCCCTTCGCCAAAGCCGCCTCGGTGTCGGCCACCACGCGGTCGTGGATGGCGGTCGGCAGCGGCGCCCGCGGCGGGCGGCACACGCCACCCTTGCGACCGGCGACGTCCATCGAGAGCTTGATCGCCTGCACGAACTCCGTCTTCGAGTCCCAGCGCAGGAGGGGATGCAGGTCGCGGTAGATCGGGAGCGCCTGGGCGAGGTCGGCCGGGTCGCCGGAGGTGACCAGCTCGTACAGCTCGAGCGTCGACTGCGGCAGCGCGTTGGGGTAGCCCGCGACCCAGCCGACGGCACCGGCCACGCCGAGCTCCAGCAGGACGTCGTCGGAGCCGACGATCAGGTCGAGCCCGGGAGCGAGCTCGGCGATCTCGTACGCCCGGCGCACGTCACCGGTGAACTCCTTGACCGCGACGATCAGACCCTCGGCGTGCAGCTGCGCGAGCACCGACGGCAGCAGGTCGACCTTGGTGTCGTACGGGTTGTTGTAGGCCACGACCGGCAGCCCGACCTTCGCGGCCTCGCGGTAGTGGGCCAGCACGGTGTCGGCGTCCGCGCGGTAGGTGTTCGGCGGCAGCAGCAGCACCGAGCTGGCGCCGGCCTCGGCGGCCTGCTCGATCCAGCGGACGCTCTGCAGGGTGCCGTACGCGCCGCACCCGGCCATCACGCCGAAGCCCTCGGGGCTGGCCTGGACCGCGGTCTCGACGACCTTGGCGCGCTCGGCGTCCGACAGCGTCTGGTACTCCCCCAGCGAACCGTTCGGCGCGACGCCGTGGGTCCCGTACGCGGCCAGCCAGGCGACGTGCTCGGCGTACGCGTCGTGGTCGACGGCGAGGTCGTCGGTGAAGGGCAACGCGGTCGCGGTGTAGACCCCGCGCCAGGGCGTGCTGGTGGACTCGGTGCTCGTTGGCTCGGCCATGGGCCCATCCTCGCAGGGTGCAGTGCCATATGCAATTGCACTGATACCAGAAGGTCTGGTCCACGACACCGTTGCGCTCTACCGTGACCCCATGTCACCGGCGGCACCAGCGGCTGCTGGCCCACGGCTGCCTGTCGTCGCGTGGCGGTCGGTCCTTCCGGCCCTGCTCGCGACCGTCGTCGCCCTGCTCGTGACCGCAGGCCGCTACGGCTACCACCGCGACGAGCTGTACTTCCGGATGCTGCCGCCCGCCTGGGGCTACGTCGACCAGCCCCCGCTGACGCCGCTGCTGGCCCGCACCATGGCCTCGCTCGACGACTCGGTCCTCGTGCTCCGCCTCCCGGCGCTGCTGCTCGCCGCCGCCAGCACTTGCGTGGTGGTTCTCCTCGTCCGCGAGCTGGGCGGCGGTGCGGGAGCGCAGGGACTGGCGGCGTGGGGGTACGGGTCCGGCACGTTCACGCTCAGCTTCGGGCACCTGCTCCTCACCAGCTCGGTCGACCTGCTGGTCTGGGCGGTCGTGGTCCTCGGCTGCGTGCGAGCGGTCCGGCGCGGTCCGCGGTGGTGGTGGACGGCCGGGGCCGTCGTCGGGCTGGCCACGTACGACAAGTGGCTGGTCGTGATGCTGGTCGTCTCGGTGCTGGTCGGGCTGGTCGTGGCCGGACCCCGGCGGGCGCTCGGCTCCCCCCACCTGCTCGGGTCGGCCGGGCTGGCCGTGCTCCTCGCGCTGCCGAACATCCTCTGGCAGGTGCGCCACGGGCTGCCGCAGCGGGCGATGGGGCAGGCCCTCGCGGCCGAGAACGCCGGGGCCGTCCGGATCGCCACCGTGCCCCTGCTGGTGATCGGCGTCGGGCCGCTGCTCTTCGTCGTGGTCGTGGCCGGCGTCGTCCGTCTGCTGCGTGCCCCCGCGTGGCGGCCGTACCGCTTCCTCGCCGTGGCGCTCGGGGTCGCGGTCGTGCTCACGGTGCTCGGCGGAACCCAGCCGTACTACCCCTACGGCCTGCTGGCGGCCGTGTTCGCGGCCGGCTGCGTGCCGGTGACCACCTGGGCCGGCACCTCCGGGCGGCGTACGGCGCTGGTGGTGCTCGTCACGGTGCACGTCGTGACGAACGTCGTCATCAACCTCCCGGTGCTGCCGCTGCCCCTCCTCGCGCGGACGCCGGTCCCCGAGGTCAACCAGACGGTGCGGGACACGGTCGGCTGGCCGACGTACGTCGCGCAGGTGGACGCGGTCGTCGACCTCGCCCGGGCGAGCGACCCGGGCGTGGTGGTCCTGGCCAGCAACTACGGCGAGGCGGGAGCGCTGGCCCGGTTCAGCCGGCACCCCACGGTCCCGGTGGTCAGCGGGCACGCGGCGCTGTGGGACGTCGGCGGGCCACCCCCGGGCACCCGGACGGTCGTGGTGGTCGGCGGCCAGCTCGACCGGGCCGCGACCCTGTTCGCCCGGTGCACGACCGTGGCCCGGCTGGCGAGCGGGACCGGCGTCGACAACGAGGAGGAGGGCCGGCCGGTGGCCGTCTGCACCGACCCGGTCGGCGCCTGGACCGACCTCTGGCCCCGCCTCCGGCACCTCGGCTGAGCCGGCGCGAGGGGCCGCGTCGACAGCGCCGGGCCCGCGGCCTACATTTCCGGAAGGGCCAGAGGGGCTGGCCGACGAGGAGCACACACCATGGCCATGGAGAACGACCTCCACAAGCTCAAGGGCATCGGACCGAAGCACACCGAGATGCTCGAGAGCATCGGCGTGGACTCGATCAAGGAGCTCAGCCACCGCAACCCGGCCTCGCTGACCCAGATGATCCTCGACCGGCACGGTCGCGTCATCGGCGTCTCCGAGAAGCAGGTCGGCGCCTGGATCGACGAGGCCAAGTCGCAGCAGGGCTGAGACCGGCCCCTGGGTCAGGACCGACGCGGCGGGCGGACGCCGGGTTCAGGCGGCCTGGTCCACGCGGGCGAGGACGTCACCGAGCACCTCGCCCGCGGCCCGGGCCTCGTCGAGCGTGACGTCGAGGTGGGTCACGGCCCGGACGGTGCGGCCCCCCACGGTGCCGACCCGGACGCCCAGGGCGGCAGCCGCGGCCACGACCTCGGTCGCCGGCACGGCACCGGTGTCGAGGGCGACGATGTTCGTCTCGACCGCGACGGGGTCGATCGCACGCGGGGCGCGGGCGGCCACCGCGTCGGCGAGCGCGCGGGCGGCGACGTGGTCGTCGGCGAGCCGCTCGACGTGGTGCTCGAGGGCGTGCAGACCCGCGGCCGCGAGGATCCCGGCCTGCCGCCAGCCGCCACCGAGCCGCTTGCGGTGGACCCGGGCCCGGGCGATCTCCGCCGCCGGCCCCACGAGGACGGAGCCCACCGGGGCGCCGAGGCCCTTCGACAGGCACAGGCTCACGGTGTCGAAGAGCCGCCCGTAGGTCTCCAGGGCGATGCCGGTGGCCACCGAGGCGTTCGGCAGCCGGGCCCCGTCGAGGTGGAAGGCGATCCCGAGCTCGCGGCACAGGTCGGCCGTCGCCTGCAGCTGGTCGAAGGGCTGCACGGTCCCGCCGCCGAAGTTGTGCGTGTTCTCCACCGCCACGCAGGCGGTCGAGACGAGGTAGGGGCCGGCGTCGGGCGACACGATGGCCGCCACCTCGGCGGCGTCGAGCCGGCCGTGCACCGACGGCCAGGTCCGCATCGTCACCCCGGTCAGCGCGCCGTGCGCCCCCATCTCCGCGCGAGCGACGTGGGCGTTGACGTCGCAGAGCACCTCCGTGCCGGGGGCGACGTGCAGCCAGACGCCGAGCACGTTGGTCATCGACCCGGTCGCGCAGTAGAGCCCGGCCTCGTGCCCGAGCATCGCCGCCGCACGCTCCTCGAGCGCGTGGATGGTCGGGTCCTCGTCGTAGACGTCGTCCCCCACCGGTGCGGAGGCCATGGCCTCGCGCATGGCGGGGGTCGGTGCGGTGACGGTGTCGGAGCGCAGATCGATCACCGCTCGACCCTAGTCACCCCAGAACCAGGAAAGTGGTCGGTCCCAGCCGCAGGTGATGCCCTGCGCAGGCTGGGAACGACCACTTTCCGGGTGCGAACGGTCAGGCTGCGGCGACTAGTCGCAGGAGCAGGTGCCGTTCATCGAACGCTGCATGAAGCACTCCGGGCAGGGCTCGCCCCACAGCTCGCTGACGAACGGCCCGCCGCCGTCGCCGCTCTGGAACTCCGGCAGCGGCACGAACTCCTCGCCGATCTGCACGTAGGTCTTGCCGGCCCACGCGATCGCCTTGTCCTGCAGGGACAGGGCCACGTAGGAGCGGCTCTGCGGCAGGTGGATGCTGTCCCACTGCACGCCCTTGAGGAGCTTGACGAGGCGCGGACGGACCTCCGGGCTGGCCCCGAACTCACGCAGGGCGGAGTCCAGGGTCTTCTGCGGGATCCGGCCGACCCCGTCGAGCTCGGTCCTCGACCAGCGGCAGACCGGGACCGAGGTGTCGCCGTCCGCCACCGGGACGACGTCGAGCCCGACGATGTGCGGGCACCCGCGCAGGTGCGTACGCTGCCCACCCTCGGTCTTGTAGAGGGTCGCGGTGAGGGTGTTCGTGTCGGTCGTCGGGTCGGTCTTCGTCTCGGTCTTCGCCTTGGTCACACTACTTACAGTGACACAGCCGTAAGAATCAGGGCGAAACCGGCGCATAGGCCTGGACGGGGTTCGTCCGCCGGATGCGCCCCGAGGTGAGGCGTTCGGCCACCAGGAAGGCCAGCTCGAGGCTCTGGTTGCGGTTCAGCCGGGGGTCGCACAGCGTTTCGTAACGGTTCACCAGATCGGCCTCGACGATCTCGTCGCTGCCACCCACGCACTCGGTCACGTCGTCCCCGGTCAGCTCCACGTGGACGCCGCCCGGCCAGGTCCCGAGCTCCTCGTGGACGTCGAAGAAGCCGTTCAGCTCGTCCATGACGTCGGCGAAGGCGCGGGTCTTGTAGCCGTTGCGGGACTCGAACGTGTTGCCGTGCATCGGGTCGGACACCCAGGCGACCTGGCGCCCGCTCGCCGTCACCTTGGCCACCAGCTCGGGCAGCACCTGGCGGACCTTGCCGGCACCCATCCGGGTGATGAAGGTGATCCGGCCGTCGACGTGGTCGGGGTCGATCCGGTCGGCGAGCGCGAGCGCCACGTCGGCGGTCGTGCTGGGGCCGAGCTTGATGCCGATCGGGTTGTGCATGTGCCGCATCAGCTCGACGTGCGGACCCTCGAGCTGGCGGGTGCGCTCCCCGATCCACAGGAAGTGGCCGGACGTGCCGTACGGGTGTCCCGTGCGTGAGTCGACGCGGGTGAGCGCGTGCTCGTACTCGAGCAGCAGCGCCTCGTGGCTGGAGTAGAAGTCGACCGTGCGGAACGTGTCCTCGTCGATCCCGCAGGCCACCATGAAGGCGAGCGCGCGGTCGATCTCGCTGGCCAGCTGCTGGTACTGCACGCCGGCCGCGGAGGTCTTGACGAAGTCGGCGTTCCAGCTGTGCACGCTGCGCAGGTGGGCGAACCCGCCGGTCATGAACGCGCGGGTGAGGTTCAGCGTGGCCGCGGAGGCGTTGTAGACCCCGACGAGGCGTTCCGGGTCGGGGACGCGGGAGGCTTCGGTGAAGTCGAAGCCGTTCACCGCGTCGCCGCGGTACGCGGGCAGCGTCACCCCGCCGCGGGTCTCGTCGTCGGAGCTGCGCGGCTTCGCGTACTGCCCGGCCATCCGGCCGACCTTGACGATCGGCACCTGGGCCGCGTACGTGAGCACGACCGCCATCGACAGCAGGGTGCGGAGCTTGCCCTGGATGTTCTGCGCGGTGACCCCGGCGAACGTCTCGGCGCAGTCGCCGCCCTGCAGGAAGAACGCCTCGCCGGCCGCGACGCTGGCCATCTTGGCCCGCAGCGAGTCGCACTCCGCCGCGAACACCAGCGGCGGGAGGACCCGGAGGCGGTCGACCACCCCGCCGAGGGCGGCCGGGTCGCGATAGGTCGGCTGCTGCCTCGCGTCGAGGGCGTGCAGCTCCGCGAGGGACGGCACCCCCGCCTCGCTCAGTCGGGCCTGCACCGTCTCGGACATCCCGCAAGCGTACGGGAGCGCGCAGCAGGGCCCTTCAGGTTTCCAGGCCCCGGGCGCGGGGCCCGAGAACGGCCCCTGGGTTGGTTCAGGCCTGGGGGCTGACCTCGTCCAGCTCCGCGGCCTTGGCCTCCTTGGCGGCGAGCTCCTTGGCCACGGGGGCGTACAGGTCGACGTACTCCTGGCCCGAGAGCTCCATGATCGCGTACATGATCTCGTCGGTGATCGAGCGCAGCACGAACCGGTCGTCCTCCATCCCGGCGTAGCGGGAGAAGTCGAGCGGCTCGCCGAAGCGGACGGTCGGGCTGACCACCCGCTTGATGATCTTGCCGGGCGGGGCGATCACGTCGGTGCCGATCACCGCGGTGGGGATCACGGGCACCCCGGCCAGCAGGGCCAGCCGCGCGACCCCGGTCCGGCCCTTGTAGAGCCGGCCGTCGTGGCTGCGCGTGCCCTCGGGGTAGATCCCGAACAGCTCGCCGCGCTCCAGGACCTGCAGCCCGGCCCGGATCGCCCCCTCGCTCGCACGGCCGCCGCTGCGGTCGACCGGGACCTGGCCGGTGCCGGCGAAGAAGCGCTTCTGCGCCCAGCCCTTGATCCCCACGCCGGTGAAGTAGTCGGACTTCGCCACGAACGTCACCCGCCGGTTGAGCGCGAGCGGGGTGAAGAGCCAGTCGGCGTACGAGAGGTGGTTGCCGGCCAGGATCGCCCCACCCTCGGCGGGGACGTTCGCCGCGCCCTCCTCGATCGGGCGGAACAGCCGCGTCACGACCGGGCCCAGCACCACGTGCCGCAGGACCCAGTAGACCCCGCGGCCCGGTCGGCGGCCGTCGGCGCTCGCGACGCGCAGGGTGCCCGACGCCTCGACCGAGACGACGTCGGTGGGTCCCGTCGGGTCCGGCTCGCGCCGCTCGGGCCGCTCGGGCCGCGGGAGCCTCACGGCCGGCCCGGCACCGGCGGCGCGCTCCGGCCCAGGCCGGGTCGGGCCACCTCGACCACGTCGGGCCGGCGGCCCTCGCGCAGCGCCGCCTTGACCCCGTTCGCGTACGTGTCGACGTAGCGCTGCCCGCTCAGCTCCTGGATGGCCGCCATCACCTCGTCGGTCACGTGGCGCAGGACGTCGCGGTCGTTGCCCGCGCCGGCGTACGCGCTGACGTCGAGCGGCTCACCGAACCGGACCACCGCGCGCCGCCAGCTCGGCGGGCGGGTGTGCTGCACCCCGACGGGGATGACCGGGACGCCGGTGGCCAGGGCCAGCCGGGCGACCCCGGTCCGGCCGCGGTAGAGCCGTCCGTCCGGCGAACGGGTGCCCTCGGGGAAGATGCCGACGACCTTGCCCTCCCGCAGGGCCTCGAGGACGACGTCCATGCTCGACGCGCTGGCGCGGCCCCCGGCCCGGTCCATCGGCAGGATGCCGACCGCCTTCACGAACCACGCCACGACCCGGGAGACGGGACCGCGACCGGCGAACAGCTCGGCCTTGGCGGGGAACGTCATCGGCCGCGGCAGCATCGCGGGGATCACCAGGGTGTCCCAGCCGGAGATGTGGTTGCCCGCAAGGAGCGCCCCGCCGCTGGTGGGCACGCGCTCGGTGCCGATGACCCGGGGCCGGACGAGCACGCGGATCAGAGGCCGGAACAGCGCGGCCTTGAAGAACGTGTAGTACGACATCTCGACCTCCGCAGCGCCGTCCGGCACGACGCCGGCGGGTTCCCCGCACCCTAGTGTTCGCAAGGTCGGGCAGGTGGGACCATGCCCGGGTGGACGTCGCCGAACGCCTGGCCCGCGCACCCGAGGCGGCGCGGGTCGACCCGCTCGCCGCCCCGTACGCCGGCGGGCCCGCCGACGGCGCGCCCGTCCTGGTGCTGCACGGCTTCTCCGGGTCACCGCGCTCGATGCGGCCCTGGGCCGAGCACCTGGCCGGGCACGGGTTCCGCGTCGACCTGCCGCGGCTGCCGGGGCACGGGACGAGCTGGCGCGAGCTGAACGTGACCGGCTGGCAGGACTGGTACGCGGCCGCCGAACGCGCGCTGCTGCACCTCGTCGACTCGACCGGCCAGCCGGTGGGCGTGGGCGGGCTGTCGATGGGCGGCGCGCTCGCGCTGCGCCTGGCGCAGGTGCACCCCGACCTCGTCCGCGGCCTGGTGCTGGTCAACCCGGTCATCACCATCGCCGACCCGCGCCTGAAGGTGCTGCGGCTGATCCGGGTCGTGACGCCGTCGCTGGGCGGCATCGCCGGCGACGTCGCCAAGCCCGGCGCCGACGAGGGCGGCTACGCCCGCACGCCCCTGCACGCCCTCGACTCGCAGCGTCGGCTGTGGGCGGCGGTGCGGCGCGAGCTCGGCCGCGTACGGACGCCGCTGCTGGTCTACCGCTCGCGCCAGGACCACGTCGCCGACCCGTCCTCGGTCGCGCTGATCCGCGAGGCGACGGGCGCGGACGACCGGACGTTCGTGGTGCTCGAGCGCAGCTACCATGTAGCCACGCTCGACCACGAGGCGCAGGTGATCTTCGACGGCAGCGTCGAGCTCTTCACCCGGCTGGTCGGGTGAGAGCGTTCGCAGGAGCCCGGGGAGAGGGTCACCGATGGCGGAGCAGGACCACGACCGCGACTCGATCGACCGTGCCTTCGCCGAGCTCGTCGCGGGCTACCACCTCACCGCCGAACGGCCGGACGCACCGCGTCCCCTCGAGCTCATGCCCGACCTCGCCAGCACGGACCTGGGCAGCACCGACCTGGGCAGCACCGACCTGGGCAGCACCGACCTGGGCAGCACCGACCTCGCTTCGTCCGGGGAGCCGCGAGGCGAGGCACCCGAGGCACCCGAGGTGGTCGTCCCGCCGACCCGGTCCGAGCTGCCGCTGCCGACCGCGTGGCGGGCCGGCCCGGTCCCGCAGCCCGTGCCGGCGGCCGCGGAGCGTTACGTCCCCGACCCGTTGCCGCCGCTGTCGCGCCCCGGGGCACCCGCCCTGGTGGGCTGGGCCGGTGTGCTCTTCGCCGCGGTGGTCGTGCTGGCCGCCGGCTTCGGCCTCGACCTGCCCGCGTGGCTCGGCTGGGTCGCGGTCACCTGCTTCATCGCCGGGGCGGTCGTGCTGCTCACCCAGCTGCCCCGCCACCGCCCGCCGGACGCGGGCGACGGCGCCGTCCTCTGACCCGGGTCAGGCCCGTGACCCGAGTCAGGCGCTGAGCTCGCGCCGACGGGCCCGGGCCTCGGCGGCCGGCAGCCGCTCGGCCCGCGGGCGTCGCCGCTTGCGCCGGCGTGGCCAGAAGCCGGAACGGGCCGAGTTCGGCGGCTCCTGCAGGGCGCGACGGGCCAGGTCGGCGGCGCCCACCAGACCGGCGTCGTTGCGGAACTTCGCCAGCTCGAGCCGCGCGTACGCCCGGAAGCCGCGCCCGGTCAGGGTCGCCTGGTAGGCCTCCCGCGCCGGTCCGACGAGCAGCTCACCCGCCGCGCTGACGCCGCCTCCGATCACCACCACCTCGGGGTCGAGGCCGGCGACGACGTCGGCGATGCCGAGCCCCAGCCAGGTGCCGACGTCGGCCAGCAGACCCACCGCGACCGGGTCGCCGGCCATCGCGGCGGCCGTCACGTGCGGGCCGGTGACCGCCTCGGGACCGACGCCCAGGGACGTCCGCAGGGCGTCCGCACCCGCGTCGCCGGTGCCGAGCAGCGCCCGCGCCTCCCGGACCAGGGCGTTGCCCGAGGCGTACTGCTCCCAGCAGCCGCGGTTGCCGCACTCGCACCAGTGCCCGCCCGGCACCGCCGTCTGGTGGCCCCACTCGCCGGCCATCCCGTACGTGCCGCGGAACAGCTCCCCGTTGATGACCAGGCCACCGCCGATCCCGGTGCCCAGGGTGAGGCAGACCATCACCGACGACCCGGCGCCCGCGCCGAAGCGGTACTCCGCCCAGGCCGCCGCGTTCGCGTCGTTGTCGACGATGAGGGGCAGGTTGATCCGCGTCGACAGCGCCGCCCGCAGCGGCTCGTCGCGCCAGGCCAGGTGCGGACTGAAGCGGACGACCGACTGGGTGTTGTCGACCCAGCCCGCCGCGCCGATCCCCACGGCCTCGACCGGGTGCCGCGCGCGCAGCCGGTCCACCGCGTCGACGATCGCGTCCTCGACGGCCTTCGGGTCGTGCGAGGGGGTCGGCACCTGGGAACGTTCCAGCACCCGCCCGGCCTCGTCGACGACGCCGGCGGCCACCTTCGTGCCGCCGATGTCGACGCCGACGCTCAGCCGCTCGGGGAGCGGTCGTGGTCGCGGCTGCCGGACACCGGCCGGCCGGGTGCCGCTCAGGCCTCCACCCGACGCTTGAGGCCCCGGAGGGCACCGTCCACGATCGTGCGCTCGGCCTTGCGGCGCAGCAGCCCGATCATCGGCAGCGCGGTGTCCACCGCGAGCGTGTAGGTCACCGTGGTCCGCCCGGCCCCGGGCGTCAGCGCGTACGAGCCGTCCATGGCCGTCAGGCGCCCGCCGCGGACGAGGTGCCAGGACACGGTGGCCGGCGCCCAGTCGTAGGCGAGGACGTAGGTGTCGGAGAACAGCGGGTGCGCCAGCACCATCTCCACCTCGTCGGCGAGCCCGTCGCTGGCCCGCAGGACCGTGGCCCGCTCCATCGAGTCGACCCACGCGGGGTAGGCGTCGAAGTCGGCGATCACCGCCATGACCTGGTCGGGCTCGGCGTCGATGACGACGCTGGAGCTCGTCTGGCCTGGCACGCGCTCAGGGTACGGGATCGGGGCCCAGGCCGAGCGCGCCGCGGAGCGTCCGCCGGGCCTGCTCCGGGCCGAAGCGGCGCGCGACGTGCGTCCGACCGCGCTCCCCCATGGCCGCCGCGGCCGCGGGGTCGCGCAGCAGGGCGAGCAGCGCCCGGGTCCAGGCCGCCGGGTCGTCGGACGGCAGGACCCGGCCGCTGACGCCGTCGAGCACGGTCTCGGGCGCCCCGCCGGAGTCGCCGACCAGGACCGGGAGGCCGCAGGCGGCCGCCTCCAGCGCGGCCAGGCCCAGACCCTCGGGGTTGAGCCCCGCCCACCGGGTGCGGACCGGCAGCGCGAAGACGTGCGCCGCCCGGAGCCGGTCGGCGACCGCTGCCGCGGGGAGGGCGCCGGTGAACGTGACCGTCCCGGCGGTCCCGGGCTGCCCGGCGAGGCGGCGGAGCCGCGGCCCCTGGGGCCCATCGCCGACCAGCACCAGCCGGGGCGGGCGGGCGGCGCCGAGGCCGGCGACCACACCGAGCCACGCGCGGAGCAGCACGTCGAAGCCCTTCTGGGCGACGAAGCGTCCGACCGCCACCACCGTGGGGGCGTCGGGCGCCGGAGCGGCGTCGGGCGCCGGGTGGAAGACGTCGAGGTCGACGGGCGGCGGCAGCCGCAGCAGCCGGCTCCGCGCGGCCGGGCTGAGGGCGGGCGCGATCCTTGCGGCGGTGAAGTCGGAGATCGTCGTCAGGTGGTCGCAGGCGTCCCCGACGCGGTGCAGGGCCGTCCGGGCCCCGGGGACGCCCGCCCACCAGACCTCGTGGCCGTGGGTGAGCGCGACGACGACCTCGGCCCCGGCCCGCCGGAGCCCAGGGGCCAGCAGCCCGAGCGGCATGGCGGCGCCGACCAGCACCCGGGTGGCGCCGTGCTCGTGCAGCAGCGCCGCCGCCCGACGGGCCACGGCGGGGGTGGGGAGCAGCAGCGGACCGTCGCGCACCACCGGGTAGGCCCGGTGGGCGTCCGTGGCCGCCGCGCCGGGCGGCCCGGAGGCGTGGACCACGACGTCGTCGTCCAGCAGCCGGCAGGCGGTCGCGACGAACGACTCGATGCCGCCGATCCGCGGCGGGAAGTCGTTGGTCACCACGAGCGTGGTGGGCACGGGCGCCGTCAGCCCCGCGGTCCGGCGCTCGCCTGCCGCAGCGCCGTGCGCCACCAGCGCAGCACCACGTCGTCGTCCACGTCCAGCGTGGAGCGGGCGGCCGCCTCGACGGAGCGACCCCGGCCGAGCGCCAGGTAGAACTGGCCCAGGTCGTCAGCGCCCCGGTGCTCGGCCACGGCGAGGCACACCAGCCAGGCCTGCGCGTAGGCGGTCGTGACGTCCTGCGCCCCCGCGGTGAACGAGGCGTCGGGCGGCAGCCGCGTCGGCGTCCTCCCCGCGCGCAGCGCCGCCTCCTCGTCGGGGCGCTGGTCGGGGTGCGCCAGGAGCGCGACGTGCTCGGCCAGCCCCTCGACCGCCCAGAGGGGTGCGGGCGAGGAGGCGGAGCGGGTCGCGACGTGCACCGTCTCGTGCACGAGCGTCGTCCCGAGCTCGGCGTCGGGGTCCCCCGCGACGGCGGGGTTGACGACGACGCGTACGGCGGCCCCGGTCGTCGGTCCCTCGGGCCGGGTGACGGCGGCGGTCGTCGCGTACGCCGTCGGTGTCGCGCCGAGCACGTGGGCGAAGTCGTCCCCGCTGCCCGGGACCTCGAGGAGCAGGTGGCCGTCCCAGCCGTCGCGCAGCGGTCGCGGCAGGTGGGTCTTCGTGTCCGCCGCCGCCCGGCTCGCCAGCGCGGCCCACCGCTGCGCGTCCTGGCCCGGTCCGACCAGGACGGTGACATCACCGCGGGTGACCCGGCGCACGGCGCCCAGCCACCACAGGGGTGTCGCGGGGGTGTCGAGCGCCGTGCCGTCACCGGTCCCCGCGAGCCGGTCGCCGTCCGGCCCGGGCACCAGCGTCAGCCACACCGTCGAGGACGCGTCCGACCGCTCGCCGTCGAGCCGCCAGGTGAGCTGGGCCTGGACGACCCGCGCGCCGCTGCCGAGCCGGGCGGCCCGCGGGGGCGGCAGCGGCTGCTCCGCCCCGGTCAGCCGGACCCGGAGCCGGCTCGGGCGCAGCGTCCGCAGGTTGTCGAAGAGGAGCGACGCGCGGGCGGCGAAGGAGACGTCGACCGCCGCGATCCCGGCGTCCCACGCCATCCGGTCACCCGCGACCCCGGCCGCGAACAGGCGGTCGACCGCGCGCTGGTCGTCGACGGGCGCGGACGCGTGCGAGGGGGCGGGGCTGCTGGAGGTGGGGCTGCTCGCCACGGGCGACGCGGGCGTCGGCACGGGTGCTGGGTCCGAGCGTGCCAGCGCGCAGGCACCGAGGGCGAGCGCGACGGAGAGGACACCGGCCAGGAGCCCGGCGACGGGACGCCGGGCGATCAGCAGACCTGAAGGTCAGGCGGGACGGCGGGCGCCGGCGAACGGCATGGTGGAGAGCTTGGCGTAGCGGACGCTCGCACCCGGGTGCGGCGCGTGGATGACCGTGCCGTTGCCCACGTACAGCGCGACGTGGCTGATGCCCTTGTAGAAGAAGACGAGGTCGCCCGGCTGCAGCTCGTCGCGCGAGACCGCCCGACCGTTGCGGATCTGGGCCTCGGACGTGCGGTTAATGCTGACGCCGGCGGCCTTCCAGGCGCCGAGCGTGAGGCCGGAGCAGTCGAACGCGTTCGGTCCGGTGGCGCCGAAGCGGTAGGGCTTGCCGAGCTGCTTGCGCGCCCAGGCGAGAGCCACCTGACCCTTGTCGTTGCTGGCCTCGGCCGCGTCGGCGGGGTCAGCGGTGTCCGGCGTCGTGCCGAGGGCGCTCTCCGCGAGCGTCGTGGCGGCGTCGTCCTGCTGCTGGTTCTGCTTGGCCAGCGCCTGCTGCTGCTCGGTCGTCAGCTTGGCCAGCACGGCCTTGGCCTCGGTGAGCTTCTTGTCCGAGCCGGCCTTGAGGGCCGAGAGGTCGGACTCCTTCTTCTCCAGGGCCGCGAGCTCGGTCTGCCGCGACCTCTGGAGGTCGGTGAGGCTGGCCCGCTGCTGCTGGAAGTCCTGGAGGACCCGGTTCTGGTTGGCCCCGACCTTCTCGATCGTCGACATCTGCGAGAGGAAACCCTCGGTGTCGGAGTCGAGGAACAGCTGGGCCGCGGTGTCGACGTTGCGGTCCTGGAACTGCGCGAGCGCCGCCTGACCGACCTGCTTGCGCAGGGCGTCGACCTTGAGCGCCTGCGCCTGGGCGTCCTGCTGCTTGAGCGCGAGGTCGGCCTTGGAGGTGTCGACCTGCTGCTTGACCGCGAGGTAGTTCTGGTCCAGCGCCTCGGCGTCGACCTGGAGCTGCTCGATCTGGGCCTTGGCGTCAGCGATCGTCACGGCCGGGTCGGCCGAGGCGGTCGACGCCGGTCCCGCGAACATCGCGGTGCCGAGCGCCAGGCTCGAGAGTCCGAGCGCCACCCATCGGGTGACGGCTCTGGTCTCGCGGAGGCGTGGGTACACGCGGTCTAACCCCTTACGTCTGACAGCATCCGGTCCCGCTCGCAACCGTGCGAACGACCCGGAACGGCCCTGCAAAACCAGGAATGTCCCTGGACCCCTGTCCCAGTGTGCCCGAGTCTGGCGAAGGGCGCCCCTGAGCGAGGCAATTCACAGCGTTGCTGAAGCGTGATCGACACCCTTGTCACGTGGCTCGTCAACCGTTCAAGCGCTTCGGTCGCCTCAGGCTAGGTCACGATTTGGTCACTGGCAAACCCCGGCCAGGCGTCCGAAACATCACGAGACCGGTAAGAACACGTCGGGCTCCTCCAGCCCCTCCCAGTCCGCGGGCCCCGGCGAGGGCACGCTGCGGACGGGCCGGGTCCGTGGGACGAGGCGCAGCGGTGGGACCAGACCGGACCCGGCCAGCGCGGACAGCGCCTGCTGCTCGTCGCCGTCGAGGTCGACCCGGACGCCCGGGATCCCCAGCAGCACGGTCACCACGCAGTCCGTGCACGCCGGCCCCCGGGCCGTGCAGGTGTCGCAGTCCACGTGCAAGGTGCTCCGCTCGTTCATGGCGGTCCTCCCCTAGGTGGAGCCGGGTGCTCCGGCTCCTGTGCGGTGCTCTGACTCGTTCGCCGACCGGTGGGGCCGACGGAGGCTCGGTGGCGTCCCCCCACGCCACCGACCCGCCGAGACCACTCTGACCACCCCCACTGACACTCCTGTGAGACTCGGGGCGTGAGCACCACCGGACAGGTCCCGTCGGCACCAGGAGATCGACGCGTGGACGGACCGCGCGAGACGTACTCGCACGGGCACCACCGCTCGGTGCTGGCCTCGCACGCCCGCCGCACCGCCGAGACCTCGGCGGCCTACCTGCTGCCCCACCTGCGCCCCACCGACGTGCTGCTGGACGTGGGGGCGGGCCCGGGCACGATCACCGCCGACCTCGCGGGCCGGATCGCGCAGGTCGTCGGCCTCGACCCGGCGCCGGTGGCGGTGGCCGCGGCGCAGGAGCTCGTCGCGAGCCGGGGGCTGACGAACGTCCGGATCGAGGTCGGCGACGTGTACGCCCTCGACGCGGCGGACGACACGTACGACGTCGTGCACGCCCACCAGGTGCTCCAGCACCTCGCCGACCCGGTGGCGGCGCTGCGGGAGATGCGCCGGGTCTGCCGGCCCGGCGGCCTGGTGGCCGTCCGCGACGCGGACTACGCCACCATGAGCTGGTTCCCCGAGACGCCGGCCCTGGAGCGCTGGCTCGCGCTCTACGAGGAGCTCGCGCGGCGCAACGGCGGCGAGCCGGACGCCGGCCGCCGGCTGAAGGCGTGGGCGCTCGAGGCCGGGTTCTCCCGTGTCGCGGCGACCGGCTCGGTGTGGTGCTACGCCACGCCCGAGGACCTCGCCTGGTGGACGGGGACCTGGGCGGAACGGCTCACCGCGTCCGCGTTCGCCACCTCCGCGCTGGAGCACGGGCTCGCGGCCGCCGACGAGCTCGACGCGCTCGCCGAGGGCTGGCGCGCGTTCGGCGTGGACCCGCGCGCCTGGTTCCTGGTGCCGCACGGCGAGGTCCTCGCCCGCGCCTGAGGCCAGCCCGCTGCGGCGCTCGCGGTGACCACGCCCCGGATGAGAACAGGTGTGCGAGGCCGCAGTGTCAGAGCAGGCACCTACGGTCTCGGGCCATGAGCACCCCGGCGGCGCAGGCGAGCTTCGACGACCTTGGCACCCCGCTGTCGGAGCTGACCTACTGCGTGGTCGACCTCGAGACGACCGGGGGCGCGGAGACCGACCGGATCACCGAGATCGGGGCGGTCAAGGTGCGCCGGGGCGAGGTCCTCGGGGAGTTCCAGACGCTGGTGAACCCGCGGACGCACGTGCCGCCGCTGATCGCGGTGCTGACCGGCATCACCAACTCGATGGTCGCGGCCGCGCCCACGCTGCGCGAGGTGCTGCCGGCGTTCCTCGCCTTCGCCCAGGGCACCGTCGTGGTCGCGCACAACGCGCCCTTCGACACCGGCTTCCTGCGCCGTGCGTGCGAGGCCCTCGGCTACCCGTACCCCCGCTGGCCCGTCCTCGACACCGCTTCGCTCGCCCGCGTCATCCTGCTGCGCGACGAGGTGCCCAACTGCAAGCTCGGCACGCTGGCCCGCCACTTCCGCACGACCGTGACGCCCAACCACCGGGCGCTGACCGACGCGCAGGCCACGGTCGACGTGCTGCACGGGCTGATGGAACGGGTGGGCAACCTCGGGGTGCACACCCTCGAGGACCTGCAGGAGTTCAGCCGCCAGGTCTCCCCCCAGCGCCGGTCCCGGCGCACGTGGGCGGCCGGGCTGCCCGAGCGGGCCGGGGTCTACCTGTTCGTGGCCGAGCAGCCCGCGACCGCCGACGGCGCCGCCCAGCGGCACGTCCTCTACGTCGGGAAGTCCAAGAACCTGCGGGCCCGGGTCCGGACGTACTTCACGGCCGCCGAGAAGCGGCGACGGATGGACGAGATGGTGCGGCTGGCCACCGGAGTCGAGACCATCGTCTGCGACACGCAGCTGCAGGCCGACGTCCTCGAGCTGAGGCTCATCGCCGCCCACGCGCCGCGGTACAACCGGCGCTCCAAGTTCCCCGAGCGGATGACGTGGGTCAAGATCACGACCGACGTGTTCCCGCGGCTGTCGATCGTCAGCAGCGTCAAGGAGGACGACGCCACCTACTTCGGGCCGTTCACGCGTCGGCAGTCCGCCGAGGACGTCGTGCTCGCGGTCTACGACGGCTTCCCGCTGCGCCAGTGCACGACCCGGCTGAGCCCGACGCGGCCGACCACCGCGTGCGCCCTCGCCGCCATGGGGCGCTGCTCCGCCCCGTGCGACGGCTCGATCGGGCCGCAGGAGTACTCGCTGCTGGTCGAACGCGTACGGGCCGCGCTGTGCTCCGACGCCCGACCGGCGGTGTCCGCGGTGTCGACCCGGCTGACCCGCCTCGTCGGCGAGCGACGCTTCGAGGAGGCCGAGACGATCCGGCGCCGGCTGGAGACCCTCGGGAGGACGGCGCGACGCTTCCACCGGGTGTCGAGCCTGGCCGCCTGCCCGGAGATCGTCGCCGCGCGCCGCGAGGGGGCCGGCTGGGACATCCACGTGATCCGCTACGGCCGGCTGGCCAGCAGCGGCGTCGCGGGCCCGCACGACGTCCCCCAGGCCGTGGCCCGCAGCACCGTCGCGACCGCCGAGACCGTACGACCCGCGCCGGCCCCGCTGCCCGCGGCCGGGATCGAGGAGACCGAGCGCATCGCCGACTGGCTCGAGCAGCCCGGGGTCCGGCTGATGCACATCGAGGGCGACTGGGCCTGGCCGCTGCACGCGGTGCTCGACCACGAGACGCTGGTCCAGCACGCCCTGGGCGCCGACGCGGCGCTGCAGCCGGCGATGGCGGGCGCCTAGCCACCCCGCAGCCGGACACCCCTGGTCACCCCCGCACACCTCCGGTCACACCCGCACACCTCCGGTCACACCCGCACACCTGCGAGTCAGCCGCACAGGATGCGGCCTGTGCGGCCGACTCGTAGCTGTGCGGCTGCGGGTGCGGACGCGGCGACGGTGCTGGGTGGAGGTGGGGGCCGGGGCGGATGCCAGCCCGGAGGACGAGGGCTGCGAGCCCACCCCCTGCGAGACCACCGGAGGACCGACGCGACCCTAGGATGGCGCCGTGGTGACCGCGATCGTCTTCATCAACGCCGAGGTGGCACGGATCGGTGAGGTGGCCGAGGCGATCGCCGCGCTGCCCGGGGTGTCCGAGGTCTACTCCGTCACCGGCGCGCTCGACCTCGTCGCGATCGTCCGGGTCGCCGACCACGAGCAGGTGGCCGGCGTCGTGGCCGACCGGCTGAACAAGGTGCCCGGGATCCTGCGGACCGAGACGCACATCGCCTTCCGCGCCTACTCGGCGCACGACCTCGAGGCGGCCTTCTCCCTTGGCGGCGACTGACCCCGCTCCTGCGGTTCCCGCGCAGGACGAGCCCTCGGGCGACGAGCCGCTCACGGCCGACCTCGCCGCCCGTGGGCCCAGGGTCAGGACTCCGGTGCTCGTCGGAGCCGTCCTCGCCCTGGTCGTGCTGCTGGTCGTCAGCCTGGTGGTGGCCTTCGTGGTCCTGCACCAGCCGCGGCTGACCCCGGTGCCCGTGCCGTCGGTGTCGTCGATCGCCTGAGCGACCGGCGCCTCAGACCAGCACGAACGTCTTCACCAGGACCGCGACCAGGCAGAGCAGCACCACCGCGAGCAGCCCGACCACCTGGGCGGCGGTGCGGTTGCGCCGGGGCGCGTACGCCAGGACGAAGCCCGCGAGGGCCCCGACCACGATGCCGCCAATCATGGTGAGCCAGCCGAAGCTGGAGAAGCCCACCACGAGGCTGTACAGCACGAGGATCACGAACAGGCCCACGTCGCCGCGGACGTCCTCGCCGCTCTTGCGCTTGCCGATCGCGTTCGCCGCCAGCAGGCCCACCACGGCCGCCGCAGCGCCGAGGGTGGCACCACCGGCCGGGGCGAGCAGGTAGAACAGCGACGAGCCGCCCAGCGTGCCGGCGAGGTAGATCGCCAGGAACCGGGCCGGCCCCACCTCGGACTCGATCGCGCGGCCGGCGAGCCAGAGCACGAGCAGGTTCATCAGCAGGCCGAGCAGGCCGCCCGAGACCAGCCCGCTCGTCAGGAGCCGCCACAGCTCGCCGTT
The DNA here is from genome assembly GCA_964251895.1 of uncultured Friedmanniella sp. Lineage (GTDB taxonomy): Bacteria > Actinomycetota > Actinomycetes > Propionibacteriales > Propionibacteriaceae > Microlunatus. The sequence continues at coordinate 109,662 of CAXULL010000001.1, forward strand.
CGCGACGGGCGGGTTCCACATGATCAGCCACTCGACGACCCCGCCGCGCAGGACGAAGTTGGTCACGTAGACGACGGCCAGGGCGATCATCACGCCCTTGGTGGCCACGCCCCCGTCGGGCGACATGCGCGCGCCGAAGCGTGTCCTCGGCTCGCGCACCCCCGCCCGACCGATGCCGACGCAGCGCGGGCACTGGAACCCCACGGACGCGGGCTGCATGCACTCCCCGCAGATGGGCCGGCCGCACCGCTGGCAGGCGATGCCGGTCTGCCGGTCCGGGTGCCGGTAGCAGGCCGCGAAGCCGGGGGCGGCGAAGTCGGGCCCCGTCGGCTCGGCGGTCATCGGTCGGTCATCGGTCGGTCACTGCGTGATCACTGCTCGTCCGGGACCGGCGTCAAGAGGTGGCGTCGGCCGAGCCGAGCGTCACGGACTCGATCACGACGGGCTCGACCGGACGGTCGCCCCGGCCGGTACGCACGTTCGCGATCTCGTCGACCACGGCGCGGCTGGCGGCGTCCGCCACCTCGCCGAAGATCGAGTGCTTGCGGTTCAGGTGCGGGGTGTTCGTCACCGTGATGAAGAACTGCGAGCCGTTGGTCCCGGGACCCGCGTTGGCCATGGCCAGCAGGTAGGGGCGGTTGAACGACAGGTCGGGGTGGAACTCGTCGGCGAAGGTGTAGCCCGGGCCGCCGGTCCCGGTGCCGAGGCGGTCACCGGTCTGGACCATGAAGCCGTCGATGATGCGGTGGAAGATGACGCCGTCGTAGAACGGGCCGGTCGTCTTGGCCCCGGTCTGGGGGTCCTGGTACTCCAGCGTGCCTCCGGCCAGTCCGGTGAAGTTCGCCACCGTCTTCGGAGCCTGGTCGGCGAAGAGGTTCAGCACGATGTCGCCGTGGTTGGTGTGCAGGGTTGCCGTTTGCTGGGCCACGTGAAGGGGCACCTTTCTGATGAGGGTCCGGTCTGTCCCGGACGCCCGCCGCGAGCGGTCGGAACCTCGGAGGGTCCGCGCGGCTGGCCCTCCATCCTGGCAGACCGGCCCAACGCGGACCGCGTCCTCGGCCTGACCAGGGCGGACGCTACGGTTTACGGGTGACCGGTGAACGCCGGTCGCCGTCTGGAGGAGACAGAAGTGAAGAAGACCCCTGAGCCCGACGAGGTCGTGCGCGACAAGGTCGTCCCCGCCGCCGAGGAGCTGGTCGCCGCTCTCGTCGAGCGCGTCGGACCCTTCGCCAAGGAGGCCGCCGAGCAGGTCTCCCCCTTCGCCCAGGCCGCCGCGGGCAGGACCGTCGCCCTCGCGCACGCCGCCGCGGAGCTGGCGGGCCCCCTCACGCAGCAGGCGGTCGACGCGGTCACCCCGCTCGCCCAGCAGACCCGGGACGCGGTGGCGCCGTACGCGCAGCAGGCGGCGGACGCGCTCACGCCCTACGCCCACCAGGCCGCGGACGCGGTCGGTCCCTACGCCCCCCGCGCGCAGCAGGCGGCCGAGGCCGCCCTCGACGCGGCCAGAGGTGCCTTCGCCGAGGCCCGCGACAAGGTGACTGCTGACTACCTGCCCGCCGTCGGGGCCGCTGCGGCGACCGCCGCCGCCTCCGCCTCCCCGCTCGTGAGCGCAGCGGCCGACCGCGGCAAGGCGCTCGTGCAGAGCACCCGGAGCGAGCCCGTCGTCGTCGTCCCGCCGCCCAGGAAGAAGCGCGGCGTCCTCACCACCCTGGCCGTGGTGGCGGCCGCGGCAGCGGCGACGTACGTCGTCGTCCGCCGGCTCGTCGGCGACAAGGGCTCGCAGTGGCAGACCGCCCGCCCGACCACGCCGTACGAGCCGCCGGTCTCCGCCGAGGCCGGGGTCGCCGCACCGGTCCCCGAGCCGGCGCACGGCGCCGAGGAGACCGAGGTCGTGGCCAGCACCACGTCGCTGTACGGCACCGTCGGGACGCCCGACACCGGGTCCGGCACCGTCGACACGGACGAGTCGGCCATCGCCGCCCGGACCGAGAACGTCGACGAGGTCGCCTCGGCCGACGAGGCCACCGACGCCCCGTCCGTGCCGACCGGCACGTCCGCCGGCTCGGACGGCACCGACGACGCGAGCAGCACCGGCGGTCCGGACGCGCACGGCTCCCCCGACGGCTCCGACGGCGCCGACGGCTCGTCGGAGGGCACGTTCGGAGGCTCCGGGGGTGGGACGCCCTTCGACGAGGAGCACCTGGCCGACGAGGTCGCGACCGCCGAGGAGCGCGTCTACGAGGAGCCCGAGTCCGCCGTCTGGGCGGAGGAGGACGCCAAGCTGGGTGGTGGGCCCGACGCCCACCCCGAGCGCTACGACATGGCGGGGGCCTACGTCGGCGTCGAGCCGCCGCAGGGCTACACCATCAAGGGCAACGAGCGGTCGATGAAGTACCACCTGCCCGACTCGAACAGCTACGGCCGCACGATCGCCCAGGTCTGGTTCAGCACGGAGGAGGCGGCCGAGCAGGCCGGCTTCACCCGCGCCCAGCACTGACGCCACAGCGCGACCAGCTCGACCAGTTCGACCAGTTCAACCAGCACCGACCTCTGCGGGCGGCCCGGACCACCGGGCCGCCCGCAGTCGTCTGTCCGTCCCCGACGGACAACACCTCTGACCGGACCGACAACACCGCGCGCGCAACATCGAAGGCCCTGACGAGGCCTTCTCTGCTGAGGGCTCCATCCCGGAGCCCACCAGCAGAGGCAGGGGAACGACGTGGTGGTGTCGACAGGGGCTCGTCCGGGCGCAGCCGGTGCAGGGACGCAGGACGAGGCGGAGGCGCTGGACCAGGCGGCGCTGGACGCGTCGGACGCGGCGGACGCCGCTGACGCCGCTGACGCCGTCGCGGCGCTGGTGTGGGCCGAGCCGGACCCGCGGTGGGTCGACGCGGGCCCGTTCCGCGCGCACCTGCGCCACCTCATGTCGGTCGGTTCGCTCAGCGTGCCCGAGGTGGCCGTCGTGCTCGGCCTGTCCACCCGCGCGGTCCGGCACCTGCTCGAGGGACGTTCCGGTCGGCTGCCCCGCCGGATCAGCCCGCAGACGGCCCGCCTGCTGCTGCTCGTCCGGCCCGACGAGGTGGCCGGGCTGCGGTGGTGCCTCACCCCGTCCGCCACCGCACGCACATCGCTGCGGCGGCTGCACGCGAGCGGCTGGTCCGCCTCCGAGGTCGCGGCGGCCGTCGGGTTCGGGATCGACGAGCTCGGCTCGCTGGAGCACCAGCGGCACTGCAACCGGCTGCTCGCCGTCCGCCTCGTCGGCCTCGCCCGCGTGCTGCCGGGCACCAGGGACGACCAGGACCTGACCGGGCTGGCGTCCGTCGCGTGAGACGTGCGACCTCCGTACGATCGGCCGGTGCCGACCGTGTCCCCCTCCCCCGGCCTGGGGCTGGGCGCGGGGGGCGTGGTCCTGCTGGTCCTGGCCGCGGCGGTCCCGGTGCTGCTGGCGACCAGGCCCGTGCTGGTCCGGCTGCCGGAACCGGCCGAGCCCGAGGGCAAGGCTCCGTACGAGGCGCTGCCCACCCCGCGCTTCGTCGTGACGTGCGCCGCGCTGTCCGCCGCATGCGCGGGGCTGGTCGCGCTGACGCTGCCGGTGGCGACGTGGCCGCTGTGGTGGGTCCTCTGCGCGCCCGGCCTCGTGCTCGTCGCCGTCGACGCTCGGACGACCTGGCTGCCGCTCGGCCTCACCCGCGTCGTGTGGGCGGCGGCGGTGGGTGCGGCTGGGCTGGTGACGTTCCTGGCCGGCGTCGAGGTGCTGGGTCGCGCCGTGCTCGGCGCCGGGGCGGCCGCGCTGCTCTACCTCGTGCTGTGGCGGGTCTCTCGGGGCGGGCTGGGGTTCGGTGACGTGCGGCTGGCCCCCGTGCTGGGCGCGGCGAGCGCCGCCGTGGGCTGGCCGACGCTGTTCGCGACGCTGCTGCTCGGCAGCCTCGTCGGCGCCGGGGTCGGGGTGGTGCTCGCGCTCCGCGGGCGGCGGGAGGCCTTCGCCTACGCGCCGTCGATGCTCGCCGGGGCGTTCCTGGCCTGCGGCGTGCGGGTGCTCAGCGGGTGAGCGCGGCCACCGGGGCGGCGGTCGGGGCGCCGCGGGCCGGCAGCACGACGAGCAGCGCCTCCGCGTAGGCGTCGCTGGGGTCCGTGCGCGCCTCCGTGTGGAACGCGCCCGACGGACCGGCGCCGCTGACCACGAAGCCCTCGCCCACCCGGTCCAGGGACAGGAACGCGTCGCCGAGCAGCGTCCGCAGCTGCTCCTCGCGCGGCATCCAGACGACGGCGTCGGACTCGACCGAGTCGAGCGCCCACTCGACCGTGCCGTTGAAGTGGAAGCGCGTCTCGCCGTGCTTCTCGATCAGCTCCACCACCATGTCGGCGACGGTGAAGACCGACTCCGAGATCTCCGGCCGCGGGATGAAGAACTGGTCACCGGCGGCGGGGGTCCAGTCCAGGACGGGGGCGAGCCGGCTGGCGAGGTCGCGTGAGATCACACGCCCAGCGTACGGACCCTCGTCGTCAGCGGAAGGGCGCTGACGGAAGGGCGCTGACGAGGTCGCTCGCCGTCCCGCCGGCACCCGCCCTGCGGCAGGACCCTCAGGCGCGTACGGTCCGCGCCGCCCGGGTGGCCGCGACCCAGATGTCCAGCGTCCGCGCGGCCGCCCCGCTGTCGATCGCCCGACGGGCCACGTCCAGCTGGGTGGCGAGCTGGTCGGTCAGCCGGTCGGCGTCCGGACCCTCGTACGCGACCAGCGCTGCGGCGGCGTTCAGCACCACGACGTCGCGCACCGGACCGGTGCGTCCGGCGAGCAGGTCACGGACCACACCCGCGTTGTGCTGCGGGTCGCCGCCGACCAGGTCGTCGGGCCGGGCCCGGGCGATCCCGAAGTCGAGCGGGTCCAGCGCCGTCCGCACGACGTCGCCGCCCGAGTGCACCCAGACCGTCGAGGCGCTGGTGGTGGTCAGCTCGTCGAGGCCGTCGCCGCCGTGCACGACCAGGCCCTGGTGCCCGCGGCGCGCGAGCACGCCGGCGACCAGCTCGGCCACGCGGACGTCGGCGACCCCCACCGCCTGGGCGGTCGGCTGCGCCGGGTTGGCGAGCGGTCCGAGGAAGTTGAAGACCGTGGCGACGCCGAGCTCGCGCCGGACGAGACCGGCGTGGCGCAGGGCCGGGTGGTAGAGCGGGGCGAACAGGAAGGCGATCCCCGCGGCGTCCACGACCCGCTGCTGGTCCTCGGGGACGACGTCGAGCACCACGCCCAGCGCCTCGAGCACGTCGGCCGCACCGCTGGCCGAGGACGCCGCGCGGTTCCCGTGCTTGACCACCCGTGCGCCCGCGCCGGCGGCCACGATGGCCGCCATGGTCGAGATGTTGACGGTGTTGGCGCGGTCCCCGCCAGACCCGACCACATCGACGGCGCGCCCGCCGATCTCGAGGGGGGTGGCGAAGTCGAGCATGGTCTCGGCCAGGCCGGCGATCTCGTCGACCGTCTCGCCCTTGGTGCGCAGCGCCATGACGAACCCGGCGATCTGGGCCGGGGTCGCGCTGCCGGCCAGGATCTGGCGCATCGCCCAGGCCGTGGTCGCCCGGTCGGCGTCACGTCGGGCGACGAGGCCGCTCAGCACGACCGGCCAGGTCGGCTCGGCGCCGGTCCGAGGGGCGGTGTCGTTCACACGCGGCCGGCGGGGGACGTCGCCTCGCGCAGCAGCTGGGCCACCACCGCCGGCAGGCGCACCGGGTCGATCGGGTGACCGACCACGCCGTCGGCCCGCGACCAGGTCGCCAGCCACGCGTCGTCGGGCCGTCCGGTGAGCACCAGGAGCGGCGGGCAGCGTCGGATCTCGTCCTTGAGCTGGCGGCACAGGCCCATCCCGCCCGGGACGGCCTCACCGTCCAGGATCGCGAGGTCGACGCCGCCGCGGTCCATCGCGGTGAGCACGGCCGGCTGGGTGGCGACCTCCTCCACCCGCACGGGCGGTAGGTCCCGGGCCACGCGCTTGCCCAGCGCGAGCCGGACGTCCTCGCGCGTACGCCGGTTGGAGGAGTAGAGCAGCACGGTCAGGGCGCCCGGCGCGTCAGTTCCGGGGTGGCTGCTCATCAGACGTCTCCTGCGCACTCGCCTCGGATGGGTCGGCCCACCCCTGGTGCGGCGGGCCGCGAGCAGCCTAGTGCTCGAGCCCCGCGGACCGGTCACCACACGCTGCGCCGCGCCCAGCCGTGACCCCTTGGGTATCTGTGGACATAATGACCCCGTGGCAACACACTCGCACAGCGTCAGCGGTTCGATGACCAAGCCGGAGAGCGCGCTGCACCCGATCCCCCAGTCGCGCCTCTACGGGCGGGCGGGCAGGCCCGACGCGGTCGCCGTGGGCACCATCATCTGGCTGGCTTCGGAGCTCATGTTCTTCGCCGCCCTCTTCGCGGCGTACTTCACCATCCGCAACGTGACCGCGGCCCAGGCCGCCCAGGCGAACGTCCCCACGCTCTGGGACACGTCGACCGCGATGCTGAACATCCCCTTCGCGATCGCCAACACCGCGGTCCTGGTGTCGAGCTCTTTCACCTGCCAGATGGGTGTCTTCGCCGCGGAGCGCGGGCAGGTCGGCCGGACCGGCTCCGTGCTCAACCCGGGCCGCTGGGGGCTGCGCGAGTGGTACTTCCTCACCTTCGGGCTCGGCGCCTTCTTCATCGCCGGCCAGACCTTCGAGTACGCCACCCTCATCCACGAGGGCCTGTCGATCTCGGCCAACGCGTACGGCTCGGTCTTCTTCCTGGCGACCGGCTTCCACGGCCTGCACGTGACCGGCGGCCTCATCGCCTTCCTCTTCGTGCTCGGCCGGACCTTCCTGGCCCGCACGTTCACGCACGAGCAGGCCGTGACGGCCGTCGTGGTCTCGTACTACTGGCACTTCGTCGACATCGTGTGGATCGCGCTCTTCGGCGTGATCTACCTGCTGCGCTGACCTGAGCCGACCTGCACCGGCGACGCGCGCGGGGTGTGACTCAGGAGTCATACCTCGACTCGCATCCGTCGCCGGGCACACAACTGAATCCTTGGCGTAACGACAAAGGGGTAGAGACAGTGGCATTCCTGGCAGCACGACGGCGGCACCCGGCAACGCGAGCGTTGCTCCTGCTGTTCGCCCTGTTCGTCATGGGCGCGCTGTCCACCCTGCTCGCCCCCGGCCAGCAGTCCTCGGCCGACACCGGCACCAGCCAGCAGGTCGCGCAGGGCAAGGCCCTGTTCGCCGTCGGCTGCGCCTCCTGCCACGGTCTGAACGGCGAGGGCCAGGTGACCAGCACCATCCAGGGCCCGCCCCTGGCAGGCGTGGGCGCCGCCTCGGTCGATTTCCAGGTCGGTAGCGGCCGGATGCCGATGGCCGCCCCGGCCGCCCAGGCGCCGGTCCACGCGGTCCGCTACAGCGAGGACGAGATCGCCGAGCTGGCCGCGTACGTCGCGACGCTCGGCCCCGGCCCGGCGATCCCCGCGCCCGAGGCGTACGACACCGCGGGCGTCAGCCAGGAGGACATCGCCCGTGGCGGCGAGCTCTTCCGCACCAACTGCTCGGCCTGCCACAACTACGAGGGCGGCGGCGGGGCGCTCCCCGGCGGCAAGTACGCACCGTCGTTGAAGGAGACCACCAACGTCCACATCTACGAGGCCATGGTCACCGGCCCCCAGCAGATGCCGGTCTTCAACGACGACGTCCTCCGCCCGGAGGACAAGAAGGCGATCATCGCCTACCTGAACGACCTGCACTCGCGCCCCAACCAGGGCGGTCTCGACCTCGGCGGGCTCGGCCCGGTGAGCGAGGGCCTGTGGGCCTGGATCGTCGGAATCGGTGGACTCGTGGTCTTCGCAGTGTGGATCGCGTCCAAGGGAGTCAAGGCAAAGTGACGGATCTCGAACGCAGCGCATCGGCCGGCGACGGCCACACCGACATCGACGTCGCCAACCCGGAGTCGCAGTACCCGGTCGCCGACCCCGGCCACCCGGAGCACCTGCCCCGGCTGACGGACGTCGACGAGAAGGCCGCGGACCGCGCCACCCGGCAGGTGGCCACGATGTTCGGCCTCGTGCCGGTGCTGGCCATCGGCTTCGCGGTCGCCTACTTCGCCCTGCCGCGGACGATGTACATCGACTTCGGCTTCCTGCACGTCAACCTGCAGCACGTGCTGCTGGGCACGACCGCGGGCCTCGCCCTGCTGCTGATCGGCGTCGGCGCCGTCCAGTGGGCGCGTCAGCTGATGGACGACCACGAGATGGTCGACTACCGGCACAGCGCCACCTCTGACCAGGACGACCGCGAGTACGTCGTCCGGGAGCTGCAGAAGGGCACCGAGGAGTCCAAGATCACCCGGCGCAAGGTGCTCGGCCGCAGCCTGATCGGCGCGCTCGCCGCGATGGGCATCCCGCTCGTCGTCAGCTTCGCCGACCTCGGCCCGTGGCCGACCAAGAAGCGTCGCGCCGCCACGATCGAGACCACGATCTGGCGCGAGGGCGTCCGCCTCGTGAACGACATCACCTACGTGCCCATCAAGGCCTCGGACCTGGAGATCGGCCAGCTGGTCAACGGTCAGCCCGAGAACCTCAAGGAGCTCGAGGGGACCGAGTTCCAGCAGGCGCGCGCCAAGTCCTCGATCATCATCGTGCGGATGGACCCGCGGACCATCCAGATCCCAGCCTCGCGCCAGGACTGGCAGGTCGGCGGAATCCTCTGCTACTCCAAGATCTGCACCCACGTCGGCTGCCCCATCAGCCTGTGGGAGCAGCAGACGCACCACCTGCTCTGCCCCTGCCACCAGTCGACCTTCGACCTCGGCAACTCAGGGCTGGTGATCTTCGGCCCGGCTGCGCGTTCGCTGCCGCAGCTGCCCATCACCGTCGACGCCGAGGGTTACCTCGTCGCCCGCAGTGGTTTCACGGTCCCGGTCGGCCCGAGCTTCTTCGAGCGGGACTCCCGTCATGACTTCAAGGAAGGGGACAACTGATGGCTCGTCCAGCAGCCACAGTTTCCGACGCTCCGGCCGTGCAGGCCGACACCCCCAAGCAGGAGCTGGGGCCGGTCTTCAAGCTGGCCGCAGGCCCTTCCGAGTACCTCGACCAACGTCTTGGCCTGGCCAAGCTGAGCCGTCCCTTCATCCGCAAGGTGTTCCCCGACCACTGGTCGTTCCTGCTGGGTGAGGTCGCGCTCTACTCGTTCGTCGTCCTGCTGCTGACCGGCGTGTTCCTCACGATCTGGTACACGCCGTCGATGGCCGAGGTCGAGTACGACGGCAGCTACCAGCTGCTCCGCGGGCTGTCGATGTCGCAGAGCTACGAGTCCGCGCTGCACCTGTCGTTCGACATCCGTGGCGGTCTGCTCGTCCGGCAGATCCACCACTGGGCGGCGATGCTGTTCCTGGCCGCGATGCTGGCGCACAGCCTGCGCGTCTTCTTCACGGGCGCGTTCCGCAAGCCGCGCGAGCTCAACTGGCTGCTCGGCGTCGCGCTGGTCCTGACCGGCCTGATCGAGGGCTTCGCGGGCTACTCGCTGCCCGACGACCTGCTGTCCGGCACCGGTCTCCGCTTCGTCGACGGCCTCGTCCGCTCGATCCCGCTGATCGGCACCTGGGCCGAGTTCTTCGTCTTCGGCGGGGAGTTCCCCGGCGACCTGATCGTGGCCCGGTTGTACATGGTCCACATCCTGCTGCTGCCGGCCATCATCCTGGGCCTGATCGCCGCGCACCTCGCGCTCGTGGTCTACCTCAAGCACACCCAGTTCCCCGGCCCGGGCCGCAACGAGACGAACGTCGTCGGCTACCCGATCTTCCCCGTCTACATGGCCAAGGCCGGCGGCTTCTTCTTCATCGTCTTCGGCGTGCTGGTCCTCATGGGCGGGCTGATGCAGATCAACCCGGTCTGGACCTACGGGCCCTACAACCCCGCCGAGGTCTCCGCGGGGTCGCAGCCCGACTGGTACATGGGCTTCGTCGAGGGCGCGATCCGGATCATGCCCAACTGGGAGTCGCACATCGGCGGCACGACCTGGTCGTGGAACGTCGCGATCCCCGGTCTCGGCACGATGGGTCTGTTCTTCGGCCTGATGGCCCTCTACCCCTTCATCGAGGCGTGGGTCACCAAGGACAAGGCCGAGCACCACATCCTCGAGCGTCCCCGCAACAACCCGACGCGCACCGGCTTCGGCGTCGCGGCGATGGCGGCGTACGGGATGCTCTGGATCGGTGGTGGCAACGACATCGTCGCCACGCAGTTCCACATCTCGCTCAACTCGGTGACCTACTTCCTGCGGGTCGCGGTGTTCGTGGTGCCGGTCCTCGCCTTCATGGCGACGAAGCGGATCTGCATCGGTCTGCAGCGGTCCGACGAGGAGCGCCTGCTGCACGGGGCCGAGACGGGGATCATCGAGCGTGACCCGTCCGGTGCCTACTCCGAGCGGCACGCCCCGATCAGCCAGGGCGAGGCCTGGACGCTGACGCAGCACCGCCAGTACGCGGCGCTGATGCCGGCCGAGTCCGACCCCGACCTGACCGAGGGGCAGCTCCAGCGGGAGAACCTCCGCCGCCGGGCCAGCCGGTTCTACTTCATCGACACGCTGCGCAAGCCGACGCGGGCCGAGCTGGAAGCAGCTCAGCACCACGGCGACGGGCACGGCGACCACGGTGAGATCGAAGGCGGGCACAACGGCAACGGGCACAACGGGAACGGCAACGGCCACCACTCCATCGAGGCCGGAGCCACCACCTCGGGATCCATCCCGAACCAGTAGTCGCCAGCACCACCGACGCCCCGTCCCCCTCCAGAGGGGGGCGGGGCGTCGTCGTTGTCGGGGTCGAGCTGGCCCTCCCACCGCTCTGCGCACCGGTCCGCCCGAGGCGTGCCCTTCGTCACGCCCGGTAACGATCGGCCCGGCTCGGCCGTTGGCGCACACGGACGAGGACACGCAGGTGTCCGTCACGCCCGGACGAGACCACGGAGACATGAGCACCGACCAGCACGAACGCAGCCGCCCGCCCTCCCCCGAGGAGGGCCCTGAGCGGCACGAACCTCCCAAGAGCTCCCTGTCGATCGCCCAGGTCGTCGGGGGCGCCCTCGCGGCGATGACCGCAGCCGCGCTCGGTTCCCGGCTGAGCGTCGCGGGCACCGTGGTCGGGGCCGCGCTCGCCAGCGTCGTCGCCGCCGTCGGCGGTGCCGTCTACACCGCCTCGCTGCGCCGGACGAGCAAGCACGTCGGAGCGGTGATCACCCGGGTGCGACCGGCGTCGTCCGGGTCGACGCGTACCGAGGCAGCAGGCGCCCCGGTCGCCGACCCCGGCGCCCCTCGCGCGACGGGGCCGAGCACGACCGTCGACCCGAGTCCCGGCTGGGCGCTGCCCGGCGCCCCGCAGCCCCCAACCACACCGACGGCACCGACCGCACCGACCGACGACCGTCGCTCCCGGATCAGGTGGAAGCCGGTGGTCGTCACCGCCGTGCTGATGTTCGTCATCGCCGCGCTCGCCCTCACAGGACTCGAGCTCGCCACCGGCCGCGCCCTCTCCGGCGGCACCGGGACGACCGTCGGTCAGGTCGCCGAGCCCAGCACCCGTCCCTCCGCCAGGCCGACCGAGCGTCCCTCCCCCACGCCGAGCGCCCGCCCGACGACCACGACCAGCGCAGTCCCGAGCGCGACGCCCTCGTCGACCCCGTCGAGCCCTCCGTCGGCCGAACCAAGCACCTCGGCCAGCGCAGCTCCGTCGACGAGCGCGACGCCGACCCCGGCCGCGACGCCCACCCCGACGGCTGAGGCCGTGCCCTCGGGAGCGACGCCCGCATCCTGAACCCGGCCGGGTCCGTTAGGCTCGGCGGACCCGGGCCGGCAGGCCGGGCGGGCAACGAGGTGCGACCCATGGGGAGCGAAGGGTGAGCACCCGGCGGCGTGCGGTGACGCGGGACGACGTCGCCCGCCAGGCCGGCGTGAGCACCGCCGTCGTCAGCTACGTCGTCAACAACGGTCCCAAGCCCGTGGCACCCAAGACCGCTGCCCGGGTGCGGGACGCGATCGCGCTGCTCGACTACCGCCCCAACCCGAGCGCCAAGGCCCTCCGCAAGGGTCGGACCGACATCCTCGGTCTGGTCCTCGCCGACGCCGACAACCCCTACTACACGGAGTACGCGTCCGCGATCGGCGCCGAGGCGTACGCACGCGGTCGAGCCGTGATGATCGCGAGCGGTCGGAACGACCTGGGGTCGGAGCGACGGCTGGTCGACGACCTGCTCGCCCGACAGGTCGACGGCATCATCGCCGCCAGCGTCTCCCACACCCCGGACGAGATGTTCCGCCGTTCGTTCCTGCTCCCCCCGGTCGTGCTGCTCGACGCGCAGTCCGCGGTCCCGGGCTTCGCGGCCGTCGGGCTGGACGGTGCGCAGGGCGCCCGGCTGGCCGTCGAGCACCTCGTCGCCGTGCACGGCCACCGGCACATCGGCATCGTCCTCGGTCCCGCGACCAACGAACCGCACGACCCGCGCGAGACCGGGTGGCGTCAGGCGCTGCGCGACGCCGGGCTCCCCGCCGGGCCGCTCGCCCGGGTCCCGTGGACCCGGGACGGCGGGTACGAGGCCGGGCGGGTCCTGCTGGACGTCCCCGACCCGCCGACCGCCGTGTTCGCCAGCAGCGACCTGCTGGCCGTCGGCCTCCTCCGCGCTGGGCACGAGCGCGGGCTCGCGCTCCCCTGCGACCTGGCGGTGGTGAGCTTCGACGGCACCAAGGAGGCCGAGTACTCCTGGCCGCCGCTCACCGTCGTCGCGCAGCCGATCGTGGAGATGGCGCGGGCCGCGGTCTCCCTCGCCCTCGACCCGTCCCGGCCGACGCCCTTCACCCAGTTCCCCGGCACGCTCGTCGTCCGGCGCTCGTGCGGCTGCCCGGTCCGATGACGACCACCGCGCGACGGTCGACGAAGCGCGTGGCCGCCCTGGCGGTCCTCGGGTCCCTGGTGCTGCTGGGGGCCGAGGTCGGCGCCGTCGTCGGCGTGCGCGCCACGCTCGACCGGCGCGCGTACGTGAGCGACCTCCGCCTCGACGCCGCGCTGGAGACGTTCCGGCCCGTGGACCGTTCCGGTCTGGCCTCCCCTGCCGACCCCGCCACGTTCAGCCCGGACCGCAACCCGCGGACGGACCCCGCGTCCTGCGCGCCGCTCACGGTGCTCACCACGACCGCACCGCTCGACGGCCGTTCGTGGACCGGGGTCAACGGCCGCCCGGCCCAGCCGGTGACGCTGCTGACCGTCCGCTTCGGCGACGCCGGCGCGGCCCGCGACGAGCTCGACCGCAAGCGCGTGGCCCTCCTGCGCTGCCGCCACGTGGTCATCACCTTCCCGCCGTACGACGCCCCGCCGACCACCTACACCGTCACCGCCCGGCACTGGCCCACCAGCGCCGCCGGGCCCGTCGTCCGCTGGAGCCTCGTCGGCGGCGACCGGCGCTTCGACTTCTACGTGCGGCGCTACGCCAACACCCTCACCTGGACCTACGCGGACGACGTCAGCACCCCGCAGGTGCGAGAAGAGGTCGCCCTCAGCCTCGTCGCACGGCTCCAGGACCTGGCGCACCGCTGAGAAGAGCCCACGTCCCGTGACCCGGCAGAAAAGCGCAAAGCGCCGCCCGGAGAACTCCGGACGGCGCTACGCCTGCTGATCGGCCAGCTGGTCGGCGTGCGGGACGCCGGACCCGGGACTACTGGAACAGCTGGTTGATCTGATTGTTGACGTCGGTCAGCGAGGAGACCTCCGCCTTGCCGGAGAGGACGTTGTCCAGCGCCGGCAGCATCAGGTTGTAGATCTCCGACGCGTGGTCGGTGATCGGGAAGAGGAACGTCGTCTTGTTCGTCACCTGGTCGGTGAAGGGCGTGACGTCGATGCCCTTCGCCTTCCAGGCGGCGACGGCCTTGTCCGTGGCGGCGGGGATGGCCGGGAACACGATGGCCTTCTCACCGACGATGTTCTGGCAGTCCGGGGAGGCCAGGTACTCCACCCACTTGGCCGCGGCCGGCTTGTTCTTCGAGCCGATCCAGATCGAGTCGGCCAGGCCGTTGTACATGCTGGAGCGCTTGCCGCTCGGACCGATCGGGGTCGGGGCGAGCCCGGCCTCGAGGCCCTTGGTGTCGAACAGCGCGTTGGTGCTCCACGAGCCGTTCGTCACCATCGCGTACTTGCCGGCACCGAAGATCGTGGACTCGGTCTGGCCCGTGACGGCGGCGACGCTGGGCATGTAGCCCTTGTCGATCAGGCTCTTGAACCAGGTGATGGTCTCCTGGAACTGGGGCTGGTCGAAGTTGTAGTGCGTGCCCCAGGGGTTCTTGTCGGTCGCCGTCCACCCGTTCGAGCCCGTGTACATGCTCCACTGGGTCTGCCCGTTGGGCCCGCCCGAGTTGCCGTCGAGCCCGAGGCCGTACACCTTGACCTTGGTCTTGTCGAAGCCGGGCTCGTCGCCGCGACGCCCGCTGGTGTCCTGGGTCAGGTGCGCGATGACCTTCTCGTACGTCCCGCCGTCCTTCGTGTTCCAGGCGAGGTTCGCCAGGTCGGAGGCCTGGTAGCCGCCCGCGTCGGTCAGCTTCTTGTTGTAGAAGAGCCCGATGGTGTCGAAGTCCTTCGGCAGGCCGTAGCGCTTGCCGTCCTGGCTCTTCCACAGGTCGGTCAGACCCGGCTGGTACTGGTCGATGTTGAACCCGTCCTTGGCCAGCGTCGGGTCGAGGTCGACCAGCTGGTCCTGGTTGGCGAACTCGCCGAACTTGGACAGGTGGTCGGTGAAGACGTCGGGGGCGTCGCCGGCGACGAAGCCGTTGGTCAGCTTGCCCCAGTAGTCGTCCCACGCGTACTGGCTGATCTTGATCGTGACGTTGGGGTTGGCGGTGTGGAACGCGTCGGCGCACGCCTGGTAGGCCGGGAGCTGGTTGGAGTCCCACAGCCAGTAGCTCACCTCGCCCGTGGCCGTGCTGGTGTCGAGCGCGTCGCCGTCGCCGCCGCCGCCGCCGGAGTCCGAGCTGCCGCCACCGCAGGCGGTGAGGGTGAGGCTCAGGGCTGCGAGGCCGACGAGAACGGCCCCCAGCTTCTTGCGCGGTCCTGCCATCGTTGGCATGTCCTTTCGGTGTGACGTCCTGCGTCGGTCGACGAGGGACGGGTCCTGCGGTGTGCGGGTCACTTGCCCGCGGAGAAGCCGATCGAGTTGACGACCCGCTTGGCGAAGACGAGGAACACGACGAGCAGCGGCAGCGCGGCCACCAGGACCGCCGCCATCAGCCCGGCCCAGTCGGGACCGGTGTTGGGGGTCTGTTGACGGAACACGCCCAGGGCCACCGTCAGCACGCGGCTGGAGTCGCTGGTGCCGACGAGCAGCGGCCAGAGGTACTCGTTCCACATGTTGATGAGCGTGAGGATGGCCAGCGTGGTGATCGGCGCCGCGCTCATGGGCAGGACGATGCCGAAGAAGATCCGCCAGTGGCCGGCCCCGTCGAGCCGGGCGGCCTCCTCGATCTCCCGGCTGATCCCGAGGAAGAACTGCCGCAGGTAGAAGATCGCGAACGGCGTCATGAAGAAGTACGGCGCCACCAGCCCCGGGAATGTCCCGAGCAGACCGAGGTTCTTGATCAGGATGAAGTTCGGCAGCGCGGTGAAGATCGGCGGCACCATCAGCGCCGTCAGGAACACGAAGAAGACGATGTTGCGGCCCGGCCAGCGCAGCCGGGCGAAGGCGTACGCGGCCAGCGCGCTGAAGAAGACCTGCCCGACCGTCGCCAGCACGGCGAAGACGACCGAGTTGCGCAGGTAGAGCAGGAAGTTGACCGACGCGCCCGACCCGCCCTGAGCCTGGGCCTCGGCGGTGGTCGAGAGCCCGAGCACCCGCTTGTACGCCCCGAGCGTCGCGTCGACGGGCCCCAGCTTGCCGGGGTCGAGGAACAACGAGCTCGACGTCGACAGCGACGTGCGGAGCATCCAGTAGAAGGGGAAGATCGTCACCAGGAGGATGATGATCATGCAGGCCCAGGCGGCGATCCGCCCGGGGCTCAGCGGCTTGCGGCCCCGGGTCCCCTCGGCGGTCTGGTGGGCCGGGGCCGGTGGTGCCGCGAGTGCGGTGGTGGTGGCCATGTCTCCTCCTCTCAGGACAGGTCGGACTCGCCGGCGCGGAGCAGGCGTAGCTGGACGAGGGCGACGATGGCGAGGATCACGAACAGCACCAGCGAGATCGCGCTCGCGTAGCCGAACTGGCCCTCCTGGAAGCCCTTCTGGATGATGTAGTACTGGATCACCCGGCTCGCGTTTCCGGGAGCGCCCCGGGTGGTGACGGCCACGGTGTCGAAGACCTGGAACGAGCCGGTCACGGTGATGACCAGCACCAGCGCGAGGATCGGGCGCAGCAGCGGGAGCGTGATGAACCAGAAGGAGCGCCACTCGGTGCTCCCGTCCACGGCCCCGGCCTCGTACACGTAGTCGGGGATGGTCTGCAGCCCGGCGAACACGAGCAGCGCGGTGTAGCCCATGTGGCGCCACACGTTCACCGCGGCGATGGTCGGGATGGCGGTCGCGTCGCCGCCGAAGAAGGTGATCCGGTCCAGGCCGAGGGCGGCGATCACCTCGTTCACGATCCCGACCTGGTAGTCCAGCATGAGGAACCAGACGAGCGCGGCGATGACGTTCGAGATGAGGAACGGCAGCAGGATGAGGGCGCGGACCGCGGTGGACTTGGTGAGGCGCTGCATGAGGACGGCGATGCCGACGGCCAGGATCGTCTGGAAGACGATGTTGAGGAAGACGTACTCCAGGGTCACCTTCATCGCGTTCCAGAAGAGCGCGTCACCGAACAGCTTGGTGTAGTTGCCCAGGCCGATGAAGTGCGGCTTGCCGAGCACGTTGTAGCGGGTCAGGCTGAAGTAGATGCCGCGGATGGTCGGGTAGAGGTAGAAGACCAGGAACCCGAAGAGCGCCGGCGCGATGAAGACCAGCGCCATCCCCAGGTCGGACTTGCCCGGCGGCCGGTCGGTGCCCTTCGTCCCGGGCGCCGCACCCTCGGTGGTGGCGCCGACGACGGTGGCCGTCGCCGTGGTCACTCCCGGGCTCCGCGCGCTGCCGCGACCCACGTCCCGCGGGTCTGTGCTCCCGTGCACGACGTCATCGTCATCTCCTCCGAACCTCGGACCGGGCGTACGACGCGCCCTCCGAGACCGGAGCGGCGCCGCTGCGATGCGTCGGAAGTTACAGCAGTAGATCCGACGAGGGCAAGACCCCGAGGCCGACGTGTCGCAACCGAGACCTTCGAAGCTCTCAGGAACCACGTATCAGCAGCCCCTCTGATCTCGTGAGCCCCAGTGCTCTCAGATCGTGGGCCGGCTCGACCCCGGCGGCGGTCCGGGCCAGCCGTCAGAGCTCGCGGCAGGAGGGGCTTCCGCTCGCGGGTCTACCGCAGTAGATTGACCGCTCCCACCGGCGACGACGCTCGAGGAGGTCCCGACGTGACCGCCCCCGTGCCGTCGTCCGCGCCGAGCCGGGCCGCCACCCGGGCCGACGTCGCCCGTCGTGCCGGGGTCAGCACCGCCGTCGTCAGCTACGTGGTCAACAACGGTCCCCGCCGGGTCTCCCCCGCCACGGCGGACCGGGTCCGCGCCGCCGTGGAAGCCCTGAGCTACTCCCCCAACCTCGCCGCGCGCTCGCTGCGGACGGGGTCGTCGCAGATGCTCGGGCTGGTCGTGCCGGACATCACCAACCCGTTCTTCGCCGCCCTCGCCGACGCGGTGGAGGCCGCCGCGGCCGAGCGCGGCTTCCTCGTGACCCTGGGCAGCTCCGGGTCGCGCGAGGACGTCGAGCGCGACCTCGTGGCCGAGCTCACCAGCCGCAACGTCGACGGACTCCTGGTCGCCACCGTGCTCAACCCGGACGGGCTGAGCCTGCTCCCGCGTCCGCACCGGCCGACCGTCCTGGTGAACGTCTCCTCCTCGTTCCCGGGCTACGTCGCGGTCGGCGCCGACGCGCGCCAAGGCGCGTACGACGTCGTCGACCACCTGCTCGACGTGCACGGCCACACCAGCGTCGCGCTCGTCATCGGGGAGTCGAGCGAACGCCTCCCGGAACCTCGCGAGCGCGGCTTCGCCGAGGCCTTCGCCGCCCACGGGCTGCCGCCCGGACCGGTGGTCCGCACCGTCTTCAGCCGGCAGGGCGGCTACAGCTCCGCCGTCCAGGTGCTGGGCTGGCGGCAGCGGCCGACCGCGATCTTCCTGTCCTCCGACCAGCAGGCGGCCGGGGCCTACCGGGCGCTGCGCGAAGCCGGCCTCGAGTGCCCCGACGACGTCGCGCTGGTGGCCTACGACGGCACGCTGGACTCGGAGTTCTGCTGGCCACCGCTCACCGTGTCGCGCCAGCCGGTCGAGGCGATGGCGCAGGTCGCCGTGGCCACCGTGCTCGACCCCAGCGGGGCACCCGACTACCAGCAGCTGCCCACCGAGCTCGTGCTCCGGCGGTCCTGCGGCTGCCCCTGGCCCCTCCGACCTGCGTGATAGGACTGGCGACCATGCCCGCGATCGTGCCCGTTCCCGTACCCGCCCCGACCTGCGTCGCCCTCTCGGCGGCGGGGGTGAGCCTGGTGCTCGACCTCAGCCAGGCCCGGCTGCCCAGCGTCCTGCACTGGGGTGCGGCGCTCCCGGAGCTGACCGACGACGACGCGCGCGCGCTGGCCGAGGCGGGGGCTCCGGTCCCGGTGCCGAGCGCCGTCGACGAACCGGTCCGCGTCTCGCTGCTGCCGGAGCAGTGGACCGGCTGGGTCGGGCGGCCCGGACTGAGCGGCTCGCGCGCCGGGGCGGCCTGGTCGCCCCGGTTCACGGTGTCCGCCGTGACGCTCGACGACGCCCCGGTCGCGCTCGAGCCGGGCGTGACGAACACCGGGCCCGGCACACTCGAGGCGCACGCGGAGGACCCGGAGGCCGCCCTCGGCCTCGACCTCACGGTCCAGCTCACACCGCAGGGCCTCGTCCGGCTGCGCGCCCGGGTCACCAACCGCGCTGCCGACGCGTACACCGTGCAGGACCTCGTGCTCGCGCTGCCGGTCCCGGCCGTGGCCCGGGAGGTGCTCGACCTGGCCGGGCGCTGGGGCAAGGAACGCACGCCGCAGCGCCAGCGGCTCAACGTGGGCACCCACCTGCGTGAGGGACGCCGGGGTCGGACCGGCCCGGACGCGGCGACCCTGCTGCACGTCGGCACCCCCGGCTTCGACTTCGGCAGCGGCGAGGTCTGGGCGGTGCACACCGGCTGGAGCGGCAACCACACGCACTACGCCGAACGACTCGCCACCGGCGAGCAGGTGGTCGGGGGCGGCGAGCTGCTGCTGCCCGGCGAGGTCGTGCTGGCCGCGGAGGAGACGTACGAGACCCCCTGGGTCCACGCCTCGTACGGGACCGGGCTGGACGAGGTGGCGCGCCGCTTCCACCGGTTCCTACGGGCGCGGCCGCACCACCCGGGCCCGGACCGCCCGGTGACGATCAACGTCTGGGAGGCGGTCTACTTCGACCACCAGAACCACGCCAAGCTCGCCGAGCTGGCCCGCCTGGCCGCCTCGGTCGGCGTCGAGCGCTACGTCCTCGACGACGGCTGGTTCGGTGCGCGGCGCGACGACACCGCCGGGCTCGGGGACTGGACGGTCTCCCCGGACGTCTGGCCCGAGGGGCTGCACCCGCTGGTCGACACCGTCACCGGGCTGGGGATGCAGTTCGGGCTGTGGTTCGAGCCCGAGATGGTCAACGAGGACTCCGACGTCGCCCGGGCGCACCCCGAGTGGATCATGGCGACCGGGGGGCGGCTGCCGCTCGAGGCCCGCCGCCAGCAGGTCCTCAACCTCGCGATCCCGGCCTGCTACGCGCACGTCCGGGACCAGATCTTCGCGCTCCTGGCCGAGTACGACATCTCCTACATCAAGTGGGACCACAACCGGGACCTGGTCGACGCGGGCACCTCGCCGGGCGGGCGGCCCGGCGTGCACGAGCAGACGCTCGCTTTTTACGCGCTCGTCGACGAGATCAAGGCCGCGCACCCGGGCCTGGAGATCGAGTCGTGCTCCTCCGGCGGCTCCCGCGTCGACCTCGGCGTGCTCGAGCGCACCGACCGGGTCTGGGTCTCGGACTGCATCGACCCGCTCGACCGGCAGCAGATGCACCGCTGGACCACCCAGCTGATCCCCCCGGAGATGATGGGCGCGCACATCGCGTCCGGCCAGTCGCACACCACGGGGCGCCACCACGACCTGCGCTTCCGGGCGGCCACCGCGATCTGGGGGCACCTCGGCGTCGAGTGGGACCTCACCGCGGCGACCGAGGCCGAGCTCTCCGGGCTCGCCGCCTGGATCGCCTTCTACCGCGAGCACCGCTCGCTGCTGCTCGGCGGCGACCTCGTCCGGATCGACTTCCCCGACGAGACGCTGGTCGCGGGGGGCGTGGTCGCCCACGACAGGCGTCGCGCGATCTACTCCTTCGCCTCGGTGTCCCGCTCCGAGGTGAGCCTGCTGGGCCTGGTCCCCCTCCCGGGTCTGGACCCCGACCTGCGCTACGCCGTCACCCCCGCGCTGCTCGACCAGGCTCCGGCCGGGGTGGTCCCGCCGCCGTGGTGGCACGTCCGCACCACCGGGACCGACGACCACGCCTCGGCCGAGCAGCTCGGACCGCGCCGGCTGGTGCAGGACGAGCGTGGGCCCGTGGTGCTCAGCGGCGCCGCGCTGCTGCACACCGGTCTCCTCGCGGCCCCGACGCACCCCGAGCAGGCCGCGATCTACCTCGTCGAGGCGGTCGACTGACCCACCGGGTGCCCTGAGCCCGCCGCGGCGACGACCTCGGGGCGACGGTCACCGAGGTCCGCGCGGCCCACGTCGACCTGGTGCAGCGGCGACTCCGCCAGGCTGGTCCCGAGCCAGCGGGTGAGCGTCCCGGCTCCGTCGACCAGTGCGTACGTCGTAGCACCCAGCGGTTGGGGTCGGGCCGGTTGAGGTCGGGCCGGCCCCAGCCAGGTCACCGTGTCGAGGACGCGGTGCGCGCTGAGCATCCCGGGCGCGTCCCGCAGCAGGTCCGGGTCCAGGCGCTGGTCCTCGAGCAGGACCGGGCGGCCCTCCTGCCGGACCGACGTGAGCGAGCGCAGCCGGCCGCCGCGCTGGCCCGACCGCCCCAGGACCACGGTGTCGCGGACGGCGGCCGCAGCGCCGGGGCCGAGGTCGATCGCGAGGGTGCGCGTGACGTCCGCACCGTCGCCCACCACGAAGGGCTCCCCCGCGTACGTCAGCCCCGCCCCGGCCGCCAGCTCGACCCGGACGTGCCACGCGCTCGGCGCGCCACGGCCGTGGTAGGCCACGGTCCCGGCCACGTCGAACAGGTCGAGCCGCGCCCCGGCACCCACCGAGACCTCGAGCTCGACGACGTCCCCGCCGAGGAGCAGGGCGCCGGTCGCCAGCAGCCCGACCCGGCACCGGTCGGCGGAGGACGCGACCACCTGCGGCCGGAGCAGGCCCTGCCGCAGCCGCGCCACGTGCCGTCCGTCCACGCGCTCGACCGCGATCGTCGTGGTCACAGCGAGTCCTCGGACCGTCGACGGATCAGTGGCTGTGCGCGTGGTCGTGGCTGTGGGTCTCGCCGGTCTCCGCGTGGCTGTGCTCCTCGACGCCTCCGGCGTGGCTGTGCTCCTCGACGCCTGCGGCGTGACTGTGCTCCTCGACGCCTGCGGCGTGGAAGTGCGGCGCCATGGGCCCCGGGTCCTGCGCGACGTGGCGCCCGGTCCGGAACTCGGCCAGCGTCTCGAGCACCCACGCCCGGACCCGGGCGACCGAGGCGGGGTCCTGCCGGCTGAGCGGCAGGACGGTCCGGCCCTCGCGCGCCTGCTCGGCGTCCGCGACCATCTGCGCGACGTCGACGCCCACGTACGGGGCGAGGTCGGTCTTGTTGACCACGAGCGCGTCGGCCCGGGCGATCCCGGGACCGCCCTTGCGGGCGACGTCCCCGCCGCCCGCGACGTCGAGCACGAAGAACTGGACGTCGACCAGCGCCGGGGAGAACGTGGCCGTCAGGTTGTCGCCGCCGGACTCGACGAGCACGACGTCGACCGGCGCGAAGTCGCGCTCGAGGTCCTCGACGGCGAGCAGGTTCTGGCTGATGTCGTCCCGGATCGCGGTGTGCGGGCAGGCGCCGGTCTCCACGGCGCGGATCCGCTCGGGGTCGAGCACGCCCGCCGAGCGCAGGAACCGGGCGTCCTCGTCGGTGTAGATGTCGTTCGTGATCACGGCGAGGCTGAGCTCGGTGCCGAGCTCGCGGCAGAGCAGCGCGATCAGCGAGCTCTTCCCGGTGCCGACCGGGCCGGCCACGCCGATCCGCAGGGCCCTGGTCGGGGGGGTGGGGATGGTGCTGCTTCCGTCAGGCACGGAACAACCGCCTCTCGCTCGTGGCATGGAGCTGCCCCCACTCCTCGACGAGGGGAGCGCTGTGGGCCGGGATGTCGTGCGTGGTCCGGGCGTCCGCGACCCGGGCCACTAGGGCCTCGACCGGGACCGCCGCGTCGGCCGCCCAGCGCACGCCCTGGGTCGGGTCGAAGGGCTCGAGCTTGAGCGCCGCGGCGACGACGGTCTGCACGTCCTCGTACGCGACCAGGCGCGCGGTCTGCTCGGCGTCGAGACCGGCCTCGGCGGCGACGACGCCCAGCACGACAGCGCGGCACCACGGTCCCCGGGCGGTCGCGAACGGGGTCAGGTCCCAGACCGCGGCGGCCGTGCGGAGATAGCTGCGCCCGAGCAGGTCCGACGCCTCCCGCAGCGCGTCGGACAGGGTGCGGACCCGCCAGGCGGCGTCGACCTCCGTCAGCTCGATCACTGGTCCGCGCCCTTCGACGAGCTCGGGGAACGTGTCTGGGTCTCCGGACGCGTGCCGCGCCCAGACCCGACCGGCCACGACCGCGGCGGCCGCCTCGACCTCGGTGACCGTGGCCAGCCGGACGCGCAGGTACGCCGGGATCTCGTCGACGCGCATGCCGTGCCGCAGCGCCGGCTCGACGCCGGCCGACTGCGTGTGGGCGCCGGTCGGCAGCCGGCCGTCGGCCAGCAGCAGCGCGAGGTACGGAGAAGACGCGGTGGGGGTCACGCGGCTCAGAACATCGAGTAGAGCTGGGCGAGCGGCAGGACGTCGGCCGGTGCCGGGACGATCAACGAGCCGTCGACCGTGATCGCGTGCGTCTCGGCGTCGACCATGATCGTCGGCAGCGCGTCGTTCATGATCATCTGTGCCTTGCCGACGTCGCGGGTCGGGCGGCAGGCCACGAGCTGACGCCGCAGCCCGAGCTCGTCGGCCAGCCCGGCGTCGAGGGCCGCGGGGGCGACGTACGACTGCGAGCGAGCGGCGCCGCTGCCCCAGTAGAGGGCGGGGCGCATGAGCACCGGCTGCGGGGTCGGGATCGAGGCGTTCGGGTCGCCGAGCGCAGCGACGACGATGCCGCCGCCCTTGATCACCACGCTCGGGCGGACGCCGAAGAACCGCGGGTCCCACAGCACCAGGTCGGCGAGCTTGCCGATCTCGACCGACCCGATCTCGTGGTCCACGCCGTGGCTGATCGCCGGGTTGATCGTGTACTTGGCGACGTAGCGCCGGGCCCGGAAGTTGTCCGCGGGCAGCCCGCCGGACAGCTCGCCGCGCACGTGTTTCATCACGTGCGCGACCTGCCACGTCCGCGTGATCACCTCGCCGATGCGCCCCATCGCCTGCGCGTCGGAGGAGGTGATCGAGATGGCGCCGAGATCGTGCAGATGATCTTCGGCGGCGATGGTGGTCGCGCGGATCCGGGACTCGGCGAAGGCCAGGTCCTCGGGCACCGACGGGTTGAGGTGGTGGCAGACCATCAGCATGTCGAGGTGCTCGGCGACCGTGTTGACGGTGTGCGGGAGGGTCGGGTTCGTCGAGCCGGGCAGCACGTGCGGCAGCCCGGCGATGGTCAGGATGTCCGGGGCGTGCCCGCCGCCCGCGCCCTCGACGTGGAAGGCCGAGATGCTGCGCCCGGCCATCGCGGCCACGGTCGAGGCGACGAAGCCGGACTCGTTCAGGGAGTCGGAGTGCAGGGCGACCTGCAGCCCCCACTCCTGCGCCCCCCTGAGCGCGGCGTCGACCGCGGCCGGGGTCGAGCCCCAGTCCTCGTGGACCTTGTAGCCGCCGGCCCCGGCCAGCGCCTGCTCCTCGAACGCACCGTCCGAGACCGTGTTGCCCTTGCCGAGCAGCAGCAGGTTGACCGGGAACTCGTCCAGCGCGCGGTGGGCCTGCTTGAGGTGCCAGGCGCCGGGCGTGACGGTCGTGGCCTTCGACCCCTCGGACGGGCCGGTGCCGCCGCCGCCCAGCGTGGTCAGCCCCGCGGCCAGCGCCTCGTGGATCTGCGAGGGCGAGAGCAGGTGCACATGGGAGTCGAAGCCGCCGGCGGTCAGGATCTTGCCCTCGCCGGAGATCACGTCGGTGCCGGGCCCGATCACCAGCGCCGGGTCGACGCCGTCGGCGATGTCGGGGTTGCCGCTGCGCCCGATCCCGACGATGCGCCCGGCGCGGACGCCGACGTCGGCGCGCACGATGCCCCAGTGGTCGAGGATCACGACGTTGGTGATGACGGTGTCGAGCGCACCCTCGGCCGAGGTGGCGAGCGACTGGTTGCCCGACTCGCGGATCGACTTGCCGCCACCGAAGACCGACTCCTCGCCGCCGACCGTCAGGTCCCGCTCGATCTCGATCCACAGGTCGGTGTCGCCGAGGCGGATCTGGTCGCCGGCCGTCGGGCCGAAGATCGCGGCGTAGTCCTCGCGTCGAATGCGCACGGCTCAGCCCTCGCTGCTCGTGGTGGGGCCGGCCGCCCGGACCTGCAGGCCCGGCACGACCCGGCGCCCCCGCAGGGCGACGATCGCGACGTTCCGCGAGGCGCCCGGCTCGAAACGCACCGACGTGCCGGCGGCGATGTCGAGGCGGAACCCGGCCGCGGCCTCCCGGTCGAACTCCAGACCCGCGTTGACGTCGGGCAGGTGGAAGTGCGAGCCGACCTGGATGGGCCGGTCGGCCGTGTTCGTGAAGGTCAGCTCGCCCCGCTCGTCCGGCCCGCGGTCGGCGTTGAGCTCGATCTCCCCCGGCGCGATCCGGTACGCGCCGGGTCCCGAGGTCGCGATGCCCGCCATGTCAGCTCCTCCTGCTCACTGGGTCGGCCTGCTCACTGGATCGGTGAGTGCAGGGTCACGAGCTTGCGGCCGTCCGGGAACGTCGCCTCGACCTGCACGTCGGTCATCATCTCGGCGACGCCCTCCATGACCTGGTCGCGCGTCAGGACCTCGCGACCCGTGGTCATCAGCTCGTCGACCCGCGCGCCCTCGCGGGCCCGTTCGATCACCCAGGTGCTCAGCAGCGCGACCGACTCGGGCCAGTTCAGCTTGACGCCGCGCGCGAGCCGGTCCCGCGCGACCATGCCGGCCACGGCCAGCAGCAGCTTCTCGGTGTCCGAGGGTGCCAGCATCGGGGTCCTCCCAGCAGACGGCGGCGGGCGTACGGGTCCAGCGGTCGTCAACGTAGCGAGCGATTGTTTCTCCCGCGTTGCGACCCCTGGCCACGCGCCCGACCTCGTCCTACGGTGAGCTGTGCCTCACCCTCGGATCGGCCGGATCGGCGGCGTGCTCGTCGCTGGCGCCCTGCTCGTCGCCCCCGTCACGCCCCTGCCCTCGGTGGCCGCGGCCCCGTCCCGACCGCCCGCGGCCTCGCCCGGGCTGCCGCTCGGTCCGGACGGGCTGGCGGAGCAGCGGACCGTCACGCGGCTCCAGCCGGGGGTGACCCTCACCACGATCGTGCGGGGCGCGGCCGACCCGAGCGCCACCTGGACCGTCGAGGTGTCCATCCCGTCCGGGCCGGCCTCGCCGGACCCCGACGCCCCGGCGGCCGCGCTCTCGGACCGGACGGACGCCGAGGCCCTGGCCACCCGGCTGCGCGGCGCCGGCTTCGACCCCCGGGTCGAGCAGGTCGTCACCCCCGCCACCGCGGACTACGTCGGCGGCAGCCTCGGGTGGCGCGTCCGCGTGGGTCGCCTCTCGACGCAGGCGGACGCCGACGCCCTGCTCGCCCGGCTGGTGGGGGCCGGTGTGGCCGGCAGCAGCCGGTACACGGGCTGGGACGGCGGCTCGAGCGCCCGCGGTCCGTGGCGCGTGCGGCTGCTGACCGTCGACCCACGTCGGTTCTCCGGCTCGCTGGTGGCCTCGTACGGTCCCGACCTGGAGCGCCGCGAGACCACGAGCGCGCTCGCTGCAGCCTCGGGAGCGACGGCGGCGACCAACGCCGGCTACTTCGTGCTCGACCCCGCGTCGGGCGCCCCGGGCGACCCTGCAGGTGTCGGCGTCTACGACGGACGCCTGCTCAGCGAGACGGTGGGCCGGCGACCGTCGCTGGTCCTGCACGAGGACGCCCGCCGGAGCGCGGTCGAGCGGCTGCGCTGGACGGGCTCGGTCCAGGGCCGCGACGGCCGGCGGCTCGCCCTGGACGGCCTCGACCGGGTGCCCGGCCTGATCCGCAACTGCGGGGGGACGGCCGACGACCTGCCCACCCCGCGACCGCGGCACGACGTGACCTGCACCGACGCCGACGAGCTGGTGGCCTTCACCCCGCAGTTCGGGGCGCGTACGCCGGCCGGGCCCGGGACCGAGGTGGTCCTGGACCGGCGGTCCCGGGTGGTGGCCGTCCGCCCCGCCCGCGGGGTGGCGCTGGCCGCGGGCCAGCGCTCGGTGCAGGCGACCGGCGACCTGGCCGACGACCTGGCCTCGGTCGCGGCGGTCGGTCGTCGGCTCCGGGTGACCACCGGCCTGCAGGGCCGCGGTCAGCGGCTGCTGCGCCCCGGGGACGGCGCCTTCGTGGTCAACGGCGGCCCGGAGCTGGTGCGCGACGGTCGGGTGCACGTGACCCCGCAGCGCGACGGGTTCGTCCAGCCCTCGCCGAGCGTCTACTACGGCTTCAGCCAGCAGCGGAACCCGCGCACCTTCGCCGGCACCGACGCGGCCGGTCGGACGCTGATCGCAACCGTCGACGGACGCAGCACCGCCAGCCTGGGCACGAGCATCGTGGAGACCGCGGCGCTCGCCCGCGCGCTCGGGATGCGCGATGCGCTCAACCTCGACGGCGGCGGCTCCACGACGATGGTCGTCGACGGGCGGGTGGTCAACCAGCCGTCGGACGCGACCGGCGAGCGGCCCGTCGGCGACGCCCTGCTGGTGCTCCCCCGCTGACCCACCCGGTCGGTCACCCGTACGGTGTCCGGCGTGACGACGCGACCAGGCCAGGCTCCCACCGAGGCCCTTCCCACGACGTGGGAACGGCTGGACGACCGGTTCGCAGCGGTGGACGGCGACGCCCTCGTCGTGCGGGTCGCGTCCGGCTGCCGCTGGACGGAGGGCGGGGTCTACCTGCCCGCCTCCCGCAGCTTCGTCTGGAGCGACATCCCCAACGACCGGATGCTGCGCTGGGACGAGCTGACGGGCGAGACGGGCGTGTTCCGCTCGCCGGCCGGCTACCCGAACGGCAGCACGCTCGACGGCCAGGCCCGCCTCGTCACCTGTCAGCACGGCTCGCGCGCCGTCACCCGGACCGAGCACGACGGCTCGGTCACCGTCCTCGCCGACCGCTACGAGGGCAAGCGCTTCAACAGCCCGAACGACGTCGTCGTCGACACCCGGGGCGCGGTCTGGTTCACCGACCCGAGCTACGGCATCGCCTCCGACTACGAGGGCTTCTCGGCCGAGCCGGAGCTGGGTCGCCACGTCTACCGGATCGACCCGGACGGGACGATCCGTCAGGTCACCGACGACTTCGACCAGCCGAACGGGCTGGCGCTGTCGCTCGACGAGTCGCAGCTCTACGTCGTCGACTCGTCACGGCGGCACCTCCGCGTCTTCGACGTCACCGAGGACGGCCGGCTGGAGGGCGGCGCCGTGCTCGCGACCAGCACGGCCGGCACGTTCGACGGCGTCCGCCTCGACAGCACCGGACGGATCTGGGCGGCGGCCGAGGACGGGGTCCACTGCCTCCACCCCGACGGCACCCTGCTCGGCAAGCTGCTGCTACCCGAGATCGTCGCCAACCTGACCTTCGGCGGGCTCAAGCGCAACCTGCTCTTCGCCTGCGCCACCACGAGCGTCTACGCGGTGATGCTCAACGTCACCGGGGCACCGGGCCCGTACGCCTCACCCGCCCGCTGATCGACCCTGCACCTCTTGACGTCCTACTTGCTTTTTGCAAGTGTGGGCCCCGGCCCGACGACGGGCCCTCGAGAGGGAGACCACGATGACCGCGATGTTCGTCAACCTGCCGGTGACCGACCTGGAGCGCGCGAAGGCGTTCTACACGGCCCTCGGCTTCACCATCAACCCGGCCTTCACCGACCACAACGCGGCCTGCGTCGTCGTCGAGGAGGACCACAGCTACGTCATGGTCCTGGTGCGCGAGTACTTCCAGAGCATGACGAAGCTCCCGATCGGCGACCCGGCGGTGAACCCCTCCGCCTCGACCGCGATCTTCCTCGACAGCCGCGAGGCCGTCGACCTCGCCGTGGCCGCCGGGGTCGGCGCGGGTGGTTCGGAGCCGCAGCCGGCCACGGACTTCGGCTTCATGTACCAGCGCGGGCTCACGGACCCCGACGGCAACGTGCTCGACTTCGGGTGGATGGACCCGGTGGCCGCCGAGCAGGGGCCTGAGGCGTACGCCGCCTCGCAGGCGTAGGGCCGGTGGCCGCACGCGACTACGGGCAGTACGACGGCATCACGCGAGCCCTCGAGCTGGTGGGTGAACGCTGGGCGATGCTCATCGTCCGCGACCTGCTCGTCGGACCGCGTCGCTACGGCGAGCTCGCGGCCGGGCTCCCGCGGATCCCGAGCAACATCCTGGCGACCCGGCTCAAGGAGCTGCAGGAGGTCGGCGTGCTGCGACGCGTGCCGCACTCGCGTGTGATCGTCTACGAGCTCACGCCGTACGGCCGCGAGCTCGAGCCCGTCGTGCTCGCGCTCGGTGCCTGGGGGTTCAAGGCGATGGACGAGCCGCGCGAGGAGCAGCTGGTCACCCCGGACTCGATGACCATCTCCCTGCGCACCGCCTTCCGCGCCCAGGTCGCGGCGGGGCTGCCGGCCACCGCGTACGCCGCCCGCTTCGGTCCGACCGAGCTGCTCGTTCGCGTGGACGGGCCGGTGCTCGACGTGATCCGCGGGGACGGTCCGGTCGACCTGGCCTTCGCCGCCGGCCCGGGCTTCCGTCGGCTCTTCTCGGGCGAGCTCGCCCCGGACCGCGCGATCGCGACCGGCGTGGTCGAGGTGCTGCGCGGACGCGGTGAGCTCCTCGACCGCTTCGCGCGGACGTTCCACCTGGCGGCGTGACCCGCTAGTCGCCGTCCCGCAGCGCCTCGCGCAGTGCGGGGACCAGCCTCTCCAGCAGCCGGGGCGCGAGCACGTCGACGAGGTCGTCGAGGTCCGCCGTGGGCTCGGGCGTGCGCGCCAGCTGCTCCATGCGGACCGGAGGTGCGGTCACCGGCCTGGCGAAGGTCGGGGCCACGGGCCGGGCGCTCCCGGGGGTGGTGCCACCGTCGGAGGCGTCGGCCTCGGCGACCCAGGCGCCGAGCGCCTCGTCGATGGCGCGGTGCAGCCGGTCGGCGAGCTGGCGCGCGGCCTCGGGGCCGACGGTTGCCGAGGAAGTCATGCCGAGCAGCCTCTCACGCGCTGGACGGGCCCACGGTCCGTGCGCAGCGGACGTCGGTCACGGCAGCGGGAACAATGAGGGCGTGCTCATCAGGACCAAGCTCGCCTCCGACGACGACGCCTGCGTGGCCGTGATGGAGCGGACCCACGCGGTGGACGGCTACCCCCGCTACTGGCCCGCCAAGCCGGCGAGGTTCCTGCGCGCGCAGGGCGAGACCGACGCCTGGGTGGCGGTCGAGGACGACGGGCTCGACGGCCGGGTCGTCGGCCAGGTGGCGCTGCACCGCGCGGAGGGTGAGCCCGTCCTCCCGCTCGCCCAGGCGTCGACGGGGCTGCCGGCCGACCGCTTCGCCGTCCTGGCCCGGCTGCTGGTCCACCCCGACGTGCGCGGCCGGGGGATCGGACGGGCCCTGGTGCGGACGGCGACCGCTCGGGCGCACGCCACGGGCCGGCGAGCCGTCCTCGACGTGCTGCAGAGCACCACGGGTCCGGCCCGGCTGTACGAGTCGGAGGGGTGGGCCCGGCTCGGGCCGACCAGCCTGGACCTCAGCGGGTTCGGCTACGGCGACGTGCCTCCGCTGCAGCTGTGGGTGTATCTGGCCCCCGACGACCCCGGAGACGCACGGGTCGCCTAGACCCGTGCGTCCCGGGACGCGGGCAGCCGGCCGCCGGGGCCGGAACCCCCGGCGGCCGACCGGTCCTACGGCTTGACCGCCCGCGCGTGGAAGGTCGTGCTGCCGAACGGCACGGCCGCCGGGGTGTAGGCGATCTTGCCCGTGCACAGGCCCTTCTCCCGCAGCACCCGGGCGATGCCCGGGATCGCCTGGACCGTGTTCGGGGGCCAGTCGTGCATCAGGATGATGCCGCCGTCGGTCAGGGTGGCGGCCTTGGCGACGATCTGGTCGACGCTCGCGCCGTTCCAGTCCTCCGAGTCGACCGTCCACAGCACCTCGAGCACCCCGATCCGGTCCGCGTCGGCCCGGACCGCGTCGTTCGTCGCCCCGTACGGAGGTCGGAACAGCGTCGGCTCGCGGTGGGTGATGTCGCGCAGCACCCACTGGGTGCTGGCGATCTCTTGGAACCGCTGCGCCTCGTCCAGCGAGGTGAGGTCGGGGTGGGTGAACGTGTGGTTCCCCACCCACATCTTCGCGCGGCGCTCGGCCTCGACCAGCTCAGGTCGAGCCAGGGCGTTGTTGCCCTGGTTGAACATCGTCGCCCGCAGGCCCTCCCGCTTCAGGGCCTTCAGCAGGTCCGGAGCGGTCGGGCTGGGCCCGTCGTCGAAGGTCAGGCCGACGTAGCCGTTCCGGCACGCCTTCACCGGCTTCCCGTGAGCCTCCGCCGTGGCCGGGCTGGCCCCGGCGGGCGTGGCCACGGCGACGGCCGTCGCCAGGGCGGCGAGCGTGACGAGCGCGCCGCGTACCGTGCGCGCGAGCGTGGGGGTCATCGAAGCTCCTCTGGTCGCTCGTGCGTCCGCGTCAGTGCTTCTTGATGCCCTTGGCCAGCAGGAGGTCGCGCTGGACGGCCTCGTACGCCGGCTTCGGCTGGTAGCTCTCGTCGTAGAGGTTGGCCTGCCCCTCGCCCGGGAACACGCCCGGGATCCACGAGTACTTGTCGGTGAAGCCCCAGACCGTGAACGAGATGCAGCTGCGCTCGAGCAGGCAGCTCTGCAGCATGTAGCTGTAGCCGTTCGACTGGGCCTGCACCTCGGCGGGGGTCGCCGGGTCGCTGGCCGAGAAGGTGATGCGCACGTCCGCCTCGGTCACCGCGGTCTTGAGGCCCAGCTTGGCGAAGCGGTGCAGGTTGGCCTGCATGTCCTCCGGCAGGGGGTACTCGGTGCTGAGGTGACCCTGGACGCCGTAGCCCTGGATCGGCACGCCCTCGCTGCGGAGCTCCTTGACCAGCTTGTAGACGGCGTCGCTCTTGGGGCCGATCCCCTCGGTGTTGTAGTCGTTGTAGAAGAGGATCGCCTTGGGGTCGGCCTTGTGCGCCCAGCGGAACGAGTCGGCGATGTAGTTCGGTCCCAGCTCCTTGAGCCACAGCGAGTCGCGCAGCGTGCCGTCGTCGTTGAACGCCTCGTTGACCACGTCCCACGCCCAGATGTCGCCCTTGAAGTGGCCCATCTCGGTGGCGATGTGCTGCTTGAGGATGGTGCGCAGCTGCTTCTTGCTGATCGTGCCGTCCGCGACCCCGGCCGTGAGCCAGGCGGGCAGCTGGCTGTGCCAGACCAGAGTGTGGCCGCGGACCTTCTGCTTGTGGGCCTTGGCGAAGGCCACCAGCTTGTCGGCCTCGGTGAAGTCGAGCTTGCCGCGCTCCGGCTCGACGACCTCCCACTTCATGACGTTCTCGGGCGTGACGCTGTTGAACTGCGCGGCGGCGGCCTTGGCGTACGTCGCGTCGCTGGCCAGCACCGAGGTGTCGATCGCGGTGCCGACACGGACACCGGTCGGCTTGGCCAGCTGCTTGAGGGTCTTGGTGCTGGTGCTGGTCGCGGCTCCGGCGGCGGGGAGCCCACCGGCGAGCAGGGCGGAGGCGAGCGCTCCCGCGGTGACCAGGCCCAGGCACGTACGGCGTAGGGACATAGGGGTTCCTCTTCGTTGAGGTGGGTCCGCCGGCGCGGTCGCGGGCGGCCGGGACGGCGTGCCGGGAGCAGCACCGAACCTCGGCGGCACCTCGATACTTTTCGAAGAACTATCGGCCGCACCGCCGTGAACGGGACTTTAAGCCGCCACCCGAACTGAGGTCAAGGGGTCGTGTGCCTCGATCTTTGTCCGCGTACCTTTGCATCCACGGCGACGCTTCACGCCGTACGCTCGCACCGACCTGTGCCGGGCGAGGTGCGAAAAGTTTCGGCGCTGATGCCTGGGCGTGCGTCGACGAGGCGCGAGTGAGACCTCAGGCGGCGAGGGTGGTGCCGCCGGACGGCACGACCTCGGCGGCGAGGGGCGGGCCCGGCGGGGTCCCGTCGCCGAACGGACGACCACCGAGCTGCTCGCGGTGGTGCGGCGTGAGCCAGCCGGCCAGGTCCGGGCCCTTGGGCACGATCATGGTCGGGTTGATGTCGCTGTGCACCACGTAGTAGTGGCGCTTGATCTGCGCGAAGTCGGTCGTGTCGCCGAACCCCGGCGTCTGGAACAGGTCGCGCGCGTACGCCCACAGCACCGGCATCTCGCTGAGCTTGGACCGGTTGCACTTGAAGTGGCCGTGGTAGACGGGGTCGAAGCGCGCCAGCGTCGTGAACAGCCGGACGTCGGCCTCGGTGATGGTGTCGCCCATCAGGAAGCGCCGGTCGCTGAGGCGGTCCTCGAGCCAGTCGAGCGCGACGAACAACCGGTCGTACGCCGCGTCGTACGTCTCCTGCGAGCCCGCGAAGCCGCAGCGGTACACGCCGTTGTTCACCTCGGTGAACACGCGCCGCATGACCGTGTCCATCTCGTCGCGCAGGTGCTCGGGGTAGAGCTCCGGGGCGCCGGGGCGGTGGTGCTCGGTCCACTCCAGCGACAGGTCGATCGTCATCTGGGCGAAGTCGTTCGTGACGAGCCTGCCGTCCGTCTCGTCGACGATGGCCGGCACGGTGATGCCCCGGGGGTAGTCGGGGAAGCGCGCGAAGTACGCCTGCTGCAGGCGCTCGTAGCCGAGCACCGGGTCGACGCCGCCGGGGTCGAGGTCGAAGGTCCAGCTGCGCTGGTCGTGCGTCGGGCCGGCGAGGCCCATCGAGATGGCGCCCTCCAGGCCGAGCAGGCGCCGGACGATGATCGCCCGGTTGGCCCACGGGCACGCGCGTGCCGCGATCAGCCGGTAGCGACCGGCCTCGACCGGGTAGCCGTCCCGCCCGTCGGCGGTGATGCGGGTGCTCACGTAGCGCATGTCGCGCTGGAAGTCCTCCCCCGCCGTCACGTACGCGGGAGTCGTAGAAGCGTCAACCATTCAGCAACCATACCTCTTGCTGCGCAGGTGCGCCGCCGGGCCGTGCAAGGTCACACGGGCTGCGCGACAATGTGAGCATGCGCTTCCTGCAGCCGCCTCCCGCGACGGACCTGACCTACAGCGACGTGTTCATGGTCCCGCGACGTTCGTCGCTGACCTCGCGCCTCGAGGTCGACCTCACCTCGAACGACGGCGTGGGGACCACGCTGCCGCTGGTCGTCGCCAACATGACCGCCGTGTCCGGCCGCCGGATGTCGGAGACCGTCGCCCGCCGCGGCGGGGTCGCGATCATCCCGCAGGACATCCCGACGGAGGTCGTCGCCGAGGTCGTGCGCAAGGTCAAGGGCTCGCACACCGTCTTCGACACCCCCGTGTCCGTCTCGCCGACCACCACGGTCGGTGAGGCGCTGTCGCTGCTGCCCAAGCGTGCGCACGGCCGGGTCGTGGTGGTCGACGGCGGGCGCCCCCTCGGCACGGTCGGCGAGGCGGACACCGCGGGGGTCGACCGGTTCGCCCAGGTCAAGGACGTCATGAGCACCGACCTCGTGGTCGTGGGCCCGGGCACCGCACCGCGGGAGATCTTCGACGCGCTGGCCGCCTCGCACCTCGACCTCGCCGTGGTCGTGGACGCGGCGGCCGCCGGCGCCGGCTCCGACGGCCGGCTGCTCGGCGTGATGACCGCCCGCTCGGCGATCCGCTCGACCCTCTACCGCCCCGCGCTCGACCCCGACGGCGCGCTCATGATCGGCGCGGCGGTGGGCATCAACGGCGACGTCGCCGGTCGGGCCGAGGCCCTGCTGCGGGCCGGCATCGACGTGCTCGTCGTCGACACGGCGCACGGGCACCAGGACAAGATGCTCTCGTCGCTGAAGGCCGTGCGCGAGGTCCGCGACCGGCTCGCCGACGCGACCGGACGGTCGGTCCCGCTCGTCGCGGGGAACGTGGTCTCCGCCGACGGTGTCGACGACCTGGTCGGGGCGGGTGCCGACGTGATCAAGGTCGGTGTCGGCCCGGGCGCGATGTGCACCACCCGGATGATGACCGGGGTCGGGCGCCCGCAGTTCAGCGCGGTGCTGGAGTGCGCCGCGGCCGCCCGGGCCCTCGGCAAGTCGGTCTGGGCCGACGGCGGCGTCCGCTACCCGCGCGACGTGGCGCTCGCCCTGGCCGCCGGCGCGGGCAGCGTGATGATCGGGTCCTGGTTCGCCGGGACGTTCGAGAGCACGGGCAACCTGATGGTCGACGCCCAGGGCCGGATGTACAAGGAGTCGTACGGGATGGCCTCGGCCCGCGCGGTGCGCCTGCGCACCAAGGACGCCAGCGGTTTCGACCGCGCCCGGGCGGGCCTGTTCGAGGAGGGCATCTCCTCCTCGCGCATGTACGTCGACCCGGAGCGGCCGGGCGTGGAGGACCTCATCGACTCGATCGTCGCCGGCGTCCGGAGCTCCTGCACGTACGCGGGCGCCTCGACGCTGGAGGAGTTCCACCAGCTCGCCGTCGTCGGCGTGCAGTCCAGCTCGGGCTACGAGGAGGGCCGTCCGCTCGCGGTGTCCTGGTGACGGTGCTCCGACGTTCGCGCCCGACGCTCACGTCGACGCAGTCGAACGAGTGCCTGGTCTCGCGCAGCGAGCGGCCTACGACTCCCTTGGCCTAGCCCGAGATCGCGCTGGCCGCGCCTCGCACCCTCACGCCGGGCTCGCCGCGCAGGACGCTGACGTCGATGCGGCTCGGGCGGCCCATGTCGACGCCCTGGCAGATGGTGAACTCGGCGCTCGGGCCGATCTTGTGGAGGTCGCGCAGGTAGCCGCCGAAGGCCGCCGCGGCGGCGCCGGTCGCCGGGTCCTCGACGACACCGCTGCCGGCGAACGGGTTGCGGGCGTGGAAGAGCTTGCGCCCCTCCGGCCAGACGAGCAGGACGGTGATGAGGCCGTGGTCCTGCATCAGGCCGGCCAGGGCGTCGAAGTCGTAGTGCAGGTCGGCCAGCCGTTCACGCGTCCTCGTGACCAGCACCAGGTGCTCGGAGCCGGCGTTCGCCAGGCGGACCGGGTAGTCGGGGTCGAGGTCGGCCGACGACCAGCCCAGGGCATCGAGGACCCCCGAGACCAGCGCGTCCGGAGCCGGCTGCACACGCGGGGAGACGCTGGTGAGCTCGGCCACCAGCCCCTGGTCGGTCCGTTCGGTGCTGACCGTCACCAGTCCGGCCGGGGTGTGGAACACGAGCTCGGCGGCCGGGCGCCGCTCGACGAGCGCGACCCCGGAGGCGATCGTGGCGTGCCCGCAGAAGGGCACCTCCTGCAGGGGCGCGAAGAAGCGGACGTCGTAGACGTTCGGCTCGTGCTCGCGCGGGAAGAGGAACGCGGTCTCGGAGTAGCCGAGATCGGCCGCGATGCCCTGCATCGCGGCGTCGTCCAGCCCGTCGGCGTCGAGGACCACCCCGGCGGGGTTGCCGCCGCGACCGTCGCTGGTCGTGAAGGCGGCGTACCGCAGCACCTCGGTCGACATGCGCTCAATCTAGACTCCCCGACCGCTCGACCGACAGAGCTGCGGCTGCCTCCGATCGGCCCTTCCGCGGCGAACGGGAGCCGCTACCCGGAGGTCCGGCTGAGGGCGTCCAGGCGTGCGAGGCCCGCAGGGGTGGCGCTCGCCAGCGCGTCGAGCACGGCGTCGAGGTCCGCCGAGCGCGGGCCGGGCGGGACCCGGGCGGGGTTGAGCGCCACGGCGTCGGCCCACGCCTTGACGTCCGGCGCGGCGCTGAAGGCCGCGCTGCCGCGGCCGCCGAGGACGTTCATGCGGGCCCAGTCGACCAGCGAGCCGCCGAAGGAGGAGGGCGGGCACAGCCGGTTCTTGGCGTCGTCGTCCTCGCGGGTCGCCTCGACGTAGCCGGCGAGGGCTGCTCCGAAGCAGGGGAACCCGGCCCGGACGGGCTGCAGCGTGACGACGTCGGGCTGCCAGACCGGCACGCGGGACCGCCGCTTCAGTCCGTCGGCGGCGCAGTGCACGACCAGCGCGTCGTCGGCGACGGCCACGGTCCCGCCCTCGAGGTCGAGCCGGCCGCGGCGTGCGGTCCGGACGCGCCCCAGGCGGACGACGTGCTGCACGCTGCGCAGCAGGTCGAGCTCCCAGCGCCCGAGCGTGGGTGCCTTGGCCATCGTCGGGGTGACGTCGGGGTCGACGCGCAGCATGATCCCGGCGTCCTCGAGGTGTCCGAACAGCGCGGGCAGCGAGGGCGCGGTCGAGGCCAGCCGCATCAGCCGGGAGACCATGCCGAGGTAGACCACCGGGTCGGGCTGGAGGTTGGCCCGGTCGAGCATCCAGGCGTCGCGCGGCCGCACCCAGCAGATCGCGTCGGGATCGACGCCGTGCCGCAGGAGCCACACGACGCTGTCGGTGGCGGTCTTGCCCGCCCCGACGACGACGTGCTGGCTCGTGGGCCCGCTGCGCGGGAGCTCGTTCGCCGGGACGACGCGAGCCCCCTCGACCGCGAACGGCGGCGGGGTCTCCGCCGGGATGTCCGGCGACAGGTAGCGCGCGTCCACGACCCGGCAGCGCTCGGGCACCGCGTACCGCTCCCCCGACTCGCGGGAGACGAAGGTCCGGTCGCCGAGGTAGTCGCACCGCGCGAAGAGCTGCACCCGCCCGCCCGGCAGCATCCGGTCGCGCAGGACCTCGTCGTAGTAGGCCAGGATCGTGGGCTGGTCGGCGCGCTCGTGCCACCCGGCCTCGGGGCCGTCGGTCTGGCGGCGGTCACCGCCCAGCAGCGTCGAGGCGACGCCGTAGTAGGTCGAGGACTGGTGGAGCTGGACGAAGGGGTACGCCTCGCGCCAGTGCCCGCCGACCCCGTCCCGGCGGTCGACCATCGCCACGGAGACGCCAGGCGCGTGGTCGATCAGCGCGTCGGTGAAGGCCATGCCCGCGGCGCCCGCGCCGATCACCAGGTGGTCGACGTCGACGAGACGCGTCACCGGGTCTCCGCCATGTCGCGCCCGGTCAGGCGGACGCGAAGCGCGCGGCCGAGCGCGCCCGGGCCTTGGCCGCCTCCTCCTCGCGGTTCTTGGGCTCGCCCGTGGTGACGAGGCTGGCGAGCAGGTGCTCGGTCGCGTGCGCGATGTCGTGCACCGCCCGCTCGAACGCGGCCTCGTTGGCCTTCGACGGCTTGCTCGTCCCGGCGATCTTGCGCACGTACTGCAGCGCGGCGTCGTGGACCTCGCTCGAGGTCGCCGGCGGCTCGAAGTTGTTCAGCGGTCGGATGTTGCGGCACATGGCCTCATCCTTCCCCTCGTCGGGCGCGGCGGGAAGCCCTGCGTAGGCTCCCGCTCCGTAAGCGCACGGGAGCTGGTGGTCCTCGGGACCGCCTCGCAGGTGCCCACGCGCGCCCGGGCCCACCAGGCGGCGGTGCTGCGGTGGGACCGCGAGGTGGTCCTCTTCGACCCGGGCGAGGGCACGCAGCGCCAGCTGACGCTGGCGGGGATCGCGGCCGGCAGCATCACCCGCATCTGCATCACGCACCTGCACGGCGACCACTGCCTGGGCCTGCCCGGGGTGCTGCAACGCATCGCGCTCGACGGTCGGGGCCACCCGGTCGACCTGTACTTCCCTGCGGCCGGGCAGCCGTACATCGACCGGCTGCGGCACGCGAGCGCCGCCTTCGAGGGCCCGGAGGTCCGCGAGCACCCCGTGTCGGCCGACGGGACCGTCGACACCTGGCCCGGCCTCGTCCTGTCCGCCCGGGCGCTCGACCACCGCGTGCCGACGTACGGGTGGCGGCTGCAGGAGCCCGACGGCCGCCGCGTCGTCCGC
Organism: uncultured Friedmanniella sp.; assembly: GCA_964251895.1. Classification (GTDB taxonomy): domain Bacteria; phylum Actinomycetota; class Actinomycetes; order Propionibacteriales; family Propionibacteriaceae; genus Microlunatus. Next base: position 148,079 of record CAXULL010000001.1, read on the forward strand.
GAGCGGCTGGTCGCGGCAGGTGTCGCCGGACCCGACGTCGGACGGCTGCTGCAGGACGGCGAGGTGACGGTGGACGGTCGGCGCGTGCTGGCGTCCGAGGTCACCGAGCCCCGCCGCGGTCAGGCGTTCGCGTTCGTCATGGACACCCGTCGCTGCCCGGCCGCCGTGGACCTCTGCCGCGACGCGGACCTCGCGGTCTGCGAGTCGACCTACCTCACCACCGAGGCCGACCTGGCCGAGCGCTACGCCCACCTCACCGCCGCCGACGCGGCCGGCATCGCGGCCGAGGCGGGCGTACGCCGTCTGGTCCTGACCCACTACTCGGCACGCCACCCCGACGAGCAGGTGTTCGCCGACGAGGCGAGGCAGCTGTTCCCGGACGTGGTCGCCGCCCAGGACCTCGACCGCTTCGACGTCCGCACGCGCCGCTGACCGCCGCCCTCTGACGAGCTTAGGAAACGTCCCCTGAGGCCGCCGAGCCGCCGAGCCGCCGATCAAACTCGACCGGGCGCTCGCTCGACCGCGACGTCACGAGCGTCGGGTAGGCCGGAGGGCCGACGACGTCTGGACGAGCGAGCGGTGACGTCACTCAGCTCGCCAGACGTAGCTCTGGGCAGGAACGAGTGGCGTCACCGGTCGTGAGGAAGACGTCGTCTCCCGCCCGCAGGCCGGGCGCGAGTGACTGCGTCTAGTGCGCGTAGTCCCCGCGGTAGTACTCGAACACGAGGCCGGTCAGGGTGACCGTGCCGAAGACGACCCCGAGGATCATCAGCCACCAGCCGAAGACCGGGCCGAGGATGAACAGGGTGAACGTCAGGGCGACGAACAGCGGCCACTTGCTCTGCGGCGGGAAGAAGCCGAGCTCGCCCGCACCCTCGGCGATCTCACCCGACTTCTTGTCCTCCGGGCGCGGGTCGATCCGGCGTGCGAGGAGGCCCAGGTAGAGGGCGATCATCAGCAGCAGGAAGAACGTGAGCGTCAGCGCAGCGGTCCCGGTGGGGTCGTTGCTCATCAGCCAGTAGACGGGGGTGATCGCCGCGACGAACACCGTCAGCGCGATGAACACCCAGGTTTCTGCCCTCATCCGCGCCCGGCCTCCTTGTCGTTGAAGTCGGCCGAGGGCGGCGACTGGTTGGGGTGCTTGTCGTCGTAGGCCTCGACGGGGTCGGTCGACTCCCCGCTCACCCGCTCCTCGAGCAGATCGCGGCGACCGGAGTCGTCGGCCGCGTCGACCAGGGTGTCGTTCAGCTCGCCGCTCATGTCGTTGTACTCCGACAGCGCCACCTCGGGGTGGTGCAGGTCGAAGGCGGGGGCCTCCGAGCGGATCCGCGGGATCGAGGTGAAGTTGTGCCGCGGCGGCGGGGAGGACGTCGCCCACTCGAGCGACCGCCCCCAGCCCCACGGGTCGTCGACGCCGACCAGCGGGTTGTTGCGGCTCTTCCAGACGTTGTAGACGAACGGGATCATCGAGGCCCCGAGCAGGAACGCGCCGGCCGAGGAGATCTGGTTCAGCACCGTGAACCCCTCGTTCGGCAGGTAGTCGGCGTAGCGGCGGGGCATGCCCTCGACGCCGAGCCAGTGCTGCACGAAGAACGTGGCCTGGAAGCCGATGAACAGCAGCCAGAAGTGGACCTTGCCGAGCGTCTCGTCGAGCATCCGCCCGGTGAACTTGGGCCACCAGAAGTAGAAGCCCGCGAACATCGCGAACACCACCGTGCCGAAGACCACGTAGTGGAAGTGCGCGACGACGAAGTAGGAGTCGGACAGGGCGAAGTCCAGCGGCGGCGACGCGAGCACGACACCGGTCAGACCACCGAAGAGGAAGGTGATCAGGAACCCGATCGCCCAGAGCATGGGCGTTCGCATCGCGATGTTCCCGCCCCACATCGTGCCGATCCAGTTGAAGAACTTCACCCCGGTCGGGACGGCGATGAGGAAGGTCATGAAGGAGAAGAACGGCAGGTTGACCGCTCCGGTCACGTACATGTGGTGCGCCCAGACGGCCACGGACAGCGCCGCGATGGAGAGCGTGGCGCCGACCAGGCCGACGTAGCCGAAGATCGGCTTGCGGCTGAACACCGGCAGGATCTCGGTGATGATGCCGAAGAACGGCAGCGCGATGATGTACACCTCGGGGTGCCCGAAGAACCAGAACAGGTGCTGCCACAGGATCGGGCCGCCGTTGGCAGCGTCGAACACATGAGCCCCGAGCTTGCGGTCGGCCTCCAGCACCAGCAGCGCGGCGGCCAGGATCGGGAACGCGATGAGGACCAGGATCGACGTCACCAGGATGTTCCAGGTGAAGATCGGCATCCGGAACATCGTCATGCCGGGCGCCCGCATGGTGATGATCGTGGTGATGAAGTTGACCGCGCCGAGGATGGTGCCGAGGCCGGTCATGTAGAGACCCATGATCCAGAGGTCACCGCCGACGCCGGGCGAGTTCACCGCGTCGCTCAGCGGGGCGTAGGCGAACCATCCGAAGCTCGCGGCGCCCGACGGCGACAGGAACCCGGAGACCGTCACGAGGCCGCCGAAGAGGTAGAGCCAGTACGACAGCATGTTGAGCCGCGGGAACGCGACGTCCGGCGAGCCGATCTGCAGCGGCATGATCGCGTTCGCGAAGCCGGCGAAGAGCGGGGTCGCGAACAGCAGCAGCATGATCGTGCCGTGCATCGTGAAGAACTGGTTGTACGTCTCCCGCGACATGTACTGCATGCCCGGGAAGGCCAGCTCGGCGCGGATGCCCAGCGCCAGGATGCCGCCCAGGAAGAAGAACAGCATCGTGGTGATGAAGTAGAGGTTGCCGATCACCTTGTGGTCGGTGGTGACCATCCACTTCCACGAGATCGTCCCGAGCTGCCGCGTGGGCGCTGCGATCTCCGTCGCGGTCCGCTGGAGCGTGGTCATCGCGTGCCTCCCTGCAGTGCCGGGGCCGGTGCCGGCTTGTCGGTGGTGCCGACGTCGCCGACCGGGTTGGGGATCGCGGCGCCGAGCGCCTTCCCGGTCTGGCCACGATCGGCGAGCGTCTTGAGGTGCGCCTCGTAGTCGGCCTCGCTCACCACGTGCACCTCGAAGAGCATCGAGGAGTGGTAGGTGCCGCACAGCTCGGCGCACTTGCCGCGGAACACGCCCTCGCGGTTGGGCGTCACCGTGAAGTGGTTGTCACGGCCCGGGATCACGTCCATCTTCTCGTAGAAGACGGGGACCCAGAAGGAGTGGTTGACGTCGGGCGACGAGAGGTTGAACCGGACCGTCTTGTTCACGGGCAGGTACAGCGTCGACCACTGGTTGATGGTGCCGGTCTCCCACACGTCCGTGCCGACCGACGCGACGTCGGCCGACTCGTAGTTGAAGGTCCAGGCCCACTTCTGACCGACGACGTCGACCGTCAGGTCGGGCGTCGGGTTCTTCTGCACGACGTTCTGCGCGAGGACGGTGTAGTAGAACAGCACGCCGATCACGACGAACGGCGCGACCGTGTAGAAGATCTCCATCGGCAGGTTGTAGCGGTTCTGCTTCGGCATGTCGTTGTGGTTGGTCCGGTACCGCAGCGAGGCCCAGATCACCAGGGCGTACACGGCGATGCCGATCGAACCGGCCGCGATCCAGGTCCCGATCCACAGGTCCCCGATCGCCGGGGCCTGGACGGTGCCCGCCTCGGGGAGCCCGAGGCGCTTGAGCTGGCCCGTCGTCTCCGCCGAGCATCCGGCCAGCAGCGTCAGGGCCACCCCCGACATCGCCACCGCACCGCGCAGACCGACGCGTCGCGCCCGATCTCTGCTCACACCCACTCTGGTCTCTCCTCGGAACGTGCCCACCGGGGGCAGACGACTCGGTCGTCTCAGGTCGCGCATGGCGTGCACCCCCTCGCCGGAGCTGTCCGTCGTGAGGGCTGAGACGCAGGTGCCTGGTGGGCAGTCTGCGCCTCGATCTTGCTCTGTCACAGTAACGCAGGAAGCCGACGACACCAGGGGCTGCCTCGGGCGTATCTTGCCCGTGTGGCGGAGGTGCGTGCACCGGTCTTCCTTGACTGTTCTTCAGGTGAACCGCTGCTCCCGGAGGCACGCGAGGCGTGGGTTCTCGCGTCCACGGCGGCGTGGGGTGACCCGCAGAGGCTGCACCGGCCGGGTCGGCTCGCCGCCCAGGCTCTCGACTCGGCCCGCGAACGTGTCGCAGCCCACGTGGGCGCCCGGCCCGACGAGGTGGTCTTCACCTCCTCCTTCGCCCCCACGGCACAGGCGGCGGTGGCGGGCCTGGCGCTCGGCCGGCGTCGGGTGGGCGACCTGGTCGTCACCTCGACGGTCGAGCACTCGGCGGTGCTGGGCGCGGCCGCCGCGTACGGCCGGCACGTCACCGTCGGCGTCGACCGGCTCGGGCGCGTCGACCTGGACGCCTGGGCCGAGGCGGTCGGCAGACCCGGTGTCGCGCTCGCCTGCCTCCAGGTCGCCAACCACGAGGTCGGGACCGTCCAGCCGTACGCCGCGGCGGCCGAGGTCTGCCGCAGCGCCGGCGTGCCGCTCGTGCTGGACGCGACGACCGCGCTCGGACGGGTCGACACCACCGGCCTCGGGGGCTGGTCGGTGCTGCTGGGCTGGGCCGGCGCGTACGGCGGGCCGGGCTCGGTCGGGTTCATGGTCGTGCGGCGCGGCACCCGGTGGCGGGCCCCGTTCCCCGCGGACGACCACCAGCAGGGTCGCTGGCCCGGGGTGGTGGACGTGCCGGCGGTCTGGTCCGCGGTCGCCGCGCTCGACGCCGCGTCGGCCACCCGGGAGGCCGTCGGGGAGCACCAGCGCGTCCTGGTCGACCGGCTGCGCAGCGAGGTCGCCGCACGCGTGCCCGACGTCGACCTCCCGGGCGACCCGGTGGACCGCGTGCCCCACCTGCTGACCTTCTCGGCCCTGTACGTCGACGGGGAGACCCTGACGCTCGAGCTGGACCGGGCGGGCTTCGCGGTGGCGAGCGGGTCGGCCTGCAGCGCCAGCAGCGAGCACCCGTCACACGTGCTGGCCGCGATGGGCGCGCTGACCCACGGGAACGTCCGGCTGGGCCTCACGCGCACCACCTCCGACGCCGAGGTCGAGGCGTTCCTGGACGTGCTGCCGGGCGTGGTCGCCGAGATCCGCGACCGGCTGGGTGCGGCGTGAGCGGGACCGCGCCCGAGCGGGTCGACCTGTCGCTGGACTGCACCGGGATGCGCTGCCCGCGCCCGATCATCGAGATCGCGCGCCGGATCGGCACGGTCCCGGTCCGCGGGCTGGTCGAGCTGCTGGCGGACGACCCCGCCACCACGCCCGACCTCGCGGCCTGGTGCCGCATGCGCGGTCAGGAGCTGGTCAGCTCGGCCGCCCCGCGGTTCGTGGTGCGTCGCCTGGTCTGAGCGCGCCGGTGGCGCCACCCGTCACGCGACACGCCGTACCGGTGCGTCGGGTGGCGCCGCTCGACGCACGACGACGAGCACAAGGGCTTCGGTTGGGGTGAGCCCAAAAAACACAAAGCCCTGCCCCCGGACTCGGTGGGGGCAGGGCCTTGTGCGGTCTGGTGCCGCGGACGACTCAGTGGAAGCTGTCGCCGCAGGCGCAGGAGCCGGTCGCGTTCGGGTTGTCGATCGTGAAGCCCTGCTTCTCGATGGTGTCCACGAAGTCGATCGAGGCGCCCATGAGGTACGGCGCGCTCATCCGGTCGGTGACGACGCTGACCCCGCCGAAGTCCTTGCGGACGTCGCCGTCGAGCTGACGCTCGTCGAAGAAGAGCTGGTAGCGCAGGCCCGAGCAGCCGCCGGGCTGCACGGCGACGCGGAGGGCCAGGTCGTCGCGGCCCTCGGAGTCGAGGAGCGCCTTGACCTTGCCGGCGGCCACGTCGGTGAGGAGGACGCCGTCGACGGGAGGTGCGGTGATGGTGATCGGGCTGGTGGTGGCAGTCATGGGGTCTCCCCTGGTCGGCCTGGATGCTGCTGCTCGAGGACGCAACCCGCGCTGGGCGGATCGTGTTCCTCAGGGTTCATGGTAGGTCCGTCGGAACTCCTGTCCCACCCCTGACGGCGAGGAAGTGTCCGGCGTCACCAGCGCCAGGTGCGAGCGACCCTCCGTGCGGTCGAGGCGAGCTCGTCGGGCGTGACCACCGCGTTGGTGTCGCTCGTCCCGGCCTCGCGCACGCCGTACGCGGCCTCGATGCCCATCGTCCGCATCTCGCGGGCGCCGATCAGGACCTCCCCGGCCACGACGACGCACGGGGCGAGGAGCCTCCCGGCCAGCGCGGCCGCCGCCGCGACGACCCCGCCGCCTCGGTGCGCGAAGTCGAAGACGGAGCAGCCCGTGACCACCAGGTCGACCGGACCCGTGATCGCGTCGAGCGCGAGCCCGGGGCCGGTGGTGAGCCGCCCGCCGAGGGCCAGCACCGCCAGCGCGGTCCCCCCGCAGGCTCCGGCACCGGGTGTCGCGCCCAGCCCAGTGCCCAGCCCGGCAGCCAGGCCGAAACCGGCGAGCGCCGCCAGCTGCTGCAGCCCCGCGTCGGCGGCGAGCAGCGGCTCCGCGTCCTCGCCGGCGGCCCGGCCGCGGACCGAGGTGATGCCGCGCAGCCCGAGCAGGGGCGTGGCCCGCTGGTCGCCGCGGACGACGCCGACCAGCTCGAGCCCGGCGAGGCGCTGCCGTGAACCGCTGAGGTCCAGGCGGGTGAGGCCCGCGAGGCCCGTGACGCCGACCGTCAGGTCGACGTCCGCCTCCGCGCCGAGCCCGGCGAGGAACCCCGCCCCGCCGTCGTGCACGTCGTCGCTGACCAGGTCGACCAGCAGGGTGCCGCTCTCCGGGAGCGTGGCGGCGACCAGGAGGCCCAGCGGCAACGAGCTGGCCGCGTACGGGACCGGCCCCTCCCCCACCCCGGGGCCGGGCAGCGAAACCGCGGTGAGCGCGCCGCCGTGCGCCCGGACGCCGACCCGGTCGCCGACGACGACGGGTTCCTCGACGACGCCCAGCCGGTCGGCGCAGGAGGTGACGAACCCCGACCCGGCCTCCCCGAGCGGGACGACGGCGGTGCGCTGCCCCGCCCACCCCTCGGCGAGCGCGCGGCCCGCGGCGGCAGAGGACAGTCCGTCCACCTCGTCGGAGCAGACCAGCACGCGCACCGCTGCATCCTGCCAGCGCATCGCTGTCGGCGGCTCGGGCCTGCTGTCGGTGCGACGTGCGACGCTGCGGTGATGAGCGAGGACGTACCCCCACGGTCGTGGTCGCGGATGCTGGCCGACCAGGTCGACTGGCACTGGAACGCGCACGCCCGACCACGGCTCGACGGGCTGAGCGACGAGGAGTACCTCTGGGAGCCGGTGCCCGGCGCGTGGAACGTCCGGCCGCGGGGGAGCCGTCCGGGTCGGGATGCCGTGGCCGTGGGGACCGGGGCCGGCGCCGTCGACTTCGCGGTCCCCGAGCCGGTCCCGCCGCCGGTGACGACGATCGCCTGGCGACTGACCCACCTCGTCGTCGGCGTGCTCGGCGAACGGAACGCGCGCTACTTCGGAGGCCCGCCGACGGACTACGACAGCTACGACTACCCGCTCGAGGCCGCAGGCGCGCTGCGTGACCTCGACGCCGGCTTCGCACGCTGGGTCGCCGGGGTGCGCACGCTCACCCGGACGGGCCTGCTCGCCCCCTGCGAAGAGCCGTGGCACGCGTCGGACTCGGTGGCCGAGCTCGTCCTGCACATCAACCGCGAGCTGATCCACCACCTGGCCGAGGTGGCCCTGCTCCGCGACCTGTGGGCCCACCGGAGCACCGGACCCGCCGGGCCGACCAGCGCCTCCGCCGGGGTCGTCGAGCAGGGCCGGCTGTAGGGGCCCACAGGTAGATTGAGCCCGTGACGACGACGAGCACCACGTCCGCGCCGACCCGTACGCCGCTCTCGCTCTTCGTGCTCGGGCAGGGGTCGGACCCCCGCTCCGAGCGCGGTGTCGAGTGCCCCGGCGACCTCCCTGCCGCGTCCGACCCGGCCCTGGTCGAACGGGCCCGCCGCGCCAAGGCCCGGCTGGGCGACCGGGTCTTCGTGCTCGGCCACCACTACCAGCGCGACGAGGTCATCCAGTTCGCCGACGTGACGGGCGACTCCTTCAAGCTCGCCCGCGAGGCGGCCGCCCGCCCGGAGGCCGAGTTCATCGTCTTCTGCGGCGTCCACTTCATGGCCGAGTCGGCGGACATCCTCACCAGCGAGTCCCAGAAGGTGGTGCTGCCCGACCTGGCCGCCGGCTGCTCGATGGCCGACATGGCCCGGCTCGCGCAGGTCGAGGACTGCTGGGACGTGCTGGCCGACGCCGGCGTCGCCGGGACGACCGTCCCGGTCACGTACATGAACTCCTCCGCCGACATCAAGGCCTTCTGCGGACGGGAGGGCGGCGTGGTCTGCACCTCCTCCAACGCCAAGAAGGTCATGGAGTGGGCCTTCGCGCGCGGGGAGAAGGTGCTCTTCCTGCCCGACCAGCACCTCGGGCGGAACACGGCCGTCCTGCAGCTGGGCATCGCCCTCGAGGAGTGCGTCCTCTACGACCCGCACCAGGTGGACGGCGGCCTGACGGCCGACGAGCTGCGCGCGGCGAAGGTGATCCTGTGGAAGGGCCACTGCTCGGTGCACGGCCGGTTCACGACGGGTGCGGTCCACGACGTCCGCGCCCGCGTGCCCGGCGTCAGGGTCATCGTGCACCCGGAGTGCCAGCACGAGGTCGTGCTGCTGGCCGACGAGGTCGGCTCGACCGAATACATCATCAAGGCCGTGGAGGCCGCGCCGCCGGGCACCCGGTGGGCGATCGGCACCGAGCTCAACCTGGTGCAGCGACTGGCCAAGGCGCACCCCGAGCAGGAGGTCGCGTTCCTCGAGGAGCACGTCTGCTACTGCTCGACGATGAACCGGATCGACCTCCCGCACCTGGTCTGGGCGCTGGAGAACCTGGTGGAGGGCCACGTGGTCAACCAGGTGACCGTCGACGCCGACACCGAGCACCACGCCAAGCTCGCCCTGCAGCGGATGCTCGACCTGCCCGGCGAGACGACCAAGGACTGAGGCCTGGCCTCGGCCCGCTCGTACCTGTGAGCGGTCAGCCGGGGATGAGACCTTCGGAGGACTCGGCCAGGAGGGCCTCGACGTCGGCGAGGCTGGAGCCGACGTCGGGCAGGATCAGCGCCGAGTCGAGGATCTGGTCGTCCGGGACGGGCGTGCCGACCGTGCGGACCTCGTCCAGGAGCCCGGCGAGGGCGATGGTGAGCTTGGCCTCGTCCTGCTCGGCGACCGCTTGCTCCACCTGGTCGTCGAGGGCGTTCAGGTCGTCGACGGCCGCGACGGGCACGTCCCACTGACCTTCGCCGAGGATGCGGACGATCACCGCAGGTCCCCGGCGTTCGGGGCCGGCGTCGTCGGCTGGCCCTGGTGGTCGGTGCTCGCCACCGGGGCCTGCTGGACGGGCTGACCCTCGATCGCCGGGGCCGCCCCACCACCGATGGCCGACGGTGCCGCGCCCGGACCGGTGCCGAGCTGCGCCCGCATCCGGCTCAGCTCGTCCTCGACGTCGGAGGTGGACGCGAGCTGCTCGAGCTCGAGGGTGATGTCGTCCTTCTGCGTCCCGGTCGGGTCGTCGAGCGCGCCGCTGGCGAGCAGCTCGTCGATCGCGCCGGCGCGGGCCTGCAGCTGCGCGGTCTTGTCCTCGGCGCGCTGCACCGCGAGACCGACGTCGCCCATCTCCTCGCTGATGCCCGAGAAGGCCTCGCCGATCCGGGTCTGCGCCTCGGCGGCGGAGTACGTCGCCTTGATCGTCTCCTTCTTGGTGCGGAAGGCGTCGACCTTGGCCTGGAGCCGCTGGCTGGCCCGCACGAGCTTCTCCTCCTCGCCCTGCAGCTGCGCGTGCTGGGCCTGGAGGTCGGTCAGCTGCTGCTGGATCCCGGAACGTCGCGTCAGCGCCTCGCGGGCGAGGTCCTCGCGGCCGACCTCGAGCGCCTTCTGCGCCTGCTGGGTCAGCTTGTCGGCCTGGGTGCTCAGCCCGTTCGCCTGCAGCTCGATGCGCTTGCGGCTGGTCGCCACGTCCGCGACGCCCCGGCGCACCTTCTGGAGGAGCTCGAGCTGGCGCTGGTAGGAGTAGTCCAGCGTCTGCCGCGGGTCTTCGTACTTGTCCAAGGTCTTGTCCGCCTTGGCTCGGAAGATCAAGGACATGCGCTGAAAGATGCCGGCCATGTGGTCTCGGAGGTCCTTCCTGGGCCGAGGAGCGGTGCGGGCCGCGACACAGACGCTGCGACCCACCCGCACGAACAGGGCACCACCGTATCTCCGGCGCGGAAACCTGACCCAGGCGGCGGGGCCAGGAGTTTCGGTTTCCGGGGTCAACCCTGGGATCATCGAGGGTCCAGACGGCGAGGCCCCTGGTCCGCGGACGACGCGGGGACGATCGAGAGGCAGCAGTGGCAATCTTCAGACGCGGCACGACCCCCACGAGCAACGGGTCGACGGCCATGAAGCCGGCCGCCGGCGCGAGCGAACCGGACGTGCGCGACCCCTCGGGCCGCAAGCCGGGGCCCACGCCGAGCCGCAAGGAGGCCGAGGCCGCCCGCCGTCAGCGCGTCACGCAGACGTACAGCAAGCGCGAGTCGCGGGCGATGGCCTCGCGGTCGACGCGCAGCGACCGGATGCGGGCCATGGCCGCGCGGGACAACACGCCGGAGAAGGCGTTGATGCGGGACTACGTCGACGCCCGCTTCAGCATCGGCGAGGTCCTGCTGCCGGCGCTGGTGCTGATCCTCGCCACCAGCTTCCTCAACACGGTGTTCCCCCAGGCCGCCGCCATCGCCACGTTCGTCATGTACACCTACGTCCTGCTGGTCATCGGCGACCTCTTCCTGATGTGGCGCGGGTTCAAGAAGGTGCTCGCCGCCCGCCTGCCGGGGACGAGCACGCGGGGCCTGCTCTTCTACGGCGCCAACCGCGCCATCCAGATCCGGCGCTTCCGCATCCCGGCGCCACGCGTCAAGCGGGGCGAGAAGTACTGAGCGGGGAGCGAGCATGACGGGCGAGTGGCACTGGCGCACGGAACGTCCCGGCGCCGGCAACCGGTCCGGCACCGCCAAGCCGTTGGGGACCGAGCGGTTCCCGTCGCAGGGCGAGGCCGAGAGCTGGCTCGGGGAGACCTACCCCGACCTGCTGGCCTCTGGCGTCTCGGCGGTCAGCCTGTACGAGGGCGACCGGCACGTGTACGGGCCGATGGGTCTCGAGGCCGAGCCGGGCTGAGCCTCAGCGGTTGCCCTCGCCCGTCCGGCGCAGCGTGTCCTCCCAGGGAGACGGAGCGAGGCCGAGCGCGGACCGCGTACGGGCGGAGTCCATCACGTACGGGCGGGTGAAGATGTAGCCCATCTCCCCCAGCTCGCGCATCATCGGGACCGCGAGCCCGCCGGCCCTCAGCACGGGCACCGGGATCCGGTGGATCTTCACGGGCGGCGCGCCGATCGCCGCGAGCGCACCCTCCAGCGCCGCACGCTGGCTGCTCGGTGCGGCGCTCACCGCGTGCCAGACCTGGCCCCAGGTCGACGGGTCGAAGGCGACGGCGGCGAGCGTACGGGCCATGTCGACGACGTCGGTGAAGGTGTGCGGGAGGTCCGGGTCGCCGATCATCCAGGCCGCCTTCCCGGCGATCGCGGCGGGCACGTGGCGGGACACGTGCCCGTTCTGCCCCACCCCGGCGCCGAGGTAGTCGGACGCCCGCACCTCCACCGCGTGGACCCGGCCGGCGTCGTGCGCCGCCTTGGCGTCGGCCCACATCCGGGCGCGCAGCCGGCCCTTGTGGTCGGTCGCGACGTCGGGCATGCCCGGGGTCATCGGCTCCGCGACCGGTCCGTACGGGTAGAGCGACGCGGCCGTCACCAGGGTCGCGCCGGTCCGCTCCGCGGTGGTCAGCAGGCTGGCGGCCAGCGGCGGCCACACCCGCTCCCACCGGGTGTAGTCCGCGGGGTTCGCACAGTTCAGCAGCGCGTCCGCGCCGTCGACGGCCGCGCTCAGCGCCACGGGGTCGGAGGCGTCGGCAGCGACCGAGGTGACGCCCTCGACCTCGGACGGGCGGCCCGACCGCGTCACCACCGTGACGCGATGACCCGCCTCGGCCAGCGTCCGGGCGGCCTCCCGGCCGACGGGACCGGCTCCGACGACCACGGCACGTCGCGTCTGCTCGTTCATCTGTGTCTCCTGATCTGATTCGAGAGCGGTGCTCTCGGTGTGGGTTCAGAGTGGCACGGCTCGACCCCGAAAGCAAGAGCAGTGCTCTCGTCTTGTTGCGTTGCTCTCACCCTGGTGCATGATGGACCGCATGAGCACCACGGCCACGACGAGCGCCGGCACGACCACCGGCACCGCCTCCACGTCGGCACGAGCCCTGGCGCGGGACCACCTGACCCGGTCGATCCTGTCGAGCGCACGCGCCCAGCTCGGGACGGTCGGCGCCGCCGCCCTGTCCGTCCGGGCGGTCGCGCGCGACGTCGGACTGGCGTCGTCCGCGGTCTACCGCTACTTCGCCAGCCGGGACGACCTGCTCACCGCGCTGCTCGTGGAGTGCTTCGACGAGCAGGGCGCGGCGGTCGAGCAGGCCGAGGCCACCGTCGACCGTGCCGACGTCGCCGGCCGCTGGTCGGCGGTGGCCCATGCGTTCCGCCGCTGGGCCGCTGAGCACCCCTGGGACTACGCGCTGCTCTACGGGTCCCCGGTCCCCGGCTACGAGGCGCCGGAGAGGACGGTCGGACCGGCGACCCGGGTGACCCGGCTGCTCATGGCCCTGCTGGCGGACGCCACCGCGCGGGAGGTCGGGCCGTCGGTGCCGACCGACGGTGCCGCGGGGCCGGACTTCCACGCGGCGGTGGCCGACCTGCGCTCCTTCGCCGACGCTGACCTCCCGGACGACCTCCTGCTCGCCGGGCTCGCGGCCTGGTCCGGCCTCGTCGGCGCGGTCACGCTCGAGCTCTTCGGGCATCTCGACAACGCGGTCGGCGACCGGGAGGCGTGGTTCGACGCGCTCGTCCGGCGGCTGGACCCGTTCGGCCCGGCGGACCCTGCGTAGGGTCCGCAGGGTGCCCGTGCCCGAGTTCATCCTGCAGCTGCGTCGTCGGGTCGGCCACGACCCGCTCTTCCTCACCGGCGTCACCGCGGTCGTGCTGCGGGGCGAGGGCCCCACGGCCGAGGTCCTCTACGGCCGCCGCTCCGACACCGGGCTCTGGGCGTTGCCCTCCGGCATCGTCGAGCCGGGCGAGCAGCCGGCCGCCACGCTCGTGCGCGAGGTCTGGGAGGAGCTGCGCGTCGAGGTCACGGCCGAGCGGCTGGCGCTGCTGAGCACCGACCCCGACATCACCTACCCGAACGGCGACGTCTGCCAGTTCGTCAGCCTGACCTTCCGGTGCCGCTACGTCGGCGGCGAGGCCGCGCTGGGCGACGACGAGACGCTGGAGGTGGCGTGGCGCCCGGCCGGTGACCCGCCGGGCGACCTGGACGTCGTGCAGCGGCGCCGCCTGGCCGCCGCGCTGTCCGACGACTCAGCCTGCGTCTTCGACGTCTGAGGCGCTCGCGGGCGTCGGACGCCGACGCAGGTCGGAGACCAGCAGGCCCGCCCCGAACACGACGACGAGCACCCCGACCCCGGCCACGACGGGCTGGGCGGCCCGCCGGGTGGCGATCCGCTGCTCGTAGGTCTGGCCCTCGGACCCGTCGGCCTTGAGGCACACCGAGCCGGGCGTCATGACCGCGTCGTGGCACCGCAGGTCCGGGGAGCCGCCGAGCGTCACGGCGTACGCCACGGCCGCGAGCCCGGCGAGGAGCAGCACCAGGTGCGCGAGCCGCGTGCGTACGCGCCGGGTCATCGGACGTGCGAGTCGACGAACGGGGGCCGGACGACCCGGAAGGGCTCGCGCCGGGAGCGCACGTCGACCGTCACCTCGGTCCCGTCGGTCACGGCCGCGTCGAGCAGGGCGAGCGCGATCCCGGTCTTGAGCGACGGCGAGAACGTCCCGGACGTGACCGTGCCGACCTCGGTGCCCTCGGCGTCGCGGACGACCATCCCCGCCCGCGGGATGCCCCGGCCCTCGGCGCGCAGGCCACGCAGCACCCGCGCCGGCCCGGCCTCCTTCTCGGCCCGCAGGGCGTGCACCCCCACGAACGTCGGCTTCGACCACCCGACGGCCCACCCGGCCCGCGCCTGGACCGGGGTGATGGTGGCGGAGAGGTCCTGCCCGTGCAGCGGGTAGCCCATCTCGGTGCGCAGCGTGTCCCGGGCGCCGAGCCCGGCCGGGCGCAGACCCAGCGGGGTGCCCGCGGCCACCAGGAGGTCCCAGACGGCGGTCGCCGCGGCGGTCGGCACCAGCAGCTCGTAGCCGCGCTCACCGGTGTAGCCGGTGCGGCACACGATCACCTCCGCACGCTCGCCCTCGGCGTCGGCGACCGCGGCGACGGCGAAAGCCATGTAGTCGAGCTCGACGGGCAGCCCGGCGGCGGCCAGCACCTCGTCGGCCCGCGGCCCCTGCAGCGCGAGCACGGCGAGGTCGTGGTGCCGGTCGGCGACGACGATCCCCTCGGGGGCCGCAGCGACGAGGACGGCCGCCACGCCGGCGGCGTTGGCCGCGTTCGGCACGAGCAGCACCTCGTCCGGACCGGTGACGTAGGCGATGAGGTCGTCGACCACCCCGCCGGCCGGGTTGCACAGCAGCGTGTACTGCGCCTGGCCGGGGCCGATGCGTCCGAGGTCGCCGGTGAGCACCGTGTTGACGAAGTCCACCGCTCCGGGACCGGTGACGCTCACCTTGCCGAGGTGGCTGACGTCGAAGAGCCCGACCGCCTCGCGGACGGCCGTGTGCTCCGCCAGCACCCCGCCGCCGGCGTACTCGACGGGCATCGACCAGCCGCCGAACGCGGCGAACCGGGCGCCGCCCGCCACGTGCCGTTCGTGCAGCGGCGACGTCTGCAGCTCGTCGGTGCCCTGCTCGGTGCCCACTGGTCTCCTCCGCCGACGCCCGCTCGTCGGGCCCCGCTCGGGCCCGGATCCGGTCGCAGCGAACCTACTAGCCCGCCTACTAGCCTCAGAGCCATGCCGACTCCTGTGCTGCCTCCGCTCGCCCTGTCCAAGACCCTCCCGCGCGGAGCTCTGGTGCTGGTCGTCGGGCTGGGTCCCGACGGGGTCCGGGCGGTCCCGGAGGCCGTCGACCGCGCGTACACGAAGCGCTTCGGCAGCGACGTCGCGACGCTCGCCGCCTCCGTGGGCGCGAGCACCAAGGCCGGCCACAGCCGGACGCTGCCGGGCGTCGACGACGTCCGGGTCGTCGTCGTCGGGCTGGGCACGCAGGAGCTGGACGTCGCCGCCCTGCGCGACGCGGCCGCGAGCGGGGTCCGTCAGGCCGGCGGCCTCGCCGAGGGCAAGGGCACCGTCAGCGTGGCCGTCTCGCTGGGCACCACCTCCACCGAGGACGCGCTCGCCGTGGCGGCCGGCGCGCTGCTGGGGACGTACGCGTACGCCGGCATCAGCGCCGAGGCCCCCGCGGCGAAGGTCGACAAGATCACGGTGGTGCACGAGGGTGCGGCGCGGACCGAGGACGGCGACTACGTCGCCGACGTGGCCACGGTGCTCGCGACGGCGGTCGTCACCGCCCGCGAGTGGGTCAACATCCCGGCGAACCTGCTCTACCCCGCCTCGTTCGCCGACGAGGTGCAGACGCTGGCCAAGGGCACCAAGCTCAGCTACGAGGTCCTCGACGAGGGCGAGCTGGCGGCCCAGGGCTACGGCGGGCTGATGGCGGTGGGCGGCGGTTCGGCGCGCCCGCCGCGGCTGGTCCGGCTGAGCTACCGACCCCGCGGCGCGAAGACCCACCTGGCGCTCGTCGGGAAGGGGATCACCTTCGACACCGGTGGGCTCAACCTCAAGCCGGCCGACGGCATGTACACGATGAAGTGCGACATGGCGGGCGCGGCGGCCGTGCTGGCGGCGACCTGGGCGATCGCCCGGCTCGGGCTCAAGGTGCAGGTCACGGCGTACGGGGCGATGGCGGAGAACATGCCGTCCGGCTCGGCCTACCGGCCCTCCGACGTGCTGACGATCTACGGCGGCAAGACGGTCGAGAACGCCAACTCCGACGCCGAGGGGCGTCTGGTGATGGCCGACGCGCTGGCCCGGAGCAACGCCGACGCCCCCGACCTCGTCGTCGACGTGGCCACGCTCACGGGTGCGGCCGTCGTCGCGCTGGGCGACCGGACCGCCGGCGTCATGGCGACCGACGACGCGACGGCGCAACGGGTGCTCGACGCGGCCCGGCTCGCCGGCGAGCCGTTCTGGCAGCTGCCGATCCCGGCCGAGACGCGCGCCAAGCTCGAGTCCTCGGTCGCCGACCTCCGCAGCTCGGGGACCGACCGGGCCGGCGGCGCGCTGGCCGCGGCCGCGTTCCTGCGGGAGTTCGTGTCCGAGGGGACGCCGTGGGCCCACCTCGACATCGCGGGCCCGGCGTTCCGGACCGGTGGGGCCGAGGGTGCGTTCAGCGCGGGCGGCACGGGCGTCGCGGTCACGACCCTGGTCGAGCTCGCGCGTTCCCTGGCCGGCTGACCCGGCCGAGAGCGGGCCCGAGAGCGGGCCCGAGAGCGAGCAGAGCCGCGCTGGCCCCCTGGACCAGCGCGGCTCCGGCGTGGGTGGCCGCCCCCCCGGGAAGCCGTGCGCCTGACGCACGACCACCACCCACACATCTCCCGGCCGTGCCTCGGCCGTACATCTCCCGGGATCGACCGCCCGGCACCTCGTCAGAAGTGCCGGGCGGGATCACGGGCTGACCGCACCGACGGCGCCCCGGCGTCCCAGCGGCCATCCCACCGCTGGTACGCCCCCGTCGGCGCGGGGTGCGGAGCGCGGCCCGAAGGCCGAGGACTTGTCAGGGAGTCCCCCCGAGGGCACCCGCACCTGATCGATTCGGAGTCCCGGCCGGTGCGGTTTGGGGCCGATCCCTGCCCAGGCAGGAGTTTCTGTGTGGCGTGCGCCACAGTCAGCGCAGGTCGGGATGCTTCTTGTTGCGGGTGTTGTAGTCCCGCATGCGCTGCGGGTAGCCGACGACGGCGGCGTCGTAGCCGGGCAGCTGCAACGACTCGGCGAACGCGTGCGCCCACTGCGGCGACGGCACCACCCGACGCGTCCACTCGCCGTCGTGGGCGACCAGGAGCAGGGTCGTCCGGGTCACCGAGGTCTGCGGCTCCACGAAGGCCTCGACGCCCCGCCGGCTGCGCGCGAACGTCGTCAGGTGGGTGGTGGTGGCCTCGTCGACCTTGCCCGACGGCCCGCCCCGGCGCACCTTCTGCCTCGTCCGGCTGAACCACCCCATGGGCTGAGTTTAATTGCCTCCGCTCCGCTCCGGCGCGGATCGTGCTCCAACCCGATGTCTTCCTCCTCGTTCGCGAACGAAGAGCGTGTTCGCTCTCTCGTCGTCCAGACACCGGCGCACGATCCGGCGGTGGTCGGGCGACCGTGCTCCAGCCAGCCGCCTCGAGCCAGGCGGACAATGGACCAGTGAGCGAAGAGACGTACGACCTGGTGGTGCTGGGCGCGGGGAGCGGGGGCTACGCCTGCGCGCTGCGGGCGGCGCAGCTCGGGATGAACGTCGCCCTCGTGGAACGTGACCTCGTCGGCGGCACCTGCCTGCACTACGGCTGCATCCCGACCAAGGCGATCCTGCACGCCGCCGAGGTGGCGGACGCCGCGCGCGACGGTGCCCGCTTCGGGGTGCACGCGACCGTCGACAAGGTCGACCTCGCGGGGGTCCGCGCGTACGCGCAGAGCGTCGTCGGGCGGCTCTACAAGGGCCTGAACGGGCTGATCGCCTCGCGTGGGATCACGGTCGTCGCGGGCGAGGGGCGCCTGGTGCCCGGCGCCGGGACCCCGACGGTGCTGGTGACGCCGGCCGAGGGCGGCGAGCTCACCCTCGCGGCGCCGTACGTGGTCCTCGCCTCGGGCTCGCAGTCCAAGACCCTGCCCGGCCTCGTCCCCGACGGCGAACGCATCCTCACCAGCACCGACGCGATCCGCCTCGAGACCCTGCCGACGTCGGCGGTCGTGCTCGGCGGCGGCGTGATCGGGGTCGAGCTCGCCTCCGCGTGGCGCTCGTTCGGCGTCGAGGTGACCGTCGTCGAGGCTCTCGACCGGCTGGTGCCGGGCGAGGACCCGGCCGCGTCGGCGGCGCTGCTGCGGGCGTACCGCAAGCGCGGCATCACGGTCCGCACGTCCAGCCCGGTGCGGTCGGTGGAACCGCTGCCCACCGGGGTCCGCGTCACGCTCGACGACGCGTCGAAGGGCGGCGGCGCGACGCTGGAGGCCGACGTCGTGCTCGTCGCCGTCGGGCGCGGACCACGTTCGGCGGGGATGGGCTACGAGGAGGCGGGCGTGGCGCTCGACCGGGGCTACGTCACGGTCGACGAGCGGCTGCAGACCTCGGTGCCCGGCGTGTACGCGGTGGGCGACCTGGTCCTCGGGCTGCAGCTGGCCCACCGCGGCTTCGCGCACGGGATCTTCGTGGCCGAGGACGTGGCGCACCGTGAGGGGCGTCTCGACCGGGCGCCCGTCCTGGTGCCCGACGAGCAGATCCCGCGCGTCACCTACTGCGACCCGGAGGTCGCCTCCGTCGGGCTCAGCGAGGAGGTCGCCCGCGCCCGCTACGGCGAGGTGGAGACCCAGACCTACGACCTCGCCGGCAACGGCAAGGCGCAGATCCTGCAGACCTCCGGCTTCGTCAAGCTCGTCCGGCGCACCGACGGCCCCGTCGTCGGCGTCCACATGGTCGGCGCCCGGGTCGGCGAGCTGATCGGCGAGGCGCAGCTCATCACCTCCTGGGAGGCCTGGCCCGACGAGGTCGCGTCGCTGCCGCACGCGCACCCGACGCTGGACGAGGCGCTGGGCGAGGCCCACCTGGCCCTCGCCGGGCGCCCTCTGCACGCGCACGGCTGAGCGCCACCCGGTCGCGGCCCGCGCTGGCCGGGCACCGCTAGGCTGACCTCGTCCGGGCCTGATCCGTCGGGCTGGGCGACCCACGGTCGAGCAGCCGGACCGAGCCCAACGTCGCGCGAGAAGGAGCACCACACCGCCATGTCGACTTCGGTCACCCTGCCGGCCCTGGGCGAGAGCGTCACCGAGGGGACGGTCTCCCGCTGGTTGAAGCAGGTCGGAGACACCGTCGCGGAGGACGAGCCGCTCCTGGAGGTGTCGACCGACAAGGTCGACACCGAGATCCCGTCCCCGACGGCCGGCGTGCTGCTCGAGATCAAGGCCGCCGAGGACGAGACCGTCGAGGTCGGCGCCGTCCTGGCCGTGATCGGCAGCGCCGACGAGGCCCCCTCCGGCTCGGGCTCGACCGACGCCCCGGCCGAGGAGCCCGCCGGCCAGCCCGCGGAGAACGACGCGGACGCCGAGATCGAGGCCGAGGACCCCACGCCCGCCAGCGCCGGCACGACCGGTGAGGGGCCGGGCTCGAACGCGGCCACGCCGCAGTCCACGGACGCCGACGTCTCAGCCCCGGCTCCCGCCCCGGCCGGGAACGACGGGCCCGCCGAGGGCACCGAGGTACGCCTCCCCGCGCTGGGTGAGAGCGTCACCGAGGGCACGGTCACCCGCTGGCTCAAGCAGGTCGGCGACGACGTCGCGGCCGACGAGCCGCTGCTCGAGGTCAGCACCGACAAGGTCGACACCGAGATCCCGTCGCCCGCCGCCGGCACCCTGCTCGAGATCCGCGTGGCCGAGGACGAGTCCGTCGAGGTCGGGGCCGTCCTGGCCGTGATCGGCGACAAGAGCGCAGCGCCCGCGCCCAGCCAGCCCCCGGCGCCGAGCCAGGCCGCTCCCGCGGAGCCGGCCCGGCAGACCGAGCCGCCGAAGGTCGAGCCGGGTCAGCAGGCCGCCCAGGCCGCGCCGAGCGACACGAAGCCCGCGCCCCCGTCGTTCAGCGACGCCGACCGCAGCCGGCTCGGCGGCGCGTCGTCGCCCGCGCCGCAGGACCCGCAGCCCGAGCAGCACGGGCCGGCCCGCACCGCGGCGCCGGCTCCCGTCGCCGGCGACTACGAGGGCTACGTGACGCCGCTCGTGCGCAAGCTCGCCCGCGAGCACGACGTGGACCTGAGCACCGTGACGGGCACCGGCGTGGGTGGTCGCGTCCGCAAGCAGGACGTGCTGGCCGCCGCGGAGGAGGCCCGCCGCGCCGCGGAGGAGGCCGCCAAGCAGGCCGCCGCCCCGCCCGCCCCGGCCGCAGCACCGGCTCCCAGCGCCGCGCCCGCCTCGGCCCCGGCCGCCACGAGCGCACCGTCCGCCCAGCCGAGCAGCCTGCGGGGCACGACCGAGAAGATGTCGCGGCTGCGTTCGACCATCGCGCGCCGGATGCTGGAGTCGCAGCAGGTCGCGGCCAGCCTGACGGCCACGGTCGAGGTCGACCTGACGGCGATCTCGCAGATCCGGGCCCGCGCCAAGGACGACTTCAAGCGGCGCGAGGGCGCGAGCCTGTCGTACCTGCCCTTCATCACCAAGGCCACGGTCGAGGCGCTGAAGGTCTTCCCCAAGGTCAACGCGACGATCGACACCGAGGCCGGCACGATCACCTACCCCGACGCCGAGCACATCGGCATCGCGGTGGACACCGAGAAGGGTCTGCTGGTCCCGGTCATCAAGGACGCCGGCGACCTGAACATCGCCGGTCTGGCCAAGAAGATCGCCGACCTCGCCTCGCGGACGCGGTCCAACAAGGTGACGCCGGACGACCTGAGCGGCGGGACGTTCACCATCACCAACTACGGCTCGGCCGGCACCCTGATGGACACCCCGATCATCAACCAGCCGCAGGTCGCCATCCTCGGCACCGGCGCGCTGGTCAAGCGGCCGGTCGTGCTGAACGTGCCCGGGGTCGGCGACGTCATCGCGGTGCGCGACATGATGTACCTGTCGATGACGTACGACCACCGCCTGGTCGACGGCGCCGACGCCGCCCGGTTCCTGAGCATGGTGAAGGCCCGGCTCGAGGGCGGCGACTTCGGCTCCGAGCTCGGGTTCTAGGGGCGGGGACCGGACACCGGACGTGACGACCTGGCTGCTGGCCGGCGCATCGGGCTTCCTGGGCACGGCGCTCCGGGTGCGGCTCGCGACGGACGGCGACGAGGTCGTCCGCCTGGTCCGGCGCGAGCCCGCCGCGCTCGCCGAGCGACGGTGGGACCCGAGCCGCGGTGAGCTCGACCCGGCCGTGCTCGACGGCGTCGACGCGGTCGTCGACCTGGCCGGGGTGCCCGTCTTCACCGGGCGCTGGACGCAGTCGCGACGCGAGGGGATCCTCTCCTCCCGCGTGCAGACGACCTCGACGCTGGCGCGGGCGCTCGCCGCCCGCGGTCCGGACGCACCCGTGCTCGTCCAGGCCAGCGGGGTCGCCTGGTACGGCGGCCGGCGCAGCGAGGTCCCCCACGTCGAGGGCGACCCGGCGGCGCCGGACTTCCTCGCCCAGGTCTGCGTGCGCTGGGAGGAGGCGGCTCAGCCGGCGGTCGACGCCGGCGTCCGTGTGGTCCTCCTCCGGACCAGCCCGGTGCTCGACCGCAGCGGCGGCCCGTTCCTGCCCATGCGGCTCGCCTGGTCGGCGGGGCTGGGCACCGTGCTCGGCGACGGGACGCAGCGGATGCCGCTGATCAGCCTGGCCGACTACCTCGGCGTCGTGCGCTGGGCGGCCGCGACGCCGCACGCGCAGGGCCCGTACAACCTGACGATCCCGCAGCCCTGCACCAACGCCGAGTTCACGGACGCGCTCGCCCGCGCGCTGCACCGGCCGCGGCTGCTCAAGGCGCCCGGCGCGGTGCTGCGGGCGGCACTCGGCGAGCTGTCCGGCCAGCTGCTGGACGACATGTGGGTGCTGCCGCAGCGCCTGCTGGACGACGGCTACGTCTTCGCGGCCCCGGACGTCGCGAGCACGGTCGCGGCAGCGCTGCGCGGCGTCCCCACGAACGCCTGAGCCGCTCGTGCCACCGCCGCCGGCGCGGCCGGTCGTCGCGGTCGCCGTCCGTCTGGTCCACGTCGACGACGCCGCACCCCTCGCCGAGGTGCTCGTCCGCAGCCGGGCCGCGCTCGCGCCGTGGGACCCGGTCCGTCCCGAGTCCTACTTCACCGAGGCCGGGCAGCGACGCGGCATCGCCGGCGCGCTGCGGGTGCACGCGAGCGGGGCCTCGTACCCGGGCCTGGTCCTCGTCGACGGTCGTCCCGCCGGCCGGGTCAACCTGAACAACGTCGTCCGCGGCGCGTTCGACTCCGCCGACCTCGGCTACTGGGTCGACGAGCGGCACCAGGGCCGCGGGGTCGCCACCGCGGCCGTGCGCGCCGTCCTCGACGTCGCCTTCGGCGAGCTCGGGCTGCACCGGGTGCAGGCAGGCACGCTGCTCCACAACCACGCCTCGCGCCGGGTGCTGGCCAAGAACGGCTTCGCCGAGATCGGGCTCGCCCCCCGCTACATCCGCATCGCGGGCCGGTGGCAGGACCACGTCCTGCACCAGCGGCTGGTCGACGACCCGACGCCCCCGGCCGACCCCCGGACCTAGACTCGCGCCCGTGAGCCTCGACGTGCGTTACCTGGGCCTCGGCGGCGACCTCGTCGACTACCGCGACGGCTGGGACCTGCAGCACCGGCTGCACGCCGAGGTCGTCAGCGGCGACACCCCGGACACGCTGCTGCTGCTGCAGCACGCGCCGGTCTACACCGCCGGCAAGCGCACCGAGCCGCACGAGCGGCCCTTCGACGGGACTCCGGTCATCGACGTCGACCGCGGCGGCAAGATCACCTGGCACGGACCGGGCCAGCTCGTCGGCTACCCGCTCGTCCGGCTGCCCGAGGCGTTCGGCGTCGTCGACTACGTACGCCGCCTCGAGCAGGCCCTGATCGACGCGCTCGCCGAGCTCGGGCTCGCCACCGGCCGGGTTCCCGGTCGCTCGGGCGTCTGGTTGCCGGCCGACCCTTCGACGGGCTCAGGGCACGAGGCGACGGGCTCAGGGAACGGGCAGCGCCCGGAGCGCAAGGTCGCCGCCATCGGCGTCCGGGTCGCCGGCGGGGTGACGATGCACGGCTTCGCGCTGAACGCGGACCCGGACCTCACCGCGTACGACCGGATCGTGCCGTGCGGGATCGCCGACGCCGGCGTCACCTCGATCGCCGCCGAGCTCGGCTCGTCGCCCGCCCTGAACTCGCTGGCGTACGTGCTCGTCCCGCACCTGGAACGCCTGCTGGCGTTCGAGCCCTACGAGAGGTCTCCCGACCTCGCCCCGGCCCCGGAGCCGGTCGTCACCGGACCGACGTACGGGCTCACCGTCTCCGTCCGCTGACCCCGCGGCCGCAGAGAGGGACCACGGTCTGACCCGGGCCCTCCTGCAGGCCGACGACGTGGTCCGCGCGTCACCGGCATCGTGAGGCCCCTGCGCCGCTAGCGTGAGCGGCCCCCGACGAGAGCGGACCGATGTCCACGAGCGCTCCCCCGCGTCATGCCCGCGACCCCGAGCTGGCCCTGTCCACCACAGCCCTGCGCAAGACCTACCGCACCCGCAAGGGCCGCCGGGTCGCCGTGGAGGGGCTCGACCTGCGGGTGCCCCGAGGTGGGGTGCACGGGTTCCTCGGCCCGAACGGCTCGGGCAAGACCACGACGATCCGGATGCTGCTCGGCCTGATCACCCCGGACTCGGGCACGATGACGCTCTTCGGCGAGCCGGTGCCCGAGCGGCTACCCGCCGTCGTCGACCGGGTCGGCGCGATCGTGGAGCAGCCGAAGTTCTTCCCGGCCTTCACCGCGCGGCGCAACCTCGAGCTGCTGGCCGCCGCCATCGGCGCCCCGAGGGCCCGGGTGGACCAGGTGCTCTCCGAGGTCGGCCTCGGTGAGCGGGGCAGGGACCGGTTCCGCTCCTACTCCCTCGGCATGAAGCAGCGCCTGGCCATCGCCGGGACCCTGCTCAAGGACCCGGAGCTGCTGATCTTCGACGAGCCCACCAACGGGCTCGACCCGGCCGGCATCCACGAGATCCGCGAGACGATGCGCGGGCTCGCCGACGCCGGCCGCACGGTCCTCGTCTCGAGCCACATCCTGAACGAGGTGCAGCAGGTCGCCGACACGGTGACGATCATCGGTCGCGGTCGCATCCTGGCCGAGGGGGACGTGGACGAGATCCTCGCCCGCGGCGGGACCGAGGCGGTCCGCGTGCGCGTGCCCGACCCCGCGGCGGCGGCGCAGGTCCTGGCCGCCGCGGGCTTCGTCCCGGAACCCGGCCCGCCCGGTACCGTCCTCGTCCGCGCCGCCCCCGGCGCCGACCGGCTGAACGCGGCCGACGTCACCCGCGTCCTGGCGCAGCGCGAGATCTACCTCGCCGAGCTCGTCTGGCAGCGCCCCGACCTCGAAGAGGTCTTCCTGGGCCTCACCGCCGAGGACCACCTCGGCGCCGGCGTGAGCCACGCCCCTCCCCCCGCTCCCCTGCCACCCGCCGTCGGACGACGCCAGAGCGGAGGCGACCGATGACCCGCAGCGGGAACCTGCTGAGCCTGGTCCTGGTCGAGCTGAAGCGGCTCCGCTCCCGCCGGGTCACGCTGGTGGCGGCGCTCCTCGTGCTGCTGGCCGTGGGCCTGTTCCAGCTCGTGGTCGCCAGCGAGGTCACGCCGCCCTCGGCCGCGGACGTCACCGAGCAGCAGCAGTACTACGAGCAGGCGCACCAGGAGTGGGCCCAGAACCACGAGGCCCTGGAGAAGTCCTGCCTCGAGCAGGGCGGGTCGGCGGAGGACTGCGTCCAGTACGAGCCGTCCCCGGCCGACTACTCCCTGACCGCGACGCCGTTCGCCGACGTCGCCCCGCTCGCGGTGCAGCTGTCGGCGTACGTCACGCTGCTGGCCGCGTTCCTGGTCGGCGCGTCCTTCATCGGGGCGGAGTACTCCACCGGGTCGCTGGCCAACTGGCTGACGTTCGTCCCGCAGCGGCTGAAGGTGTACGGGTCCAAGCTCCTCGCCGTGGTGCTGGCGTCCGCCCTGGGCGGGGCCGTCGCGAGCTTCGTGATGCTCGGTCTGGTGGCGCTGCTGACCCGGGTGCACGGCGGCGAGCTGACGGGCTTCGCGAGCGTGGCCGACGACGCCGGGCGGGCGGTGCCGATCGCCGTCCTGGCCGGGGTCGCCGGCTTCGTCTTCGCGCTGCTCACCCGGCACACGGTCGCGGCGCTGGGCATCGCGCTCGGCTACCTCGTGCTGTCGGCGGTGCTCGGCGCCGTGACCGCCAACGCGAACGGCCCGCTCGGCTGGCTGCCGCCCTGGCTGCCCGAGCAGAACCTCGCCGCGTTCCTCGACCACGGCACGACCTACCAGCAGTACGTCGAGACCGTCACCGCGGCCGGGACGAGCGGCGACTCGGTCGAGAAGCACATCTCGTTCGGCCACAGCGCCGCCTACTGGGCCGTCCTGCTGGTGGTCGCGATCGTGTCCGGGGCGCTCGTCTTCCGCCGTCGCGACGTCACCTGATCCTGTGAGGCTGCGGGTATCGTGATCGGGTGACCGTGACGCCCGAGGGACGCAAGATGCTCCGGCTCGAGGTCCGCAACGCAGCGGTCCCGATCGAGAAGAAGCCCAGCTGGATCAAGACGACGGCCCGCATGGGCCCGGAGTACCGCGAGCTGCAGCAGCTGGTGAAGTCCGAGGGGCTGCACACGGTCTGCCAGGAGGCCGGCTGCCCCAACATCTTCGAGTGCTGGGAAGACCGTGAGGCCACGTTCCTCATCGGCGGCGACCAGTGCACGCGGCGCTGCGACTTCTGCCAGATCGACACCGGCAAGCCCGCCGACTTCGACGCTGGCGAACCGCTCCGCGTGGCCGAGTCGGTGCAGAAGATGGGCCTGAACTACGCGACCATCACCGGCGTCTGCCGCGACGACCTGCCCGACGAGGGCGCCTGGCTCTACGCGGAGACGATCCGCAAGGTGAAGGAGCTCAACCCAGGCACCGGCGTCGAGATGCTGGCCCCGGACTTCTCGAGCAACACCGACTACCTGGACCAGCTGTTCTCCGCGGCGCCCGAGGTGTTCGCGCACAACGTCGAGACGGTGCCGCGGATCTTCAAGCGCATCCGTCCCGGCTTCCGCTACGAGCGGTCCCTCGGCGTGCTCCGCTACTCCCGCGCGGCGGGCATGGTGACCAAGTCCAACCTCATCCTGGGCATGGGCGAGACCCGCGAGGAGGTCTCGGAGGCGCTGCGCGACCTGCACGAGGCCGGCACCGAGATCATCACCATCACGCAGTACCTACGGCCCTCGCCGCGGCACCACCCGGTCGACCGCTGGGTCAAGCCGGAGGAGTTCGTCGAGCTCGCGGCGGAGGCCAAGGAGATCGGCTTCGCCGGGGTCCTGAGCGGGCCGCTGGTCCGGTCCTCCTACCGCGCCGGCCGGCTCTACCGCGAGGCCCTCGAGTCCCGCGCGAACATCGACCCCGAGGGGGCGCGCCGCTGATGGCCGACCGCAAGACGACGACGCCGGCCCGGGCGGGCTCGAGCGCGCTCACGCCGACCAAGGGCCCGGCGCCCAGCGCCAAGCAGGTCAAGGCCGACGCCAAGGCCTCCCGGGCCGCGGCGAAGCAGCGCCGCAAGAACAGCACCGACCCGGCCGACATGGGTCGGCTCCGCCAGATCGCACAGGCGTACAAGGTCACCCACGAGTTCGACCCGCAGCTGCCCCTCGTGCTCGCGGGGGCGTTCCTGCTGCCCGTCGTGCTCGGCGTGGTGGTCGGGCTGCTCGTCGGCCACGTCGTCTACGCGGTGGTCATGGGCGTCCTGCTCGGGGTGCTGCTGGCCATGGCCCTGCTCGTCCGGCGGGCCAAGCGGGCGACGTTCAAGCGGTACGCCGGCCAGACGGGGTCGGCCGAGGTCGCCCTGTCGATGCTGCCCAAGCAGTGGATCTCCACCCCCGTCATCGCCGCCACGCGCCAGCGCGACGTGGTGCACCGCACCCTCGGACCCGGCGGCGTGGTCCTGGTCGGCGAGGGCGAGACGTCGCGCGTCCGCCAGCTGCTCACCAGCGAGGCCCGCAAGCACGAGCGGGTCGCGTACGGCATCACCGTCACCACCCTCGTGATGGGCGACGCGGCCAACCAGGTGCCGCTGGACAAGCTGACCGACCGCATCCGCAAGCTGCCGAAGGTGCTCGAGGCCAACCAGGTCACCGACCTCAAGCAGCGGCTGCGCGCGCTCGACGCCGTACGCCCGGTCGTCGCGATGCCCAAGGGCCCGATGCCCACCCGCGCCTCGCGCCAGGCGACCCGCGGCCGCTAGCGCTCGCCGACCCGACAACGGGGACGATCCGGCACCGCTGCGGTGCCGAATCATCCCCACTGACGCCTCCGGCGCGGAAAGACTCTGATGGCCAACCTCGTCAACGCTGAACGCCTCAGCATCACCTTCGGCACGCGGACCCTCCTCGACGGCGTCAGCCTCGGGCTGTCCCGCGGCGACGTCATCGGCGTCGTCGGACGCAACGGCGACGGCAAGACCACGCTGCTGCGCATCCTCACCGGCGCCATGGAGCCCGACTCCGGTCGCGTCACGCGCACCGGGCGGGTGTCGATCGGCTACCTCATCCAGACCGACGACGTGCCGCCGGGGACCACCGTCCGCTCGATCATCGTCGACGGTCAGCCCGACCACGTGTGGGCCGCCGACGCCGGCACCCGCGCCGTCGTCGAGCACCTGCTGGCCGACGTCGACCTCGACACGGAGCTCACCACCCTCTCCGGCGGGGAACGTCGCCGCGTCGCGCTGACCGAGCTGCTGCTGGGCGACCACGACCTGCTCGTCCTCGACGAGCCGACCAACCACCTCGACGTCGAGGCCGTCGCCTGGCTCGCCGACGCGCTCAACGCGCTGCAGGCCCGCTCGGTCGCGATGCTCGTGGTCAGCCACGACCGGTGGTTCCTCGACGCGATCTGCACCCGGATCTGGGAGGTCCACGACGCGCGCGTCGACGCGTACGACGGGGGCTACGCGGCGTACGTGCTCGCCCGTGCCGAGCGTGCCCGGCAGGCCAGCGCCGCCGACGCGCGCCGCAAGAACCTGCTCCGCAAGGAGCTCGCCTGGCTGCGGCGGGGCCCGCCCGCGCGGACCTCGAAGCCCCAGTTCCGGATCGACGCGGCGAACGCGCTCATCGCCGACGAGCCGCCGCCGCGCGACCGCTTCGAGCTGCAGCGCTTCGCCACGAGCCGGCTCGGCAAGGACGTCTTCGACCTGAAGCACGTCGACTACGCCGTGGGCGAGCCGCCGAAGGTGCTGCTGGAGGACCTCTCCTGGTCCATCGGACCCGGCGACCGGATCGGCCTGGTGGGTGTCAACGGCGCGGGCAAGTCGTCGCTGCTGCGCCTGCTCGACGGCGAGGCGCAGCCGACCGCGGGCACGGTCAAGCAGGGCAAGACCCTCAACATCGGCCACCTCGGTCAGACGCTGGTGCAGCTGGAGGGGCTCACCGGGTCCGAGCGCGTGCTCGAGTCGGTCGAGGCCGTGCGGCGCCAGGTGAAGGTGGCCAGCGGGGAGGTGACGGCCAGCAGCCTGCTCGAGGGCTTCGGCTTCACCGGCAACAAGCTGACGACGCGGCTCGACGACCTGTCCGGCGGCGAACGACGCCGGCTGCAGCTGCTGCGCCTGCTGCTGGCCGAGCCGAACGTGCTGCTGCTGGACGAGCCCACCAACGACCTCGACATCGACACGCTGAACGTCGTCGAGGACTACCTGGACGGCTGGCCGGGGACGCTGATCGTGGTCAGCCACGACCGGTACTTCCTCGAGCGTGTCTGCGACGTCACGTACGCGCTGATGGGCGACGGCACGTGCGTGCTGCTGCCCGGCGGCGTCGAGCAGTACCTCGAGGTGCGGCGCCAGAAGGCCGCGGACGGCCTGCCCACGGGGCCGGTGTCCAACGGCACGACGGCCACCGGAACACCCGCCGGCGACCTGCGGGCGGCACGCAAGACGATGTCCCGGGTCGAGTCGCAGATCGGCAAGGTCGACAAGCGCATCGCCACGCTGCACACGCAGATGGCCAAGGCGGCTGCCGACTACAGCCGGCTCGCCGACCTGCAGCGCGAGCTCGACACGGCCACGGCGGAGAAGAACGACCTCGAGCTGGCCTGGCTCGAGGCCGCGGACCTGGTCGGCTAGCGGGCATGGGCCCCATCACGCGCGCGGACTGCGAGCGGCTCGACGACGAGGACCCGCTCGCCGGCCTGCGGGACGAGTTCGTGCTGCCGCCGGGCGTCTACCTCGACGGCAACTCGCTCGGCGCACGACCGAAGGCCGCGGCCGGGCGCGCGGCGGAGGTGGTCGAGCGCGAGTGGGGCCAGGACCTGATCGGCAGCTGGAACACGGCCGGCTGGTTCGACCTGCCGCTGCGGCTCGGGGACCGTCTCGCACCGCTGATCGGCGGCGGCCCAGGGACCACGGTCGTCACCGACACCACCTCGGCGAACCTCTTCAAGGCCCTGGCCGTCGCCCTCGCCCTGCAGTCCGACGCGGACCCGCGCCGCACGGTCGTGGTGAGCGAGCGGGACAACTTCCCCACCGACCTCTACATCGCCGAGGGCCTGACCGAGCTGCTCGGGCGCGGGCACGAGCTGCGGCTGGTCGACGGGCCCGACGAGCTCGCGTCGGCGATCGACGAGCGCACCGCCGTCGTCACCCTCAGCCACGTCAACTACCGCACGGGCGCGCTGTGGGACCTCGCCGCGGTCACCGCGCAGGTCCACGCCGCCGGGGCGCTCGTGGTCTGGGACCTCGCGCACTCGGTGGGCGCGCTGCCGATCGACCTCACCGGCGCCGACGCCGACCTCGCCGTCGGGTGCACGTACAAGTACCTCAACGGTGGGCCTGGCGCCCCCGCCTTCCTCTGGGTCCACCCGCGCCACCTCAGCGCCAGCCGCCAGCCGCTCACCGGCTGGTGGGGCCACGCACGGCCGTTCGCGATGGAGGACACGTACGAGGCGGCGCCCGGCGTGGCGCGGTTCCTCGGCGGCACCCAGCCGGTCGTCTCGCTCGCCCTCGTGGAGTGCGGCCTGGACCTCGCGTCCCGCGCGGACCTGGGGGCCGTCCGCGCGAAGTCCCTCGCCCTGGGCGACCTCTTCCTCGACCTCGTCGAGGAGCGGTGCGGTGGCGAGCTCACCCTCGTCACCCCGCGCGAGCACGTCCGCCGCGGGAGCCACCTGACCTTCGCGCACCCGGAGGCGTACGCGGTCGTCCAGGCGCTGATCGCGCGCGGCGTGGTCGGTGACTTCCGCGAGCCCGACTGCCTCCGCTTCGGGCTCACGCCCCTCTACCTGCGCCACGTCGACGTCTACGACGCCGCCCTGGCCCTGGCCGACGTCCTCGCCACCCGGGCCTGGGACGACGACCGCTACCGGGTCCGTTCCGCCGTCACCTGAGCCCGGTCACGGCGACCGGAGCCCCTGGGACGCGCGCTCGACGATCT
Source organism: uncultured Friedmanniella sp. (assembly GCA_964251895.1). Classification (GTDB taxonomy): domain Bacteria; phylum Actinomycetota; class Actinomycetes; order Propionibacteriales; family Propionibacteriaceae; genus Microlunatus. The sequence goes on from CAXULL010000001.1 coordinate 178,551, forward strand.
GCGCGACGCGCTCCTCCCGCGTGGCCGAGCGCTTCGCTCCCGACAGCCAGACGAGCGCGGCCCGACGAGGCGAGCGTGGGAACGCGTCCCAGTGCCCCCGCGCCCCGGGGTCGGCGTCGAGCGCGGACGCCAGGTCGGGTGGTTCGACGAGGTTCTCGATGTCGTCGAGCAACGCCCAGGCCCCGGTCGCCCGCGCCTCGTCGACGACCTGCTGCCCGCGCGGCAGCATGAGCCCGGCCTCGACGAGCTCGGCCACCCGCTGCTGGTTCGTCCGCGCCCAGCCGCTCCCGGGCCGACGCGGCGTCAGCAGGATCGAGCTCCGCCGGCCGTCGACGCCGCGCGCCTGGCTGTCGATCCACCCGACGCGCAGGCACTCGCGCACCACCGCGTCGTAGGCGACGTGCCGGTCCGGGTCCGTGGTCTTCTTCCACGTCACCAGCCAGACCCCGGCCGTCGACGCGTGGTGCTTCGCCAACCACGCCGCCAGCTCGGCGACGTCGGTGATCTCGAGCTGCTCGTGCTCCGTGCTCGGCCGCTGCGTCACGGCACCAGCATCGCAGCGGCCTCACCGGCCCTGTCTCCAGATCGTCACCGGACGTCAGGCCGTGTGCGCCAGGGGAAACCTCTCCGACACGGCGCCGACATCGCGTCGGACCAGGATGCCGGGGACACCGCACTCGCGGGTGTGCACAGAAGGAGCTCGGGATGCCGTATCAGGCGGAGTACATCTGGATCGACGGCACGAAGCCGTCGCCGATCATGCGCAGCAAGACGCGCATCGTGGCCGACGGCAAGGAGCCCGACATCTGGGGCTTCGACGGCTCGAGCACCAACCAGGCCCCCGGAGCCAACTCCGACTGCGTCCTGCAGCCGGTCTACACGGTGCCCGACCCGATCCGCGGCAAGGACAACATCCTCGTGATGTGCGAGGTCCAGCTGACCGACTTCACCCCGCACCCCACGAACACCCGTGCGGCCTGCGTCGCGGCGGCGGAGAAGTACGCCGACCAGAACCCGATGTTCGGCATCGAGCAGGAGTACACGTTCATGCAGGGCGGGCGTCCGCTCGGCTGGCCCGAGAACGGCTACCCCGCCCCGCAGGGCCCGTACTACTGCGGCGTCGGCGGCGAGAAGATGGTCGGCCGCGACATCATCGAGCGCCACACCCAGGCCTGCCTCGACGCCGGTCTGTCGATCGAGGGCACCAACGCCGAGGTGATGATGGCGCAGTGGGAGTTCCAGATCGGCGTGCTCAACGCCCCCATGATCGGGGACCAGATGTGGATCGCCCGCTGGCTGCTGCACCGCATCGCCGAGGACTACGACGTCACCGTCAGCTTCGACGCGAAGCCGATGAAGGGTGACTGGAACGGCGCCGGCGCGCACACGAACTTCTCCACCAAGGCGACCATGGACGGCTACGACGCGATCGTGGTGGCCTGCGAGGCCCTCGGCAAGAACGCGGAGGCGCACGTCCTCGCGTACGGGGCCGGCATCGAGGACCGCCTGACCGGCGCGCACGAGACCGCCAGCTACAAGGAGTTCAGCTGGGGCGCCTCCGACCGTGGCGCCTCGGTCCGCATCCCCTGGGCCGTCGAGAAGGCCAAGAAGGGCTGGCTCGAGGACCGCCGCCCCAACGCCAACATGGACCCGTACCTGGTCAGCGGCATGATCATCGACACCTGCTGCAGCGCGCTCGCCGAGGCCGGTTTCTAGCCTCGCCGCTCGAGAGCTGCGAGGTCCTGACGGCTGACCCACCCCAGAGGTGGGTCGCGCGTCAGAAGCTCGAGCCCTGCTGCACCACGAAGGCCCGTCACCTCGGAAGAGGTGGCGGGCCTTCGCGGTGCCGGGGCGGACGTCGTCGGCCTCCCCAGGGTGGGGGTCGACGTCGTCGTCGGCCCCGAGCTCGGTGTCGGTCGGGTGCAGCTCAGTAGCGGGCGGCGGCGAGCGGGTCGGGCTCCTCGACCTCGTGCAGCGCGTACAGCACGATGTCGGCCAGCCTCATGTCCATCGAGGCGTCGCCGATGTCGTCGGTCTCGATGAACGGGCCGGGCATCCCCTTGGCGCGCCAGGCGCGCTCGATCGAGGAGTGCGTGCCGCCGAGGGCCTTGGACGAGCCGACGATGGCGACGAGGTCCTCGTAGCGGGCGCGGCCGGGGGCCGCCTTGGCCACCGCCCGGATGTACTCCACCCGGTTGTGCCCGTAGCCCCGGAGCAGCGCGATCACCTTCTGGTGGATGGCCTGCGGGTCGGTCGACTCGGCGTCGGCGGCAGCCGACAGGCGGTCGAGGACGGCGCGGGCCTTGCTCAGGTCGGCCGCGTCGTCGGGGTCGAATGTTACGGTGACGTTAACCATGAGACCAGGATGACACCTGGTCTACTCCGCTTCAAGTGCACTGCACGTAGACGTACCGAGTTGTGATGCGGCGCGGTGCTCGGGTCAGCGACGGTTGACCACGACGGTGCCGGCGGCCAGGTCGTGCAGACCACGCCGGTCGGTGCCGACGATGACCGCCGGGAGCACCACGCACACCATCGCGGCACGCAGGAACGAGCGCGCGAAGCCCAGCGGGGTGCGGTCGACGCGGCCCACGGCGAGCCGGCAGATCAGCTGGCCGGCGCTCCCGCCCGCGAAGACGCAGAGCACCGACGTCTCCACCAGGAACGTGCCCAGCGTCGCCCAGCGGTACCACCCGTTCCCGGTCAGGACCTGCGGCGAGAAGAGGAGGACGGCCACCACCGTGCAGATGACCCAGTCGACGACCAGGGCCAGGATGCGCCTCCCCCAGCCCGCCAACGAGCCCGGACCCGCCTCGGGCAGCCCGACGCGCTCGCCCGGGTAGTCGCTCTCGCCGGCCGTACCGGCGGCCTGCTCAGCCACCCACCGAGCGTACGCGGGGGTGTCGTCCTGGCGCCCGGGCCGAGCGCCCGGAAGCCGCGTGTGAGGTGGTGTTACGCGGGCGGAACGTCGCGGAAACCCCCGCGCAACCGGGTCTCCCTACGTTCGGAGTCCGAGGACGCTACGTTCATGGCCTGCGCCGTCCGCGCGCAGGGACGGCCGTACCCCCACGCCTACCCACGCACGCCTACCCACGGAGGACAGATGTTCCAAGGCGCCGACGACCTGTTGGCCTACATCAAGAACGAGGGCGTCGAGATCGTCGACATCCGGTTCTGTGACCTGCCCGGCCAGATGCAGCACTTCACGGTGCCCGCCGGGTCGTTCGACGAGGCCGTGTTCAGCGACGGCCTGGCCTTCGACGGGTCCTCCATCCGTGGGTTCCAGAAGATCCACGAGTCGGACATGGCCCTGCTGCCCGACCCGACGACGGCGTTCATCGACCCGTTCCGCAAGGCCAAGACCCTCGCGCTGAACTTCTTCGTGCACGACCCGCTGACCAAGGAGCCGTACAGCCGCGACCCGCGCAACATCGCGCGCAAGGCGGAGAACTTCCTGGCCTCCACCGGTATCGGCGACACCGCCTTCTTCGCCCCCGAGGCCGAGTTCTACGTGTTCGACGACGTGCGCTTCGAGACGAAGCAGAACACCGGCTACTACGCCATCGACTCGGTCGCCGGCGCCTGGAACACAGGCCGGATCGAGGAGGGTGGCAACCGCGGTTACAAGGTCAAGTACAAGGGCGGCTACTTCCCCGTCCCGCCGGTCGACCACTTCGCCGACCTGCGCGACGACATGACCAAGCACCTCGAGGGCTCGGGCCTGACGGTCGAGCGCGCGCACCACGAGGTCGGCACCGCGGGGCAGGCGGAGATCAACTACCGCTTCAGCACGATGCTCGCCGCGGGCGACGACCTGCAGAAGTTCAAGTACATCGTCAAGAACACGGCCTGGGCCGCGGGCAAGACCGCGACCTTCATGCCCAAGCCGATCTTCGGCGACAACGGCTCCGGCATGCACGTCCACAGCTCGATCTGGAACGCCGGTACGCCGCTGTTCTACGACGAGGCCGGCTACGGCGGCCTGTCCGACCTGGCCCGCTGGTACATCGGCGGCGTGCTCAGCCACGCCCCGTCGCTGCTGGCGTTCACCAACCCGAGCGTGAACTCGTACCACCGTCTGGTGCCGGGCTTCGAGGCTCCGGTCAACCTGGTCTACAGCTCGCGCAACCGGTCGGCCGCGATGCGGATCCCGATCACCGGCTCCAACCCCAAGGCCAAGCGGGTCGAGTTCCGCTGCCCGGACCCGTCGTCGAACCCGTACCTGGCGTTCGCGGCGATCCTGATGGCGGGCATCGACGGCATCCTGAACAAGACCGAGCCGCTGGCGCCGGTCGACAAGGACCTCTACGAGCTCCCGCCCGAGGAGCACGCGAACGTCCCCACCGTCCCGGACAGCCTCGGCGGCGTCCTCGACACCCTCGAGGCCGACCACGAGTTCCTGCTCGGAGGCGACGTCTTCACCCCCGACCTGATCGAGACCTGGGTCGAGCTGAAGCGCACGGAGATCGACGCCATCCGGCTCCGCCCCACGCCGCACGAGTTCGAGCTCTACTACGACGTCTGATCGACGCCGCGCCTGAGCACGAGGGCCGCGACCACTTCGGTGGTCGCGGCCCTCGTCGCGTTCGGGTCGTGTTCGGGGTGCTCGTCGCCGGGCCGGCGCGGCCCGAGAGCGGAAGGAAGCCGCTGGCGTTCCCCACCTCGTCACTATGCTGACGTCAGGTCCGGTCGCCTTTCAGAGGGAGGCCGGTCCGAGGCCCGGGCCGGTGCTCGCTACACCGGCTCGGGCCGCTCTGTCTCCGGGCCACGCTGGTCGTCGGTCGAGCCGAAGTGTCAGTCCCCACGCTTAGCGTCTGGCCCAGCGGGCAGACGGCTGGGGGGCTGAGATGGACGTTCATGACGGACCGGGTGTGGTGCCGGGCCGGTACGCGGGTGGACCGATCGTGCTGCACGCGGGGCCGACCCCGCAGCAGGTGGAGCGCGCGGCCGAACGGGCGGAGGCCGACGCCTTGGCGGGACGGGTCTGCGCGGCCGCGGCGGTCGCAGCCCGCTCGGAGTGCGAGCTCCTCGAGCTGGTGGGCGAGTTCGACGCGTCCGGCGCGGTCCGCTTCTGGACCGACGTGAAGTCGGTGGCGCACTGGCTCGGCTGGGCCTGCTCCATGACCCCGGGCGTGGCCCGAGAGCACGTACGGGTGGCCAGAGCGCTGCGCCGGATGCCGTCCGTGCGGTCCGCGTTCGCCGACGGACGACTCTCCTACTCCAAGGTCCGCGAGGTGACGCGCGTCGTCGACGTCGTCGACGAGGCCCAGCTCGTCGAGCTCGCCCTGACCGCCACCGCGTCACAGCTCGCCCGCACCGTGCGCGGCTTCCGAGCCGCCGCCGGCACGCGCATCCAGCAGCAGGCGAAGCGCGGGCTGACCTGGCACACACGCGACGACGGGATGGTCGAGGTTCGCGCCGTGCTCCCACCCGAAGAGGGGGCGACGGTCGTCGCCGCGCTGACCGCGGCGCAGGACCAGCTCGGCGCGCCGCCCGACAAGCCCGAGCCCGAGCTCGACCAGGCCGAGCCGGACCGCGCCGGCGCCACACCCGCGTACACCCACGCGGACGCGCTGCTCGACGTGGCCCGGGCCTTCCTCGACACTGCGCTCGAGGACCGGTCAGGAGAGGACCGGCGACTGGTCGTGGTCCACGTCGCCGCCGACCAGCTGGGCGAGACCGGGCCCGGAGACGTTCCCGCGGGAACGTCTCCGCACGCCCGACCTGCTGACCCGACGTGCCACGTCGAGGGCGTCGGACCGGTCGAGGTGGAGACGGCACGACGCCTGGCGTGCGACGCCGACCTGCTCGGCGCCGTCGTCGACGCCCACGGCGACGTCCTCGCGCTGGGCCGGACCCGCCGGCTCGTGTCGCGAGCGCAACGCCGGGCGCTCATGATCCGCGACAGGATGTGCCAGTTCCCCAGCTGCCACCAGACCCGGCACCTCGACGCCCACCACCGGATCTCCTGGGCAGCGGGCGGCCCGACGGACCTCGACAACCTGCTCCTGCTCTGCCGGTGGCACCACACCGCCGTCCACGAGGGCGGCATGAGCATCCATCGAACCGTCGAGGAACGCACGGGCTGGCGGTTCGTGATGCCCGACGGCACACCCCACCGACCCTGGTGGGACGCCGATACCCTCGCCCGCCACCTCGCCGAGCAGACCAGGCGGCGGCCAGGTGCCGCAGGCGTGCACGACGTCACCAGCTTCGACGACCCACGCGCGCAGACCATCCGCCCGCGCTGGGCCGGCGAAGCGTTCGACCTGCACGCCTGCGTCGAGGCGCTCTTCACCATGCGGTTGCCGCAGGACCAGCAGGAGGCCGCCTGACCTCAGCCGTCAGGGCACGCCGCAGCGCTGGCCCGCGGGTCCGGGCAGCCTCGCGATAGAACTGGGGTGTGTCGCGCCCCGGTGTCCCTGACCACCACGACCGGGGTGGCGACCTCGAGCGCGTCCCGCTCGACCTCGCCGGGGTGCGCGTCGTCCTCTGCGACGCCGACGGCAACCTGTTCCCCTCCGAGGAGCCGGCGTTCGTGGCCTCGACCCGGGTGACCAACCGCTTCCTGGCCGAGCACGGCGTCGAGCACCGCTACGAGGCCGAGGAGCTCCGGCTGGCGGCGACGGGCATGAGCTATCGCTCCCTGCTGGCGCGGCTGGCGGCGACGCACGGCCTGCCGGCGCTCGCGCCCGAGGCGGTCGAGCGCTGGGTGCAGGAGGAGAAGACAGCCGTGACGGCCTACCTGCGCCAGGAGCTGACGCCCGACCCGGACGTGCTGGGTCCGCTCGCGACGCTGGCCGAGCACCACGGTCTCGCGGCGGTGAGCTCCAGCGCCGACGCGCGGATCGCGGCCTGCTTCGAGGTCACGGGCATGGCCGGGTACTTCCCGCCCGCGCGGCGCTTCAGCGCCGAGGACTCGCTCCCGGTACCCACGAGCAAGCCGGACCCCGCCATCTACCTGCACGCGCTGCACGCCCTCGGGCTCGAACCCGGGCAGGCCGTCGCGGTGGAGGACTCGGTCACGGGCGCCACCTCGGCGATCACCGCCGGCATCCCGACGATCGGCAACCTGCAGTTCGTGCAGCCGGGCGAGCGGGACGAGCGGCGGCAGTCGCTGACCGACGTCGGCGTGACCAGCGTCGTCACGAGCTGGGTCGAGGTCGTCGACCTCCTCGGCTGATGCCGCGAACCTCTGCGAGACGCAGCGTGATCCGCCGGGCCTGAAGGCTCAGCTAGACCGCGGCCGCCGGGTCGTGGCAGGTGTCCCGGCCGCTGCCGTGGCGCGGGTGACGGTGCCGGCGGCGGCTGTAGACCAGGGCGCCGCAGGTGCAGGACACCCAGCCGCAGCTGCGGTTGCCGCAGTGCCGGGTGAGCGTGTCGACGTTCGTGCAGTGCGGGCAGGCGACGCGGAGCGGCGGCGAGACGTGGTGGCGCGGCGGCTCCTCGGCCGCCCAGAGCGGCCAGCCGAGCCGGAGCCAGCGCAGGCCGAGCCCTCCGACGCCGATCACCTGCGGCTCCGGTCCGCTGCTGGAGCCGCAGGGATGCTGAGGCGTGGGCCGGCGGCGGGGAGTCTGGTGGTGATGAGGCTGCTGGTGATGAGGCTGGTAACGAGAGCGTGCAGGCGCACAGGGACGACCTTCGGGAGGCGGACGGGCTCGACACCGCCCCATCGCCGCGTCTGCCAGGGGTGTTACCCCAGGACGCCAGCACACACACCGCGCGCAGGCCCGGTCGTCAGCCGGCGAGGAGGCGGTCGGTCCAGCCCGCGAGGGCCGCGGTCGCGGCCCTTGACAGCGCCGCCTGCGGAACCAGGCCGGCGAAGCCGTGGAACCCGCCCGGCCAGACGTGGAGCTCGGCCTGGACCCCGGCGGCCCAGAGGCGGCTCGCGTACGCCACCGTCTCGTCGCGGAACACCTCCGCGCTCGCGCAGTCGAGGTAGGTCGGGGGCAGCCCCGACAGATCGGTGGCCCGGGCCGGGGCAGCGTAGACGGACACGTCGTCCCCGGCACGCCGGTCGCCGAGGTAGGCGGTCCACGCGACCCGCGTCAGGCCCCGGTCCGCCACACCGGCACCGTCGATCTGGCGCGTCGAGACCGTGGAGTCCGTGTCGTCGAGCATCGGGGAGACCAGGATCTGCGCGCACACGGCCGGCCCCTGCCGGTCCCGCGCCAAGAGTGCCGTGCCGGCCGCGAGACCGCCGCCCGCGCTCTGGCCCACGAGGACGATGCGGGCCGGGTCGATGCCCAGCTCCTCGGCGTGGTCGGCCGTCCAGACGAGCCCGGCGTAGCAGTCCTCGACCGGGGTGGGGTCCGGGTGCTCCGGGGCCAGGCGGTAGTCGACGCTGACCAGGACGACGTCGTGGGTCAGCAGCCAGTCGTCGTAGGACTCGAGGTTGCCGAGGTGGTGGCCGAACATCATCCCGCCGCCGTGCATCGTGTAGAAGCACGCCGTGGGGCCGGTGCGCCCGACCCTCGAGATCACGGCGAGACGGATCGGGACGCCCAGGTGACCGGGGACCTCGTACGCCCGGCGCTCCAGGCCGCGGCTCTGCAGCCGGGCGTCGAGCTCGTCCTCACCGACCTCCAGCGCCCGCATCCGCGGCAGCATCTCCGGGGTGAGGGTGCGACCGCGCTCCCCCATCGCGGTGAGGAACGGGGCGAGCTCGGGGTCGAAGGGTGGGCGTGGGGTCGTCTCGGTCGTGGGGGGCACAGGCGTCATCACGGTCATCGGGGTCATCGGGGCTCTCCGTCTGCGGGCTGCGGCTGGGTGGGGTCGGCGCGCCGGGACCGGACGATCCCGTAGGCCACGAGCGCGGCCGACACGGCGGTGAGGGTGAGGCCGGCGACCGTGACGGCCGTCGAGAACTGGGCGTGCTGCGTCGCGTCCCAGCGGGGCGCGGCGATGCTGCCGGTGACCAGCGCGGCGAGGATCGTGCCGGTAGCGGCGATGCCGATCGCGGAGGCGAGCTCGCTCGAGGTGTCGACGAGGGCGGCCCCCACCGACGTACGGTCGCCGGGCAGGCCCTTGAGCACGTTCGTGCCGGCGACGACGCCGACGACGCGCATGCCCGCGGCGACGAGCACGAGCGCGACGACGAGCCAGCCGTAGCCGAACCGGCCGAGCGCGCCGAAGACGCCGAGCCCGAGCACGACAGCGGCCGCGCTGAGCCAGGCGGCACGGTCCAGGCCGACCCGCTGGACGAACGGGCCCACCAGCCTGCCGCCGGCGAGGAGCACGACGACCTGCGGGAGCATCCCGACGGCGGCGTGCGCCGGGGACCAGCCCCAGGCCAGCTGCAGCTGGAGGGTGGCCAGGTAGCCGAGACCGGCGACGGCCAGACCGGCGGCCGCCTTGTACGCCAGCCCGCTCGAGACGAGCGGCAGCGCAACCAGCCTCAGGTCGAGCAGCGGGTGCCGGGCCGAGCGTTCGCGGAGGACGAAGGCGGTTCCGACCAGGACCGCTGCGGCGACGGCGGACCAGGGCAGCCAGGACCCGGCCCGTTCCACGAAGAGCGTCGGTGCGACGAGGGCGAGGACGATCGTCGCGGTCCCCAGCACGGCTCCCACGACGTCGACCGGGGCCGGGTGGAGGTCGGCCGCCACGTCGGCGGCCACCCCCGCCCGGATCCCGACGAGGGCGAGCACCGCGATCGGGACGTTCGCCAGCAGCAGCACCTGCCACGGGGCGACGGCGAGCACCAGGCCACCGACCGTCGGGCCGACCGCGAGCCCGACGAGGCCGGCAGTCGAGATGACGGTCAGCGCGCGGACCCGGAGGGCGTCGGTGTCGAACAGGCGGAACGCCAGCGCCATGGAGCCCGGGGTGGTCATCGCCGCCGCGACCCCCATGACGGCGCGGACGGCGACCAGCTGGGAGGTCGTCGTGACGAGCACGGTCGCGATGCCGGCGAGCGCCAGCAGGACCAGGCCGACGAGCATCGTCCGTCGGCGACCGAACCGGTCGGCGACCGCCCCGAAGAGCAGCATCAGCCCGCCGAACACGACCGAGTAGGCGCCCGTCACCCATTGCAGCGCCGTCGTGGACGCGTGCAGGTCGCGCCCGATCGTCGGCAGCGCGACGTTGAGGACCGAGTTGTCGAGCATCTCGAAGAGGAAGACCGCGGACAGCCCGGCCAGGGCGAGCCAGGCCTCCCGGAGCGAGCGCGGGGAGGAGGCAGGAGCGACAGCGATGGTCGAGGCGAGCGGCATGCGTCTATCTTAAGCCACTATCTTTAGTCACACAACCAGTAGGTTGAGGTCGACAGCTGGAGCGTGCGGAAGGGAGGGCCGGTGCCACGGACCGACGTACGTGGCGGGCCCCAGACGCGCGCGCGGATCTCCCAGGTCGCCACCCGCCTCTTTCTCGACCGCGGGTTCGACGCGGTCACGGTCGCCGAGGTCGCGCGCGAGGCCGGGGTGTCGAGCGTGACGGTGTTCAACCACTTCCCGCGCAAGGAGGACCTCCTCCTGGACCGCGCGGACGACGCCGCGGAGCTGCTGCGCTCAGCCGTGCGCGGCCGCGGGGCGGGGGTCGACGTGGTCGAGTCGCTCCGGCGGACGGCGCTGCACCTGCGCGACGAGCGCCAACCGTTCTCCGGGCTCGGAGACGCCTCCGTCCCCTTCTTCCGCACGGTGGCCTCCTCGGCCGCACTGGTCGCCCGCGTCCGCGAGGTCGCGGCCGACCTGCAGCGGATCCTCGCCGACGAGCTGGTGCGGGACGAGACCTTCGACGGGGACGCGACGCTGCTCGCCGCGTTCTTCGTGGCCGGCTACTCCACCGTGCTCGTGGAGAACGCGCGCCGCCTCATGGACGGAGAGTCGTCGGACGCCGTGGCCGGCGACCACGGCGCCCGCGTCGAGGCCCTGATCGACGCCCTGCGTACGGGCGTCCGTCAGGAGGGCAGAGCGCGGGAGCCTCAGCCGCCCACGGACTCGTTGTAGCTGGCGACCGACTCGGCCACGTTCTCCTGGACCTTGACCAGCGACGTCCGCGCGTCCTTGCCGATCAGCGCCCGCTCGAGACCGTCCTCGAGGTTCTTGCGCATCTGGGGCATCGGCCCGGCCGCGCAGCCCGTCGTCGCCGGCGACACGGTGGTCTTGTCGAGCGAGTCGATGGCCACGGTGAAGAGCGGGTTGCTCGCGACGAACTCCTTGTCGGCCGGCTCCTCCAGCGCCTTGCTGGTGACCGGGAAGTAACCCGTCTGCGTGTGCCAGAACGCCTGGGAGTCGGGCTGGGCGAGGAACTTCGCCAGCTGCCAGGACGCCTCCTTCTCGGCCTCGGAGTGCCCGGGCCCGGAGATCCACAGGCTCCCGCCGCCGATCGAGGGCCCGTTGCCCGGCTTCTCGGAACCGGAGACCACCGGGTACGCCGCCGCGCCCAGCTCGAACTTGCCCTTGGCCGCCGCGGTGAAGCCCTTGACCTGGCCGGTGGACTCGAAGGTCATCGCCGTCTGCCCGGCCTTGAACGCGTCCTGCGCGTCCTTGCTCACCCGGCCGGTGTTCACGGCCAGCCCGTCGGCGACCATCTTCTGCCACCACTCGACCGCCTCGGTGATGGTGGGCGAGGACATGTTCGCCGCGGTCACGCGCTGCCCGGTCCGGCCGTTGTCGGCGTTGCAGAACTCCTCGCCCGCCGTCGCGGCGAACTGCTCGAGGTACCAGCCGTAGATCGCGGCGCCGAAGCCGTAGGTCACCGGACCCCCGTTGACCTTGCTCAGCTTCTCCGCGTCCGCCCGGATCTCGGCGAGGTTGCGCGGGGGCTTGTCCGGGTCGAGGCCGGCCGCCCTGAACGCCGTCTTGTTGTAGTACAGAAGCGGCACCGAGCTGTTCAGCGGCATCGACCACTGGGTGCCGTCGACGCTGTAGGTGCCGGCGATGTTCTTCTGGATGACGCCGAGGTCGTAGCCGTCCCGCTTCGCGAAGGCGGCGGCGGGCACGACCTCGCCGGAGTCGACCATGAACTGGGTGCCGATGTCGTAGATCTGGATGATCGAGGGCGTCGTGCTGGACTGGACCGAGGCCTTGTACTTGGTGATCGCCGTGTCGTAGTCGCCCTCGAAGACCGCCGACACCTCGATCTTGCCCACGTGGGCGGCGTTGAACCTGGCCACCAGCGCGTTGAGGGCCACCCCGTTGCTCGAGTCCATGGAGTGCCAGAAGGTGATCTTGGTGATCCCGGGCGCCCGGTCGAGCGCGTCGGCGGCCGGGACGTCGAGGTTGCCCTCGGGACGCCCGGCGCCACAACCCGCGACGGTCACCAGCAGCAGGACCCCGAGCGCGGCGAGCAGGCGGCGCAGAGCGGCGCTCATCGGCCCGACCCCGCCGTCAGGCCGCGGACGATGAACCGTTGCCCGAAGAGCACCAGGGCCAGCGTCGGCAGCAGCGCCAGGACCACGCCGGCGAGCACCATGCCGGGGTCGTTCGCGTCGACCGACTGCAGCTGGGCGATGCCGATCTGGATCGTCTGGTTCTCGGGCGCCTGGGTGATCAGCAGCGGCCAGAAGTACATGTTCCAGGCGGACAGGAACGACCACACGCCCAGGGCGGCGATCGTCGGCCGGGTCAGGGGCACGAGGATCCGCCACAGGAAGCCGAAGTTCCCGACCCCGTCGACCCGGGCGGCGTCGCGCAGCTCCATCGGGAAGGTGAGGAACGCCTGGCGCAGCAGGAAGACCCCGAACCCCGCCGCGAGGTAGGGCAGGGCGAGGGCGGCGATCGTGTTGATCAGACCGAGCTCGGCCATGGCCAGGTAGTTCGGGATGATGATCGCCTCCCAGGGGATCATCATCGTGCTGAGCAGCAGGGCGAACCAGAAGCGTCGCCCCCGGATCCGGAGGAACACCAGGGCGTACGCCGCCAGGACGCTGGTCACGAGCTGGCCGACGACCACGAGCACGGCGACGGCGGCCGAGTTCAGGTACTGCCGGCCGAGCGGGATCGTGTCCAGCGCGTTCGCGTAGTTCTCGGCGACGAACCCGCTCACCGGCCAGAGGCGGGGCGGGAAGGTGTTGATGTCACTCGTGCTCATGAAGCTGCCGACGAAGCCGTAGTAGACCGGGAAGAGCAGCACCAGGAACAGCACGCCCAGGAGCACGTAGTTCAGGACCCGACCGCCTCTGGGGCGGCGCCGGGCCGGCGACGAGGACGTGCCGGACCGACGTGCGGGCGGCCGTGCCGTCGTGGTCGCGGGCGAGGTCGCCGAAGAGGTCGCGGTGGCCATCAGGAGTAGAACACCTTCCGCTGGAGGAACCCGAACTGGAACGCCGTGATCGCCAGCACGACGACCAGCAGGACGATCGCCTGCGCGGAGCCGGCGCCGAAGTTGGAGTTGTTGTTGGCGAAGGCGACGTCGTAGATCGAGTAGACGAGCGTCTGGGTCGAGCGGTCGGGCCCGCCGCGGGTGAGGATGTGGATCTGGCCGAAGCTCTGCAGGGCTTGCACGGTGCCCGTGACGGCGAGGAAGAACAGCTGCGGGCTGATCAGCGGCAGGACCACGCCGGTCTGCAGCCGCAGGCCGGAGGCACCGTCGAGCCGGGCCGCCTCCAGGACGTCGTCGGGCACGGCGCCCAGGCCGGCCGACATCACGAGCAGGTTGTAGCCGACCTGCATCCACACCGACGTGGCGGCGACGGCGAGCAGCGCGGTCGAGGGCTCGGTGAGCCAGCCGACCGGCGCGATCCCGACGTAGGACAGCAGGCCGTTGACGACGCCGGTGGCCGGGTTGAGCATCACCCCGAACACCACGGCGGCGGTGGCGACGGAGAAGGCGAAGGGCAGCGCGAAGGCCGTGCGGAAGAAGCGCACCGCGCGGATCCGCTCCTGCAGCAGCAGCGCGAGGACCAGGCCGATGAGGATGCTCGGGACGACCGTGAGCAGCGTGAACCCGAGGGTCACCAGCAGCGTCTTGCCGAAGCCGGGGTCGGTGAAGAGGTCGGTGTAGTGCTCCAGCCCCACGAAGCCGCGCGGCCGGCCGAAGAGGTCGCTGCGCTGGAACGAGAGGTAGATCGACCGGCCGAGCGGGAAGAAGAAGAACGCCACGAACACGACCAGCGCCGGCACGAGGTAGACGAACGCCCCCCACGACCCCGGCTCGCGCCGGGACCGCGCGGGGCGGCTCTGGTCCGTCGCCCGTACGCCCTCAGGTGCGGCGACGGTCGTGGTCACCGGGCCGCCTGTGGCCGCTGGGACTGGATTTGTGTGAGGGGCAGCACGTTTCGGACGCTACACCGCCCCACGGTCGGCCCGCGGAGGACGCCCCGCGCCCTCCGCAGGCGTCTCGGCTCAGTCCGCGGGCGGCGCGTACAGCTGCAGGTCGTTGCCCTCGGTGTCCTTGAACGGCGCGATCCGGCCCCACGGGTGGTCGCTGATGCCACCGGTGAAGCTCACGCCTGCACCCTGCAGACGCTCGACCTCGGCGTCGATCCCGCCCTCGGGGGTGAACGTGATGACCGCTCCGCCGTCGGCGTGGGCCGAGGTGCCCTCACGGGCGTTCAGCCCGATGGTCAGGTTGCCGGCGTCGATCTCGCTCCACTCGGGCGTCTCCTTGGTCACCTCGAACCGCAGCGTGTCGGCGTAGAAGCTCTTTGCCCGGTCCATGTCGTCCACGGGCACCCACACGGTCGCGACTGACTTCGCCATCGTTCCTCCTCGATCGGTTGTGTCTTCTGTCTTCAGGTACCCGCGATGGTCCCGATCACGCGTGCGTCAGGGGCAGGTGACGCCGACCGGCTTGATCACGCCGCGCCTCGGCGCCGGATCGCTCGGCGCGGGCACGTCCGCGAACGTCGCGGGCACGCGCAGCCGCTGCGCCCGGTCGAAGGGCGACAGGATCGCGAACGCGGGACCCACGACGTCGGACTCCGGCACGAACGCGGTCTGTCCCTGCCCCTGCGTCGACAGGTCGGAGAGGTGGCAGCGCGAGTCGGCGCTGTCGTCGCGGTGGTCGCCCATGACGAAGAGGTGGTCGCGCGGGACCACCACCGTGAACCGCACGTCCGAGGGTGCGACCTGCTCGCCCGACGAGCTCGTGTACAGGTAGTCCTGCTCGTCCAGCGCGACCCCGTTGACCGTGACCCGGCCGCGGTCGTCGCAGCAGACCACCCGGTCCCCCGGCATGCCGATCACCCGCTTGATCAGGTGGCCCGGCGAGCTCGCGGTCGGGATCCCGACGATCTCCAGGGCGCGGTCGAGGAGGCTGGCGTCCCCGTCGGGCTCGTCGGGCAGCCAGCTGGCGGGGTCCTTGAACACGACCACCTGACCACGGTGGAAGTCGGTGATCTTCTGCACGACCACGCGGTCGCCCTCGAGCAGGGTGTTCTGCATCGAGGCGGACGGGATGATGAACATCTGCCCCACGAACGCCCGCAGCAGCACGCTGACCACGATGGCACCGACGACCACGATCGCGAGCTCGCGGAGGAACCTCAGGCCCGCGCCACGCTGGGGGCCCTCGACCTGCTCGACAACCGGCTCATGCGTCACCACGCACCGAGCCTGCCACCACCGTCCACCCTCACCCGACCTCGGACGTCGCGGCCCGCTGCGCGACCGGCCCCGTCCCGCCGTGGCGGTGCCGACGGACGAGCAGCAGGGCGCCGAGCAGGAGGACGACCAGGCCGGCACCGCCTCCGACGAACCACGGCGTACGACCGCCCGCACTGCCGCTGGCGTCGGCGGCACCGGCCTGGGCGGCCTCCACTGCGGCCCCGGCGGGCAGCTGGTCGGAGTCGGTCGCGCACACCAGCGGCGGACCCTCGGCGGACACCTGCGCACAGGCCACGGAGGCGAGGCGGAGCGCCGACTCCGGCGTCGCACCCAGGGCCATGGTGGTGCGCATCGTGGCCTTCCCGGTCGGGGCCAGGGCGACCGACCAGCTGATCTTGCCCGGGGCCTGCCGGCCGCGCGAGCCGACCGAGAGGACGGAGGCGCCCTGCGGAACCGACTGGCTCACCCGCAGGTCCTTGATCTTCGTGGTGCCGAGGTTCGTGACCGTGAGCGTGTAGCTGATCTTGTCCCCGCTCCTGGCCGAGGCGCTGCCGTCGTCGACCGCGATGCTGAGCTGCGGATCGAGGGTCTCGGCCTGCGCGGTCGTCGCGTGGGCGCCGAGGAGCAGCAGCGCGACCCCGAGCAGCGCGGTGGCCAGCCGCGACCTGGGACCGGGCAGGGGCCTGGTGTGCATGGGTCGTTCCTCTCGGCGGGGGGTCACGGGGACTACTGCGCGGTGGCGATGTACTCGAGCTCGGTGGTGTACGTGCCGGAGGTGACGTCCGGGACCGTCACCCGGTAGTCGTTGCTGATCGCGTCGCCGCCGGCGGAGGTCGGCCCGGTGCTGGTGTGGACGGTGACCGGGGCCGTTCGCGACAGGGGGACGTAGCCGCGCGGGGCGGTGCCCCGCACGCCCAGCTGACCCACGGGAATGGTGTCGGTGCTGGACCCGCTCCCCGTCAGCACGTCCGTCGTGGACCTGACCGTGACGGCGTACCCGCCGGTGCTGTTGGTGGTGACCGTCATACCGACGGCACCCTCCTGCTGCACCGTCGACCCCGGCAGGCCCGTGAGGGTGAAGGACGGGGTCAGGCCGCTCAGCGTGATGCTCCGGGCCGCGACCGACGTCGAGGCCGCGCATCCCGGGTCGCCAGAGCCGGTCTGGCAGTTGCTGCCCACGGTCGAGGAGTCGACGCGGTTGACCAGGGTCACGGCCTGCGTCTCGATGTCGATCCGCAGGCTGAAGGTGATCAGGACGGTGTCGCCCCGAGCCAGCGGCCCCGTCCAGCCGACCACACCGTCGGCGTAGGTGACCTCGCCCAGCGTCGCGCTGGCGTCCCCACCGTACGACCCGTACGTCAGCAGGGCGTTCAGGTCGTCCGAGAGCCCCGCGGAGGTGTAGTCGGCCTCCCCGGTGTTGCTCGCCGCGACAGTGTAGGCGATGGTGCCACCGGCCACCACCTGGCTGGTGTCCGCCGTCTTGGTGATGCTCAAGGTCGGTTGGAGGACGGAGACCGTCGTTCGGCACCCGCCCTCGGCGCCCGTGACGCAGGTCGAGCCCGAGGTAGTCGAGGTCACGGTGTTCGTCATCTGGCGTGCGCCGTCCACCTTGGCCGGAGCGGGGTAGCGCGTCTGCACGGAGAAGGTGACGACGGCTGCCTGTCCCCTGAGCAGGAGCCCGGTCCAGGTGAGCGTCGGATCGGCGTAGCTCACCAGCCCCACGCTGGCGGTGGCGTCGCCGGCGTAGTCGGCGAACGCCCTGACCTCGGGGCCACCGACCGCGTCGCGGAACGTCGCCGCCTGCTGGTCGGTCTCACCGGTGTTCATCAGCGTCACGGTGTACGTCACCCGCCCGCCCGCGACCACGGTCGTGCGGTCGGCGGTCTGTGTGATGGTGAGGGCGGGCATCAGCACCCGGACCGAGGTGCTGCACGCACCGGACGCGCTGCAGGTCGCACCTGCCGCAGTCGAGCTGACCGAGCTGACGAGCACGTGGCTGCCGCCGGGCGGAACCGGGTCGCTGATCGTCACGCGGTACGTGATGGTCGCCCTGGCCCCCATGGCGAGCGCGCCGGTCCACGTGAGCGTGGACCCGCTGAAGCTCAAGGTGCCGTTCTCCGCGCCGCCACCCGTGACGGAGACGGTCGCCCCGCCCGCGTACGCCGCGTCGTCGAGCACGTCGGTGAGATCCGCGGCCACGCTCGTCGAGGTGTAGGCGGTCTGACCGGTGTTGGTGGCGGTGGTCGTGTAGGTCACGACCTCCCCGGGGCCAGCGGTGGGCGGCGTCGTCGGCGGGGTTGACCCGCTGACCGACGAGGTGAGGGTGAGCTGAGGGGTGAGGACGCTGGTGGTGGTGGTGCAGGTGTCAGCGTTGCGGTCCGGCTCGCAGCTGCTGCCCGGGCTGGTCGACGTCACCGTGTTGGTCATCGTCTTGTCACCCCGGGCCGGGCTGGTCGCCGTGACCGAGTAGGTGATCGTGACACTGGCCCCGACCGCCAGGTCACCCGACCACGACAACGACGTGCTGCCGGGCCCGACCAGACCCACCGAACCGCTCGTCGCCGACGCGTCGCCGTTGTAACCCGCATCGTCGAGGACCCCGACCAACGAGTCGCTCAGCACCGCAGCCGTCCCCGCCGCTGCCGCGTACGCCGTCTTGCCCGAGTTCTTCACCACGATCGTGAACCCCACGGGCAGACCCGGCTCCACACTCGTCCTGCTCGCCGTCTTGGTGATGCTCAGCTCCGGCACCGTGATCGTGAACGAGCAGCGCGGATCCGTCGCCCCCACCGTCGGACAGCTGCTGCCCGGCGCGTCCGACTGCAACGGCGCCGTGATCACGTGGTTGCCCGGATCAGGATCACGCACCGTGCGCAGGATCCTCACCGTCACGGTCGCACCCACCGCGATGTCACCGGTCCACCGCGTCGTCGTGTCCGTGCGCACCAACGTCCCCGACGACGCCACATCAGCCTCCGTCGCGAACAGGTCGTCGGCCGAGTCCAACCGCGGGATCACCACCGAGATCCCCGAGTACGCCACCTGACCGTCGTTCGTGAACGCCACCGACAGATCCAGCCCCGTCCCCGGCGCCGCCGACGCCGGCAACAACCCCGTCCGCCTCAGCACCAACCGCGCCACCGGCACCACCACCGAGCACCGCGCATCCACGCTGCCGCTCACGCAGTTGGTGCCCGGCGTCGAGGCGACCACGGTGCTGGTCAGCAGCTCGTCCCCGGTGCCGGCGCTGCTCACGGTGACGGAGTAGGTGATCGTCGCCGAACCGCCGACGGGAACGTCACCGGTCCAGCGCACCGCCCCGCCCGTGTAGCTGACCGTGCCGCTCGATGCGGTGGCGCCGCCGTCGTACGTGGCGTCGTCCAGCACGCTGCCGGGGCTGCCGAGCGGATCAGTCAGCGCCACCGCGGTGAACGCCGAGGCGCCCGTGTTGGTCACCTTGATGGTGAAGGTCACGACGCGCCCAGCCGCGGTCGACGACACGTCGGCGGTCTTGGCGATGACCAGGGGCCCGGTGCCGACCACGAGGGTCACGGCCTTGCTCGCCACCACGTTGTTGGCGTCGGTGACCTTGACGGTGAACGACGAGCTGCCCACGGCGGTCGGGGTGCCGGAGAGCACGCCGGTGCCGGAGCTCAAGGTCAGACCGGGCGGGACGCTGCCGGAGGAGATCGACCAGACCAGCGGCTTCGTACCACCGCTGGCGGTGAAGGTCGTGCTGTACGCGACCGCGACCTGCCCGGCGGCGGGCGCGGCGAAGGTGAGCGTCGGCAGCGCGGTGATGACGACGTTGGCGGTCTTGCTCGCCGCGCCGCCCCGCGCGGAGGTGACGGTGAGGGTCACGCTGGAGGTGCCCGACGTGGTCGGCGTGCCGCTGATGAGCCCCGTCGACGCATTGAGCGTGAGGCCGGCCTGCAGGCTCCCCGCGCTGGTCCTCCAGGCATACGGCGCGGTCCCCCCGGAGACGGTGGGCTGGTAGCTGTAGGCGACCGAGACCTCCCCGGTCGGCGGGGCGAAGGTCAGCACCGGTGGTGCCGCGACGACCAGGGTGATCTCCCTGGTGGCGCTCCGCCCCGACGCGTCCACCACCTGCACGGTGAAGACGTACGAGCCGGCCGTCGTCGGCGTGCCGCTCAGCAGCCCCGTCGACGCGTCGAGGTCGAGACCGGTCGGGAGCGAGCCCGAGGCGACCGACCAGACGAAGGGCGAGGTCCCGTCGGTGACCGCGAGCTGGCTGCTGTAGGCGACCGCCACCTCCCCGGAGGGCGGAGCGGCGAACGTGAGGGTGGGCGAGGCGTTCGGGGTGACCGAGGTCGACGCGACGGACGCGGGTCCCGTGCCGCCCTGGCTGGTCTGGGCGATGTCGATCGCGCTGATCATGGGGTTCTCGATCTCGGGGGTGAAGCCGATGTCGACCGAACCGTCGCTGGTGATCGTGAGCTCGCGCATGGTCGCCCTCTGGTCACCGCCCGCGCCGGCGACCGCGTCGAAGTGATCGAGGACGGTCGTGCCGTCGAGACTCACGTCGAACACACGCTGGCCCACCTGACCGGTGCCCGAGTACCGGTTCGCGAAGTAGAGGCGCACCGTCACGGCGGTCCCGGTGGGCACCGGGAACTGCCAGAGCATGTTCGTGCCGCCGGCCAGGTCGTAGCGCTGCGTGTCGAACAGGGCCAGGGGCGTCCCGGCGGGGATCGTCGGGTCGAGGGCGACCGACGGGCTGTCGGAGGTGGTGGCCGTCCCGGTGCCGTAGTACGGGCTGCTGGCACTGTTGTCGGCCGCCCAGTCCAGTCCTCCGTCGAGAGCCGTGACCGTCGGCCCGCCGGCGTTGACCCGGTAGAGCGAGGTGGCGCCGGAGGCGTTCTGCGCCGCCACCCTGAACGTGTAAGCCGTGCCGGGCGTCAGACCGGTGACGGTCTGCGTGGTGGCGGTGCCGACGAAGGTCTGCGGAGTCTGAGCCACCGAGCCGATGTACGGCGTGACCACGTAACCGGTGATCGGGCTGCCGCCGGTGCTGGTGGGCGCGGTCCAGGTCAGCACCGCAGAGGAGTCGGCGGCCTGGGCGGCGGTGATCGTGGGTGCGCCGAGGGCGGCGTACGGCACCACCGCCGTGGATGCCGCGCTCGCGGTCGATGTCCCGCGCGCGTTCACGGCCGCGACGGTGAAGGTGTAGGACCCGCCGGCGTCGAGTCCCCCGATCACCTGGGCGGTGGGGGTGGCGCCTACGGTCACCGGCGTCTGGGCCGCCCCGGCCAGGTACGGGGTGATCACGTACCCCGTGATGGTGGACCCGTTGCTGCTCGGCGTCACCCAGCTGACCGTGGCCTGGTTCTGGCCGGCGGTGGCCGTGGGCCTGGCCGGCGCATCCGGCACACTCGTCACGTTCATCGTCACGGCCTTGGTGGCGCTCTGGTTGCTGGCGTCGACCACGGCGATGGTGAAGGTGTAGCTGCCGGAGACCGTCGGCGTCCCGCTCAGCAGCCCGCTGGACGGGTTCAACGTCAGCCCCGGGGCCAACGTGCCGCTCGTGACCGACCACACGAACGGCGACGTCCCACCGGTCGCGGCCAGCTGGGTGCTGTAGGCGACCCCGAGATAGCCGTCCGGCGGGGCGGCGAAGGTCAGGGTCGGCTGCGCGTTGGGCGTCGCCGCCGCCGAGCTGGCGGAGACGGGACCTGTACCGGCGGCGTTCTGCGCCGCCACACGGAAGGTGTACGCGGTGCCGGCGGTCAGGCCGGTGATGCTCTGGCTGGTCGCGGTGCCGGCGAAGGTCCGGGTCGCCTGGGCCGTCGACCCGATGTAGGGGGTGACCACGTAGCCGGTGATCGCGCTCCCGTTGCTGCTCGGGGCCGTCCAGGACAGGGTCACGGCCAGGTCGGCGGCGACCACGCTGCCGATGACGGGGGCGCCGGGGAGGGCGTACGGGACCACGGCCGCCGACTTCGCGCTCGCCGTCGACGTGCCGATGCCGTTCACCGCGGCCACCGTGAAGGTGTACGAGCCTCCGGCGGTCAAGCCCGTGAGGGTGCGCGAGGTGGCTGACCCGGCCACGTAGGCCGACGTCTGCGCCGTGCCGTTGAGGTAGGGCGTGACGGTGTAGCCGGTGATAGCGCTGCCGTTGTTCGCCGGCGCCGTCCAGGTCAGCACCGCGCTGGTGATGCCGGCCGTGGCCGTCGGGGTGGCGATGGTCGCGGGCACGTCCGCGTAGACGTAGTCGGCCGCGTCAGCAACCCCTTTCGTCACGACCGTGAGGGACACCGTGGCACTGCTCGACCGCGACGGGACGTACACGAGCAGGGTCGAGCCGCTGACCACGAAACAGCTCGTCGTGTCTCCGCTGGCGCAGGTCAGCAGGGTCACGGGAGTCCCGGCCGCGAGCTGCGCCGTGGTGCCGATCTCCACCGCCGTGGCCGCCACGATGTTCGTACCCGTGAGGGTGACGGTGCTGCCCCCCGCGACGGAGCCCAGCGCAGGCGAGGCAGCGGTCACCACCGGAGTCGTCGGCAGCGTGCCCGTGCCCATCGACGAGTCGGTGCCGGAGATCGCACCTGTCGCGCTCGCCGTCGTGGACGAGGAGCTGCGGATGGTCGAGACCGTGATCGTCGTGGTGGCGATGGCGACGATCGTGATGTCAGGCGAGCTGGAGCCGACGGCGAACACGAAAGACCCGGTGGTGGCGCACGTGATGGTGCGTCCCGAGGGCGCTCCGCACGTGAAGCCGTCGGCGTACGCGGCCAGCGGCAGCACCCCGGTCGGGGTGGTGTGCGTGACGGTGATCGGACCGGTGACGGGCGCTCCGGAGACGGAGGTCCTCGCGACGTAGGTGACCGGGTCACCGGCGGCCGAGGTCGACGCGGCGTACGCGGTGGTCGACACCCCGAGGGTGGGGTCGGGATCGAACGTCCGGACCTGCACGTCCGAGATCTCGTGCACGTCGTTGATGCCGCCGGTCGAGCCGGCGAAGCCGAACGCCAGCTGCTTGGGAACCCCGTTGGAGTTCACCCAGGTGCTCGAGGGGTACAACGACGACGACGCGACCGGGAGGGTGCCGCTCAGGGTCTTGGCCGTGCTGCTGCCGGCCGGCGTCGCGATCACCTTGTAGGAACCGGCGGCCACGGTCGACCCGTCGGAGCTGGTGAAGGCGGTCGCCGTGGGGTTGACCAGCACCTTGACCGGCACGACGGAGTTCGCACGGGTGCTTCCACGCAGGGTCAGCTGGGAGGAGGAGCTCCCCGTGTACGTCGTGGTCAGGGGGCAGTAGCCGACCGTCCCCGAGCCGGGTCCGCGGACCACGACCGCACCCGGGACCTGGCTCGAGATGTTGGTGGGGGCGCTGCAGCCGCTCCCCGACGCGACCGTGTTGCTGTAGTTCCCGTAGACGTCCAGGCCGACCCCGAGGTAGCCGTTGGCGACGCCCGAGACCCCGCCGTCCGGGGAATAGCCCAGCTGACCACCACCGGGGCCCAGCACGGTCGGCGGGGCGGAGGTCGAGGGGTTGGCCGCCGCCAGGATGAACCCGATCCCGTCCGCGCCACCACCCCCGTACTGGTAGCTCTTGAAGCTGACCTCGAGACCGCTGGTGGTCGAGAAGGCGGTCGAGCCGAAGACGCCGCCGATCTGGCTGCCGGCCGCAGCGGTGAGGCGCAGCGCTCCGCTGCCCTGGGCGTCCGAGGTGCCCGAGCAGCTCAGCAACGGGGTCGTCGAGGAGTTGCCGCTCGCGGTCAGGCACGCCAGGTTGGTCCCGCTCGGCGAGGTGGGCTTCGTCACGGTGCCGGTACCGCTCACGGTGCGGTTCTTGAAGGTGTTGTCGAAGACGACCGCCTCGGCGGCAGCCGCAGGCGTCGGAGGCGGGAGCACACCCAGGAGCGTGCTGAGCAGCGCGATGGTGGTCAGCAGGACCAGCCATCGTCGCGGTGCGGGGCTCGTCCGGCTCGACCGGTCAGACATCTCCTGCGCTGACGCGGGCCGACAGGGCCGCGGCCGCCTTGGCCACGGTGGCCTGGTAGCGACGTCGGCTCGTGCGGACGAGGAGGAGCACCAGCAGCACGACGCCGAGCCCGGCGCCGAACCACGGCCAGGGGAAGACGATGACGCGCACGGTCTGCGACTGGACGCCGCCGTCGGCGCTGGTCATGGTGACCGTGGGGTGGCAGACGCAGAGGAAGGGCGGGTCCCAGGTGGTGGCGACGTCGCGGACCGAACCCCGCGGAACGGTGAAGTCGGGGAACGGCTCGGCGGTACCGGCGCCCGTGACCGTCAACGGGGAGGGCTTGCGGAAGTCGTGGTGCACCGTTCCGGAGTTGGTGACCGTCGCGGTGATGGGCACCGGACCGCCCGACGCGAACCCCGGGGCGGACAGCCCGCTGAGGGAGACCGAGTCCACGACATCGCCGGGCGCGGTGATGAAGATCGGCAGGCCGACGCCGCGGTTGACCTTGATGTTCTTGTCGGTCTTCCCGGCCGGAACCATGAAGACCAGGGCCATCTGGTGGTCCCCGGGCTCGTACGTCTGCGGCGCCTGGATGGTTGCCCGGACCACCTCAGCCGTCCCCGGCTGGATCAGGACCTGCTCCGGACTCACCTTGACCCACGACGACGCGGCGTACGGCGCCTCGTCCTGGTACTGGATGGAGCCGTCGGTGTCGACGGTGAAGTTGCGCTTCTGCACCGTGACCGCCAGAGGAGCCTGACCACGGTTGACCAGCGTGACCTGCTGGGTGGAGCCGATGTCGTGCTGCCCGACGGCCAGCCGGGTGGGGCTGACGCCGAGGGAGAAGTCTGCGGGGTCCCGCCGGTAGGACACCGAGCTGCTGGGGTGGGGGCTGCCGGGGATGGCCGACACCGAGGCGGAAGTCGTGGGAGCGGGCCGAGTGGGAGCAGCCGACGCCGACGTGGGGTTGAGCGCCCCTGCCGTGGCAAGGACGCCCAACCCGATCGCGACGAGGCACCGGAGCGGTGCGGTCATGAATTCCCTTCAGTGATGACCGTTCAGGTGGTGACCGGTCAGAGCACCGCGGCAGCCGTGTAGTTCAGCGTTGCGCTGTAGGTGTCCGCGGCCACGTTGGGGATGGTGATCTGGTAGTCGTCAGTGAAGTTGTCGCCGTTCGCACCTGACCGAGTTCCCTTGGTGTTCGTCTCCACCGACGCGGTCCCCACCGACTGGAAGGCCGTAGTCGAGTCCCGGACCTCGAGGGCGTCGATCGGGATGAGATCCGCGTTGTTCTGGCCGGCCGGCACGAGGTTCGTTGCCGTCGTCGCGACCGAGACGGTGTAGCCACCTGGGTCGTTGGTCAGCACGTTGCCGTCGACCGAACCTGCGACCGTGTCGCCCGGATCCCCGGTGATGGTGAAGCTGGGGTCCATCGTGAGGATGAGGGCCGAGTTGACCGCCACGTTGGCGGTGACGCCGGCTACTTCGTCGCCCGGAGCTGCGGACGCCGAGAGGCTGGCCGCGCCGACGAACGCTGCGGCGGTGGCGGTGGTGAGCACGGTCCGAGCCGCGAGGCGGAAGCCGCGGCCGCGTACGGAGGTGCTGGGTGGGTTCGTCATGACGAAGCCCTTTCGCTATGGGGTGGCTGGGAAGCCGCCCCCGCGACCAGGCCGAACTCTAGCGGAGTGACGCCTATTTCAATTCCGATCTGTACAAATTGTCCGGTTCGGGCTGCCCGATTCCGCCTAACCTGACCCGATGCTCTTCGTCGTGCTCGCCGGCCTCTCGGGCCTGGTCTGGGGGGTCGGCGACTTCGCGGGGGGCAAGGCGACGCAGCGGGCCGACGCGCTCGACGTCGTGTGGTGGTCCAAGCTCTTCAGCCTGCCGCTCCTGGCGCTCTACCTGGTCCTGCTGCCGACCTCGCCGGACGTCGGCGGCCTCGGCTGGGGGGCGCTGGCCGGGATCTTCGGCGCGACCGGGGTGGTGGTCTTCTACCGGGCGCTCTCGGCCGGGGCGATGACCGTGGTCGCACCGGTCGCGTCCGTCACCTCGGCCGTGATCCCGGTCGTCGTCGGGCTGGCCGCCGGCGAACGGCCGGGCCCGGTCGCGCTGGTCGGCGTCACCTGCGCGCTCGTCGCGATCGCCCTGGTCAGTCTCGCTCCGCCGCACCCCGGCGTCGTCTCGGTCGTCACCGGGCGGCTCGTCGGACTGGCCGTCGTCAGCGGGGTCGGCTTCGCGCTGTTCTTCGTCTTCCTCGCCCGGGCGAACGTCGCCGCGGGCGGCGACGCAGGTCTGTGGCCGATCGCCAGCGCGCAGGTCGCCGCGCTGGCCATGACCGGCCTCCTGCTGGTCGTCGCGAGGGCCCGGGGCACGCGTACGGCGCCCCGGCAGCGTTGGCCGCGGGGTCGCACCCTCGCGTGGACGGCGGTCGCCGGACCGTTCGACATGAGCGCGAACGCGCTCTTCCTGGTCGCGACGCGCCACGGCGACCTGAGCCTGGTCGCCCCGCTCGCCGCGCTCTACCCCGTCACCACGGTGCTGCTGGCCGTGGCGGTCGACGGTGAGCGCCTACGGGCGCTGCAGGTGCTCGGGCTGGTGCTCGCCCTGGGTGCGCTGCTGCTCGTGAGCAGGCCCTGACGCGGGGCGACGCGGCACTACGCTGAGCACGACAGGCGGCGGGGTCATCCTGAGCCGCGACGGCCCGGGCCAGCACCGGAGGACAGACGGGCGGGCGACGTGGACGTGTCCGTCGACTACCCACGCCGGGTCGCGATGATCAGCCTGCACACCTCGCCCCTGGCCGTGCCCGGGGTCGGCGACGCCGGTGGCCTCAACGTCTACGTCTCCGAGGTCGCGCGCCGCCTCGGCGAGCGGGGCCTGCACGTCGACGTCTTCACCCGCGACGACGGCACCGCACCTGACGAGGTCGTCGAGGTCACCGACAACCTGCGCGTGGTCCACGTGCCCGCCGGCCCGCGCGGACCGGTGGCCAAGGAGGACCTGCCCGACCTCGTGCCTGAGTTCGCCGACCGGCTCGAGGCGGTGGCGTCGGCGTACGACCTGGTGCACAGCCACTACTGGCTGTCCGGCATGGTCGGGCTCGCCCTGCGCCGCAGCCACGGGCTGCCGCTGGTCCACACGATGCACACCATGGCCCGGGTCAAGAACGGCGCACGCCCCGCTGCCGGGCCGACCGAGCCGGACCTCCGGGCGCTCGGCGAGTCCAAGATCGTCTCCGGCGCGGAGACCCTCACCGCCAACACGACCGACGAGGCCGCCGACCTGGTCCGGGCGTACGGCGCGCGTCCCGAGACCATCGCCGTGGTGCCGCCCGGGGTCGACCTGCACACGTTCCACCCGTGCGACCAGCAGCAGTCACGCGAGCTCCTCGGCGTGCACCCGGACGCGCAGGTGGTGCTGTTCGTCGGCCGCATCCAGCCGCTCAAGGCGCCCGACGTGCTCATCCGGGCCGTCGCCCGGCTCGTCCAGCGCGAGCCGCACCGCCGCGAGCACCTGCGCCTGATCGTGATCGGCAGCGCCAGCGGACCCGACGCGGGCTGGTCGGGCACCCTCGCCCCGCTGGCCGCCGAGCTCGGCGTGGGCGACGTGGTCGAGTTCCGGCCGCACGCGGAACGTTCCGAGCTGTTCCGCTACTACTGCGTCTCCGACGTGGTCGGCGTGCCCTCCTACAGCGAGTCGTTCGGCCTGGTCGCGCTCGAGGCCGAGGCGTGCGGACGCCCGGTGATCGCCACCGACGCCGGCGGCCTGCGCCACGCGGTCCACGACGGCCACACCGGTCGGCTCGTCAGCGGTCACGACACCGACGACTGGGCCGACGCGCTCGCCGAGCTGCTCGACCACCCGGCCGAACGGGCCCGGCTGGGCGCGAACGCCGCCGCCTACGCCTCCCGCTTCAGCTGGTCGACCACCGCGGCCGCGACCCTCGAGGCCTACGGCGACGCCCTGAAGGCCGCCCGCCGGCGCGCGTTCATCACGGGCGCCTGGTTCGAACGGGGCCGCTGACCGGCGAGCATCGGAGGTCACGCCCCGGTTCGGCCTGGACGACGAGGAAGGAAGACACGCTTTTTCGTCTTCCGCGGCGAGGAGGAAGGCCGAAGCGGAGAGGGCGTGACCGGGTGCGAGCCGGTTTAACGAAGGGGCCGCTGGTAGCCGGGTCGACCAGCGGTGCCGGCGGCGGCGAGGACGTTGCGGCCGACGGCCTTCCCCACCCGGGTGAGCACCGACGCCGGCTCGCCCGAGATGCGCGGCGGCATGACCACCACCGGGCAGGTGGCGGCGTAGACCAGCCGGTGCGCGAACATCGGCCCGGCCAGCAGCTGCCGCGGCGCGTCGACGACCAGCAGGTCGGCCTCCTCCGCGGCCTTCAGCAGCACCGCGTACTTGCTCCCCCGGACGAGCCGGAGCTCGACGCCGTGGTCCTCGCCGAGGGCGGCGACCACGTCACGCTCGAGCGAGGCGCGCGCCTCCTCCTCGACGTCGTCGGCCCGCGAGATCCGGCCCGCAGGCGTGCCCGAGGGCGTGGCCTGCGGGTTGGGCATCCGCCAGGCCCGGACCGCGACGAGCCTGCCGTCGCTGCCGGCCTGGGCGCGGGCCCAGTCGAGCGCGGTCGGTGACTTCGACGTCGCGCTGACGCCGACGACGACGGTGTACGGACGCTCTGCCATGGTCGTGCCTCCCTCTCCTCGAGCTCTGCGTCGAACCTCAGACCTGGAACCTCAGACCAGGAACCTCAGACGGGCAGCTTGGTCAGCTGGTTGCCCTGCTCGTCGTATGTGCTGAGCGGCGGGGCGATGTCCTCCAGCGCCTTGCCCTCGGCGTCGACGCCGAACTTGAAGGCCACCAGACCACCGATGAGCATGATCAGCGAGGCGCCGACGTAGCCCCAGAAGAGCGGACCCCGCTCGCTGCCGCCGCCGATCAGCGCGCCGAAGATCAGCGGACCGGCCGCGCCGAAGAGCTGGGCGATCGAGAAGAAGTACGAGATCGCCTGGCCACGCACCTCCAGCGGGAAGATCTCCGAGACGGTCAGGTAGCCGGCCGAGGCGCCCGCGGACGCGAAGAAGAACGAGAGGCACCACAGGGCGGTGTGCGTGCCCGCCGACAGCAGGTCGGCCTTGAAGAGCAGGGCCGAGACGAAGAGCACCACCGCAGCGATCGAGTACGAGCCGCCGATCATCTTGCGCCGGCCGACGGTGTCGAAGAACCGCCCCAGCAGCAGCGGACCGAGCAGGTTGCCGACGGCGAACGGGAAGAAGTAGAGCGCTGCGCTGGAGGACGTCTTGCCGTAGAAGTTCTGCAGCACCAGCGAGGAGGTGAAGAAGATCGCGTTGTAGAGGAACGACTGCGTGATCATGAGCGTCAGGCCCAGGAGCGTCCGGGTGGGGTAGAGCTTGAAGAAGACGTAGCCGAGCTGCTTGAACGTGACGCCCTCGTGGGCCTTGATCCACCAGCCCTGCGACTCGTCCAGGTGCGGCGGCTCCTGACCGTTGGCGCGCACCGACTGCTCGATGTCGGAGACGATCCGCTCGGCCTCCTCGCCCCGGCCGTGCGTGACGAGCCACCGCGGGCTCTCCGGGATGTGGCGACGCAGGAAGATGATGATCAGACCGAGGACCGGACCGATGAAGAAGGCGATGCGCCAGCCGATGTTCTCGGCGAACCGGTCGGTGTCGAGGAGGTAGAAGCTCCCGAGCGAGCCCAGCACCGCGCCGGCCCAGTACGTGCCGTTGATCGCCAGGTCGACCCGCCCGCGGTACTTGCCGGGCATCAGCTCGTCGATGGCGGAGTTGATCGCCGAGTACTCCCCGCCGATGCCCGTGCCGGCGATGAAGCGGAAGATCCAGAGGAACCAGACGTTGGGCGAGAAGCCGGCCAGGCCGGACCCGATCAGGTAGACCAGCAGTGTGGCGATGAAGAGCTTCTTGCGCCCGAGGCGGTCGGTCAACCGGCCGAACACGAGCGCGCCGACGACCTGCCCGACGAGGTAGACCGTGGCCGTGGCCCCGACCTGGGCGTCCGACATGCCGAGGTCCTTGGCGTAGCCCGCAGAAGCCACGATCTGGATCTCGAGGCCGTCGAGGATCCAGGCCGTCCCGAGGCCGAAGATGACCATCCAGTGGAATCTCGACCAGGGCATCTTGTCCATGCGGACCGGGACCAGGCTCCGGATGGGACGGTCCTCGGTCTGTGCTGGTGATGACATCGTCGGCACCTTCCCTCTGCACGCGTGCGAGCCCTGGGCTCTTGTCGGCGGAGAAGTTACTCCCCGCGCTCCGTGCTTGGTGGGGAGGGCGGCGGGGTCAAGGCAACGTTGATGAACTCTTCAGGAACCCGACGGGCTCAGGCCTGGCCCCAGAACACCCGGTCCACCACCGCCCGCGCCCGTCGGGTGACCCGGCGGTAGTCGGCCAGCAGGTGCGACGACTCCCCCGGCCCGTAGCCCAGCAGCTCCGCGAGCGAGGCCAGCTCGCGGCTGTCGCCGGGGATGGAGTCGGACGCCCGACCGCGCATCAGCATGATCGAGTTACGGATCCGGCTGGCCATCCGCCAGGCCTCCTCGAGCTGCCCGGCGTCCACGGGGTCGATGATCCCGGCGTCGCGGGCGGCCCGCAGCGCCACGATGGTCCGGGTGGAGCGCAGCTCCGGCAGCCGGTGCGCGTGCTGCAGCTGCAGGGTCTGCACCGTCCACTCGACGTCGGCCAGGCCGCCCGGCCCGAGCTTGGTGTGACGTTCCGGGTCGGCGCCGCGGGGCAGGCGTTCCGCCTCGACCCGGGCCTTGAGCTTGCGGATCTCGACGAGCTGGCTGTCCGACAGCCCGCCGTCGGGCCAGCGCCGCGGGTCGATCTCGGCCATCAGGCCAGCGCCCAGCTCACGGTCGCCCGCGAGGGCGTCGGCACGCACGAGCGCCTGCAGCTCCCAGGTCGAGGACCAGCGCTGGTAGTAGTTCCGGTACGCGGCGAGCGAGCGGATGAGCGCCCCGCCCTTGCCCTCGGGCCGCAGGTCGGCGTCGACCGAGAGCGCCGGGTCGGCACCGGGTCGGCTGAGCAGCGTCCGCAGCTGCGCGATCACCGCGGCCGCGGCCCGGGTCGGGTCCCCCGCCGGCTCCGCGTCCGCAGCGTCCGCCATGACGAACATCGCGTCGGCGTCGGAGGCGTAGGAGAGCTCACGGCCGCCCCAGCGACCCATCGCGACGACCGCGATCCGTGGGACCGGGCCGTCCGCGTCGGCCCGCACGGTCTCCAGCGCCGCGTCGATCGTCGCCGACGTCACGTCGGTCAACGCCTCGCCGACCTCGAGCACGTCGATCTCGCCGAGGACGTCGGCGGCCGCGATCCGGAACAGCTCGCGCCGCCGGATCGCCCGCACCGCCTCGACGCCCGCCGCGCTGCCGGACTGACGCCCGGCCGCGGCCAGCATCTCGCTGCGGATGTCGGCCAGCGGGCGCGGCCGGAGCCGCGACTCGGACGCGAGCATCTGCACGGTCTGCGGGGCGCGGGTGAGCAGCGAGACCGCGTACCGGCTGCTCGCGAGGATCCGCGCCAGACGTTCCGCCATGGCGCCCTCGTCGCGCAGGGCCCGCAGGTACCACGGGGTGGAGCCGAGCGCCTCGGACACCTGCCGGAAGGCGAACAGCCCGGCGTCGGGGCTGGGCGCCTCCGCGAACCAGCCGAGCATCGCCGGCAGCAGCTGACGCTGGATGCCGGCCTGGCGGGTGACGCCCTGGCTGAGCGCGGCGATGTGGCGCAGCGCGGCCGCTGGGTCGTCGTAGCCGAGGGCCTGCAGCCGGTCCTCCGCCGCGCGCGTGGTGAGGCGCAGCTCGCTGGTGGGGATGCGGGCCACCGCCTCGAGCAGCGGGGAGTAGTAGAGCCGCTCGTGCAGCCGCCGCACGCCCGCCGCCACGTGCCGCCACGTCGACAGCAGCTCGGCGACCGGGTCCGGGTAGCCGAGCGACCGGCCGATCCGGCGCAGGTCCTCCTCCGCCTCGGGCAGGACGTGGGTGCGGCGCAGCCGGTAGAGCTGGATGCGGTGCTCGAGCACGCGCAGGAAGCGGTACGACAGCGCCAGCGTCTTGCCGTCATCGCGGCCGACGTAGCCACCCTCGACCAGCGCCCTGAGCGCCGGGAGCGTGGCCCGTTCCCGCAGCGACTCGTCGACCCGGCCGTGCACGAGCTGCAGCATCTGCACGGAGAACTCGACGTCGCGCAGGCCCCCCTCGCCCAGCTTGAGCTCACGACCGGCGTCGCGGGCGGGGATGTGCGCGACCACGCGCCGCCGCATGGCCTGCGTGTCGTGCACGAAGCCCTCGCGCTCGGCCGCGCGCCAGACGTACGGGGTGACGACGTCGACGAACTCGGCGCCGAGCTCGAGGTCGCCGGCGGCCGGTCGGGCCTTGAGCATCGCCTGGAACTCCCAGGTCTTGGCCCAGCGCTCGTAGTAGACCCGGTGGCTGGACAGGGTGCGGACGAGCTGGCCCGCCTTGCCCTCCGGCCGCAGCGCGGCGTCGACCTCCCAGATGGTCCCGGCCGCGGTGTGGGCCGAGCAGATCCGCGTCATCTCCGCGGCCATCCTTGTCGTGAGGCTGACCGCCCGGTCGGTCGCGATCAACGCCTCGCCGGCGGCGTCGCGGACGGGTTCGGCGACGAAGAGCACGTCGACGTCGCTGAGGTAGTTCAGCTCCTGGGCCCCGGTCTTGCCGAGCGCGACCACGGCCAGCCGGGTGAGCAGGGCCTCCGGACCGACCTTGGCGCGGGCGATCGACAGCGCCGCCACCAGCGCGGCGTCGGCGAGGTCGGACAGCTCGTCGGCGACCCCGTCGACGGCCTCGATCGGCTCCGGGGCGCACAGGTCCCGGGCGGCGATGCGCAGCAGCGCGCCGCGGTAGGCGAGCCGGAGCCCGTCGCCCACGAGGTCGGTGGCCACCGGGACCTTCGAGGTGGGGTCGGCCCCGACCGCCCGCAGCAGCTCGGCGCGGAGCTCGGGGGCCGAGGTGCGCGACAGCGGACCGACCAGGGCGTCGACCAGCTCCGGGTGGGCGACGAGGTGCTGGCCGAGCGCCACGCTCGCGCCGAGCACGGAGACGAGGTGGGAGGCGAGGAGGGGGTCCGCGACCAGGCGGTCGAGGAGCCTGGGGTCGACGTCGTGCAGCCGGTCGAGGCTGGTCAGCGCCAGGTCCGGGTCGGCCGCCCGACCGATCGCGTCGAGCAGCTGGAGCTGGTGCAGCGACCAGGAGGCGAGCCGGCGCTCCGCGTCGGCGGCGTCGGTGAAGCCGCGACGGGCCAGCGCACCCTGCGCCGTCTCGATCCTCATCACGGCTGCGATGTTACGGACGTGTGCCGCGGCCCGCGCCCGTTCCCGAGCCGGGAACACGTTCCCTGAGCCCGGAGCCCGTTCCCTGAGCCCGGAACACGTTCCCTGAGCCCGTCGAAGGGCGAGCAACGAGAATGGGGCCCATGGCACGTACGCGGACGACGCCGGGCGAGGCCCTGGTCGAGCAGGGCTGGACCCTGCACGAGTGGCTCGACGAGCTGCCGGTCGAGGCGTACGCGCGGCCGACCGTGCTGCCGGGCTGGGACACCCGCGCGCTGGTGGCCCACGTCGACCAGCTGCTGGACGGGATGCTCACGGTGCTCGCCCGGCCGACGCGTGACGCGCCGCTGACCAACGACGTGCTCGTCGGCCGCTACGGACCCGCGGCGGACCAGATGAGCCGGCGGGTGCTCGACCACGCCGCGGCGTACGAGGTGCCCGCCCTGCTCGACCGGCTGGCCGAGGTGCTCGAGCTGGCCGCCACCAGGCTGGGTGCCGGCGAGCCGCTACCCGCGACCGTCGCGTCCGCCCGCGGACCGGTGACGCCGGCCGACTTCGTCGGCACCCGCGTTGTCGAGCTCGTGGTGCACGCCGACGACCTGTCCCGCACGTTCCCCGAGCGCGACCCCGTGCCCCTGGTGCGCCCCGCGCTCGGCGTCGCGTCACGGACGCTGGCGAACATCCTCGCGACACGGTTCCCCGGGCGTTCGGTCGAGGTCAGGATCCCGCCGTACGCCGCGGTGCAGTGCTCGGCGGTGCGCGACGGCGTGCTCGACCCGGGCCCGACCCACACCCGCGGCACCCCGCCGAACGTGGTCGAGACCGACGCCGTCACGTTCTTCCGGCTCTGCACCGGTCGGACGGCGTGGTCCGACGCCCTCACCTCGGGCGTCATCGCCGCCTCGGGCCTACGCGCGGACCTGTCGGAGATGGTTCCGCTGCTGGCCTGACCGCTGCGCGGTCACAGCACCGGGAGGAGACGCTCGAGCTCCTGCGGGGTCACCTGGCGGCGGTACTCGGCGAACTCCGCGCGCTTGTTGCGCAGGAAGAAGTCGAAGACGTGGTCGCCGAGGGTCTCCGCGACCAGCTCGGAACCCTCCATCGCGCGGATCGCCTCGTCGAGGTTGCGCGGCAGCGGCTCGATACCGAGGGCCTGGCGCTCACGCTCGGTCAGCGACCAGACGTCGTCCTCGGCGCCGTCGGGCAGCTCGTACTCGCCCTCGATGCCGGCGAGGCCGGCCGCGAGGGTGACGGCGAACGCCAGGTACGGGTTCGCGGCCGAGTCGATCGAGCGCAGCTCGATGCGGGCCGACGACGCCTTGTTCGGCTTGTACATCGGGACCCGCACGAGCGCGGACCGGTTGTTGCGGCCCCAGCAGATGTAGCTCGGCGCCTCGCCGCCGCCGGCGAGCCGCTTGTACGAGTTGACGAACTGGTTGGTCACGGCGCTGATCTCGGCGGCGTGCCGCAGCAGACCGGCGATGAAGTGCCGCGCGACCTTGGACAGGTGGTTCTCGGCGCTGGCGTCGTAGAACGCGTTGTTGTCGCCCTCGAAGAGCGACATGTGCGTGTGCATCGCCGAGCCCGGCCAGTCGGTCGCGGGCTTGGGCATGAAGGACGCGTGGATCCCCTGGCTGAGCGCGACCTCCTTGACCACCACGCGGAAGGTCATGAGGTTGTCCGCGGTCGACAGCGCGTCGGCGTAGCGCAGGTCGATCTCCTGCTGCCCGGGACCGGCCTCGTGGTGGGAGAACTCGACGGAGATCCCCATCTGCTCCAGCATCGTGATCGCCTTGCGGCGGAAGTCGCTGCCGGTGCTCTGCGGGGTGTGGTCGAAGTAGCCGGAGCGGTCGACCGGCTCGGGCGTGACCCCGGGCAGCAGCGGGTCCTTGAAGAGGTAGAACTCGACCTCGGGGTGCGTGTAGAAGGTGAAGCCGAGGTCGGCCGCCTTGCCCAGGGCCCGCTTGAGCACGTAGCGCGGGTCGGCGTAGCTCGGGGACCCGTCGGGCATCGAGATGTCGCAGAACATCCGGGCGGTCGCCGGGCTGGAGTCACGCCAAGGCAGGAGCTGGAACGTCGACGGGTCGGGGTGCGCGATCATGTCCGACTCGTAGACCCGCGCGAAGCCCTCGACCGCGGACCCGTCGAAGCCCATCCCCTCGGCGAAGGCCCCCTCGAGCTCGGCCGGCGCGATCGCGACCGACTTCAGGAAGCCGAGGACGTCGGTGAACCACATCCGGACGAACCGGACGTCGCGCTCCTCGATGGCCCGGAGGACGAACTCCGTCTGCTTGTCCACCGGGTCAGTGTGCCTGCCCCGTAGTAACACCCACGTTACGGAAGATGATCTAGCAGCTGGTCCCGTTGTCGGACAGCGGCTTGCGCTCGTCGAGCGTCCACACACCCGAGGCCAGACGCATCTGGTAGCGGGCGTGGTAGTAGGTGCACTTGTCGTCCCCGTCCCTCGGCTCGGTGTTCCGGTAGGTGACCTCAGCGCTGTCGGTCACCTCGTCCACGCGCCGGACAGCGACCACACGGACCTTCGAGTAGTGGCCGTCGAGCCGGTCCTGGCGGAACCGCTCGAGCGGGCCACGCTCCTTGCGCAGCCGACCGCTCATCGCGTCGTAGGCCGCGGCGCAGCTGCCGTAGCTGGCGTCCGGACGGGTCTGGCGGTTCCGCGCGGCGTCGTTCAGGGCGTCGTTCAGGTTGTCGAAGTAGGACCGGAACCCGTACGCGATGCCGGGCCCGTCCGCGCTGTCGCTCCTGTCGTTGACGGCCGTGCTGCGGTCCGGGCAGTGGGACGGGATCACCTCGGCCGGCGAGTCGATCCAGGCCGCGACGAGCGGGCGCGCGGTCTTGGCCGAGACCGCGTAGTTGAAGCCCGTGACGTAGTCGTCCGCGCTGTCCGTCACGCCGACGACCGCCCCGCGAAGATCGAGGAGCGGACCGCCGCTGCTGCCGGGGCTGCCCTCGGCGTCGAACTGCATCAGGTCGTGCAGCCGGCGCTCGTCGACGTCGGCCGACTGGTCCAGCCGGCTGACCGTCCCGCTGGTCGGGGTCTGCGGCCGACCGTCCGGGTAGCCCATCGCCACGATGTCGTCGCCCTGCTGCGGCTCCTCGTCGGCGAAGGCCAGCGGGTCCCCCGCGCCGACGTCCTGGTTGGTGCGGATCAGCGCCACGTCGCGCTCGCCGTCGACGCCGATGACCGTGCCCACCGACCCGTCGCGCAGACCACGGACCGCGACCGTCTGGGCTCCCCGCAGCACGTGCGCCGCCGTGGCGACCAGCCGAGGGCCGACCAGGAAGCCGCTGCCGGTCTGGTAGCCGGTGCAGGTCGTCACCTCGACGCGCATCGTGGCGTCGCGGGCTCGGGCGATGGTCTGCTGCCGCGTGAGCGGGACCGCGGACGAGGCACCGGTCCCCGGGGCCGGCGGCGTGGGGTCCTGGCTGCTCGGCGCCGCGGCGCACCCCGTGAGGGCCACGACCGCGCTGAGCGTGACGGCGGCGAGAGCGAGCGGGCGCCGCGAGCGGCGGTCGAGTCTGGGCATCGGGGGAGGTTCCTTGAGGCTCGGCGTTGCTGGCGTCACCTCATCAGAGCCCGTCCCACGATCTGCCGTTCCGCTGAGGCCGATACGAAGTCGTGACCTCCTGCTCGGCGCCAAGCGGTACATGGGCGCTGCCAGCGGTACGCCATCCCGGTCCCGGGGCAGCCGGCACCGGGACGAGGTACCGCTCAGGGCGAAGGAGCGGCAGATTCGGCCGATGCGGGGCCGCCAGAAGATCCCGGGCGTTCCAGGTCGAGGCGTCGTGGGCCAGAGCCCGGCTGAGAGACTGGGCGCGTGTTCGAGTCGATCTACGACCAGGGCTTCGTCCGCGTCGCCGCGTGCGTGCCGAACGTCGCCCTCGCCGACCCGCGGGCCAACGCCGCCGCGGTCGCCGACCTGCTGCGCGCCTGCGCCGACGAGGGCGTGGGGGTCGCCGTGTTCCCCGAGCTGGCCCTCACGGGCTACTCGGTCGAGGACCTGCTGCTGCAGGAGACGGTGCTCGACGCGGTCGAGGAGGCCGTCGGCGACCTCGTGGCCGCGTCGGCCGACCTGTCCACGGTCTGCGTCGTCGGCGCCCCGCTCCGGCACGGCAACCGCCTGCTGAACTGCGCCGTCGCCCTGCACCGCGGCACGGTGCTCGGTGTGGCGCCCAAGTCGTACCTGCCGAACTACCGCGAGTTCTACGAGCGCCGCCACTTCGCCCCGGGCGACGACCGGCGCGGCAGCTCGATCACGCTCGCGGGGCAGCCGGTCCCGTTCGGCCCGGACCTGCTCTTCGACGCCACCGACGTGGCGGGGCTGACCTTCCATGTCGAGGTCTGCGAGGACCTGTGGGTGCCGGTGGCACCGAGCGCGGAGGCGGCGCTGGCCGGCGCGACCCTGCTGCTCAACCTGTCCGGGAGCCCGATCACCGTCGGGCGCGCGGAGGACCGCCGCCTGCTCGTCCGGTCGCAGTCCGCGCGCTGCCTGGCCGCGTACGTCTACACCGCGGCGGGGCCGGGCGAGTCCAGCACGGACCTGTCCTGGGACGGCCAGACCATGGTCTACGAGCTCGGGCAGCTGCTGGCCGAGACCGACCGGTTCCCCGACGGCCCTCGCCGCGCCGTCGCGGACGTCGACCTGCTCCGCCTCCGCCAGGAACGTCTGCGGCAGGGGACGTTCGACGACAACCGCAGGACCCTCGACGCCCGGAGCGGGACGACGTTCCGCACCGTCACCTTCTCCCTCGACCCGCCGCGGCGCGACCTCGGCCTGCGCCGGAGCCTGGACCGGTTCCCGTTCGTGCCCGACGACGTCGACCGGCTCGCGCTCGACTGCTACGAGGCGTACAACATCCAGGTCACGGCCCTCACCCAGCGGCTCGCGGCGATCGGCAACCCCAAGATCGTCATCGGCGTCTCGGGCGGGCTCGACTCGACCCACGCACTGATGGTCGCGGCCAAGGCGATGGACCGGCTCGGGCGCCCCCGGACCGACATCCTCACCTTCACGATGCCGGGCTTCGCGACCAGCGCGGCGACCAAGGACAGCGCGACGCACCTCTCGCTCGCCCTCGGGACGACGTTCGCCGAGCTCGACATCCGCCCGGCCGCGGAGAAGATGCTGCACGACATGGACCACCCGTTCGCGGGCGGGCACCCCGTGTACGACGTCACCTTCGAGAACGTCCAGGCCGGCCTGCGCACCGACTACCTGTTCCGGCTGGCCAACCAGCGCGGCGGGATCGTGCTCGGCACGGGCGACCTCTCCGAGCTCGCGCTGGGCTGGTGCACGTACGGGGTGGGCGACCAGATGTCGCACTACGCCGTCAACGCGGGCGTGCCCAAGACGCTGATCCAGCACCTGATCCGCTGGGCGATCACCAACGGCGAGTTCGACGCCGAGACCAACGACGTGCTGAGCACGATCCTGGCGCAGGAGATCAGCCCGGAGCTCGTGCCGGTCGCCGAGGGCGAGCGGCCGCAGAGCACCGAGGCCAAGATCGGGCCGTACGCGCTGCAGGACTTCACCCTCTTCCACGTCCTGCGCTACGGCTTCCCGCCGAGCCGGATCGCGTTCCTGGCCCTGCACGCCTGGTCCGACCCGGACGTGGGCGCCTGGCCGCCGGGCTTTGACGGGGTCCGCACGGCGTACGACCTGCCGACGATCCGCCACTGGCTCGAGGTCTTCTGTGCTCGGTTCTTCGGCCTGAGCCAGTTCAAGCGGTCGGCCATCCCCAACGGCCCGAAGGTGGTCGCCGGTGGCGCGCTGTCGCCGCGCGGCGAGTGGCGGGCGCCCTCCGACGGCAACGCGCGCGCCTGGCTCGCCGACCTCGACCGGAACGTCCCGCGCTGACCCACGGCGACGGCGCGCGCGTCGGCGTACGAGCGGTGCGGTCGCGCGGCTAGCGTGACCGGGTGTCCACCCCCGGCTGGTATCCCGACCCCGGTGGCCGACCTGGGCACTTCCGCCTCTGGGACGGGCAGGCCTGGGGTCTCTCGACCACCAGCGAACCTCCCGGTGGCGCCTCCGCCGGTCCCCCACCGCCGCGCCGGCGCCGCGTCGCGCCGTGGGTCGTCGCCGGCGTCGTGCTCCTGGTGGTGCTCGCCGTGGTCGGCGCGCTCGTGGTCCGCAACCGGGACAGCCCGGTCGTCGACCCCGGGCCACCGCCGTCGGCGAGCGGGGGCGTCGCCACGTCACCCGCCGCCACGTCACCCGCAGCCACGTCACCCGCCGCCACACCGTCGGTCCTGCCGAGCCCCACCCCGGCGAGCCCGTCCCCGGGCGACACCCCGGGCGAGAGCGCCAGCCCGGCCCCCTGCCCGGTGGGCAGCCCGTTCTCGCGCCAGGACTACCCCCGCGACGGGCGCGTGCACGGCGGGAGCCTGTCGTTCCCGCGCCAGCCCGGCTGGGAGGACCCGGGGCCGCAGGCGAGCGCCTTCACCTGGGCCTACGACCTCGGCGAGACCGACATCCAGCTCACGCAGAGCCGGTACGCCTCGTACGCCGTCGGCGCGGTCTCGGTGGCCGACGGCTTCGAGGACCCGCAGACCGCCGCCGCGCTCGCGATGCGGTGCACCGTCGAGTCGGCCCTCTACAGCAACGTCTCCAACCGCACCGACCTGGTCGACGAGGAGACCACGGTCGACGGCTACCGGGCCTGGACGCTCCGCTCGGAGATCCGGACCTACGACCCGCGGACGAGCTACCAGGGCGACACCGTGCAGATCACGGTCGTCGACCTCGACTCCCCCGAGGCGCTGGCCTTCTTCTGGGGCTCCGCGCCGATCGGCGACGCGACGTTCGAGAACCGGCTCGACGCGGCGGTCCGGCAGCTCCGGGTCGGCTAGGGGGTCTCAGGAGGGGGC
The DNA here is from genome assembly GCA_964251895.1 of uncultured Friedmanniella sp. Lineage (GTDB taxonomy): Bacteria > Actinomycetota > Actinomycetes > Propionibacteriales > Propionibacteriaceae > Microlunatus. The sequence continues at coordinate 218,203 of CAXULL010000001.1, forward strand.
ACGACCCCCGTGTGGGTCACGCGGACGTCGTCGGCCGGGGGTGCCCGGCCTCTTCTGCGACGACGGTCATCCGCTGCAGCCAGGGGGCGCCGTACGTCGTCGCCATGGCCACGTCGCCCGCGTCCCGGCCGCGGCCGATCAGCACGCGACCCTTGCGACGGGCGTTGTTGCGCGGGTCGAACGTGAACCAGCGACCCCCGAGGTAGACCTCCATCCACGCGGCGAAGTCCATGGGGCTCGGCGAGACGGCGACGTCGACCTCGGGCAGGTAGCCGAAGACGTAGCGCGCCGGGATGTTGAGGGCCCGGCAGAGCGAGACGGCGAGGTGCGTGAAGTCGCGGCAGACGCCGTAGCCGGCCGCGTGCACGTCGGCGGCGGTGCTGCGCGCGTTGCTGCTGCCGTACTGGAACGTCAGGTGCCCGTTCACGTAGTCGCAGATCGCCTGGACGCGCGAGTAGCCCTTCGGCAGCTGCCCGAAGCGGTTCCACGCCTCGGCGCCCAGGACGTCGGGCAGGCAGTAGCGGCTGGGCAGCGTGAAGATCAGGACGTCGTCCGGCAGGTCCTCGGGCGCCAGCTCCTCCGCGGTCTCGTCGACCGGCTCAGTCGCGTCGGGCACCGTGACCAGGGCCGAGTAGGTGAGCGTGGACTGACCCGCGGGGATGGTCAGCCGCCGGCAGAGGTTGTCGTAGAGGTCGTGGTACGTGTGCGTCGCCTGGTCCGGCACGGAGGTCCACGACTCGTCGTGCACCGTCACGTCCTGGTCAGGGGCGGGCTCGACCTGGAACACCGCGGGCACGTCGTACGCCGACGAGTGGACGAACTCGCAACCGATCCGGACCTCGCGGGTCCCGGGGCCGCTCGGGCTCACGCGGGTGAAGGGGCGGTCGTACCCGGCGTGGTGTCGGGCTTCGGCGCCTCGGCGACCGCGTCCGCGACGGTGTTGACGACGTCCGCGATCGGGTCCGGGAGGGATCCGGTGCTCTTCTTGACCTCGGCCGCGACCCGGGCCGCCGCGTCCTGCGCCTGCTGGCTGTGGGCGAGGTCGTTGGCGCGCGCCTTGATCTCCTCGTACCGGCCGCGGCCCGCACGCGTTCCCAGGACGTAGCCGATGCTGCCCGCCACCGCGGCCACCAGCACTGTCTTCGCCTTCATCTGATCCTCGATCCGTCGCTGCCCAGGGCCGCCGTGAGGCGGAATGGCGGAAGCCTACGGTGAACCACCGACGTCCGACCGGGCAGCCCGCGCCCGAAACCCGGCGGTAACGCGACGCCTCCCCGGTCGGGGCGGCGTCCGGCCCGGAACCGAAGGAGCGTGGTGACGACGAGCACCGCCGTACGACGCGTCGAGGTCACCGGGCCCGCCCGGCCCGCGACCGCCTGGGAGCGCTACGCCGACCTGACGCTGTGGCCCACGTGGGCGCCGCAGATCCGTTCCGTCGACGCCGACGGGCCGCGCCTGGGGCTCGGGAGATCAGGATCCGTCCACGTCGTCGGCGGGCTCCGGGTGCCGTTCGTCGTCACCGCCGTCGACGAGCGACGGCTGACCTGGAGCTGGATCGCCCGCCTCGGCCCGGTCAGCCTGACGCTGCACCACGACCTGCGCGGCCATCCGGACGGGACGACCGCCGGCCTCGTGCTGGAGGGGCCGAGCCTCCTCGTCGTCGCCTACGGCCCGCTGACCCGAGCGCCCCTCGCCCGGCTCCTGAGCTCCTGACGACGTCTCAGGATGCGGTCACCCGTCTCGCGAACACCGTCGAATCCCGCATTCTCTAGTCGGCCGGTAGGCAAACTGCTCGACTCCCTCAGAGAACAGGCTCCACCGTGAACGTCCCCCTCCTCGACCGTCTGCACCTCCGGGGGGTCGCTCTCGTCGCGACCGCCGCCGCGTCCTCCCTGCTGCTCGCCGGGTGCGTGGGCGGGGCGACCGGGTCCGGTGACGCCGGCGCCGGCGCCTCGGGCTCCGGGTCGACCGTGATCCACCTGGTCGGCTACTCCGTGCCCAAGGAGGCGAACGGGGCGATGGAGAAGAAGTTCCAGGCCACCCCGGCCGGCCAGGGCGTCACCTTCGAGGAGGCGTACGGACCCTCCGGCGACCAGAGCCGCGCCGTCGTCAACGGTCTCGCCGCGGACTACGTGAGCTTTTCCCTCGAGCCCGACGTGACCCGCCTGGTCAAGGCCGGTCTCGTCGACCCGAGCTGGAGCGCGAACGCCACCAAGGGCATGGTCGCCGACTCCGTCGTCGTCATCGCCGTCCGCAAGGGCAACCCCAAGGGGATCAAGGGCTGGGACGACCTGATCAAGCCCGGTATCAAGATCATCACGCCGAACCCCGCCTCCTCGGGCTCCGCGCGCTGGAACACCCTCGCCGCGTACGAGCACACGATCTCCGACGGTGGCACCGACGCGCAGGCGAAGGACTACCTGACGCAGTTCTTCACCCACGTCGAGTCGCTGCCCGGCAGCGGCCGGGACGCGACGAACGCGTTCCTGAGCGGGGACGCGGACGCGCTGATCAGCTACGAGAACGAGGCCATCCTCGCCCGCCAGTCCGGCGAGGACTTCGACTACGTCGTGCCCGACGAGAGCGTCCTCATCGAGAACCCGGCCGCCGTCACCACCAAGGCCACGCCCAAGGCCAAGGACTACCTGGACTACGTGCTGTCCGCCGACGGCCAGGCCCAGTTCGCGGCCAAGGGCTTCCGCCCGGTCGTCGCCGGGACCCCGAGCGGGACCGTCGAGGGCGCGAACGACCCCGCCAACCCCTTCCCCACCCCGAAGAAGCTCGTCACCATCGCGCAGCTCGGCGGCTGGGACGCGGTGAACACCAAGTTCTTCGACGACAAGGCCGGCCTCGTCACCCAGATCCAGCAGTCCACGGGCAAGAGCAAGTGACGGCTGTTCCTCCTCGCGCCCGGTCGCTCGGAGGGGACACGGCGCGATGACCACCGCGGTCACGTCCGCGCTCGCCGGACCCGCCGCGGCGGACGACGGACCGCGACCCAGCCGGACGCCGTCCGGCCGCAAGCGGCTGACGACCCTGACCCGGGGCTCCGGCCTCGGGCTGGGGGTCGCGATGCTGTGGTTCAGCCTGCTGGTGCTGATCCCGCTGATCGCGATCGTCGTGCAGGCCTCCGCCGGCGGCTGGTCGACCTACGTCGCCGCCCTGACCAGCCCGCAGACGCTCGCCGCGCTGCGCCTGACGGTCGGGCAGGCGGTGCTCGTCACGGCGGTCGACGTGGTGATGGGCACGGCGATCGCGTGGGTGCTCGTGCGCGACTCGTTCGTCGGCAAGCGGGTCCTCGAGGTCGTCATCGACGTCCCCTTCGCCCTGCCGACGATCGTCGCCGGTCTGGTCCTGCTCAGCCTGTACGGCGCGGGCTCGCCGCTCGGCCTGCACTGGGCGAACACCTCCCACGCGGTGACGCTGGCCTTCCTGTTCGTCACCCTCCCCTTCGTCGTGCGGACCGTCGAACCGGTGCTGATGGAGATCGAGCCGGAGGTCGAGGAGGCCGCCGCGTCGCTGGGCGCGGGCCGCTTCACCGTGTTCCGGATGGTGATCCTCCCGAGCCTCGCCCCGGCGATCACCTCGGGCGCCGCGCTCGCGTTCGCGCGCGCCATCAGCGAGTACGGCTCGCTGGTCCTGCTGTCGGGCAACCTGCCCTACCGCACCGAGGTCGCGAGCGTCCGGATCCTGTCCTTCATCGAGGGCGACCAGCTCACCGAGGCCGCGGCCGTCGCCTCGTTGCTCCTCGTCGTCGCCCTCGTCGTCATCGTCGGCCTCGAGATCCTGTCCCGTCGGGTGGCCCGGCATGGCTGACCGAGGCAGGGCAGGCAGGGCCACCCCGAAGGGCCGCGTCCGGATGGTGCGCCAGCCCTCCCTGCTGCGCTGGCCGCTGCGCATCGCCGTGATCGTCTACCTCGTGCTGCTGGTCGTCTGGCCGGTGGCGATCGTCGCCGTCAAGACGTTCGAGCGGGGCCTGTCGCCGGTGCTCGACGCCCTCGCGCAGCCCGAGGTCGTCTTCGCCTTCGAGCTCAGCGCCTCGAACGCGTTCTGGGCCGTGGTGATCAACACCGTGTTCGGGGTCGGCATCTCGCTGCTGCTCGTCCGCTACGAGTTCCCGGGGCGCCGCGCGCTGTCCGCGCTGGTCGACCTGCCGCTGTCCGTCTCGCCCGTGGTGGTCGGCCTCGCGCTGCTGCTCGTCTACTCCGGGCGGACGGGGTGGTTCGGGCCGACGCTCGAACGGCACGGGCTGCAGGTGATCTACGCGCAGCCCGGGATGATCATGGCCACCGCGTTCGTCAGCCTCCCGCTCGTGATCCGCGAGGTCGTGCCCGTGCTGCACGAGATCGGCACCGAGCAGGAGCAGGCCGCGACCAGCCTCGGGGCGTCGCCGCTGCAGACGTTCCTGCGAATCACCCTGCCGGCGATCCGCTGGGCGCTGATCTACGGGGTCGTGCTCACCCTCGCCCGGTCGCTCGGCGAGTTCGGCGCGGTGAACGTCGTCTCCGGCGGCGTCGCCCTGCGCACCCAGACCGCGACCCTGCTCGTGCAGGAGCGCTACAACCAGTTCGGCGCGGACAACACGACGGCGGCGTACGCGGCATCGTTCGTGCTGGCCCTCCTCGCGATCGTCGCGCTGATCGTGGTGTCCACCCTGCGTCCCCAGGAGCAGGACAGATGAGCGCGAAGGGCCACCGATGAGCATCAAGATCAGCGGCGTCAACAAGTCGTTCGGCGACTTCGCGGCGCTGACCGACGTCGACCTCGACCTGCCCAGCGGGCAGCTCACCGCGCTGCTCGGGCCGAGCGGCGGGGGCAAGTCCACCCTGCTGCGGATCATCGCCGGGCTCGAGCTCGGCGACACCGGCACCGTCGAGATCGAGGGCGTCGACGCGACGCGGCTGCCCGCCCGCAAGCGGAACGTCGGGTTCGTGTTCCAGCACTACGCCGCCTTCCGGCACATGAGCGTCGCCGACAACGTCGGCTTCGGGCTCAAGATCAGGAAGCGCCCCAAGGCCGAGGTCGCCGCGCGGACCCGGGAGATGCTGGACCTGGTGCACCTCTCGCAGTTCGCCGACCGGCTGCCCGCGCAGCTCTCCGGAGGGCAGCGCCAGCGCATGGCCCTCGCCCGCGCGCTCGCCATCGAGCCGACCGTGCTGCTGCTCGACGAACCGTTCGGCGCCCTCGACGCCAAGGTCCGCAAGGAGCTGCGCGACTGGCTGCGCCGGCTGCACGACGAGGTGCACGTGACGACCGTGTTCGTCACGCACGACCAGGAGGAGGCCCTCGAGGTCGCCGACCGGATCGTCGTGATCAACAACGGCCGCCTCGAGCAGGAGGGGACGCCGGACGAGCTCTACGACCACCCGGCCGGTGAGTTCGTGATGGGCTTCCTCGGCCCGGTGACGACGCTGGCCGGTCACCTCGTGCGACCGCACGACCTGGAGGTCGAGACGCACCCGTTCGGCGCGGCCGTCGCCGGACGGGTGGAACGGATCACCCGCGTGGGGTTCGAGGTGCGCGTCGAGGTGGGCGTCCCCGACGAGCCGGCTCCCGTGCTGGTCACCCTCACCCGCGCCGACGCCGCCCGCAAGGAGCTCGCCGAGGGCAGCGGCGTGTGGATCCTCCCGGTGCCGGGCGCCTCCCGCGTCCCGGTCAGCGGCCAGGTCCCGGTCGTCTCCGAGCCGGAGCTGGTGGCCCCCGGGTCCTGACTAGCGTGTGACCATGCCCGACCTCGACGCCGTCGCAAGGCATTACCGCGGTTTCGCCGTCGCGACGCGCGGCCAGTCGGCCTGCTTCGAGGCGTGGTCGCGCGGCGTCGCCGACGACCCGGCCGTGCTGGCCTGGCTCGCGACGCTGCCCCCCGGCAAGCGGCAGCCGAACCTCGTCTTCGCCGCGGCGCGCTGGCACGGCGTCGCGGCGCCCGGACCGTACGCGGGGTTGCGCGACGCGCTGCTCGGCGACGACGGGACGATCCGCGCGACGATCCTCGCCCGGGCCACCCAGACGAACGAGGTCGGGCGGCTGGCGACGCTGGTGCCCGCGTTCGCCGGGCTCGCCGAGCGGGCCGGCAGACCGCTCTCGCTGCTCGAGGTCGGGGCCAGCGCCGGCCTCTGCCTCTACCCGGACCGCTACGACTACGCCTGGCCGCCACTCGGGGCGCTGGGCGGCAGCGGCGGGCCGGTGCTCGAGGCGACGGCCGCCGGGCCGCTCCCGGTCCCCGCCCGTCCCCTCGAGGTGGCGTGGCGCGGCGGGATCGACCTCCGCCCCGTCGACGTCGCGGACGAGCGTGCGGTCGCCTGGCTCGAGGTGTGCGTCTGGCCCGAGCAGGACGAGCGGCGCGCCCGGCTGCGGGCGGCCGTCGAGATCGCCCGTGCTGACCCCCCGGACATCGCCCGGGGCGACCTCTTCGACCTGCTGCCGGCCCGGGTGGAGGAGGCCCGCACCCACGGGCCGGTGGTCGTGTTCCACTCCGCGGTGGCGATGTACCTCGACCGTCCGCACCGGCAAGCCTTCGTCGAGCTGATGCTCGACCTCGTGCGCACCGGCTCCTGCCACTGGGTCAGCAACGAGGAGCAGGCCGTCCTGCCGAGCGTGACGGCGACCGCGACCCGACGGCCCGACGACTGGCTCTCGTTCGTCCTCGGGGTGGACGGTCGGGCGGTCGCGCTGACCCACCAGCACGGGGCGGGGCTCCGCTGGCTGTGAGCGCGCCCCTCAGCGCGGTCCGCTGCCGACGCTCAGTCGTCGTCCCACCTGTCGGCGGACTCGTTGCGCTGCTGGACCGTCTCGAGCGCGTGCTCGGCCGCCTCGCGGCTCGGGTACGGGCCCAGCCGGTCGGCCGCCTTGCCCGCCTTGTCGTCCTGCACCACCTGCTTGGTCTTCAGGTCGAACCACCAGTCACCGTCGGCCATGTCGCCTCCCTGCGTACGGCAGCCCGAGCGCTGCCTCCCGGGCGCACGCTACCGCCCGCCCTGCCGGCCCGCGCACGTAGCATCGACGCCGTGCCGACCGCCCTCCAGCCCGCTCCGGTGTCCCCCGTCCGGAGCGTGCCGACCTCCATCGCGAGGCCGGAGTACGTGGGAAGGCCGGGTCCGACCCGCTACGAGGGCCCCGACGTCCAGACCCCGGAGACCATCGAACGCATGCGGGTCGCGGGCCGCATCGCCGCGCAGGCCATGGCCGCCGCCGCCGCCGCGATCGCGCCCGGGGTCACCACCGACGCGCTCGACGCCGTCGCCCACGAGTTCATGCTCGACCACGGGGCGTACCCGTCGACGCTGGGCTACCGCGGCTTCCCCAAGTCCTGCTGCACCTCGGTCAACGAGGTCATCTGCCACGGCATCCCGGACGCGCGACCCCTCGAGGACGGCGACCTGGTCAAGATCGACGTGACCGCGTACAAGGACGGCGTGCACGGCGACAACTGCGGGACCTACTTCTGCGGCGAGGTCGACGAGGCCTCACGGCTGCTCACCGAGCGCACCCGGGAGGCGCTGGACCGGGCCATCAGGGCGGTGCGCCCCGGGCGCCAGGTGAACGTCCTGGGTCGGGTGATCGAGACGTACGCCAAGCGGTTCGGCTACGGCGTCGTCAAGGACTACACCGGTCACGGCGTGCACACCGCGTTCCACTCCGGCCTCGTCATCCCGCACTACGACGAACCGCACTACGACACGGTGATCGAGCCGGGCATGACGTTCACCATCGAGCCGATGCTGACGCTGGGCGAGGCCGACTCCTACATGTGGGACGACGACTGGACGGTGCTCACCGTCGACGGCAGCCGGTGCGCGCAGTTCGAGCACACGCTCGTGGTGACCGACACCGGCGCCGAGGTCCTGACCCTCCCCTGAGACCGGCTGCGGCCCGACTGCGCCCCCGCCGAGATCGGTCGCGCGCGACAGAGCCATGATGGGGACATGACTGAAGTCACCGCCAGCAAAGGCCTGCTCACCAGCGTCAACCTCCACGTCGAGGACAGCGGCGGCACCGGCCGTCCTGTCGTCCTGATCCACGGCTGGCCGCTGTCCGGCGAGTCCTGGAGCGAGCAGACCGGCCCGCTCGCCGCCGCCGGCTACCGCGTCGTCACCTACGACCGTCGCGGCTTCGGCAGCAGCGACAAGCCGAAGGGGCTCGGGACCTCCGGCTACGACTACGACACCCTCAGCGACGACCTGCACGCGGTGCTCACGGAGCTCGACCTGAACGACGTCACGCTCGTCGGCTTCTCGATGGGCGGCGGCGAGGTCGCCCGCTACGCGACCAAGCACGGCAACGAGCGGGTCCACAGCGTCGTCTTCGCCGGCGCCGTCCCGCCGTACATGCTCAAGTCCGACGACAACCCCGACGGGCCCCTCGACGCCGAGACCGCTGCCGTCTTCGAGGCAGGGGTCAGCAACGACCGCGAGAAGTTCTTCGACCAGTTCATGACGCAGTTCTTCTCGGCGGACGGCGTCCTCACCGTCACCGAGGACCAGCGCCAGCAGGCGCTGGCGCTCGAGGCCCTGGCCGACCACCGGGCCGAGCTGGGCTGCCTGAACGCGTTCGGCACGACCGACTTCCGCGACGACCTGGCGAACGTCAAGGTCCCGACGCTCGTCATCCACGGCGACTCCGACGGTGTCGTCCCCCTCGAGGGGTCCGGCGCCCGTACGCACGCGGCGATCGCCGGCTCCGAGCTCGTCGTCGTCGAGGGCGGGCCGCACGGCTTCAACGTCAGCCACGCGGGCGAGTTCAACGAGAGCCTGATCGCCTTCCTCGCGAAGTAGCGCGCAGCCCGGCCCACGCCAGCTCCACTCGGGTAGCCGCACAGGTACGAGCCACCCGCACAGGTCGCAGCCTGTGCGGCTGGCTCCGCCCTGTGCGGCTGCACGCGGAGGTACGCGGCTGCGCCCACGGATTCGTCGCGATCCTCGGGCCGGGGCTAGCCTGCTGACCAGGGACGAGTCGGTCAGGCGGTCGCGGCGTACGCGCTCTCACGAGCGGGTGCGTCGAGGAAAGTCCGGACTCCGAAGAGCACGGTGGTGGGTAACGCCCACCCGGGGTGACCCGCGGGACAGTGCCACAGAGAGCAGACCGCCCGTACGGCCTCGGCGGTGCGGGTAAGGGTGAAACGGTGGTGCAAGAGACCACCAGCACCCCCGGTGACGGGGGTGGCTAGGCAAACCCCACCGGGAGCAAGACCAAGAAGGCGCCCTCCGCGAGGAGGACGCCGCGGGAGCGTTCGAGGGCTGCTCGCCCGAGCTCCCGGGTAGGTCGCACCAGGCCGCTGGCAACAGCGGTCGCAGATGGATGATCGCCCTCTCCGCCTCGGCGGAGGGACAGAATCCGGCTTATCGACCGACTCGTCCCCTCTCTGCCGCCGGGCCGTTGCCCGAAGCCCGTGGACGGTCGGCGCGCCGCCCGAGCCTCGCCGACCGGAGAACACCGCTGCCCGGTTTGGCCACGGGCCGAGTGGGGACTTACTGCGTAAGCACTTGTCGTGCAGACGATGCGCCGCGCAGCCCCCCGCCGGCCGAACCGTGGAGATCAGACGTGGTCACTCAGCCCGACGGCACCGCCGCCCACCGCCCCGGCGCAAGGGTCAGCACGGCGGAGACCATCGAGCAGGCCCAGGGTGTGCTCATGGCCTGCTACGGCTACGACCCGTCGGCCGCGCTCACGATCCTCAGGGGCATCTCCTCCTCGCGACGGCAAGAGCTGCCCGACCTGGCTGCGGCCGTGGTGCGTGCCGCAGTCAGCCGAGCCCGTTCGTCGGGTGGATCGGCTCTGACACCGTGCGAGCAGGTTCGCCTCGTCCTGGGCGTCTCCGACCCCCCGTCGTGACACGCGCGCCGCACCTGACGCCGCACCCCGGCCGAGGAGGTCCACGTCCCCGGCGCCCGAACCGCCGCGGCCGGCCGAGGCTGATCGCTACGGTGAACCCGTGCCTCGCCTGCTGCTGCTGAACGGACCCAACCTCAACCTGCTCGGGACGCGCGAGCCGGAGGTCTACGGCTCCGCGACGCTGGCCGACGTCGAGGAGCTGGCCCGGACGACCGCCGAGGCGGCCGGGCTCGAGCTGAGGGCCGTGCAGAGCAACGCCGAGGGCGCCCTCGTCGACGCCGTGCAGGCCGCGCGGCTCGACTGCGACGCGCTCGTGGTCAACGCCGGGGCGTACACCCACACCTCGGTCGCCCTCCGCGACGCCCTGGCCGGCGTCGCGCTGCCCTTCGTCGAGGTGCACATCAGCAACGTGCACGCCCGCGAGGAGTTCCGGCACCACTCCTACCTCGCCCCGCTCGCCAGCGCGGTGATCGTCGGCGCGGGCGTCCAGGGCTACGCCTTCGCCGTGCAGCGGCTCGCCACGGTGCTGGCCGAGCGCGCCGCCCGCTGAGCCGACCTCGTCTCGTCGACCTCCTCGTCCGGCGTACGGTCTCGCGCCCGCACTCCCGCGAGCGCCCGCACGGACCTACCGTGGACGCATGACCTATCTGGTCGCGCTGCTGCGGCCGCGGCGCCCGAGCTGGCCGACCGTCCTCGTGGTGGTCGGCGTCGGCGTCGTCTGCCTGGCCCTCGGCCTCGGCTCGGTCCGGCTCGGGCCACCGGCGATCAGCACGGTGCTGGCGCTCGGCGGTGCCACCGCCTTCGTGCTCGGGGTCTCGGCCAGCATCTCCGCCTTCTTCGAGCGCGACGCGTACGCGGACTCCGACTTCTACCGCTGAGGACCTGTGAGGGCGGACGAGGTGGACCCGCGGGCGAGGCACCAGCACGTCCTGGCCCGCCGGAGCACGCTCGCCGGGCTGGGCGGGATCGCCCTGGTCGCGCTCGGGGTGCTGCTGAGCCTGAGCCACCTCCTCGGGAACGCCGTACCGACCGTCCTGGCCATCGTGGGCGTCGGCTCGCTGATGGCCGGCGTCTCCACCGGGGCGATGCAGGTGATGGACCACTACCGGCGGCCGGACTCCGACTTCGACGACTGACGCGACCACCGGACCGCGCAGCGCACTCGGGCACACTGTCCGGCGTGCCTGAGCTGCCCGAGGTCGAGAGCGCCCGCGCCACCATCGAGGCGGCGGCGCTGCACCGCAAGATCGCCGACGTCGACGACACCGACACGTACGAGTGCCGGCCCCACGCACCCGGGGACATCAGGACGGCGCTGGTCGGACGGTCGCTGACCGCGGCCCACCGCCGCGGGAAGAGCATCTGGTGCGACACGTCCGGGACGGGCCGGTCGCGCACGCCGGGTCCGACGCTCGGCCTGCACCTCGGGATGAGCGGGCGGATCCTCGTCACCGACGCGCACGGCGAGCTCACCGAGGGCGGCGACTGGCTCGGCGGCCGCTACGGCCGTGGCGGTGAGCAGGCCGACCGCAAGCCGGTCTGGGACCGCTTCACGCTCACCTTCGCCGACGGCGGCACGCTACGGCTCTTCGACAAGCGGCGGCTCGGACGCGTCCGGCTCGACCCCGACCTCAGCCGCCTCGGGCCCGACGCGGAGGAGGTCGACGCGGACGACTTCGCCGCGCGGGTGGGACGCAGCCGGGCCCCGGTCAAGGCTCGCCTGCTCGACCAGTCCGTCGTGGCCGGCGTGGGCAACCTGCTCGCCGACGAGACCCTGTGGGAGGCCGAGATCTCGCCGGCCCGCCCGGCCGACGAGCTCAGCGCCGCGGAGCTGAGCCGCCTGCACGACGCGCTCCAGCACGCGACCAAGGACGCCATCGCGCGCGGCGGCGTCCACACCGGCGAGATCATCGGGTTCCGCTCGGCCGGCTCCCACTGCCCGCGGTGCGGCACCGAGATGACCCGGGCGACCATCGGCGGCCGGACGACCTGGTGGTGCCCGCGCGACCAGACCTGACCGGCCGGGCCCGAGGTCTGCGACGCAATTCCTGCGGCTGGTGGTTGAATTCTCAACCACCTCAGGAGCGGCTCAGTTCTCGGTCAGCCCTGCGTCGGGGAGCCTGACCAGGTCCTGACATCGAGGTGCGGACGTCTTTGGTCCGCCCGATGGTTGAACGCTCAATCTCAAGGGGTCAGAGGCCACCGGGCCTCGGCGGAACCCCCAGGGACTGTCATGCGCAAGCTGTTCGCCTCGATCGCCGTCCTCGTCGCCCTCCTCGCGTCGGCGATGTTCGCGCCGGCCCTGGTCGCCACCGCGAGCGCGGCGGTCAGCTCGACCCCCAAGGTCAACTTCGTCTCCTGGCCCAAGGACGTCGTCTACGTCTACGACACCACCGCGCACCTGAAGAAGTCGGACGGGACGCAGGTCTGGCCCGTCAAGGCCGCGGCCGCGCGCTGGTCCAAGGGCAACCCGGTCGACTTCCGCTACACGACCACGGGCTGCCCCAAGGGCGCCCAGTGCGTGACGGTCAAGCAGGCCGAGCTGGCCGACCCGACCGTCGGCGTCGCGGCCACCTCGTACGTCGGCGCGGACATCAAGGCCTCGAACATCACCCTCGACACGACCTTCGGCCGCAAGAACAGCGCCGCCCGCCGCCAGAACGTGGTCTGCCACGAGATGGGTCACTCGCTGGGTCTGCAGCACCGCGCCCAGACGTCCTCGTGCATGAACCCGTACGTGACCAGCGAGCGCTACCCGGACAAGACCGACGTCAAGAACCTCAGCACCATGTACGGCTACCGCTGACCCTCGCCCTGGTCCTTGGTCGGGTCACACCCGCTCGAAGGTGACGCGCCCCTGCTCCGGGTCGGCCTCGGTCAGGCGGACCTGGAGCTCGTGGCCGAGCGGGAGGCCGTCGCCCGTCACGCGGGCCTCCACGGCCGGGTCCTGGACGACGACGGTGCCGCGGTGGTGCTCGGGGTCGACCTCGACCACCGTCCCGGTGAACGTCTGGCCGACCCGCCGTTCCAGGACGCACGCCTCCACCCAGTCCACGACCGCGCGGTCGTAGCGGTGGGCGGCCTGGTCGGCCCGGGCCATCTCACCCGGCAGCCCGGGCAGCGCCTCGCGCACCCAGCCGGGCACCGGCGTGCCCGCGCACAGCGCGACGCACACCTCCCCCGCGTAGCGGTCGACGAGCCGGCGCAGCGGGGCCGTGACGTGGCTGTAGTCGCTCGCCAGCGCGGCGTGCTCGGGCTCTTCGGGGACGCTGCCGTCGAACGCGGCGTACCCGGCCCCGCGGAACAGGACCGTGCAGGCGTTCAGCATGGCTGCCTCGGCCGGCCGGGACGCGTCCAGGCTGCGGACGAGCTCGGGGTAGTCGAGCTCCGCCGGCCACCGGATCCCCAGCGCCCGGGCGACCGCGTGCAGCCGTCGCAGGGCCTGGTGCGTGGCGGGCGGCATGGTCCGGACGACGCCGATCCGGGCGTAGATCATCAGGTGGGCCGCGGCCATCCCCGTGAGCAGCGAGATCTGCGCGTTCCAGCCCTCGACGGGCAGCAACGACCGGTAGGTCAGCGCGAAGCCGCCGCCCGGCGCCGGGACGACCTCCTGCTCCGGGATGTTCAGGCTCACGCCGCCCCGTTCGCGCTCGCGCTGCTCGCGCAGCGGCCCCAGGGCCGCGAGCAGGGCCAGGGTGGGGCGCGTGCCGCCCGCTCCGGGGTGGTCGATGTCGTCCTGCGCCTGCTCGTACGTCAGCTGCTCGCGGCTGCGGACCCGCGCACGGACGACCTCCGCGTCGGTGGTCGCGCCACGGGCGTCGAGCTGGACCGTCCACAGCAGCGCCGGGCGCTCCTGGCCGGGCAGCAGGCTGGCCGCCCCCTCGGACAGCACCGGCGGGTGCAGCGGGCTGCGGGCGTCCGGGCCGTAGAAGGTCTCGCCGCGCCGGTGCGCCTCGCGGTCGACCGGGTCACCGGCGCTGACGAACGCGGCCACGTCGGCGATCGCGTACGAGACGGTGAACCCGCCGTCCGGGCGGGCGGCGACGTGCAGCGCCTGGTCGAGGTCCTTGGAGCCGGGCGGGTCGATGGTCACCAGCTCGAGGTCGGTCCGGTCGAGGTCGGGCAGCCGGGGCGCGGCGGCCGCCCGCTCGGCCGCGGCGAGCACCTCGGGCGGGAAGGCGTCCGGCACCCCGAGCTCGGTCCGGATGCGTTCCAGGCCGTGGGTGACGTCGGCACCGGAGGCCTGCAGGACGGTGCGCGGCAGCCCGAACTTCGTCGTGGGCACGGCGCGGCCTAGCCCTGGTCCCCAGGGGCGGCAGGTCCGGGCGACCCCCAGGTCGCGCTCACAGCCCCGACTCGGCGGTCCGGACCAGGATGCGGCCGCACTCCTCGCAGCGCAGCACCTCGTCGGGCGCCGCGGTCGCGTACTCGCGCAGCTCGTTCGCGTTCACCTCGAGCTGGCAGCCGGTGCAGCGCCGGTGGATCAGCGCGGCCGCGCCCACCCCGCCCTTGCTCGTCCCGATCCGCGTGTAGAGCGTCAGCAGGTCGGCCGGCACCTCGGGCACCAGCCGGTCCCGCTCGGTGCGCTGGTAGTTCGCCTCGAGGGTCAGGTGCTGCACGGCGGCGTCGCGCGCCTCGGTCGCGGTGGCGATCTCCGCGGCCAGCCCGTCGACCCGGGCCTGCAGCGCGTCGCGCTCGGCCTGCGCCTGCTCCAGCGCCTCCATCGACGCGAGCTCGAGGTCCTCGAGGTCACCGATCCGGCGGCGCAGGTGAGCGACCTCCTCGACCATCGAGCCCAGCGACTTGGCGTCGACGGTCCCGTCGGCGATGCGCTGCTCGTTGCGGACCAGCCGCTGCTGCACGGGTGCGAGGTCCGACTCGGCGCGCGCCGTGTCGAGCTCGAGGTCGGACACCCGGGTCTGGGCGCCGACCAGGTCGGAGGACAGGTCGGCCAGCTCGGCGTTCAGCCGCTCCAGCGCCGCCTGCTCCGGCAGGGTCCGGCGCCGCTGCGCGAGCTGGGCCAGCGCGGAGTCGACCGCCTGGAGGTCGAGCAGCCGCAGCTGCGCGGTGACGTCGGCTCTGATCGCACTCACCCTCTCGTCGGGACCGCCGGTGGATGCGTGGCGGCCCTCGGACGCCGTCGGCGTCCAGCAGCCCAGCCTACTGAGCGTCGCGTCCGCGGCACCCGTGGCCGGTGCGCGGCGCGCCCGCCGCGGGGATCACCTACCGGGGCGGGGCGTTCCACCGGTCGAGCGAACCCTTGCCCTTGGCCTCGCCGAGGATCGACACGGTGCTGGTGTCGAGGGGGAAGCGGTCGCCCACCGTGAGGTCGAGCCCCAGCCAGCAGAGCATCAGGGCCCGGAGCGCGTGCCCGTGGCTGAAGACGACGGCCTGCTCGACCCCGCTCGCCCGGACGCGCTCGATCACGCGGGTCAGCCGCGTGCGGACCTGCTCGGCGGACTCCCCGCCCGCCGGCGTCGCGGTGAAGACCGTCCAGCCCGGCGCCTGCTCGTGGATCTGGGGGCTGGTCAGGCCCTCGTAGTCGCCGTAGGCCCACTCGACCAGGTCCTCGTCGACCTGCGGCGCGTGCGGGCCGACGAAGCCGGCCAGCTCGGCGGTGATCTGCGCGCGGTGCCGGGGGCTGCAGAGCACGAGCCCGAACGCCTCCGGGTCGAGCCGCCCGTAGAGCTCCAGCGCCTGCTCGCGGCCGTGGTCGGTGAGCGGCAGGTCGGTGACCGACGTGTGCCGGCCGTCGCGGCTCCACTCGGTCTCGCCGTGCCGGACGAGGAAGAGCCTGGTCATGGCGGTCAACCTAGTGGAACCGCGACAACCGGCCCACCGGACCTGGGACGGCCCGGCGACGGCCGGATGGCTCCCATAGGCAGGCTTCGTACCGAAGTCGCCCCGACGCCACCGGCTCGTTGCCCGGCGGTGCGACAATGCCCGACGGGTCACGACAGGAAGCAGGCGCGCACATGGGCGAGGACGTCACGAGCGAGATCACGGGCGACATCACGAGCGACATCACGAGCGAAGAGCAGCCGGAGGTGACCAACCGGGCGGTGCCGTTCTCCGACGCCTTCAAGGCGTTCATCGCCCAGGGCTGGGCGCCCTACCCGACCACCCTGCCCGAGCCGCTGCCGGCGACCGCCTCGACGGCCGCCCGGCGCGAGGCCCTCAGCGCGCTGTTCCCGGGCGAGCGGCTCGTGATCGGCGCGGGCGGGCTCGAGGTCCGGTCGAACGACACCGACTACCGCTTCCGCCCGCACTCGGCGTTCGCGCACCTGACCGGCCTCGGGACCGACCGCGAGCCCGACGCCGTGCTCGTGCTCGAGCCGACGGACCCGCAGGGCGGCGGCGGGACCGAGGGCGAGACCGGCAGCAGCCACGACGCGACGCTCTACTTCAAGCCCCGGGCGCCGCGCGACTCCTCGGAGTTCTACGCCGACGCCCGCTACGGCGAGATGTGGGTGGGCGTGCGGCCCTCGCTGGAGGAGATGGCCGCGCTCACCGGGCTGCGGACGGCGCCGATCGACGAGCTGGTCGAGCACCTGCGCAAGGACGCCGACTCGATCCGGGTCCGGGCCAACCGCGCGGACCTGGCCGCGGACGTGCAGCAGGTGCTGGCCGAGGTCGCACCGGTGGGGGCCGCCGCCGAGGGCGCCAGCACCGAGACCGCGAGCAGCACCGAGACCACGAGCAGCACCGGGACCACCGAGGTCGGCGACCAGCGCGACGCCGGGCTGATGACCGCGCTCAGCGAGCTGCGCCTGGTCAAGGACGGCTTCGAGGCCGACCAGATGCGGGAGGCCTGCGCGCTCACGGCGGACGGCTTCGAGGCCGTCGTCGCCGACCTCCCCCGGGCGGTCGCCGAGGGTCGCGGCGAGCGCTGGGTGGAGGGCGTCTTCGGCCTGCACGCCCGGCACCTCGGCAACGCCGTCGGCTACGACACGATCGCCGCCTCCGGCGACCACGCCTGCACGCTGCACTGGATCCGCAACGACGGCGACCTGCGGCTGGGCGACCTGCTGCTGCTCGACGCCGGGGTGGAGCTCGACTCCCTCTACACCGCGGACGTGACCCGGACCCTGCCGGTGTCGGGGACGTTCAGCGAGCCGCAGCGACGGGTGTACGAGGCGGTGCTCGCGGCGCAGGAGGCCGGTATCGCCGCGGCGCAGCCGGGCGCCTCGTTCGCCGACGTGCACAAGGCCTCGATCGCGGTCATCGCGGAGCACCTCGACGCCTGGGGCCTGCTGCCCGTGCCGCTGGCGGAGGCGCTCTCCGAGGAGGGCGGGCAGCACCGACGATGGATGCCGCACGGCACCTCGCACCACCTGGGGATCGACGTCCACGACTGCGCGCAGGCACGTCGGGAGAACTACCGGGAGGGGACGCTGGCGCCCGGCATGGTCATCACGGTCGAGCCGGGCCTCTACTTCAAGTCCGACGACGAGCTGGTCCCCGCCGAGCTGCGCGGCATCGGCGTACGGATCGAGGACGACGTCCTCATCACCGCCGACGGCAACGAGAACCTCTCGGCCCTGCTGCCCCGCACCGCGGACGACGTCGAGGCCTGGATGCTCGACGTCTGGGAGCGCCAGGCGGCCGCGCTGGCCCTGTCGCACGAGCAGGCGCAGCAGCCGGCGCAGGAGCAGTCGCCCGGGGACGCGGCACGGTGACCGCGCGATGACCACGATCCCGCAGCGCCGGCACCTGCCGGGGATCACCTCGCTGCCCGCGATCCCCGGGCTCAACCGCCGGTCGACCGAGCGCAAGCCGGTCCCCCTGGTCGAGGACGCGGCGAGCTCGATCGTCGCCTGGGCCTGGTACGTCGATGGTGTGCGCCACCCCGCGGAGAGCCTGACCCAGGCGGCGCGGAACGCGCAGGACGGCGAGGGCTTCGTCTGGCTGGGGCTCAAGGACCCGGGCAACGACGACCTGGAGGCCCTGTCGTCGCAGTTCGCGCTGCACCCGCTGGCCATCGAGGACGCCGTCAACGGCCACGACCGCTCCAAGCTGGAGACGTTCGGGGACGACCTGTTCATGGTCGTCTCGACCGTCGCGTACGTCGACCACGAGGAGATGACCGAGAACGCCGAGGTCGTCACCACCGGCCAGGTGATGATCTTCCTCGGCGACCACTTCGTGATCACGGTCCGCCGCGGCGAGCACGCCCAGCTCAGCGCGCTGCGCCGTTCGCTGGAGGCGGACCCCGAACGGCTCTCCCGCGGCCCCTCCGAGGTGCTCTACGCGATCACCGACAAGATCATCGACGACTACATGGAGGTCGTCGACGAGATCGAGAAGGACGTCGACGAGGTGGAGAGCGCCGTCTTCGCGCGCGGCGGCTCGCACGAGGTGGACCGCGTCTACCAGCTCAAGCGCGAGCTGATCGAGTTCAAGCGGTGCGTGCTGCCGCTCGGCGCACCGCTGATGCGGCTGGCGACCCGCGAGCTGCCCGTCGTCCCGCCCCAGTCCCGGGCGTACTTCCGCGAGCTGGCCGACCACCACACGCAGGTGCGCGAGGCGGTCGCGTCGTTCGACGAGGTCCTGAGCTCCATCCTGCAGGCCGGCCTGGCCCGGGCCTCGGTCGCCGACAACGAGGACATGCGCAAGATCTCGGCCTGGGTCGCCATCATCGCCGTGCCGACGATGGCCGCCGGCATCTACGGCATGAACTTCGACAACATGCCCGAGCTGCACTGGCACTACGGCTACTACATGTTCCTCGGCCTGATCGCCGTGATCATGGTCGCGCTCTACGCCGGGTTCAAGCGCAACCGCTGGCTCTGACCCCCGGTCCGGCCGACGACGCCGGGAACGTACGGGCGGCCGGGCTCTTCCTTCAACCAAGCCGCACAGGCTCGAGCCAGCCGCACAGGTCGCGACCTGTGCGGCTGGCTCTGCGCTGTGCGGCTGGAACCTGCGGTGTGCGGCTGTGCGGCTGTGCGGAGCGAGGAGCCCCTACTCGAACGCGGCCGCGCGGGCCCCGGGGAGCTTCAGCAGCATCTCGCGGGCCTGTGCGGCGACCTTGTGCTCGCAGAGCACCTCGTACTTGGTCGCCACCGTCTGGCTGACCGAGGTGAAGTCGCGCCGGCCGCGGCTGAGCGCGTAGCCGAGGGCGGCGAAGCCGACCCCGAGCACGATGCCGATGCCGAGCGCGACGAGGAAGAGCGCGAGGAAGCTGCCGGTCGAGGGCAGGAAGATCAGCAGCACGAGGGCGACGAGCAGGCCGGTGGACAGGCCCGACTGAACCCCCTGGGCGACGACGGTGCTCCAGGTGCGACGCCCGAGCACCCGCTCCACCGACTTGAGCTCGGTGCCGACGATCGCGAGGTTCTGCACCTCGAACTTCTCGTCGGAGAGGTAGTCGACGGCGCGCTGCGCCTCGTCGTAGGTGTTGTAGAGACCGACCGACTGGGGGAACTGGAGCTCGAACAGCGAGCTGGGCTGCGGACGGGCGAACGACATGGGATCTCCTCGTGGTCGAGAGACCCAACCTAGCGGTCGACCCTGTCCGTCGACCATGCGTCTGCTGTGGCGCCGCGCGCGACCTCAGCGGCGCGTCGCCACGACAGCCAGCGTGACCGCGGCCGCGTCCTCGAGGACCGCGCCCGGCCAGTCCCGCCCGAACGCCCGGGACGCCCACCCGCGCCACGCGTGCCCCAGGAACGCCGACGCCAGGCTCGCGCCGACCGCGACCGGAACGGCGACGACGGCGGAACCGGGGATCGCGGGAGCCTTTCCCTCCGGCGGCAGCGACGCCTCGGCCGGACCCTGCTCGTACGCGGTCGGGCCCCGGGCCGCCCGCTCGGCCTCGTCCTCGGCCCGGGCGACGAGCAGCGCGGTGGCGCCGGCCAGCCCGAGGCGGCCCACGAGGGAGAGCGGGCTCAGCCGGCTCGGCGTCATCGGCAGCTTGTCCCCGACGAGCTCCCCCAGAGCCGCGAGCCCGAACACCCCCTTGGCCCGGAGGTGGCCGAGCGCGCGTTCGGGCTGGCGGCGCGCCAGCGACGGGGTCGCGACGACCTGGGCGGCGATGCCGCTGAAGGAGCGCGCCCCGCTGGTGAGGCCGAGGAGCGCCGAGCGGTAGACGGTGGGCAGGTGCAGGTCCATGGTCCCGTCCTACCCCCGCCAGCCGGCCAGCGCCACGACGACCTCGTTCTCCATGGGCCGCGGCGTCGCGCCGGTGTAGGTGCTGAGCAGCGAGAACGCGTAGCGCCGGCCGTCGCGTCCGGTGACGTAGCCGCTCAGCGCCGTGACCCCGGTCAGCGAACCCGTCTTCGCGTGCGCGTTGCGCGCCGCCCGGGTGCCGGTCATCCGGTGCCGCAGCGTGCCGCCCACCCAGTGGCTGTCGACCCCGGCGACCGGGAGGGCCGCGTCGAAGGCGCGCCACCACCGCTCGTGCCGGACCGCGACGAGCGTCCGGGTCAGGGCGACGGGGGTGACCCGGGTGCGACGGGTGAGCCCCGAGCCGTCGGTGAGGCTGACGCCCTTCATCGGGACGCCCAGCCCCCGCAGGTAGGCGGTCGTGCGCCGCAGGCCCGCCGGCCAGCTGCCGGGCCGCCCGTCGAGGGTGCCCATCGTCTTGGTCAGGGCCTCGGCGTGCAGGTTGTTGGACAGCTTGAGGAACGGCACGAGCAGCTTGGACAACGTCATCGACCGGTCCCGGGCCACGCGGGTCCGCTTGCTCGCCGGCGTCGTCCCGAGCCTGGTCCCCCCGTCGACGGCGACGTGCTGCCGGCTCAGCTCGCGGCGGAACACCGCGGCGGCGTAGAGCTCGGGCTTGTCCACGGTGACGAGCCCGGACCAGGTCCCGCCGGCCCGGACGTGGCCGCGCACCGTGATCGAGTTCCCGCCGAGCGTGCGACTGACCGACACGCTCGTGGAGCCCGTGGTCGTCGCCCGGTTGACCAGGTGGACGTACTGCTTCGCCGCACCCGGGGTCGTGCTCAGGGTCGGCCTGCGCCCGCGGGAGCCGCCGGTGACCTTGACGAGCACCGTCCCGGTGTCGTAGTCCGCGTTCGGCGCCACGGTGAGCGCAGCGGTCTGGGCGGCGTAGTACTCCGAGGCGTACGAGGTGGACCAGCCGGGGTTGTAGCGGTGGGTGTCGAAGAAGCTGCCGTCCGCGACGACCGGCCCGGTGACCCGGGTGATCCCCGCCGCCCGCACCTTCTCGGCCAGCGCCGCGTAGTCGGACTGACGGCTGGTCGGGTCGCCGTGCCCGACCAGGTAGAGCGACCCGTGCAGGACGCCCCCGCTCACCCGGCCGCGCCGCACCACGTCGGTGGTGAAGCGGTAGTCCGGGCCGAGCACGTGCATCGCGGCCACGGCGGTCAGGATCTTCGTGTTGGAGGCCGGCATGCCCGGGCTCGTGGACCGTCGCGAGTAGACGACCGCACCGGTGCCGGCGTCGAGCACGGAGACGTCGGTCTCCTTGCGGCTGCGCGCGTCGTTCAGGATCGACGAGAGCCGGCTGCTCAACCGCGTCTGGGCCGCGGCGGCGTCGGCGGCCGTGGACGTGGTGGTCGTCCCGGCGGCCGGGGCACCGAGCACCGGCGCGGCCTGGGCCGGGGACCCGAGCGCCACGGGAACGGCCAGCGCGCCCAGTGCAGCCGCAGCGCACAGGGCCAGCGCCGACCGGCGTACGGCGCGGGGCCCGGCCGTGGCGGGCCGGGGGTCGGACGTGGACACGGGCATGGTCGCCTCCGCAGCGTTGGGGTCCCCGAGCCCGAGCACCTTAAGCCGCTCTCAGGTTCCTTGCCCAGGGGTCGCTCTCGCCTCTGGAGTCACACTCGAGACTTGGTCGGCGGACGGTCGGCCGGGGCGAAGACGCAGAACTCGTTGCCCTCCAGGTCGGCCAGCACGTCCCAGTGGATCTCCTCGTCGCGGGCCCGCAGCAGCGTGGCGCCCGCGGCCAGCAGCTCGGCCGCCGACCCGACCACGTCCCAGTGCACCCGGTTCTTGACGGTCTTGGGCTCGGGCACCGTGCTGAAGACGATCTCCCACGGCGGGCCGTCACCCCCCGCGAGCCAGGCGACCTCGCCGTCGCTCTGCACCTCGACGCCGAAGCGCGCGGCCCACCAGGCGGCGACCCGCTCGTGGTCGGCGCAGTCGACGACGAGCTCGTACATCCGGTAGCGCCGGAGCCGGTCCGCGGGACGGACGAAGACGCAGAGCCCGCCGGCCTGGTCGTGGGTCAGCACCGTCCAGGGCTGGCGGTCGTCGAAGACCCGGGCACCCGCGGCGAGCACCTCCTCCACGCTCTCGACGTGCACGTCGAGGTGCACCCGGTTCTTGACCGTGCGTTCCTCGCCGACCAGGTTCAGCCAGACCGCGTGCGACGGCGTCCCGTCGCCGAGGCGGAGAGTCCGTCCCCGCCGTTCCTCCACGTCCAGGCCGAGCAACGGCCCCAGGAACGTGGCCCCCGCGTCGAGGTCCGTGACGTCGACGCACAGGTCCTGGTACGTGACCCGCGCCGACGCCGTCACCGCGTCCTGGTGCTCCATCACGTGATCAACACCTCCAAGATCAACTCGGGTCCCGCGTCGTCGCGGCTGTCTGGCATGCGTCGTGGCGGGGCGAGTGCTGTGCCGAGGACGATAATCGGCGCGTGGCGTCCGCGACCTCGAGCACGATCTTCGTCTCACGCATCCGTGGCCTGCCGGTCCTCGACGCGTCGGGCGACCAGGTCGGGCGGCTGCGTGACGTCCTCGTGCAGCGTCGGGCCGGGATGCTGGCCCCCCGGGTCAAGGGGCTCGTGGTCGAGCTCTTCGCGCGGCACCGCATCTTCATCCCGATGGTCCGCACGTCCAGCATCGACGCCCTCCAGGTCGTCATCACCGGTGTCGTCAACACCCGGCGCTTCGAGCGGCGCGAGTCGGAGACGCTGGTCATCGACGACCTGTTCGACCTGACCGTCGACCGGCTCGACCACCCCGGCAAGGCCGTGATCTTCGACGTGGCGATCCAGCCCGTCCGCAGCCGGGACTGGGAGCTGTCGCAGGTCGCGCTGCGGGCGGCGGGCCCCGCCCGCCGCTTCGGCCGGCCCGGGAACGTCACGATCGTCGACTGGCGCAACATCCGGCTGCCCGGCACGGCGAGCAGCCAGGGCACCGAGCAGCTGCTCGCCCAGCTCGAGGACATGAAGGCCGCCGACGTCGCCCGCGAGCTGCACGAGATGTCCCCGGAGCGTCGCGTCGAGGTCGCCTCCGCGCTCGACGACACCAAGCTCGCCGACGCCCTGGAGGAGCTGCCCGAGGACGAGCAGGTCGCCCTGATCTCCTCCCTCGACGCCGACCGGGCCGCCGACGTCCTCGAGGAGATGGACCCCGACGACGCGGCCGACCTGA
Source organism: uncultured Friedmanniella sp. (assembly GCA_964251895.1). GTDB lineage: Bacteria > Actinomycetota > Actinomycetes > Propionibacteriales > Propionibacteriaceae > Microlunatus. The sequence goes on from CAXULL010000001.1 coordinate 241,380, forward strand.
TCAACGAGCTCTCCCCCGACATGGCCGAGGTGCTGCTGCAGCGGATGGAGCCGGACGAGGCGCGCGACGTGCGCCGCCTGCTCAGCTACAGCGAGTTCACCGCCGGCGGCATGATGACGCCCGAGCCGGTCGTGCTGCCCCCGGACGCGACCGTGGCCGACGCGCTGGCCCGGATCCGCGAGCCGAACCTGACGCCGGCCCTGGCCTGCATGGCGTTCGTGTGCCGCTCGCCGCTGGAGACCCCCACGGGCCGCTACATCGGCGCGGTGCACTTCCAGCGGCTGCTGCGCGAGCCGCCCTCGACGCTGGTCTCCGCGATCGTCGACACCGACATCGAGCCGGTCAGCGTGAACGCCGGCCTCCACGCGGTGAGCCGCTACTTCGCGACGTACAACCTGGTGAACGCGCCCGTGGTCGACGGCGACCACCGCCTGATCGGCGCGATCACCGTCGACGACGTCCTCGACCACGCGCTGCCGGCCGACTGGCGGGGCAACCAGCTCGACGCCCGGATCCAGCAGGAGGCGACGGACGCCCAGGCCGCCGACGCCCGGCACGCGGACGAGCACCCCGCGGGCGGGGTGGTGACCCGTGGCCAGGGCTGAGCGCGACGGCGAGCGCGGGACGACCCGGGAGCAGCAGCGCCTCAACACCCCCGGCCGCCGGACACGCTCGGTGCTGCCGACCCTGCGCTGGGACCGTGACGCGTTCGGCAAGTTCGCCGAGAGCTTCGCCCGGTTCATGGGGACGGCCAAGTTCCTCATCGGGATGACGGTCATCATCGTCCTCTGGGTGCTGTGGAACGTGCCCTTCGGCCCGGCCCGGCCACGGTTCGACGAGTACCCCTTCATCTTCTTGACCCTGATCCTGTCCCTGCAGGCCTCCTACGCCGCTCCCCTGATCCTGCTGGCGCAGAACCGGACGGAGGCCCGCGACCGCGTCGCCCTCGAGGCCGACCGCGAGCAGACGGCGCAGAGCCGGGCCGACATGGACTTCCTGGCGCGCGAGATCGCCGGCCTGCGGATGTCGGTCGGCGAGCTGGCGACGCGCGACTTCCTGCGCGGCGAGCTCCGCGGCGAGCTCCGCGCGATCATGGACGAGCTCGACGACGACGAGGACGACGACAGCACCGGCCGGCCGGAGCGGCGCGCCACGACGAACGGGTCCTCCCGGCGGGACGGCTCGCTGCGCGAGTCCAACCGGCGCAGCGACGGAGCCCGTTCGCGCTGACCGGGTCGCCCGGAGCGTCCCCGCGCGCGACCTAGGCTTGGGCATCATGAGCACCACGACGGCTGAGCACCCGCTGGTCCCCCGCGTCCGCGCGGCGCTGCACGGCGTCAACGACCCCGAGATCCGCCGCCCCATCACCGAGCTCGGCATGGTCGACACGCTCGACGTCGACGCCGCCGGTCGGGCCCGCGTACGGGTGCTGCTGACGGTGTCCGGGTGCCCGATGAAGGAGACCCTGACCCGCGACGTGACGGCCGCGGTCTCGGCCGTCGAGGGCATCAGCGGCGTCGACGTCGACCTCGGCGTGATGAGCGACGAGCAGCGCGGCGCCCTGCGCGACGTGCTCAAGGCCGGGACGCCCGACCGGGAGATCCCGTTCGCCCAGCCGGGCTCCCTCACCAAGGTCATCGCCGTCGCGTCCGGCAAGGGCGGCGTCGGCAAGTCGTCCGTCACCGTCAACCTGGCGCTCGCCCTGGCCCGCGCGGGAAACCTGGTCGGGGTGCTCGACGCCGACATCTACGGCCACTCGGTGCCGGCGATGCTCGGGGTGGCCGACGCCCGCCCGACCGCGGTCGAGGACATGATCATGCCGGTCCCGACGCAGGGCATGAAGGTCATCTCCATCGGGATGCTGAAGCCCAAGCGCGACCAGGTGGTCGCCTGGCGCGGGCCGATCCTCGACCGGGCCCTGACGCAGATGCTGGCCGACGTCTACTGGGGCGACCTGGACTACCTGCTGCTCGACCTGCCGCCCGGCACGGGCGACGTCGCGATCTCGCTCGGGCAGAAGCTCCCGAACGCCGAGGTCATCGTCGTCACCACCCCGCAGCAGGCCGCCGCCGAGGTCGCCGAGCGCGCCGGGACGATGGCCTCGATGATGAACCAGCGCGTCATCGGCGTCGTGGAGAACATGTCCTACCTCGCCCTCACCTGCCCGCACTGCGGGGAGGAGCAGCGTCACGACGTGTTCGGCTCCGGCGGAGGCGACTCCGTGGCCCGGGGCCTGACGACCCGACTCGGCTACGACGTGCCGGTGCTCGCACAGGTGCCCCTCGACCCGCGCGTCCGGTCCAGCGGCGACCTGGGCTCACCGATCGTCGTCGAGGACCCGGAGGCACTCGCGGCCAAGGCCCTGCAGGGCCTGGCCGACGGCATCGCGGCGCGCGGCCGCAACCTCCTGGGCCGCCAGCTGGGCCTCAGCCCGGTCTGACCACCCGCCGACGCAGGCGCTCGGCCACGACCCGCTGGTCACCTGTGCCACGGGTTGGTGTGGCACGTGAACGTGCCAGTCGAGCACTGAGCACGGCACTTTTGCCGCGTTGAGTGCGGGTCTGGCACGTTCACGTGCCAAACCGACGCCGTGCCCTCCGCGGAGTCAAGCCGGCAGCACCCCGTTCGCGCAGGAGGACCTACGTCGCCTCGAGGTCGTACGGCGCGTGCCGCGGGGTCGCCTTCGCCATCGCGTCGGCAGGGCCGCCGGGGCTGATGTCCTTGGCCCCCTCGATCGAGCTCCGGACGGACTCGCGGCTCTCGTCGAGGGCGTCGCCCACGCCGGCGATCTCGGCCTTGACGTCGGCGACGACCGAGTTCTCCAGCAGGTTCTTCTGGATGAACGAGCGCGGGTTGAGGTCGCGGAAGTCCAGGTTCTCGAACTCCGGGCCCAGCTGGGAGGTGAGCTGCTGCTGAGCGTTGTTGGCGGTGCTGCGCAGGAAGTTCACCAGCCGCGCGGCCTTGCGGGCCAGGTCCGGCAGGCGCTCGGGCCCGAAGAGGATGACGGCCAGGACCAGCAGGAGCGCGAACTCCGGTCCGTTGATGTCGAGCAGCAGCGGCGTCACGTCAGCCCACCCGTCCGCCGAGCGTGAGCTCGACCTCCGCCGGCCGGGACCCTCGCGAGTAGCCGAACCTCACCTTGTCGCCTGGTCGGTGCGTCCGCACGACGACGACGAGCTCCTCGCGCGTCTCGACGGGGCGTCCGTCGACCGCCGACACCAGGTCACCGACGCGGAGACCGGCCTTGCGGGCCGCCCCGCCCGCCTCGACCTCGGTGAGCTCGACACCGCCCGCGGCCTCGCGCAGCTGCGCGCCGACGACGGGGTACGTGGCCTTGCCGTTCTTGATCAGGAGACTTCCGATCGTCTTCGCCTGGTTGACCGGGATCGCGAAGCCGATGCCGATGTTGCCGGCCTGGCCCTGTCCCGAGGAGAGCGTCAGGATGGCCGAGTTGACGCCGATGACGCGGGCACCGGCGTCGACCAGGGGTCCGCCGGAGTTGCCCGGGTTGATGGGGGCGTCGGTCTGGATGCCGTCGATGTAGGCCGTCGGGGCGTCGGCGCTGCTGGACTCGTTGACCGTCACCGGTCGGTCGAGCGCGGAGACGATGCCCTGGGTGACGGTGCCGGGCAGGCCCAGCGGCGAACCGACCGCGACCACGGTGGCACCGACCTCGGCCGAGCCGGAGTCGCCCAGCACGAGGGGGCGAAGCCCTTCGTCCGCCTGCACCTTGATCACCGCCAGGTCGTAGGAGGGGCTGCGCCCCACGAGGGTCGCGGTCGTCTGCCGGCCGTCGGCGAAGACGACGCGGATGCGGCTGCCGTCCGCCGCTCCGGCGACGACGTGGTTGTTCGTCATCACGTGGCCCTGGCGGTCGAGCACGAAGCCGGAGCCGGCGCCCGAGCCGACCTCGATCATCACCGTGCCGGGCAGCACCCGGCGGGCGACCTCGACGGTGCTCGTCGTCTCGCCCGGGGGCAGGGGTGCGGGACCGGGCCCGTTCGCCGTGCTCCGGCCGGTCGGCGCGCCGAGGTCGGGGTCGGCGGTGAGGCGCGCGGCACCGAAGCCGGCAGCGGCCCCGACGAGCAGGGCGGTCAGCGCGGCGATCCCGATGACGCCGGCCGCGCCCGGACGGCGAGGAGGCCGTGGTGCGGGTGCGGGCTCTCCGAAGGGCCAGTGGTAGGAGGGGACCGAGGAGGGTGCGAAGGGGGCCTGGACCGGGGCACCCGTACGGTCCGGGGCCGAACCGTCCGACATGTCAGCCCTTCAGATCGGCGAGGATCCGCGACCAGCCCTCGCGCACGCGGCCCAGGGTAGTCGTCTCGACGGGACCCGCGTGAGGGAACGTCGCGACCGCCTTGCGCAGCAACGACGCCGGACCGTCGGTCGTGACGGTGTAGACCGTGTCACCGGACTGCCAGGTCGCCCACCGCACCGAGCCGCTGTGGCGCCACGCCAGCAGCGTGCCGTCCCAGCGGGCGCCGGCCGGAGCGCCGCTGAGCCGGCCGTGCCGCTGGAGCACGCTGACCGTGCTGGCCCCGTCGCCGTAGACGGCGTGCACCGAGCGCGGGTCGTCCGGGGTGTCGGTGCTCACCTCGAGCAGGTCGAGCCCGGCCATCTCGTCCGAGCAGGACCAGCCCGAGCTGCTGAGCGCGGCGGCGTCGGCGCTCGCCGCCGCCGACGCCAGCCGGGAGACGACGCGCGGCAGCCCGACGGTGGCGTACGGCACGACCTCGACCTCGGTGAACCCGGCCGCCGTGCTGAGCCGCCCGTCGTCGTAGCTCTCCTGCCACAGCAGCACGCCGGTGGAGTCGTCCACCCACCAGCGTTTCGCGACCGCCCCGTGGGCGTCGCGGGCCTCGATCACGGTCGACCGGCGGCCGGCGACGTGGAGACCGGTCTCGGTGCGCAGGGCGTACGCGTGGGCGAGGAGGTCGACCGGCGACGGCCCGTCGTCGGCGGCGACCTGGTCGGGCGCGAAGGAGCTCGCCAGCACCGAGCCCGCCGGGTCGTAGACGCTGACGAGCGTGCCCTGCCGGCTGCGCGTGTCGATCTTGACGTGCGCGGCGACGGTCCGGTCGTCCAGCTGCGCCAGGACGGCCTGGTCCCCCTCGACCGTCGTGGTGCGGCCGGCGGCGAGCGCGCGGTGGAGCAGGGCGACCGCGGTCGCCTCGTCGCCCGCGCGGGTCCCGTCGTGCGACGGCCGGTGCACCTGCGAGCCGTCCGACGTCGCCTCGGGCAGCGAGTCGAGCAGCATCAGGGCACTGAGCGAGGCGCCGGTCACGGACAGCTCCGCCGCGGCGGCCCCGAACTCGGCCTGCGCCTCGTCGGCCGGGTCGGCGACCGCCGCGAGGTTGGCCGTGGGGGCGGCGAACCAGCCGGTCAGACCCGCCGCGGTGAGCACGGCCGCGACCGCGAGCGTGCCGAGCACCGCCCGGACGCGCGCGCGGCGCCGGTCGGAGGGCAACGAGAGGGCGTGGGCGCCGTCGAAGGCCTTGGTCCACGGCCGGGCCGTGGCGTCGCCCGCGATGGACACGAGCCGTTCCGAGAGCGGCAGCGGAGCGGGGGCGGCGCCGCTCGCGCTCCGGCCCAGGAGGTCGCGGACCGCCCGCAGCTCCGCGACGTCGGCGCGGCAGGCGGCGCAGCCGAGGAGGTGGGTGACGACGCGCTCGCTGTCCTGGGGGGACAGGGCGCCGTCGACGAAGCCGGAGCGCAGCTCGGCGAGCCCGTCGCAGGAGCTGCTCACGTGTTCGTCACGAGGCGACCGAGGACACCCGTCCGTCGTCGACGGCGTCGGCGTCCAGCCACGTCGGCCGGCCCGCCTCCGCCTCGACGCCGAGGTAGCGGGTGTGCTCGAGGGTGGGACGGCGGTGCGCCAGCGCCGTACGGAGCTGGGCGCGCCCGCGGTGGATGCGGCTGCGGACCGTGCCGATCTTGAGGTCGAGGACCTCGCTGATCTCCTCGTAGGTCAGACCCTCGATGTCGCACAGGACGACCGCCGCGCGGAAGGTCGGCGCGAGCGCGTCGAGGGCGGCGGCCACGTCGTGGTCGAGGTCGGCGTCCTCGAGCTGCTGCGAGGGGTTGGGCCAGGAGCTCGCGAGGCGGTCGTCGCTGCCCTCGGCGAGCCCGTCGAAACGGATCTTCTGCCGGCGGCGCGCACCGTCGAGGAAGAGGTTCGTGGTGATGCGGTGCAGCCAGCCCTCGAAGGTGCCCGGCTGGAAGCGGTGCAGGGAGCGGAACACGCGCACGAAGACGTCCTGGGTCAGGTCCTCGGCGTCGTGCGCGTTGCCGGTCAGGCGGTAGGCGAGCCGGTAGACCCGGGCGCTGTGGTCACGGACGATCTCCTCCCAGCTCGGCGGCTGCCAGGCGACCTCCGCAGCGGCGGAAGCCTCAGGAGCAGGAGCCTCAGGAGCAGCCTCGACGGCGGCAGAGCCAGGGACGGTACGCACGGGTGGGGCCTCCTGCGGCGCGGGGGCGACCAGAAGGGTCGCGACCTGACCGTCAGGATGGCGGGCGGACCTGTCGAGCCCCTTCACGAAACCTGTCAGCAACCTGTGCACCCCCTCTCCGTCTCTCGCACATCCTTCCGAACGAAGCAGGCCGGGCGCGTGTTCCCGGTCCGCCGTCGGCCGGCAGGAGCGTTCAGGCGGCGTTCGGCGTCGGCCCGGACGCCAGGCCGGCGGCCTCCAGCGCCCCAGCCAGCGCCGTACGCTGCTCGGCCGTCGCCGGCACGAGCGGCAGCCGGACGCCGCCGACCCCGTGGCCCTGCAGCTCGAGGCCCGCCTTGACCAGGATCGCGCCCTGCGTCGCGAAGATGCCCGTGAAGATCGGCAGCAGCTGCCGGTGCAGACGGAGCGCCTCCGCGGGCTCCCCCGCGAGGGCCGCGTCGACGAGGGCACGGACCTGCGGGCCGCAGAAGTGGGTCGAGGTGCCCACGACGCCCACCGCACCGATCGACAGCAGCGGGAGGGTGAGGGCGTCGTCGCCGGCGTAGTAGGCGAGGTCGGAGGCGGCCATGACCTGGGCCGAGGCGACGAGGTCGCTCTTGGCGTCCTTCACCCCGACGACCCGCGGGTGCTCGGCGAGGCGCAGCAGCGTCTCCGACGCGATCGCCGTGCCGGACCGGTGCGGGATGTCGTAGAGCAGCACCGGCAGACCCGTGGCGTCGGCGAGCGCCCGGAAGTGTGCGAGGAGCCCCTCCTGGGGCGGCCGGGAGTAGTACGGCGTGACCGCGAGCAGGCCGGCCGCCCCGGCCTTCTCGGCGGCGGCCGCGAGCTCCAGGGTGTGCGCCGTGTCGTTCGTGCCCACGCCCGCGACCACGTGGGCGCGGTCCCCGACCGCGTCGACGACCGCGCGCACGAGGTCGGCCTTCTCGGCGTCGCTGGTGGTGGGGGCCTCGCCGCCCGTGCCGTTGATCACGAGGCCGTCGTGCGCCTCGCGGTCGACGAGGGTGGTGGCGAGGGTGGCGGCCGCGTCCAGGTCCACGCTCCCGTCCGCGCGGAAGGGCGTCACCATCGCGGTGAGCAGCCGGCCGAACGGCGGATGGACCATGGCCCTCATCCTACGGATCCGCGAGGTGCGCCGGCTCGGCGCCGTGCCAGGCGGGTTCCGCGAGCGCCAGCGAGTGGAACCCGGTCGGGGGGGTGAGGGGGGTCGTCCCCCCTCAGGGAAGGGGTTCCGCGAGCGCCAGCGAGTGGAACCCGGGTCGGGGGGTGAGGGGGGTCGTCCCCCCTCGAGGGAAGGGGTTCCGCGAGCGCCAGCGAGTGGAACCCGGTCGGGGGGTGAGGGGGGTCGCCCACCCTCAGGAGAGGGGCTCGATCACCACCAGCGGGTCGCCGTCGTTGACCACGTCGCCGTTCTCCACGACGACCTCGATCACGGAGCCGGCGACCTCGGCGAGCACCGGGATCTCCATCTTCATGGACTCGAGGATGACCACCGCGTCGTCGGCGGCGACCCGTTGGCCGACCTCGACCTCGACCTTCATCACGGCCGCGACGAGCTCGGCGACGACGGTATGGCTCATGGGCGCAGAGTATTCCCACCCGGGCCCGCGCAGGACCGCACGCCGCCGTCGGGGCAGCGCCCGCCCGACGTCCGCGGGGCGTGCGCACCGATAGGCTGCCCGCGTGAGACCCTCGCCTGCTGCTCCCACGCCTGCCGCCAACCACGGTGAGCCGACGTCACCCGCCGCCGCCCCGAAGCCCGCCTCCTGGGCGTACGCCGAGGACTTCGCGACCGAGGGCGACGCGGCCGCGCAGGCCCGGGTCGAGGCGGAGCCCCTGGGCGTCGAGCCGCTGAGCCGTGGCACCGTCAGCACGCTGACGTTCCTCGCGCGGGCGGTGCAGGCGCGTGCGGTGGTGGAGGTCGGCACCGGGACGGGCCAGTCGGGTCTCGCGCTGTTCGCGGGGATGCAGGCCGACGGCATCCTGACCAGCGTCGACCTCGAGGCCGACCACCAGCGCCAGGCCCGCAAGGCGTTCGGCTCGCTCGGGATCCCGAGCCAGCGGTTCCGCCTCATCGCCGGCGACGCCCTCACCGTGCTGCCCAAGCTGAGCGACGGCGCGTACGACCTCGTCCTCGTCGCCGGCGACACCCTCGAGTACGCCGACTACGTCGCGCAGGGTCTGCGGCTGCTGCGCCACGGCGGCCTGCTGGTGATGGCCCACGCGCTGTGGCATGACGCCGTCGCGGACCAGGCGAACGACGACGACGAGACGCTCGCCGTCCGCAGCGCGCTGGACGCGGTGTCGGAGAACGAGGACCTCGTCGCGACCCTGCTGCCCGTCGGCGACGGGCTGCTGGCCGCCGTCAAGCGCTGAGTCGTGCGAACGGGGAAGGTTCGGCACCGCTGCGGTGCCGAACCTTCCCCGTTCTGCTGACGACCTCTCCGGAGACCTCTCTCAGACGGCTGAGTAGGACAGGCAGTCGGCGCCGGAGGCGGCGGAACCGACGCTCACGAACGCCGCGCGGCACTCGAGGGCCTCGTTGTTGACGCAGTCGGCCCGCTGGCAGGCGCCCACCTGGGCGACGACGTCGAGGCCGCCCTTGTCGTTGAGCGACAGGAACGTGGCGCACGCGGCGTCGGCGTTCATGCTGATCGCGAAGGCGTGGCAGCCGTCGTGGTTGTACGCGCAGCTCGTGGCCGAGCAGTCGTGGACGGGCGGCATCTCGAGCAGGTCGGTCATGGGGGCCTCCGGGGCAGTCGGTCGGGGTCGCTGGAGGCCGACGCTAGCCCTGTGACGGGGGTCCCGCCAGCAAGCGGAGGCTCCCCTCAGAAGCCTAGGGCAGCCTGCCCTCACGTCCGGACGAGAGGGCTCAGCGGGCGCTGAGCGAGCAGGACCGCGACCCCGGTGACCGCGGCCCAGCCGAGGAACGTGTACATCGGGATGCGTTCCGCGACCCCGATCGCCAGCCAGCCGTACGTGACCGGGACGCTGAGCAGGCCGACCACGCCCAGCGCAGCACCCGCGACCCCGACGCCCCGCGGCAGCCCGAACCGCCGGTGCAGCAGGCCGACGGTGATCGCGAGCGCGTTGCCGGCGCCGATCGAGCCGAAGGCGCCCGCCAGGTAGAGCGGGAGCAGGCCGGCGGCGACGGTGGCCGGCCCGAGCGGGAAGACGGCGAACACGACCAGGCCGAGGGCCACGACCGCACCGAGAGCGACCACGAGCGCGCGGCGCCAGCCGTGCAGCGCCGTCGCCACGCGGGTGCTCGCGGCCGCGACGAGGACGCCACTGGCGACCCAGCCCACGTCCATCAGGAGCCACCGCGGCGAGGAGATCGCGTAACCCTCGAAGTCGCCGACGAAGCGGCTGCCGAGGAAGTTCACGTAGTCGTCGGCGTAGCTGTACGGGCGGACGTCCCAACCGGCCGCCACGACGGCCTCGACGACGAGGAACCCCGCGCTCGCCAGGAGGAGGGCCGCGCCGGCCCAGCGCGGCGGTCGGGCTGCGCCGCTCGAGGGCGTCCTCACGGGAGGAGCACCACCTTGCCGTTGAGGGTGCGCGACTCCGCGAGCTCCATCGCCTGGACCACCTCGGCGAGCGGGAAGCGGGCCGCGACGTTGGCGCTGATCGTGCCGTCCTGCAGGAGCGCGAAGACCTGGGTGAGGTCCTCCTCGAGGTGTCGACGGAACCGGGCGGGCCGCGTCCGGTGCCCCGACCACAGGTCGTAGAACGTCGCCTTCTTCCCGTTGGGCAGGGCCGACCGGAGCAGGGCCTGCCCGATGGCCTTCAGGAACGGGGTCAGCAGACCGCCGGTGCCGCTGGCGGCCGCGATGATCGCGTACGAGACGAGCGTCCCGCCCGGGGCCAGCAGCGACCAGGCGGTCCGGGTCGTCGCGCCGCCGACGTTGTCGAACACCGCGTCGAGGCCGCCGGGTGCCAGGGCCCGGACCCGCGCCGCCAGGTCGGGGTCGGCGTAGTCGACCGGCTCGACGCCGGCCCCGCGCAGGGCCTCGTGGTGGCGCGGGGAGGCCGCCCCGATCACCCGGAGGCCGTGGTGCTGCGCGAGCTGGATGAGGATGCCTCCGACGCCGCCGTTCGCACCGAAGACGAGGACGGTCCCGCCGGGCGCCACCTGGGCGGCGCGGTGGAGCATCTGCCAGGCCGTGACCCCGTTGACGACCACGGTCTCGGCGTCCTCGGAGCTGACACCGTCGGGCACGAGCACGCTGTCGCGGGCCTCGACGACGACGTGGTCCGCCCAGGCGCCGGTCTTGGTCATCGAGGCCACGCGGCGTCCGAGCAGGGAGGCGTCCGCGCCCGGGCCGACCTGCAGGACCCGGCCGACGAGGTCGTAGCCGGGGGTGAAGGGGAAGGCCGGCTGGCCGAAGTAGCGCCCCTTCCGCATCGCCTGCTCGGCGTACGAGATCCCCGTCGCCTCCAGGGCGACGAGCAGCTGGCCGGGTCCGGGTGCCGGCACGGGGGCGGTGGTGACCTGGAGCCCGGAGGGCTCGACGAGGCCGGGCAGGACCACCCGGGTCGTGGTGGTGGGGAGGGCTGAGGGGCTGGTCACGGTGGTTCCTCTGGCTCGAGAGCGACGCTGCGTCGCAATGTGAAGACCCTTTACTTTAAGCACACCCTGTTACAGTGTCAACACCACCGACGAAAGAGGGTCCCATGGACGTGGAGACGCGCAGACCGACGCGACGCGAGGAACGACGGGCCCAGACGGTCGCCGAGATCAAGGCGCTGGCGATGGAGCAGGTCCGGGCCGGCGGGCCCGACGCGGTGTCCCTCAGCGGGATCGTGCGGGAGATGGCGATGTCCCCCGCCGCGGTCTACCGCTACTTCGCCAACCGGGACGCGCTGCTGGCCGACCTCGTCGTGGACGCGTACGACGACTTCGCCGACTTCCTCGAGTCGCTTGCGGCGGCCGGGGGCCCTGCCGACGAGACGCTGACCGCCGTGCTCGACGGGGTACGCACCTGGGCGCTGGACCACCCCAACGCGTACCGGATGATCTTCCAGTCCAGCATCGGCTCCGGTGAGGAGCTCGCACCCGAGCGCACGGTGCCGGCCGCGACCCGGAGCATGGCGGTCATCGTCGCCGCGCTGGCTGCCGCGTCGCCCGGCACGCTCAAGACCCTGCCGGCGCCCGACACGCTCGACGAGCTCGTCCTGGCCTGGGCCGGGCGGTCCGGGATGTCCGGCCCGACGCCGCTGGTCCCGCGCCTCGCCCTGCTCTCGTGGACCCGGCTGCACGGCGTCATCAGCCTCGAGCTCGGCGGGCACCTCGGCGTGGCCGGCCTCGACCCCGCCGTGGTCTACGCGGCGGAGGTCGCCACGCTCCGGCAGGCGCTGTCGGGGCGGCAGACGCCGGCCGCGCAGGGCCGGCCGGGTCTCAGGTGACGGTGATGCCCTTGCCGACGACGGTGATGCCGTTGTCGGAGACGGTGTAGCCGCGGGCGAGGTCGTCGGCCTTGTTGACGCCGACGACCGCGCCGTCCGGCACCACCACGTTCTTGTCGAGGATCGCACTGCGCACGACGGACTTGTGCCCGACCCGCACCCCGGTCAGGAGCACGGAGTGGTCCACCTTGGAGCCCTCGTCGACGCGGACGTTCGGGGACAGGACCGAGCTCTCGATCGAGCCGCCCGAGATGATGCAGCCCGGGCTGACCAGGGAGTCCAGCGCGAGCCCGCGCAGGGTGAACTTCGCCGCCGGCATCTGCACCGGATAGGTCCAGATCGGCCAGCCCGAGTTGTAGAGGTTGAAGACGGGGTCGATGGAGACCAGGTCCATGTGCGCCTCGTGGTAGGCGTCGATGGTCCCGACGTCGCGCCAGTAGGCCTTGTCGCGGTCGGTCGAGCCGGGCACGTTGTTGGCGGTGAAGTCGTAGACCTGCGCGTCGCCACGGTTGACGAAGCTCGGCACGATGTCCCCGCCCATGTCGTGCCGGGAGCTCTCGTCCTCGGCGTCGGTGGCCAGCGACTCGATCAGGGCCTTCGTGCTGAAGATGTAGTTGCCCATCGACGCGAACGAGGCGTCCGGGTCGTCCGGGAGCCCGGGCGGGTCCGCCGGCTTCTCCAGGAACTGGATGATCGTGTTGTCGGGCGCCGCGTCGATGACCCCGAAGGCCGACGCCTGCGTACGCGGCACCCGGATGCCGGCGACCGTCAGGCCCTTGCCGCCGTCGATGTGCGCGTCCAGCATCTGCGAGACGTCCATCCGGTAGATGTTGTCCGCGCCGAACACGACCACGTAGTCCGGCTGCTCGTCGGTGATCAGGTTCATCGACTGGAAGATCGCGTCCGCGCTGCCCTGGTACCAGTGCGGCCCGAGGCGCTGCTGCGCCGGGACCGGGGTCACGTAGTTGCCGAGCATCGTCGACATCCGCCAGGTCAGCGAGATGTGCCGGTCCAGGGAGTGCGACTTGTACTGCGTGAGCACGGCGATCTGGCGCATGCCGGCGTTCGCCAGGTTGGAGAGCACGAAGTCGATCAGCCGGTAGGTGCCGCCGAACGGGACAGCGGGCTTGGCCCGGTCGACGGTGAGGGGCGACAGGCGCTTGCCCTCCCCGCCCGCGAGGACGATGGACAGGACCTTCGGTGGTACGGCCATGGGGAAAACCTAGGGCTCCTCCTGTGACGCCCACCACGGGGGGTCGGTCTTCTCCGCCTCCGCTCCGCTCCGGCGCGGCCCAGGCGCTGACCCGATGCCCTTCGTCGGTGGCCAGGAATGACGTCAGCAGCTCTGTGGGATATTCCACTTATGAGCCCTGCCGACGACGTCCAGGACGCCGACTCCCTCACCGCCACCGACGGTGCCGCCGCTCCCGACTCGCGGCTCTCGGTCTCGATCCTCACCCGCGAGTACCCGCCCTCGATCTACGGCGGCGCCGGGGTGCACGTCGCCCAGCTGGTCCCGCAGCTGCGGGCGCTGGTCGACGTCGACGTGCAGTGCATGGGCGAGCCGAGACCTGGTGCGACCGCGCACCCCGAGACCTACCCCGCCGGGGCGAACGCGGCCATCCGCGTCTTCGGGGCCGACCTCGGCATGGTCGCCGCCGTCCCCCCGGTCGACGTCGTGCACTCCCACACCTGGTACGCCAACCTCGGCGGTCTGCTCACCGGGCTGTTCCAGGACATCCCGCACGTCGTCACCGCGCACTCGCTCGAGCCGCACCGGCCCTGGAAGGCCGAGCAGCTCGCCGGCGGCTACCGCCTGTCCTCCTGGGCCGAGCACACCGCCTTCGAGGCGGCCGACGCCGTGATCGCGGTCAGCGAGGGGATGCGGACCGGGATCCTGGAGTCCTACACCGACCTCGACCCGGCCCGCCTGCACGTGGTCAAGAACGGCATCGACACCGACGAGTTCGCCCCCGACCTGGGCACCGACGTCGCCGAGTCGATCGGCATGGCGCTCGACAAGCCGACGGTCGTCTTCGTCGGTCGGATCACCCGGCAGAAGGGGCTGATCCACCTCGTCCGGGCGGCGGAGCAGTTCGACCCGGACACCCAGCTGGTCCTGCTCGCCGGCGCCCCCGACACCCCGGAGATCGCCCGCGAGATCGGCGACGCGTTCGCGCACCTGCAGAGCAGCCGCGGCAACGTGATCTGGATCGAGGAGATGCTGCCGCGGGCGAGCGTCCGCCAGATCCTCTCGCACGCCACCGTGTTCGCCTGCCCCTCGGTGTACGAGCCGCTGGGGATCGTCAACCTCGAGGCCATGGCCTGCGAGACCGCGGTCGTCGCGAGCGCCGTCGGCGGCATCCCCGAGGTGGTCGTGGACGACGAGACCGGCTACCTGGTCCCGTACGACCCGGCCCGCGCCGACGACCCGGCGTTCGTCGCGGCGTTCGAGGCGGAGTTCGCCGCGCGGGTGAACGCGCTGACGGCCGACCCGGACAAGGCGAAGACCTTCGGGCTGGCCGGGCGCCAGCGCTGCGTCGACGAGTTCAGCTGGGCCAAGATCGCCGCGGAGACGGTCGACGTCTACCGCGCCGCGCTCGCGTTCCACGGGGGTCGCTGAACCGCGCGGAACCGTCCGGGCACGGCACAGGCCCCGCGCGCTGCGCGGGGCCTGTGTCGGTATCTGGAGTGGCCTGGCTCAGCCGATGACGCCCTTCAGGGCCTCGGCAAGGTCGGTGGCCTCGGTGGCGTTCAGCTCGACGACGAGGCGACCGCCGCCCTCGAGCGGGACGCGCATGACGATCCCGCGACCCTCTTTGGTGACCTCCATCGGTCCGTCACCGGTTCGCGGCTTCATCGCTGCCATCGTGCATCCTCATCTGCTAGGGGATCGTGGAACACGACGATTATCGCGTACGACCTCGAGCGTCCGCAGGGTGGGGAGCGACGGCCTCCACGGCGGCGTGCAGGAGGGCCGCGTCAGGGACCTCGCAGTCGCTGCGGTGGTCGTCGACGAGACCCGTCGCCTGCATCAGCGCGTACGCCGTCGTCGGCCCGACGAAGCGGACCCCCTCGGCCTTCAGCGCCTTGGCCAGGGCCGTTGACTCCGGCGTGACGGCCCGCAGCTCGCCGGGCCCCGGGCGCGCCGAGCGGGTCCGGAACGACCACACCAGGTCCACGAACCGCTCCCCCAGGTCGGCGACCACCCGGGCGTTGGCGAACGCGGCGTCGACCTTGGCAGCGTTGCGCACGATGCCCGGGTCGGCGAGCAGCCGGGCCCGGTCGTCCTCGCCGAAGCCCGCCACGACGACGGGGTCGAAGCCCGCGAAGGCACGGCGGAACCCCTCCCGCTTGCGCAGGATCGTGATCCAGGCCAGCCCGGACTGGAACGCCTCCAGCGTGAGCCGCTCGTAGAGCCCGGCCACGCTGACCACGGGCCAGCCCCACTCCGTGTCGTGGTAGGCGACGTACTCCGGCGCCGAGAGCGACCACGGGCAGCGGACCAGCCCGTCCGGCCCGCGCAGGTCCTCCGGCTCAGGGCTCACGGGGCCGCTCGACCAGACGGGCGAGCGTGCCCAGGCTCGCGGCGAACCCCCGCCGCATGAGCGGCAGCGCGAGCCTCAGCAGGGCCTCCACGGGGGCGCCCCCGGGCACCGAGAACACCTCCGTGCAGACCAGCCGGCAGCCCGCCGGGTCGGGCACGACCTTGAACGACCCCTCGCCGGTGAAGTACGGCCCGAGGTGCAGCACGGCGAGCTCTCCGGGCGCCTCCCCCGGCTGCGCACCCGGCGGCGTCCAGCCGGTGACGACGAACCGGTCGAGCAGCCCGACCGGCACCGGCCCCAGCCAGAAGCCGCTGAGCGCCGCCACGCGGGTCCCCAGGCCGGCGCTGCGGTCCCCGGTCGCCCGGACGTGGGTCAGCGGGATCCAGAGGTCCTGGCGCGGCCAGTCGACGAGCTCGTCCCACACCCGTCCCGGGCTGGCCCGCAGCGTGCGGGCGACCTCCAGCCGGAGGGTCATCGCGGCTGCTCCCAGGCGCCCGCGGGGGTGTCGAGGGGTGCGGACGCCGGCTCGGTCGGCGTCGTCCCGGCCGCACCGAGCTGCGCCTCCAGCTCGGCGATGCGGGTGTCGCGGGCCTCTAGGTCGGCGGCGACCCGGTCGAGGACGTCGTCGACCTGGCCCATGGCGTAGCCGCGCAGCACGACGCCGAAGCGGAGCCCGCGCACGGCAGGCCCGTCGAAGCGGCCCTCGGGCGTCACCATCTCGTACGTGTCCCGGACGGGTTCCTGGGCCATCGACCCCCCACCTCCTGCGGCCACGACGGCCGCGACGCCGAGCGCCACGACGGCGAGCGCGGCGATGTACCACTCCATGGAGGCGATGGTGCCACGCGGACGGTCAGGCGGCGCAGGACGCCGCGGCTACTCCGGGCGTTCGGCGGCGACCGACGGCGGGGACGCGACGACGGTGGCGACCGCCTCGTCCACGTCGTCGGTCACGGTGAACATGTCGAGGTCGGGCGCGGAGATCGAACCGTGCTCGAGCGCGGTCTCGCGCAGCCAGCCGACGAGCCCGGCCCAGTAGGCGCTGCCGAAGAGCACCACGGGGAACGAGGTCACCTTGCGGGTCTGCACCAGGGTCAGCGCCTCGAAGAGCTCGTCCAGCGTGCCGAAGCCGCCCGGCAGCACGACGAAGCCCTGGGCGTACTTCACGAACATCGTCTTGCGGGCGAAGAAGTAGCGGAAGTTGATGCCGAGGTTCACGTACGCGTTGAGCCCGGTCTCGAAGGGCAGCTCGATCCCCAGCCCGACCGAGACGCCGCCCGCCTCCGCGGCCCCCTTGTTCGCCGCCTCCATGATCCCCGGGCCGCCGCCGGTGATGACCGCCTGGCCGGCGCGGGCGAGCCGGGCGCCGATCTCCTCGGCGGCGCCGTACAGCGGGTTGTCCGGCCTGGTCCGGGCCGACCCGAAGACGCACGTGGCCGGTCCGAGCTCGGCGAGCGTGCCGAAGCCGTCCACGAACTCGGCCTGGATGCGCAGCACCCGCCACGGGTCGGTGTGGACCCAGTCGGTCGCCCCGCGCGACTCCAGCAGCCGCTGGTCGGTCGTCGTCCCCGGGTGCTGGGCGCTGCCGCGGACCACCGCGCCCTGGACGAAGCGCTTGCTCTGGCTCGGTTCCGTCACACGTGGACCTTATTCGGGCGGCTGGGCGCCACCCGGGACCGGCTGGTTCGCGGTGCCATGCTCGGCGGATGGCGGGAGCGAGCGCAGGGACTCAGCGGGTGGCGTACGTCAACGCGAACTGGTCGGCGGGCCGGGGCGACGACGCCGCGTTCGAGCTGCTCGTCGTGACGGTGGACGAGGAGCGCCACGCGCTGTCCGTGCCGGCCGGTCAGATGACCGCGCTCGTCGCCCTCACCCAGGTCCCGGGCGGCGTGCTGCTCTGGGACCCGGAGGGCGAGACCCTGATCGCCGCGAACCTCGTCGGCGAGTGGATCGCGCCGACCTCCACCAGCTAGCTCCGCCTGCTCCCGCTAGCCCAGCCAGCGCAGCAGCGCGTCGCGGCAGGTGTGCAGGTCGACCGTCGGGCAGAACTCGTCGTCGGCGTGCGCCTTGCTCGGGTTGCCCGGCCCGAAGTTCACGGCGGGGACGCCGAGGGCGGAGAACCGCGCCACGTCGGTCCAGCCGAACTTGGGGTGCGCCTCACCGCCGACCGCGGCGAGGAAGTCCGCCGCGACGGGCTGGTCGAGACCGGGCCGGGCACCCGCGGCGACGTCGGTGACCTCGACGTCGAAGCCGTCGAGGACCTCGCGCAGGTACGCCTCGGCCTGGGCCGGGTCCTTGGCGGGCGCGAAGCGGTAGTTGACCTCGACCACGCAGCGGTCGGGGATGACGTTGCCCGCGATGCCGCCGGCGATCCGGACGGCGTTCAGGCCCTCGCGGTAGACCAGACCCTCGACCTCGACCTGCGCCGGGACGTGGGCGGCCAGCCGCTGCAGCAGCGGCCCGGCGGCGTGGACGGCGTTGCTCCCCATCCAGGAGCGGGCGGAGTGCGCAGCGACGCCGCGGAGGGTGACCTCGGCCCGCATCGTGCCCTGGCAGCCGCCCTCGACCCGGGCGTTCGAGGGCTCGAGCAGCACCGCGAAGGTCGCGTCCAGCAGGTCGGGCCGCTCCCGGCCGAGGCGGGCGAGCCCGTTGCGGCTCTCCTCGACCTCTTCGTTGTCGTAGAAGATGAAGGTGAGGTCGCGGGCCGGCTCCCGCAGGGCGGCCGCGACCGCGAGCTGGACGGCGACGCCGCCCTTCATGTCGCACGTCCCCCGGCCGTGCACGACGCGGTCGTCGCCCGCGCCGGTGGTCGTCGAGGGCACGTTCCACGCGATCGGGACGGTGTCGGTGTGCCCGGCGAGCACCACGCGTTCCGCGCGGCCGAGCTGCGTGCGCGCGACCAGGACGTCACCGTCGCGGACCAGCTCCAGGTGCTCGAGCGGCTCGAGCGCGGCCTGGATCGCGTCCGTGACCAGGGCTTCGTCCCCGCTCACGGACGGGGTGTCCACCAGCGCGACCAGCAGGTCGGTGAGGTCACCGGTGAGGTCGAGCTCGGGCAGGGAGGAGGGCGACGCGGGCATGAGCGCGACCCTATAGAGGGAGTCACCACTAATCTTGCCCACATGACCGACGCCGCTCACGACGCCAGTCCGCGCCTCGCCTGGGGGTGGGGCCTCGCGACGGTGCACGAGACGGCGGGCGTGCTCGACACCTCCTTCCCGGCGCCGCAGCTCGGACCCGCCTCCGACGAGCCGGTGCCCGCCGCGTGGGAGGAGGCGCAGCGCACGGACCCGGTGCGTGACGTCCGCGTCGAGCTCCGGCGGGTCCAGATCGACCTCGACGCGCCCCCGGCCGACACCCCAGACGCCTACCTGCGCCTGCACCTGCTGAGCCACCGCCTCGTCGCCCCGCGCTCGATCAACCTCAAGGGCATCTTCGGCGTCCTGCCGAACGTCGTCTGGACCACCGCCGGCCCGTGCGCGGTGACGGACTTCGAGGTCGTCCGCTGGCGGCTGCGCGCGGCGTACGGCAGCGTCAGCGTCTACGGGGTCGACAAGTTCCCGCGGATGGTCGACTACGTCCTGCCCAGCGGGGTCCGCATCGCCGACGCCGACCGCGTCCGCCTCGGCGCCCACCTGGCGCAGGGCACGACGGTCATGCACGAGGGCTTCGTCAACTTCAACGCGGGGACGCTGGGGACGTCGATGGTCGAGGGCCGCGTCTCCGCCGGCGTGGTCGTCGGGGCCGACTCCGACATCGGCGGCGGCGCCTCGGTGATGGGCACGCTCTCCGGCGGCGGCAAGGAGCAGATCTCGATCGGCGAGCGGTGCCTCGTCGGGGCCAACGCCGGCGTCGGGATCTCCCTTGGCGACGACTGCGTGGTGGAGGCCGGCCTCTACGTCACCGCCGGCACCAAGCTCACCCTCCCGGGCGGCCAGATCGTCAAGGCGGCCACCGTCTCGGGCGAGGACGGCCTGCTCTTCCTGCGGAACTCGATCAGCGGCGCCATCGAGGTGCGCCGCCGCGCCGGACGTTCCGTCGAGCTGAACGCGGCGCTGCACAGCCTCCAGTAGTGGTGCGCTGATGCCCGGCCGCACCGCAGCACCCGGACGCCCACGTCCGCCGTACGCACGCCGTCGTGCCCTCGCCGTCGGTGCGCTCGCGGTGGTCGTGGTCCTGGTGGTCGTCGCGGCGCTCGGGGTCCGCCGCTGGCTGGGCGACCGCGGGATCGTGCCGCCGCAGCCCGGCGACGAGCGTTGCGTGGCCACGGTGAAGGACCGCGACGTCGAGCTCGACCTCGACCAGGCCTACTACGCCTCGATCGTCGTCGGGGTGTCCGTACGCCGCGGCCTCGCGCCGCGGGCGGGCTCGGTCGCGATGGCGACCGTCTACCAGGAGACCGGGATCCGCAACCTCGACTACGGCGACCGGGACTCGGTGGGGCTGTTCCAGCAGCGGCCCTCCCAGGGCTGGGGCTCGGAGAAGCAGCTGATGGACCCCTACTACTCGACGACCAAGTTCTACGACGCGCTCGTGCGCGTCCGCGACTGGGAGACGCGCGACATCACCAAGGTCGCGCAGGCGGTGCAGCGCAGCGCCTACCCCGACGCGTACGCCGACCACGAGCCGGACGCGCGGGTCCTGGCGAGCGCCCTCACCGGGCAGACGGAGCGCGCGTTCACCTGCCTCGTCCACCCGGACGCCGCCGGGGACGCGGCCGCGCTCGCCGCGTCGCTGGAGAAGACGTTCCGGGTCGACGCGAAGGTGACGGACAAGGGCGTGACGGTGACGGCCAAGAGCGGCCGGCTCGCGTGGGCCTACGCCCAGTACGCCGTCGCGAACGCCAGCCGCCACGGCGTCACGACCGTGGCGGTCGAGGACCGGGTGTGGACGAGCGACCAGTTCACCCTGCCCACCTGGGTCAAGGCCCCCGACGTCGGGAGGACGGTCCACGTCACCGTCCGCTGACGGCTCTCCCGGCTCCCACCCTGGTGTGCGTCTTCAGACCACAGCGGGCGTTCGACGAGCCGGAGGTCGTCCTGGGACGTCGTCTTCAGACCGGAGCCGAGCGGCACCGCCGTGGGCCAGGGTGCGACCGCCGTCTTCGGGCTGCGGTCTGAAGACGCGGCCCAGGAGGCTGGTCGCCGCACCGGCGGCCAACGAGTGTCTGAAGACGCGAGCGCGGACCGACCTCCAGCCGCCCCTCGACAGGAGGGGACGGGTCAGGAGCCGAGGCGGACGACCGCGGCGTCGATCCGCTCGTCGGTCGCGGTGAGGGCGAACCGGACGTGCTGGCGCGCCGCGGCTCCGTAGAAGTCACCGGGGGCGACGAGGATGCCGCGTGCAGCGAGCCAGTCGAGCGTCGTCCGGCTGTCCTCGGCGCGGGTCGCCCACAGGTACAGGCCGGCCTCGGAGTGGTCGATCGTGAAGCCGGCCGCCTCGAGCGCGGGCCGCAGGCGGGCGCGGCGGGCTGCGTAGCGCTCCCGCTGCACCTCGACGTGCGCCGTGTCGGCGAGCACGGCGACCATCACGTCCTGCACGGGCCGGGGCACGAGCATGCCGAGGTGCTTGCGGACCTCGAGCAGCTCGCCGACCAGCGCGGGGTCCCCGGCCACGAACCCGGCGCGGTAGCCGGCGAGGTTGGAGCGCTTGGACAACGAGAAGAGGGCGAGCACGCCGTCGTGGCTGTCGCCCGACACCTCGGGGTGCAGCACGGAGACGGGGTCGGCCTCCCAGCCGAACTCGCCGTAGCACTCGTCGGACGCCACGACCGCGCCACGCTCACGGGCCCAGGCCACACGGGCGGCGAGCACAGAGGGCGCCAGCACCTCGCCCGTGGGGTTCGAGGGCGAGTTCAGCCAGACCAGCGCCGGGCGGATCCCCTGCGCGTCGAGCCGGGCCAGGTCGTCGCAGGCCAGGCCGCGGGCACCCGCGACCTGGACGCCGGCGGCGTACGTCGGGTAGGCGGCCTCGGGGTAGACGACGACGTCGTCCGGTCCCAGCCCCAGCAGCGTGGGGAGCCAGGCGACCAGCTCCTTGCTGCCGATCAGCGGCAGGGTCGCCTCGGGCAGCACCGCGGCGCCCCACCGACGGTCCAGGTAGTCGGCGAGCGCCTGCCGCAGCGCGGGCGTGCCCGAGGTGAGCGGGTAGCCCGGGCTGTCCGCCCCCGCGGCGAGGGCGCGCTGGGCGACCTCGGGCGTCGGGTCGACCGGGGTGCCGATGGACAGGTCGACGACGCCACCGGGGTACGCGTTCGCCGTGGCCCGCGCGGCGGCCAGGGTGTCCCAGGGGAAGTCCGGGAGCCCGGCCCCCAGGCCACGGCGGGTCGAGATGACGGTCATCGGTCGCTCACGACGGCCGTACGACGCAGGGGCGTGCGCTCACTCGGCGTGCTCCTGCGGGGGCAGCGCCGCGACCAGCGGGTGGTCGGCGTCGATGACACCCATCTTCGCCGCGCCGCCGGGCGACCCGATCTCGCTGAAGAACTGGACGTTCGCGTCGTAGTAGCCCTTCCACTCCTCGGGCGTGTCGTCCTCGTAGAAGATCGCCTCCACGGGGCAGACCGGCTCGCAGGCGCCGCAGTCGACGCACTCGTCGGGGTGGATGTAGAGCATCCGCTTGCCCTCGTAGATGCAGTCGACCGGGCACTCCTCGACGCAGGCGCGGTCCTTGAGGTCGACGCAGGGCTGGGCGATGACGTACGTCACGAAGAGACTCCTCGGGTGGTGCGGTGTTCCGGGGCCCGTTGACCGGGGCGCCGCGGACAGGGATGCGTGCGGGGCAGGTGCTCGCTCCTAGTATCGCGCCTGGCCGCCCGCCGGGCGGGCACGGTCAGCCAGCGGGAGGGTGAGGAGCGCCATGCAGGTCCTGAGCGGCGCGCGGCCCGGCGAGCGCTGGGTCGTCCGGGTGCGGCAGCCGGACGGCTCGGCCAGCGACGTGGTCGGCTGGCTGGTGGCGGTCGACGACGGCGTCGCCACCCTCGAGGGGCTGCTCGACCCGACGACCCCGGGCGCCCCGGCACCCGTCCGGCGCGTCCCGCTCGGCGACGTCGTCGTGGCGCGTCGCGCCCCGGCGGCCCGCGGTGGGCCCGACCCCTCCCGGACGCCGGCCGCCGTCCTCGACCGGCTCGGCGTCGAGGCCTGGGCCGTGGAGCTCGAACCGCTGGGCGACTGGACGCTGCGCTCCGCGGGCGGCTTCACCGGGCGCGCGAACTCCTGCCTCGCCGTGGGCGACCCCGGCCTGCCCGTCGCGGCGGCCGCGGCGGCCGTCGAGACGTACGCCGCCGCGCACGGGATCGCGCCGCTGGCCCAGGTGGTCACGGGCTCGGCGGAGGACACGGCGCTGCGCACCGTCGGCTGGCGCGAGACCTACGTCGCGACCGACGTGCTCACGACCCGGCTGGCCGACCTGCTGGGCGACCAGGCGCCGGACCCGCGGGTCGTCGTGACCGAGGAGCTCACGCCCGCCTGGCGGGCGACGTTCGACGCGTACCGGCGCAGCGAGGTCGACCCCGCGGTGGTGACCCGTCTGCTGGACGGGCGCCGACCGCGCGCGTTCGCGAGCGTGGCGGCCGACGGTGAGCCGGTCGCGATCGGACGCGCGCACCTGGCGGACGACTGGCTCGGCGTGGCGGCGGTCTGGACGCAGCCGGACCACCGTCGCCAGGGCCTCGGCACCGGCGTCGTCCGCGCCCTCGGCGGCTGGGCGGCCCGTCGCGGCGCCCGCTGGTGCTACCTGCAGGTCGAGACCGCGAACCGGCCCGCGCACGCGGCGTACGAGCGGCTCGGCTTCGTCCTGCACCACCGCTACCACTACCTCGCGCCGGGCTAGCCCCACCCTTCCGTCCCGCCCCGTCCTCCTCCGCAGAAAACGCTGACTCCCGACACCTCTTATCGGGCCTGGGAGGGCGGGCGTCAGCGGTTTCTCGCCGCGAAGCGGGGTGCGGGTGCGGGGTCCGTCAGTCGAGGCCGGCGAAGAGGTCGTCGGCCCAGGCGCGGCCCTCGACGACCGGGAACGGCGTGCCGGCGGCGAAGCGGTAGAACTCGTGCGACCACATGCTCTCGACCGACATCTTGCCCCCGGCGAAGAACGTCCCGTCCGGGCGGATCTGCGTCGCGTGCGCGCGCATGGCGTCGAGCTTCTGGCCGACGTACGCCGTCCCGTCGATCTCGGCGGCGATGTCGGCGTCCGACGACACCATCGGCACGTCGTCGCCGAGGTCCTCGAAGCCCGCGAACGTCTCGGTGTCCCCCGCCGCGCGCAGCCGGCCGATCATCTCCCGCATCCGCGTCGCGCTCATCGTGCTCCACAGGACGCGTGCGACCGTCCACGGCTCCCCCAGGTCGCGGCGGTAGCCCGGCACCCCGGCGAGCAGGTAGCCGTACATCGCGACGCGGTGCGCCTGGACGTGGTCGGGGTGGCCGTAGCCCCCGTTCTCGTTGTACGCGACCAGGACCTGCGGCCGTCTGTCGCGGATCAGCGCGACCAGGTCGTTCGCGGCCCCGAGCAGGTCGGCGGTCCAGAAGATGCCGTCCCGCAGCACGTCGCGGGCGATCGCGCGGCCCTGGTCGTCGTACGCCATGCCCGAGTCGCGGTAGCGGCCGTCGGCGCCGAGGCGGACGAAGTCGGTCACGCCGAGCAGGCCCATCGCGTCGGTCAGCTCGCGCAGCCGCTGCGGGGCCAGGTCGTCGTCGTGCTCGGCGTCGAGGTGGACGAGCTCGGGCAGGAGCACCTCGCCCTCCTCGCCGAGGGTGCACGTCACGAGGGTGACCTGGCCGCCCTCGGCCACGTAACGGGCCATCGTGACGCCGTTGCCGATCGTCTCGTCGTCGGGATGGGCGTGGACGAGCATCAGGCGGCGGTCGCGCGCAGGAATCACGCGGAACACCCTAGGTGCGAGGTCGGACCCGTGCGGTGCGGTCAGTTCAGGCGGACGCGGGGGTCGAGGACCGCGTAGAGCATGTCGACCACGATGTTGGCCACGACGACGGCTCCGGCGGCCACGATCACGACGCCGATGATGACCGGTGAGTTCTGGTCGTTGATCGCCCGGACGGCCTCGAAGCCCATGCCGTCGATGCCGAACACGGACTCGGTCACGACCACGCCGCCGACGAGCACGCCGAGGTCGATGCCGAACTGGGTGACGATCGGGGTGAGCGCGCTGCGCAGGCCGTGGCGGTAGACCACGCGGCGTTCCCCGAGACCCTTGGACCGCGCTGTCCGGATGTAGTCCTCGCCGAGGACGTCGAGCAGCGAGCCGCGGGTGAGGCGGGTGTAGAGCGCGGCCTGGACCAGCGCGAGCGTGAGCCACGGGAGCACCAACGACCGGAACCAGGTGAAGGGGTCGTCGGCGAGGTTGACGTAGCCGCCGGGCGGGAAGAACGTGATGCCCGCCAGCGTCAGCTTGAAGTAGAAGAAGTAGAGCAGCGTCAGACCGAGCACGAAGGTCGGCAGCGAGTAGAAGAACAGCGAGAAGACCGTCAGGGTGCGGTCGGCCACGGAACGCGGCCGCACGGCCGAGACGACGCCGTTCAGCACGCCGAGGATGAGCCAGATGACCGAGGCCCCGAGGGCGATCGAGACGGTCTTGGGCAGCGCCGTCTTGATGATCTCGGTGACCGCGACGTTGTGGTAGTAGTCGTAGCCGAGGTTGCCGTGGAGCAGGTTCCACAGGTAGCGGCCGTACTGGACGTAGATCGGCTGGTCGAGCCCGAGCCGGGCCTTGATCAGCGCGATCGTCTCCGGCGTCGCCTGCCGGCCGGCGAGGTTGCGCGCCACGTCGGAGGGATAGACGTAGAACAGCGCGAAGACGAGCGTCACGGTCAGGAACAGCACCAGGATGCCGAGCAGGATCCGGCGGACGAGGAAGCGGGCCATGGTCGAGGTCCTCTCTTACTTCTGCAGCATCCGGTCGCCCCGCGGGTCGAAGGCGTCACGGACGCTGTCGCCGAGCAGGTTGAACGCGAGGGTGAGCAGGAGCAGCAGCAGGCTGGGGAACGCCAGAAACCAGGGCGCGAGCTGGTAGAGCCCACCCGCCTGCGCCTCGGAGATCATGTTCCCCCAGGTCGCGGTGGGGGCCGGCACGCCCAGCCCGAGGAACGACAGCGTCGCCTCGGTGACGATGACCGACGGGATCAGCAGGGTGGCGTAGACGATGATCGGCGCCAGCACGTTGGGCAGCACGTCGACGAACATGATCCGGGTGCTGCTCGCGCCCAGGGACCGGGCCGCCTCGATGTACTCGCGCTCGCGGATGGAGAGCACCTGGCCGCGGACGATGCGGGCGACGGACGCCCAGCTGAACATCGCGATCACGAAGATCGTCACCGACAGGCTCGCCCCGACGATCGAGACCAGCGAGATGGCGAAGAGCAGGAACGGGAACGAGAGCACGACGTCGATGACCCGGGACAGGATGGTGTCCGCGACCTTGCCGTAGTAGCCGGCGATCAGCCCGATCACGACGCCGACGGCGATGGTGAAGCCGGTGGCAACCACGCCGACCAGGATCGAGATCCGTGCCCCGTACGCGCAGCGGACGAAGATGTCGCGGCCCAGGTCGTCGGTCCCGAAGAGGAACGTGCCGTTCGGCGCCTTCGGCAGCCCCTCGGGCGTGAGGCCGATGTCGTTGAACTGCTGGTTGACGCCGTGCCCGGTGACCAGCGCCACCAGCGGGGCCAGCAGCGCGAACAGCACGATGAGCACGATCACCGCGAGCGAGATCATCGCGATCTTGTCCCGGCGCAGGCGTTCCCACGCCAGCTGCCAGGGGCTCCGGCCCTGGATGCGCCTGGGCGCGTCGGGCTCCTGGGTACGCGACTCGTCCAGCGCGACCGCCCCGCGGTCGACCGACTCGGCCAGCCGGCCCTCGTCGGCCTTCGTGGTGCGCAGCGTCTCCTCGCTCATCGCGCCCCTCCCTCCCAACGCTCGTCGGTGGTCCGGGTGACGGCCCCGTCGAGCCCGCTCAGCACCGACTCGACGTCGACGGCCCCGGCCGCGTCCTCCTGCTCGATCGCCGCCGTCGCCCTGGTCAGGTCCTCGCCGTCGGCGACCGGGAAGTGGCAGGCCGCGACGTGGCTCGACGCGTCGGCGAACTTCGTCTCGAGCGCCGGGTCCTCCCGCACGCACAGGTCCTGGGCCTTGGGGCACCGCGTGTGGAAGTGGCAGCCCGACGGCGGGTTGATCGGCGAGGGGACGTCGCCGATGAGCACGACCCGCTCGCGCTTCGCTGCGGTGTCGGGGTCGGCCACGGGCACCGCGGACAGCAGCGCGTTGGTGTACGGATGGCGTGGATGGCCGTAGAGGTCGTCGACGTCGGCGAGCTCGGCCACCTTGCCCAGGTACATGACGGCGACCCGGTCGCTGACGTGCTGCACGACCGACAGGTCGTGGGCGATGAACAGGTAGGTGAGGCCGAGCTCGGACTGGAGGTCGGCGAGCAGGTTGATGATCTGGGCCTGGATGGAGACGTCGAGGGCCGAGACCGG
Source organism: uncultured Friedmanniella sp. (assembly GCA_964251895.1). Lineage (GTDB taxonomy): Bacteria > Actinomycetota > Actinomycetes > Propionibacteriales > Propionibacteriaceae > Microlunatus. The sequence continues at coordinate 268,272 of CAXULL010000001.1, forward strand.
CTCGTCGCAGACGATCAGCTTGGGCTGCAGGGCGAGGGCGCGGGCGACCCCGATGCGCTGCCGCTGCCCGCCGGAGAACTCGTTCGGGAACCGGTTGTAGTGCTCGGGGTTGAGCCCGACCAGCTCCATCAGCTCCTGCACGCGGCGCTTGAGCGCGCTGCCGTCGAGCGTGCCGTGGATGAGGAACGGGTCGGAGATGATCGAGCCCACCCGGCGCCGGGGGTTGAGGGAGCCGTAGGGGTCCTGGAAGATCATCTGGACCTCGCGGCGCACGTCGCGCAGCGCGCTGCCCTCGAGCCGGCTGATGTCGCGGCCGTTGAAGTTCACCGTCCCGCCGGTGATCGAGTAGAGCCGCGTGATGCAGCGGGCCAGCGTGGACTTGCCGCACCCGGTCTCGCCGACGAGACCGAGCGTCTCGCCCTTGCGCAGCTCGAAGCTCACGCCGTCGACCGCGTGCACGGCGTCCGTGCTCCGGCCGAAGACCTTGGAGGAGGCGACCGGGAACTCCTTGACCACGTTCTCGACGCGGAGCAGCACCTCGGCGGAGCCGCCCCCGCGGCTGACCGGGGCCTCGACGGCGGTGCTCATGCGGACACCTCGGCGAGGTTGCGGGCGGCGTCCTCGTTGATCTCGGTCTGCGCGGCGAGGACGGCCTGCACCCGCTCGCGCTCGGTCTGGCGCTCGGACTCGTCCGAGGACAGCCAGCACGCGGAGAGGTGCTCGGGGCGGCCGTAGACGCTGGCGAGCGGCGGAGTCTCGGTCCGGCAGCGGTCGAACGCGTACGGGCAGCGCGGGTTGAAGGGGCAGCCCGTCGGGAGCTGGATGAGGCTCGGCGGGGTGCCGTGGATCGGCAGGAGCCGCTTGTGGCGGTCGTCGCCCGGTCGCGGGATCGAGGCCAGCAGCCCCTCGGTGTAGGGGTGGTGGTTGTGGTAGAAGAGCTCGCGCCGCTCGGCCTTCTCCATCGCGGTGCCGGCGTACATCACCACGACGTCGTCGGCGACGTCGGCGATCACGCCCATGTCGTGGGTGATCATGACGATCGCCGTGCCGAACTCGGCCTGCAGGCGCCCCATCACCTCCAGCACCTGGGCCTGGACGGTCACGTCGAGCGCGGTGGTCGGCTCGTCGGCGATCAGCAGGATCGGGTTGAGGGCCATCGCCATCGCGATCATCGCGCGCTGGCGCATGCCCCCGGAGAACTGGTGCGGGTACTCGTCGACGCGGGCCTCCGGCTTGGGGATGCCGACGAGCCGGAGCAGGTCGACGGCGCGGCTCTTGGCCGCGGCCCTGGAGATGTTCGCGTGGGCCTGGACCATCTCGACGATCTGCCAGCCGACCCGGTAGTAGGGGTGCAGGCTCGACAGCGGGTCCTGGAAGATCATGCCGACCTTGGCGCCGCGGACGGCCCGCAGGTCGCGGTCGTTCATGGTCAGCAGGTCGCGGCCCTCGAACCGGGCCTCGCCGCTGACCCGGGCGCCGGCGGTCAGGCCCATGATCGTCTGGGTCGACACGCTCTTGCCCGAGCCGGACTCGCCCACGATCCCGACGGTCTGTCCGCGGTCGACCGAGAAGGTCAGTCCGCGTACGGCCTTGACCACCCCGTCCGCGGTGTTGAACGAGACGTGGAGGTCCTCCACCTCGAGCAGCGCCATCGAAAGCTCCCTCCGCCGTCTCCGTGCTCGACGGGCTCGTGGCGAGCCGCGCCGAGTTGGTGCTGAACCTACTCACCGTGACGCTCCCGCCCGGGGAAGACCCCGGACGGGAGCGACGGTCAGATCAGCGAGCCCTCGTAGGGGCTAGCCGCCCTGCTTGCCAGCGGCCAGCCACACGTTGGCCGGGTCGAACTGCTGCAGCGAGGGCATGAACACGGCGTTGTTGACCTGGGTGGCCTTGTAGTTCGCCGTGTTCGGGTTGGTGATCGGGAAGAAGGGCGCGTCGGCCATGACCGACTGGTCGGCCTGGCGCCACAGCGCGGCGGCCTCGTCCTGGGTCTTCGCGACCGTGGCCTGCTTGATCAGCGTGTTGGTCTTCGGGTTGTTGTAGAACCCGTAGTTGCTCCCGATCGGCGGAAACGACGGCTCGCCGCTCCACAGCGGGGCGAAGAAGGACAGGGCGGCGTTGCCGTACCAGTCCGAGCCCCAGCCACCGATCGCGATGTCCCAGACGCCACGCTTGGCGACGCTGCTCTGCTGCAGGTACTTGGTGTAGAAGTCGGCGTTCGGGGCCGGCACACCCTCGACCTTCAGGCCCTGCTCGGTCAGCTGCTGCTGGACCGTCTGGAAGACCTTGGTCGAACCCTGCGACGCGTTGCGGTACAGGATCTTGATCGTCGCGCCGTCACCGCCGGCCGCGGAGAGCATCGACTTGCCCTTGGCCGCGTCGTACGGGTACGGGTCGAACGGCTGCTCGCCACCGACGATGTTCGCCGGCAGGACGTTGGTCAGCGTCGAGTTCAGCGCCGGGCCGCCGAGCACCTGGATCAGGTTCGCGCGGTTGATGCTGGTCGACAGCGCCTGCCGGAAGGCGACGTTCTTCATGATCGCGCTGTTGTTCGGCGAGACCGTGTTGTAGATCAGGTACGGGTTGGACGACGACTCCTGGCCGATGCTCAGGTTCGGGTCCTTGCGGGCCTGCAGACCGGGCACCTGGGTGGCCGGCGGGAACGTGTCGAACGCCATGTCGGCCGTCTCGGTCCCGGTCTCCAGCTGCTGCTGGATGCTCTCCTGCGTGCCGGTCTCGTTGATCTTGATCGAGTCGACGTAGGCCTTGCGAATCGGGTCGCTGGCCTCGTTCCACGCCGGGTTGCGCTTGAGGCTGATCGTCTTGGTCGGCGTGTACTCGTCGATCTGGTACGGGCCGTCGGAGATCAGGTTCTTGACGTCGTTGCCGAACGCGGCGCCGGGGACGGCGTCGAGGAACTCGACGGGGGCCGGCGAGAAGGCCGGCAGCGTCAGCAGGTCCTGGAAGTACGACGCCGGGCTGGTCAGCTTGAAGACGATGGTCTTGTCGTCGGGGGCCGTGACGCCGGGCAGGTCGTTCTTCTCGATGTACTCCTTCATCGCCGCCGCGGTCGGCTTGACCTTGGCGAAGCCCGCGCAGAAGTCCGCGTAGCCGACGATCAGGTCGTTGAAGTCCGGGATGCCGCCGAAGGGCTGGACCGGGTTGCAGGTCCGCTTGACGCCGGTGATCTCGTCGCTCGCGACGATGGCGCGGGCGGGCGTGGTGTTCCACTGGATGCCGTCGCGCAGCTTGATGGTGACGGTGAGGCCGTCCTCGCTCGTCTGCACGGGGCCGTCGGCCAGGTCGGGCGCCGAGGTCGTGTTGAGCTTGGGGTCGGCCGGGTTGGTGTAGAGCTGACGGCTCCACAGGCGGTGGACGACGTAGGAGCCCGAGTAGTAGGAGACGTTCGGGTCCATGTAGTCGACGTCGCCGACACCGAGCATGTTCAGGACGCCGCCCTTGACGGGCGTGCCCGCGTTGGCCGAGGTCCCCGGCGTGCTGCCCGAGCTGCCGCCTCCGCACGCACTGGCCAAGAGCGCCAGCGAGGTCACCGCAGCGCCCGCCAGCAAGCGAGTTCTTGCTCGCATCTACTTCCTCCTCAGGAAAATCTGCGTCGATCGACGCGAACAGCGCGAAGGCAGACGGATACGGCCCCGCGCAGGAACGTTGTCCTTTCTAGGCCAGTGGACAAGCGCTGCACAAGCCAGCGACACAACCGGGGCCGAGAAGCAACATGATTGTGACCTCAGACGGATGCTTTTTCCGGCTATCCGGTTGGCGTGGCGTGCGCCGGCCGAAGCGCCACCTGACCAGGAGTTTTGTCCCTCACCGGACCAGTTCCCCCGCGCGTCGGCAGAACGGCAACGCAGGGTCGACCGGCCCCACGGTGCCGTCGGTCACACGTTGACCGCGCGGCCGACGACAACGGTGTCGGCCGGGCCCCTGCGGTCGGGGCACCCGAGCCGTCGGCGTCGCGTGTCCGCTCGTGCCGGTCTGCCCGGGCGGACGCCTCCGTTCGCGGGCCGCGCCCGACGCGGTTCAGCCCCAGCGCCTCAGCGAGTCCACGGCTCGGCGGAGCCGGTCGGTGCCGTCGGTCACGGCGCGGTGCACCTGGGCGGCGAGGTCCGTGCCCAGCGCGGCCTCGGCGAGGCTCAGGGCCTCCTCGTCCGCCGCGGTGCGCGGGAACGCCCGGGTCGCGACCTGCCCCAGCGCCCAGCCCTCCCGGAACACGGCGGTCGCGCCGATCTCGGTGAAGTAGCGCGCCACGTACGGCGCGGTGAGCTCGGTCTGCCCGGCCTCCCAGAAGCCCTGACCCGTGGCGTACAGCTCGTACGCCCCCGTCGCCGAGGGCTCGACCAGGAGCCGCCAGGCGGCCTCCTTCGCGGCCGGGTCCGGGCGTCGGGCCCGTGCGCGGGCGGCGTGCACGTGCCCGGAGGCCGACGGGTCGCGGGCCAGGGCGTCGTCGAGCAGGTCCGTGCCGGTCTGCAGCGCGCACCACCGCTCCACGACGGACCAGACGAGCTCGGGGTCCAGCTCGACGCCGGCGGGCAGGTCGCGGCCGTCGTACCAGGCCCGGAGCCGGTCCGGGTCACCCTCGGCGTGCACGGCCTGCCGGAACCCGGTGAGCTGCCGGTCGGAGCCCGGGTCGGCGGCGTCCACGAGCGTCCACGCGACGCGCCGGACGCGGTCGACCCGGGCCGCACGGCCGGCGACCGGGGCGTAGGCGCCGGCGAGCTGGTCGAGGGCGAAGTCGAGCACCGAGGCCAGCACGATGTCGGCCGTGGTCGTCGGCAGCGCCGCCTCGACGACCTGCAGGGCGTACGCGGGGTCGAGCGTCGCGTCGCGCACGGCGTCGCGGAGCGCGTTCCACACGGGGACCGACGCCGTGTCGTCGCGCAGGCCCGGCAGGGCGGCCAGGACGCGTTCCCAGCCGTCCGGGCCGAAGCGCAGCCGGGCCCAGGCGAGGTCGGTCGCGTCGGGCGTCACGAGCACCGCCGGGGTGGCGAGCGGGACCACGACCGAGGGCTCGGGGCCCACCGGGACGGGGTCCAGCACCGTGAGGGCACCGGTCTCGTCGACGACGCCGACCTGGACGGTGTGCGGCCGCACCCGCTCGCCGGTCGGGGCCGAGGCCACCACCCGCACCCCCGCGTCGGCGTGCTCCACGTCGAGGGTGTCCATGCCGGTCGTGCGGAGCCAGGCGCCGGCCCAGGCGGGCAGGTCCTGCGCGCCGGCGCGCGTCCAGGCGTCCAGCAGGTCGTCGAACGTCGCGTTGCCGTACGCGTGTCGGCCGATGTAGTCGCGCAGACCGGCCAGGAAGACCTCGTCGCCGACGTGGGCCGCGAGCTGGCGCAGCACCGAGGCCCCCTTGGCGTACGAGATGCCGTCGAAGTTCTGCAGGGCCGCCGCGGCGTCCGGCGCCGCGTTCCCGGCGACCGGGTGCGTGGAGGGCGACTGGTCGGCGACCGAGCCCCAGTCCTTGCGGATGATCCCGAACTCGGGCCACAGCGCGTACTGGGTCGCGTCGGTGCAGCAGCGGTGCGCGAGGTACTCCGCGAACGACTCGTTGAGCCACAGGTCGTCCCACCAGCGCATCGTCACCAGGTCGCCGAACCACTGGTGCGCCATCTCGTGCGCGATCGTCGCCGCCCGGCCGCCGCGCTCGGTGCGCGTCACGCGGCCGCGGGGCACGTAGCCGTCGCGGAACGTGACGCAGCCCGGGTTCTCCATGGCGCCCGCGTTGAAGTCGGGGACGAAGGCCTGGTGGTACTCCCCGAACGGGTAGCGGACCCCGAAGAGCTGGTGGTAGTAGTCGAACGACGCCGCCGTCACGGCCAGCATGTCGGGGGCCTGCTCCTCGAGCTCGGCGCGCAGGGACTCGCGGATGTGCAGCCCCAGCGGGATCCCGTCGTGCTCGCCCCGCACCGACGCGTACGGGCCGGCGACGAGCGTCGTGAAGTAGGTCGACAACGGGTGGGCGGGCGTGATCCGCCAGCGGCCGGGCTCCTGCCGCTCGGCCGGACCGTTGCCCAGCACCGTCCAGTCCTGCGGGGCGCTCACGTCGACGGCGTAGCGGGCCTTGAGGTCGGGCTGGTCGAAGCACGCGAACCAGCGCGGCGCCGCGTCCAGGAACGACATGGCGTAGAGGTACGTCCGGCCGTCGGCGGGGTCGACGTGGCGGTGCAGACCCTCGCCGTCGCTGGAGTAGGCCATCAGGCCCTCCACCTCGAGCACGTTGTCGGCCTGCAGCCCGGTCAGCGGGATCCGGCCGCGCCGCCAGCTCGTCAGGTCGAGCGCCCGACCGTTGAGCACGGCGGAGACCAGCTCGGCACCGGCGAAGTCCACGAACGTCGTGTCCGCGGTGCTCGAGAACCGGAGCACGGTGGTGGACCGGAACGTCGGCAGGGCCGGGTCGGTCAGGTCGAGGCGGACCTCGACGCGCTCGACCGCCAGGACGGCGGCGCGGACCTCGGCCTCGACGCGGGTGAGGCTGGTCCGGCCGTCGGCGCCGGTGCTCACGCGGTGGCCGTGCTCTGCGCCAGGCTCCGGCCCGTCAGGAAGTGCTCGTAGGCGTAGCCGGTGAAGAACTGCGGCCAGTCGGGCACCAGGCAGGTCTGCTCGAAGATCTGCCGGGCGGCCGCCAGCCGCTGCGCGGCGGCCTCGTCGGCGTCCGCGGCGAGCGTCGTCGTCAGCTCGTCCAGGACCTGCCGGACCAGGTCCTGGGTCACCTCGGTCCCGTCGGCGGTGCGGACGCGGTGCCGCAGCCAGTGCCAGAGCTGCATCCGCGAGATCTCGACGGTCGCCGCGTCCTCCATCAGGTTGTCGATGGCGACGGCGCCGGCGCCGCCCACCCAGGCCGCCAGATACTCCAGGCTGATCCGCACGTTGGTCTTGAGCCCGTCCAGCGTGACGTCGCCGGCCGTGGTCGAGACGTCGACCAGGTCCGCACGGGTGACCGCGACGTCGGGGCGCTGGCGCTCGAGCTGGTTCTCCCGGTCGCCGAGGACCGCGACGAACGCGTCCAGGCAGGTCTGCACGAGCGCCGGGTGGGCGACCCAGGAACCGTCGAAGCCGAGACCGGCCTCCCGCGACTTGTCGGCCGTCGTCTTCACCAGCGCGGCCGCGGTGGCCTCCGGGTTGCTCCGGCTCGGCACGAACGCCGCCATGCCGCCGATGGCGTGCGCCCCGCGGGCGTGACAGGTCTTGACCAGCAGGTCGGCGTACGCGGCCATGAACGGGCTGGTCATGGTGACCTGCGAGCGGTCCGGCAGCACGTGGCCGGCGTCCTCGGCGAAGTTCTTGATCATCGAGAAGATGTAGTCCCAGCGACCGGCGTTGAGCCCGGACGAGTGGTCCCGCAGCTCGTAGAGGATCTCCTCCATCTCGAACGCCGCGGGCGTGGTCTCGATCAGGCAGGTCGCGCGGATGGTGCCGTACGGGATCCCCACGAGCTCCTGGGCGAGGGTGAAGACGTCGTTCCACAGGCGCGCCTCGAGGTGGCTCTCGAGCTTGGGCAGGTAGAAGTACGGCCCGGCTCCGGCGTCGACGAGCGCCTGCGCGTTGTGGAAGAGGTACAGCCCGAAGTCGACGAGCGACGCCGGCACCGGCCGCCCGTCGAGGACCAGGTGGTCCTCGTCCAGGTGCCAGCCACGGGGTCGGACCATGATCGTCGGGGTCTCGGCACCCACCGCGTAGCGCTTGCCGCGCTCGTCGGTGAAGTCGACCTGGCCGCGGATGGCGTCGTAGAGGTTGAGCTGGCCGTCGACGACGTTGAACCAGGTCGGCGAGGTCGCGTCCTCGAAGTCGGCCATCCACGCCCGGGCGCCGGAGTTGAGCGCGTTGACCACCATCTTGCGGGTCGTCGGCCCCGTCATCTCGGCGCGCCGGTCCGCCAGCCCGGGCGCCGGCGGGGCCACCCGCCAGGACGGGTCCGCACGGACCGCGGCGGTCTCGGCCAGGAAGTCCAGCCGGTCGCCCGGGCGACCCTCGGCGTACCGGTCGACGCGCGCCTGCAGGAGCCCGTCGCGCCGGGGACGGAAGCGTTGCGCGAGAGCGGCCACGAGGGCGAGGGCGTCCGGCGTCAGGATCTCCGCGAAGCGCGGCAGCAGCTCCCCGCGGACCTGCAGGGCGGACCGGTCGTCGGTCTGGACGGCGTCGCCGGGGGCAGGGCTGGTCATGCCTGCAGTGTGTCAACCCCCGCGACCGGGCCGAGCAGCAGGCTCACGGAGGCGCTCGCCGCCTCCCCCCGTCCCTCGGGACCGAGCCCGTCGGCCGAGCGGGCCTTGACCGAGACCCGGTCGAGCGGCGCGCCGAGGGCGTCGGCGAGGTTGGCCCGCATCGCGTCGAGGTGCGGGCGGAGCCGCACCGTCCCGAGCACGACGAAGCTGTCGAGCGACGTGACCTCGAGTCCCCGCCCGCGCACCCGGGCCATGAAGGCGACGACGAAGTCGAGGCTGCGGGCCTCGTCGGCGTCCGGGTCGTCCTCGGGGAAGTGCACGCCGAGGTCGCCGTCGGCCAGCGCACCGGCGAGCGCGTCGACGACCGCGTGGCTCAGCACGTCGCCGTCGGAGTGGGTGTCGAAGCCGGCCGGGGCGGGCACCTCCACCCCGCCGAGCACGAGCCGGCGTCCCGGCACGAGACGGTGGATGTCCCAGCCGATCCCGGTCCGGTGGCTGTCCATGCCCGCAGCGTACGGAGCGCGCGCCGCCGCGGCGGGCAGGATGACCGGGTGACGACGACCGTGCGCCGGCTGCAGACCGAGGACGCCGTGGCGTCGCAGCGCCTCGGGTGGGAGGCGTTCGGCGTCCCCGCGACCGACCCGGGCCCGCCCGACCCGGAGGGGGCCGGAACGCGCTGGTGGGGCGCCTTCGAGGACGACCGGCTCGTGGCCCGGTCGGTGGACCGGGAGTACGACGGCTGGTTCGGCGGCCGCACGCTGCCCGTCGCGGGCATCGGCGGTGTCACCGTCGCCGCCGAGGCACGCGGCGACGGCCTGCTCCGACCGATGCTCGTCGCGCTGCTCCAAGGGGCTCGGGAGCGAGGTGCGGTCATGTCGACGCTCTTCCCGAGCGCACCGCGGATCTACCGCCGCGCGGGCTACGAGGTGATCACGACGACGCAGGTCGTCGACGTGCCTAGCGCGGCTCTCGCGTCGCTCCCGTCGGCCTCGGACCTCGTCCTGCGGAGGGCCGCAGCCGCCGACGCCGAGCGGGTCCGCCGCCTCTACGACGCCTGGGCGGCCGGGCTCGACGGGCCGCTGACCCGACGTGGGGTCGCGTTCCCCGCGACCGACGACGTGATCACCGGGGTCACCGGGGTGACGCTCGCGGAGGACGCGCAGGGCGAGCTGGTCGGGTACGCGGGCTGGGTGCGCGGCGCCGGCGACGGCAGCGGCCCGGAGCTGCACGTGCTCGACCTGGTCGCCGTGCGGGCGGACGCGTACGCGGCCCTGCTCCGCACGCTGGGCAGCTTCGGCAGCGTCGCCGCCACCGTCCGGCTGCGGACCGCCGGCGACGACCTCGTCCGCCTGCTCCTGCCGACGACCGACTGGGCGCCGGTCAGCGAGGACCTGTACATGCTGAAGGTCCTCGACGTCGAGGCGGCGTTCACCGGGGCCCGCTGCGCCCAGAACCTCGCCCTGCGGGCCGGGTTCACGCTGGCGGGCGACGTCCTGCCGGGCCTCGACGGGAGCTACGCACTGGTGGCCGAGGCGGGCCGGGTGACCTGCGTCCGCGGTCCGGCGACCGACGACCGCACCCTCGGCCCGCGCGGACTCGCCCTGCTCGTGACCGGTGCGGCACCGTGCCGGGACCTGCGCGTCCTCGGCCTGCTGACCGGCGGCGACCCCGCGCAGGACGCGGACTGGGACGCTCTCGTCGCCGGCCGGGTCCGCGGCGTCCTCGACCACTTCTGAGCCTGCGGCCCGGGGAGCAGGCCGGGTGACGAGGTCCTAGCGGGGAGCGGCGAGCTCCAGGTTGATGCCGTCCGGGTCCTGCAACGACAGGATCACCAGCCCGAACGGCGGCAGGTCGGTCACGTCCCCGTGCCGAACGCCGGCCTGCGTCAGACGCTGGGCGGCGGCGTGCAGCTCGTCCACCGAGCCGACGCGGAGGCTCAGGTGGTCGAGCCCCACCCGGTCCGCGTCGAACGTGTCCCCCGCAGCCGCCACCGGACGCAGGCCGAGCGTCTGGCCGTGGAACGTGAAGGAGCAGCCGCCGTACGTGCGCCAGGGATCGTCGCGCACCGTGGGGTCGTCGGCCTGGTCGCTGAAGTCCCGCCCGGGAGGCATGCCGAAGAGCCGGCTGTAGAAGGCCTTGCTGCGGTGGATGTCCGTCACCGTGAGGCGGACGTGGGAGAAGCCCTGCGGACTGACGATCGGCTCGGTCACCGGTCCAGTCAACCGCGCGACTACGGTCGGGCGCATGGCCATCACCTCCGTGCTCGACCTCCAGCTCCGCCCCGACGCCCCGGCCGACGCCGAGGAGCGGATCACCTCGACCCTGGCCCAGACCCGGGCCCGCCCGGGGTTCCTCTCGGCCGACGTGATCCGCGATCTCGACGACCCGCGGCACCTCGTCGTGATCGAGGTGTGGGAGTCGGTGGAGGCCGATGACGCCTACCGCGCGTGGCGGGCGACCCCCGAAGGGGCCAGCGAGCTGGGCGAGCTGACCGGAGGACACGTCGCGCTGACGCGCTACGAGCCGACCACCATCTGAGTGCGCCCGGGCGTCCTGCACGACGGTCGCGTCCCGACGCAGGCCTGGGTTCCACGGTCGGGCGGCGCTGTCCCGGGTGAACCTCGGCTCCTGGGCTAGCGTCGGTCCTCGTGCCCCCTTCCCGCTCAGGCCGCGCCCTGGACCGGAGCCTGCTGCCCGAGCCGGTGCTGCACCGGTCCCCCTCGCTGCTCGCCCTCTACTGGACGGCGTGGGAGACGGCCTGGGACAACGTCGTCGACCAGCCGGGCGTGCCGCAGTCGCCGTACATGGACGAGGGGTTCGACCCCGACGTCGTCTGGATCTGGGACACCTGCCTGATGGTCCACTTCTGCAAGTACGCCCCCGACCTCTTCCCCGGCATCGAGAGCCTGCAGAACTTCTACGGCCCGCTGTACGACGGAGCCGCGTCGGCCGTGCAGATCCAGCACCCCGACAACCCTCCCCTCTTCGCCTGGGCGGAGGAGGAGCACGTACGCCACACGGGCGACCTAGAGCGCGTGGACCGGGTGCTGGGCGCGGGCTACCTGCAACGCCACTTCTCGTGGTTCGACATGGTGGTCCCGGGGACCGTCCTGCCGTCCACCCGGGTCCCGACGGCCGTCTCGCGCAGGCCGGAGGGCTACCGCTGGGGGGCGATCCAGAGCGGCATGGACAACACCCCGCGGGCCGGGGTGCCGGACCGGTACGGCAACTCGGGCAGCGGCATCCTCTGGTTCGACGCCATGGCCCAGCAGGCGCTCGCCGCCCGCAGCATCGCCCGCCTGGCCCTGCTGGTGGACCGACCCGGTCTCGCCGACGAGTACCTGGCCCGGCACGAGGCGCTCTGCGCGTCTCTGCAGCACCACTGGAACGACGACGACGCCACCTTCTACGACCGCCTCGACATGGCTCCCCACCCGTTCCGCCGCACGCGGACCCCGGCCGCGTACTGGCCGTTGCTCGCGGGTGCGTGCAGCCCGGAGCAGGCCCGGTCCCTGGCCGACCTGCTGGAGGATCCGCGAGGTCTCGGCGGGTCCGTGCCGTGGCCCTCGGTCGCGCGCGACGACCCGGCCTTCCGCGCCGACGGGCAGTACTGGCGCGGGAGCGTGTGGGTGCCGCTCGCCTACGTCAGCGCCCGGGCGTTGGCCGACCACGGCCACCACGCGCTGGCGAAGACCGCGTCGACCGCTCTGCTCGAGCACATGGCCCGCACCTACGCCGAGTGCTCCCCCTCGACGATCTGGGAGGCGTACGCACCCGTCGACGCGGCCCCGGCGACGGACAAGGACGGTCGCACGCCCGTCCGGCCGCACTTCTGCGGCTGGTCGGCGCTGGGGCCGATCTCGATGCTGATCGAGCACGTGCTCGGCTTCCGCGTCGACGCCACGACGCAGACCGTCAGCTGGGACCCCGACGGCGGGGGACGTCAGGGGATCCGGCGCCTGCGCTGCGGGCGGACGCTGGTCGACGCGATCGCCGACGGGAACGAGGTCGTGGTCGACACCGACCACCCGATCACCCTGGTGCTCGGTGGGCGGGAGCTCGCGCTCGGTGTCGGACGGCACCACCTGACCCGCGGCGAGACCGGCTAGCCGTCGAGGTGGAGCTCGACGACGTCGCTGTTCACACCAGGTCCTCGAAGCTGTCCTCGCCCGGGCGCCACACCATCCAGGCTGCATCGCGGAAGCCCGTGATCTCGGCGATCTCGACGTGGACCTCGTCGAGGCGTGGGTGGATGAGCACCGCACCTGTGTCGAGATCGACACGGATCCCGGTCCCGGTCTGCTCAGCCGTCGAGGTGACCGTTCCGGGGGCGAGCTTTCGGAGAGCGTCCGCGTACCCGAGATCGGGCTCCCTCCACACCCGCCCAGCGGCCAGCACCGCCGGCCAGACGTAGGAGCTCAGCACCACGGGGTTCCCCGCGCCCGGCGTGCCGTCGAACCTCAGCTGCACGTAGTCGTCGAGCACGAGCTCGACGGAGTACAGCCGCTCGCCGACCAACCGCGAGAGAAGCTGGTTCGGGACGTACGACTCCGGGCTGCCGACCTGGCGCGGCACGCGCCCTTCGCCCTGACGCTCGACCTCGGGCACGTGGCTCCTCAGTTGTTGAAGCGGAACTCCACCACGTCGCCGTCGGCCATCACGTAGTCCTTGCCCTCCAGGCGGACCTGGCCCTTGGCCCGGGCGTTGTTCACCGACCCCGCGGCGACGAGGTCGTCGTACGAGACGATCTCGGCCTTGATGAAGCCCTTCTGGAAGTCCGTGTGGATCACGCCGGCGGCCTCGGGGGCCGTGGCGCCCTTCGGGATCGTCCAGGCGCGCGACTCCTTGGGACCCGCGGTCAGGTAGGTCTGCAGCCCGAGGGTGGTGAACGCGACGCGGGCGAGGTGGTCGAGGCCGGGCTCGTCCATGCCCATCTCGGCCAGGAACTCGCGCGCCTCGTGCGGCTCCATCTCGACCAGCTCGGACTCGATCTTGGCGTCGAGGAAGATCGCCTCGGCCGGCGCGACGATCGCGCGCAGGCGGTCCAGCAGCGCCGCGTCCGCCAGCTCGTCGGAGTCGCAGTTGAAGACGTAGAGGAACGGCTTGGCCGTCAGCAGGAACAGCTCGCGCAGCGGTTCGCGGTCGAGCCCGGCGGCGAAGACCGTACGGCCGGCGTCGAGCACCGTCTGGGCCTCCTTGGCCGCGGCGATCACGGCGAGCTTGTCCTTGTTGGTGCGGGCCTCCTTCTCCAACCGCGGCAGCGCCCGCTCGATGGTCTGGAGGTCGGCCAGGATCAGCTCGGTGTCGATGGTCGAGATGTCGTCGTCCGGCTCGACCCTGCCCTCGACGTGCGTGACGTCCGGGTCCACGAACACGCGGGTCACCTGGCAGATCGCGTCCGCCTCGCGGATGTGGGAGAGGAACGCGTTGCCCATCCCCTCGCCCTGGCTCGCCCCGCGGACGATGCCGGCGATGTCGACGAAGCTGACCGTGGCCGGGACCGTGCGCTCGGAGGAGAACAGGTCGCTCAGCACGCCGAGGCGGGGGTCCGGCACCCCGACGACGCCGACGTTCGGCTCGATCGTGGCGAACGGGTAGTTCGCCGCGAGCACGTCGTTGCGCGTCAGTGCGTTGAAGAGGGTGGACTTGCCGGCGTTGGGCAGTCCGACGATGCCGATGGTGAGAGCCACGTCGGCCCAGCATAGGGTCGATCGTCATGGCCGACCGACCGCCGCTGCCGCCCTTCACCGCAGAGACCGCAGCGCTGAAGGTCCAGGCCGCCGAGGACGCATGGAACAGCCGCGACCCCGAGCGGGTGTCGCTGGCCTACACGGAGGACTCGCGGTGGCGCAACCGCGACTCGTTCGTCACCGGGCGGGCCGAGATCGTCGCGTTCCTCACCGCGAAGTGGGAGCGCGAGCACGACTACGCGCTGCGCAAGTCGCTGTGGGCGTACGCCGGCGACCGGATCGCGGTGCGCTTTGCCTACGAGTGCCGCGACGACGCCGGGCAGTGGTGGCGCAGCTACGGCAACGAGAACTGGGAGTTCGACGACCACGGGCTGATGCGGCGTCGCGAGGCGAGCATCAACGACGTGGCCATCGAGGAGGCCGACCGGCGGCTCTTCGGCCCCCGGCCGGACAGCGAGCGCGGGGTCGAGCTCCCCCTCCGCTGAACCGCGGCACCCGGCGCAGCTCGCCGCTTCTCTGGCCCGGCGCGCCACGCCCGGGGAATGCCGCAGCCGCACACCTCACGACCAGCCGCACAGGTCGCACCCTGTGCGGGTGACTCGACGGTGTGCGGCTGAGTCGGAAGGTGTGCGGCTGATACCTGGCCTGCAGGCTCAGGCCACGCCGGCCTCGCGCGCCTCGCGGATCCGGCGACGCCGCTTGGCGCCGAAGATCGCGCGGTCGAGGGAGATCCGGCCGGCGCCCGAGATCGCGAGGACGAGGGCGACGACGCCGGTGAGCCCGGCGAGCTCGTAGCCGTTGGCGGCGACGAAGAACCCGTTGGCCAGGTGGACGTACCAGACGGCCGCCGCCATCGCCGCGGCGTAGCAGAGCCCGACGATCACCGTGAGGAGCCCGAAGACCATCGCCACCCCACCGACCAGCTCGAGGACGATGATGACGATGCCGGCCACCTGCGGCAGCGGCACGCCCAGCTGCCCGAAGGCCGTCTGGGTCGGGCCGAAAGAGTAGCTCCCCTGCAGCACGAACTTCTGGAAGCCGTGAGCGAGCATGATCGCCGCGAGCCCGAGCCGCAGGACGAGCAGGCCGAGGTCGGCGCGGACGTGGCTGCGGGGACGGACGGGCTTGACGTCGCGGTCCTCGATCGAGCTGAACGAGCCGGACGTGCTGGTCGAGCGGGGGCTGGTCGAACCCGTGCTGGTCGAACCCGTGCCGGTCGAGTACCCGTCAGGCCTGGGCGGCGGGGTGTAGGAGCTGGACACCGTCGGTCCTCCGAGTGGGTCGTCGGCCCTGGTCGGACCGTGCAGCACCACCGTACGGGCGGCCGGCGCCGGCCGAGGGACGCTCGCCGGGGACCTCCCGCTCGGGCAGCCGCGTCCTCGTCGGACCAGAACCTGGTCAGACCAGAACTCAGTCAGACCAGAACCTGGTCAGACCAGAACGCGGTCAGCGCACGGGTCAGGTCGTACGGGTCGCGGGCGCCGGTCAGCTCGCGCGCGGAGTGCATCGAGAGCGTCGGGATGCCGACGTCGACGACGGGGATCCCCAGCCGGGTGGCCGTCAGGGGGCCGATGGTCGAACCGCAGGGGATCGCGTTGTTGGACACGAACGTCTGCACGCCGACCCCGGCCCGCCGGCAGACGGCACGCCAGCGGGCCATCCCGACCGCCTCGCTGGCGTAGCGCTGGTTGGCGTTGATCTTGAGCAGCGGTCCGGCGTTGAGCAGCGGCCGGTTGGCCGGGTCGTGCCGCTCGGGGTAGTTCGGGTGGACCGCGTGGCCGGCGTCCGCCGACACGCAGAACGAGCGCGACCAGGCCCGGTGCTGCTCGTCCGTCCCCGCCCCGAGCGCGGCACCGGTCCGGGTGAGGACGTCCGCGAGCAGCGGCCCGGACGCACCCGTCCGGCTCTCGCTGCCGAGCTCCTCGTGGTCGAAGGCGGCGAGCACCGCGACCTCGTCGCTGTCCCCCGCGGCGAGCAGGGCGGTCAGGCTCGCGTGCACCGACGCCAGGTTGTCGAGCCGGGCGGAGGCGAAGAGCTCGCCGTCCACCCCGAACACCGCAGGCGCCGCGGTGTCGAAGGCGAACAGGTCGTACGCGTCCACGTCGCCGGCGCGCGCGCCGACGAGCGCGGCGACGTGCTCGAGGATCCCCGGCCCGGGCAGGCCGACGCCCCAGACCGGTGCCGTGTGGTGCTGCCGGTCGAGCTTGAGCCCGGTCTCGCCGATCGAGCGATCGAGGTGGATCGCGAGCTGCGGGATGCGCAGCAGGGCACCCGTGCGCACCAGCTCGGTCCGCCCGCCACGGAGCGCGAGGCGACCCGCCAGCCCGAGCTCACGGTCGAGCCAGGAGTTGAGCAGCGGCCCGCCGTAGACCTCCCAGCCCAGCTGCTGCCAGCCGTACGCGGTCAGGTCGGGGTTGGGCTTCAGCCGGAACGTCGGGGAGTCGGTGTGCGAGCCGACGACCCGGAACGGCGTGAGCGGGCCCGCACCCTCGGGCACGCGCCAGGCGACCAGGGCGCCATCGCGGACGAGCAGGTGCGCCCCGGGGCTGGCGTCCCAGGCCTCGGACTCGTCCTGCTCGACGAAGCCCGCGGCCCGGAGGCGGCGGGCGCCCTCCGCCGCCGCGTGGAAGGAGGTCGGCGAGGCCTGGACGAAGGCGGCCAGGTCGGCCAGGTGAGCGGCGGCGGGGTCTCGGGGCTCGGGCACGCGCCCACGGTAGACGGGTGGCCGCGCGTGACGCCGGTCGCTCCGGGCGGGCCCGACGGAGTGGCGGGGAGGTTCTGTCAGTGGGCCCCTGCATGCTCGTGGCCATGGACGGGATCTCGTTGTTGCTGCTGGTCGTGGCGCTGCTGGTGGGCGTGGCCGCCGGCGTGCTGGTCGGGCGCCGCCTGGCCGGGGCCGAGCGCGACACGACCGACGCCCGGGGCGAGGCGGCCCTGTCCGCCGCACGGGCGGAGGTGTCGGAGGCCCAGGCCGGTGCGGCCCACGCGCGGACCGAGGCGGCGACCGCCCGGACGGAGGCGGCGAACGCCCGCGCCGAGCTGGGTCAGGCCCGCGCCGACGTGGCGGAGGCCAAGGCCGGTGTCGCCGAGGCGCGCGCGGGCGTGGCGGACGCCCGCAGCGAGGCGTCGGCGGCCCAGGCCGAGGCGGCCGCGGTGGCGGCGGAGATGGCCGGAGCGGTCGCCCAGCGCGACGCGGCGGTCGCCCGCGCGAAGGAGGTCGCCGCCGACCGGGAGGCGCTGCTGAACCACTTCAAGGTCGTGTCCAACGAGACGCTCGAGCGACAGGGCGCCACGGCGGACGCGGCCCACGAGGGTCGGCTGAAGGCCACGGCCGAGCTGATGGCCCCCGTACGCGAGCAGCTCGGCCTGCTCAGCAGCCGGCTGATCGAGGTCGAGAAGGAGCGGGTCGAGATGTCGGTCGACCTGCGGGCGCAGGTCCAGACCGTGCGCCAGACCGGCGAGACGCTCCGCCGGGAGACCTCGGCGCTGGTGACCGCGCTGCGCAAGCCGCAGATCCGCGGCTCGTGGGGCGAGACCCAGCTCAAGCGGGTGGCCGAGATCGCGGGCATGCTCGACCGCTGCGACTTCGAGCTGCAGCACACGATGTCGTCCGACGACAAGACCCTGCGCCCGGACATGCGGGTCAACCTCGCGGAGGGCAAGCACGTCTTCGTCGACTCGAAGGTCCCGCTGTCCGCGTTCCTCGAGGCGGCCGAGGCGGAGGACGGCAGCAGCGGCCGGGCGGAGGCCCTGGTGCGCTACGGCCGCCACGTGCGCACCCACGTCGACCAGCTCTCGACCAAGCAGTACTGGAAGGGCGGCGAGACGCCGGAGTTCGTGGTGCTGTTCCTGCCCAGCGAGGCGTTCTTCGCCGCCGCGCTCGACCAGGTGCCCGACCTCTACGACTACGCCGCCAAGCGGAACGTGGTGCTCGCGACGCCCACGACGCTGATCGGCCTGCTGCGGGCGGTCGCGTACGGCTGGCGCCAGGCTGCGCTGGCCGAGAGCGCGGCGGAGGTGTTCCGGCTGGGGCGCGAGCTGCACGAGCGCCTCGGCGTGATGGGCAGCCGGCTCGACAAGCTGGGCCGGGCGCTGCAGGGGTCGGTGAAGGCGTACAACGAGACCGTCGCCACGGTGGAGAGCCGCGTCCTGGTGCAGGCGCGCCGCTTCTCCGAGCTGAAGGTGACCGAGGCCGAGCTGACCGGGCTCACCCAGCTCGAGGCGACGACCCGGCAGATCCAGGCGCCCGAGCTGGTGGAGGACGCGACACAGGTCGAGCCGCTCATCGGGCGGACGAGCAAGCGCCGTGGTCGCAGCGCGGCCCTGTCCGCGAACGTCCCGGAGGCCGAGGAGCTCGTCCGGCCGGAACCCGACCTGTGGGAGCTGGTGGCCGACGACGCCGGCGTCGACGACGAGCGCGAGGCGCGCTCGTCCTGAGGGTCAGTCGCCCTGGACCTGGCGCTTGAGGCCTCGGCGCAGCTCCGGGGGCAGGGCGAAGGTGAGGGACTCCTCGGTCAGCCGCTCCTCGCGGGCCGCCGGGTAGCCCTGCGCGACCAGCAGCTCGAGCACACCCTGCACGAGGTCGTCGGGCACGGACGCGCCGCTGGTGACCCCGACCGACGCCACACCGTCGAACCAGGCGAGGTCGACCTCGGAGGCGTTGTCGACGCGGTAGGACGACTTGGCCCCCGCCTCCAGCGCGACCTCGACGAGGCGCACCGAGTTCGACGAGTTGGCCGAGCCGACCACGATCACCAGGTCGGAGTGCGCCGCGATCTGCTTGACGGCCGCCTGCCGGTTGGTCGTGGCGTAGCAGATGTCGTCGCTGGGCGGGTCCTGCAGGAGCGGGAACTTCTCCTTGAGCCGGGCGACCGTCTCGAGGGTCTCGTCCACGCTCAGCGTGGTCTGGCTGAGCCAGGCGAGCCGGCTCGGGTCGCGCACCTCGAGGGCGTCGACGTCGGCGGGTGACTGGACGAGGGTGATCCGGTCGGGCGCCTCGCCCGTGGTGCCCTCGACCTCCTCGTGCCCGGCGTGGCCGATGAGCAGGATCTCGCGGTCCTCGCGGGCGAAGCGGCGTGCCTCGTGGTGCACCTTGGTCACCAGCGGGCAGGTCGCGTCGATCGCCTGCAGGCCCCGCTCGAGGGCCTCCGCCTTGACCGCCGGCGACACCCCGTGGGCGCTGAACACGACGGTGGAGCCCGGCGGCACCTCGTCGAGCTCCTCCACGAAGACGGCCCCGCGGGCCGCGAGGTCCTCGACGACGTGCCGGTTGTGCACGATCTGCTTGCGCACGTAGACCGGGGCCCCGTACGCCTCGAGCGCCTTCTCCACGGTCACCACGGCGCGGTCGACGCCGGCGCAGTAGCCACGGGGCGCAGCCACGACGACCTGCCGCTGACCAGCCGGTGCAGGCACCGCCGGGGGCAGGTCGAGGGTAGCGCTCGGGGTCGCTGCGGAGATCTCGGCCATGGGTCGAGTCTAGTGAGGGCACGGAGACGAGCGGCGAGAACGCGACGACGACGCCCGCGGGTCGGAGCGCGCGCCGCGCACGGGCGGAGCGGGTGCAGTCATTACAGTGCGCGCGTGGCCCTGGAGTCGTCGCCCGAGAACCCGCAGCCGCTGCGGCTCGTGGCTCACCTCGTCAAGGGGTGGATCGAGCGGCTCGGGCCGGTGTGGGTGGAGGCGCAGCTCATCGAGGTGAGCCGGCGGAGCGGCCGCACCATCTTCCTCACGCTGCGCGACAAGCTCGCCGAGGTCTCGGTGTCCGTCTCGGTGTCGCCGACCACCTTCGACGCCGCGGGGCCGCTGACCGAGGGGTCGACGGTCGTGGCGCGGCTCAAGCCGTCGTACTTCGAGCAGTCCGGCCGGTTCTCCTTCTACTGCGACGCGCTGACCCCCGTCGGGGAGGGCCGCCTGCTCGCCCGGCTCGAGCAGACCAAGCGGCTGCTGCAGGCCGAGGGCCTGTTCGACGCGGCCCGCAAGAAGCGGCTGCCCTTCCTCCCGCGGGCCGTCGGGCTCATCACGGGCGCGAGCAGCGCCGCGGAACGTGACGTCGTCGAGAACGCGCGACGCCGCTGGCCCGGCGTCCGGATCGAGGTGCGCCACGCGCTGGTGCAGGGCCCGCAGGCCGCCGAGCAGGTCATGGCCGCCCTCGACCGGCTCGACGACCTCCCCGAGGTCGACGTGATCGTCATCGCACGCGGTGGGGGCTCGCTCGAGGACCTGCTGCCCTTCTCCGACGAGGGCCTGGTGCGGGCCGTGTTCGCGGCGCGTACGCCGGTCGTCAGCGCCATCGGCCACGAGACCGACAACCCGATCCTCGACCTGGTCGCCGACGTCCGGGCGTCGACGCCGACCGACGCGGCCAAGCGCGTGGTCCCCGACGTCACGGAGGAACGGACCCGCATCACCCAGGTCTCCGCGCGGCTCGACCACGCCGTCGACACCCTGCTGGCCCGCCAGCAGGAGTCCCTGCGCGCACTGCGCTCGCGACCGGTCCTCGTCGACCCGACGGCGACGTTCACGGTGAACGAGGACCAGCTCGCCAGCGCGCGGGCGCGGGCCCTGCGCGCGCTCAGCGTCCTGGTGGAGCGGGAGTCCGTCGCCGTCGGGCACCACCTGGCCCGGGTCCGGGCCATGTCGCCCAAGGCGACGCTCGAGCGCGGCTACGCGATCGTGGTCGGACCCGAGGGCCACGCGCTGACCTCCGTGCAGGACGCCGACCCGGGCGACGACCTGCTCGCCTACCTCGCCGACGGCCAGCTGGTGGTCGAGGTCCGAGACGTCCGACCGGGAAGGAGTGCCGCATGAGCCCCACGAGCGAGACCACGGAGCCGGAGCTGTCGTACGAGCAGGCCCGCGACGAGCTCGTCACGGTCGTGCAGCGCCTCGAGTCGGGCGGCGTCCCGCTCGACGAGTCGCTCAAGCTCTGGGAGCGCGGCGAGGAGCTCGCGGCGATCTGCCAGCGCTGGCTCGACGGGGCCCGCGCGCGCGTCGACGCCGCGCGACAGGCGCGGGAACCGCGGCCGAAGGACTCCTAGCCGGAGCTGGACAGGATGCCGGCGTACGTGTCGAGCGCCTCGTAGGGCAGGTCGCCGCTCACGACCGTCGTCACCTTCGCGGTCTTCTCGACGAGCGAGTGCGTCCGCCCGTCGGGGCTGACCCGGCGTTCCCAGGTCTGGTCGCCGACCACGCTCTGCCCGTCGACCGTGCCCTTGCGGGTCTCGTCGGAGATGAAGTCGTCCGGCCGGAGGTCGCCCTGGCTGAGGCCGATGAACACGTTGTCGCTGGTGAGGAAGCCGAGCTTCCACAGGTTGCGGGCGGACGGGTCGCCGTTGAGGTAGGGCTCGCCGGTGCGGACCCAGGTCGCCTGGACGGAACGCCAGCCCGGCGGCAGGTTCACGGGTGCGAGCACCGGGTACGGCGACTGAGAGCGTGCGAGCGTCACCACCGGGCGCCAGTCGACCTCCTTCACCGGAGCGTCGTCGAGGTTGCGGGTGAAGAACACCGTGATGAGCAGCAGCGGCACGATGATGACCACGAGCGACCGGATCAGGTCGCCCATCGTCTGGGGTTTGCGGGAGCGTGCCACGCCCTCCATCCTCCCGCACGGCGACAACTCCCGCCCGGTCCGCGGTGCGGCAGGATGCCGGGGTGCACGAGGAGGACGAGACGGTCACGGTCGGCCGGGCGGCGACGCCTCGCGGCGAGGTCGTGCTGCGCCGGCGCGGGACCGGGCCCGGGGCGGTGGAGGAGCTGGTCGTCAACGGCGCGTTCGCGATGGACAGCACCGAGACCCACAGCGAGCGCGAGCTCGGCCGCATCGCCGCCGGGGCACCCCGGGTGCTGGTCGGTGGCCTGGGCCTCGGTCACACCGTCGTCGCGGTCCTCGACGAGGCCGACCGGGTCGGGCTGACCGTCCGGGTGGACGTGGTCGAGCTCGAGGGCGACCTCGTCGCCTGGGCGCGGGAGGGGCGTACGGCCACGCTGGCCCGGGTCGCCGCCGACCCGCGGGTCCACCTCCACGTCGGCGACGTCGCGACGGTGCTCGCCGGGCGGAACAATCGCCCGACCGGACCGTGGGACGCGATCCTGCTGGACGTCGACAACGGACCCGACTTCCTGATCCACGCGGCCAACGACGCCCTCTACGCCGAGCCGGGGCTGCGGGCCGCGTACGCACGGCTCGCCCCGGCCGGGGTCCTGGCGATCTGGTGCCAGGCACCGTCCCCTCCCCTGCTCGCGGCGCTTCGGCGGGTGGACGCGTCCGCGGAGGAGACCCGGCACGTCGTGCAGCGCGAGGGCCGGAGGTTCACCTACGCCATCGACACCGTCCGGCGCCCGCTCTCCTGAGCCCCTCCGGAGCGTGGGGCAGGATGTCCGTCATGGCCAGCGACGACGCCCAGACCACCGAGTTCAGGACCGAGCACGACACGATGGGCGAGGTCCAGGTGCCGCGGCACGCGCTGTGGAAGGCGCAGACCCAGCGCGCGGTCGAGAACTTCCCCATCTCGGGCACCCCGATCGAGCCCGCCCTCGTCGCCGCGCTCGGGATGATCAAGGGCGCGGCCGCGCAGACCAACGCCCGGCTCGGGCGGCTCCCCTCGGACCGCGCCGACGCCATCGCCGCCGCCGCCGCGCAGGTCGCCGCCGGCGTGCACGACGCCGAGTTCCCGATCGACGTGTTCCAGACCGGTTCGGGCACCTCGAGCAACATGAACGCCAACGAGGTCATCGCCTCGCTCGCGACGGCGGCGGGCACCGCCGTGCACCCCAACGACGACGTGAACATGTCGCAGTCGAGCAACGACGTCTTCCCGAGCGCGATCCACATCGCGACCACCCAGGGGCTCGTGCAGACGCTGGTCCCGGCGCTGGCGCACCTGGCCGAGTCGCTGGAGGCCAAGTCGGCGGAGTTCGCCGAGGTGGTCAAGAGCGGGCGCACACACCTGATGGACGCGACGCCGGTGACGCTCGGGCAGGAGTTCGGCGGGTACGCCGCGCAGGTCCGCTACGGCGTCGAGCGGATCGAGGCCGCGGTTCCCCGTGTCGCCGAGCTGCCGCTGGGCGGCACGGCTGTCGGCACCGGGATCAACATGCCGGCGGGCTTCGCCGCATCGGTCATCGGGCTCGTCGCGGAGCAGACGGGCCTGCCGTTCACCGAGGCGCGCAACCACTTCGAGGCCCAGGGCGCGCGGGACGCGCTGGTCGAGGCGTCCGGGGTGCTGCGGACCATCGCGGTCAGCCTGAACAAGATCGCCAACGACATCCGCTGGATGGGCTCCGGCCCGCGCGCCGGCCTCGGCGAGATCGCGCTGCCCGACCTGCAGCCGGGCAGCTCGATCATGCCGGGCAAGGTCAACCCGGTCCTCTGCGAGGCCATGACCCAGGTCAGCGCCCAGGTGATCGGGAACGACGCCGCCGTCGCCTTCTCGGGTGCGGCCGGCGCGTTCGAGCTCAACGTGATGCTGCCCGTCATGGCCCGCAACGTCCTCGAGTCGATCCGGCTGCTCGCCAACATCAGCCGGGTCTTCGCCGACCGGTGCGTCGACGGGATCAGCGCCAACGTCGAGCACTGCCGCCTGCTGGCCGAGTCGAGCCCGTCGATCGTGACCCCGCTCAACCGCTACATCGGGTACGAGGCGGCGGCCTCCGTCGCCAAGCAGGCCCTCAAGGAGGGCCGCACGATCCGCGAGGTCGTGCTCGACCGCGGCTTCGTCGCGGACGGCAAGCTCACCGAGGAGCAGCTCGACGCCGCCCTCGACGTGCTGTCGATGACCCGCCCCCCTGCCTGAGGACCACGGTCGAAGTCGACCGCGAAGGATGCGGCAGATCAAGCCCGATCACCGCCGACGAGCGCGCCTCCGCCTGGACTGACGAGAGAGCACGACAACGCTTTTCCGTCGTGTGAACGAGGAGGGAAGGGGGAGGACCAGAGCGCTCGGAGCGTGCGAACGGAGAGAGCACAGAGAACTCAGTAGTTTCCGGCGCTCTCCCAGTGCGACTTCGCGCCGCACGGGCTGCCGTACCGGTCCTTCATGTAGCCGGCGCCCCAGATGATCTGGGTCGCGGGGTTGTCGCGCCAGTCGGAGCCCACGCTGGCCATCTTCGAGCCGGGCAGCGACTGCGGGAGCCCGTACGCGCCCGAGCTCGCGTTCTGCGCGTGGACGTTCCAGCCGCTCTCGCGGTTGATGATCCAGTCGAAGCAGGCGAACTGGTCGTCGCCGTAGCTGAACTTGTTCTCGAGGATCTGCCGGGCGATGTCGCGGACGTCGGTGGTGCCCGGGGTGTAGCCCTGGTTGGCGATCGCGGCGTCGCGCGCCTTCTTCTCCGCCGCCGCGGCCGCGGCCCGCGCAGCCTCGGCCTTCTTCCTCGCCGCCTCGAGCCTCTTCTTCTCCGCCTTGATCTCGCTCGACTTCTTGTCGATCGCGTCGCCCTGCGCGTCGAGGTCGGCGGCCCGCTTGTACGCCGCGTCGGCCGCTGCGGCCGCGATGCGGGTGCGGACGGCCTCACGGCTGTCGCGCTCGGCCGTGGCGGCGCGCTGCGCGTCGGCGACCGGGTCGGCCGGGTCGAACCGCACGGGCACGAGCTGCACGGGCACGAACTCGCCCGACGCGGCCACGGCGGCGGGAGGAGGACCGGCGGCCGTCGTCGTCGCCGGGACGTGGAGCGCGGTCACCCCGGCGACCACGGCGAACGCCGCGGCACCGACCCCGGCGAGGCCGTGGAGGACGAGACGACGCATCCGTCAAGGGTGCCACAGCGGCAGCAACGAGGAGGCGGGTCGCGCAGGCCTGAAGCCCTGGGCGACGCCACCGCGCGGCTGCGGTCCGGACGTCTCAGTAGTTGCCGGCGCTCTGCCAGTGCGACCTGGCGCCGCAGGGGCTGCCGTAGCGGCTCTTCATGTACCACGCGCCCCAGATGATCTGCGTCGCCGGGTTGTCGCGCCAGTCCGAGGCGACGCTCGCCATCTTCGAGCCGGGGAGCGACTGCGGGAGCCCGTACGCCCCGGAGCTCGCGTTCTGCGCGTGGACGTCCCAGTTGCTCTCGTGCTTGATGACCCAGTCGAAGCAGGAGAACTGGTCGGAGCCGTAGCCGAACTTGTTCTTCAGGATCTGGCGGGCCATGTCGCGCGGGTCCGTGACCCCGACCTCGTACCCCTGCGCCTTGATCGCGGCCCGCCGTCTCTTCTCGGCGGCGGCCGCCCTGGCCCTGGCCTTCGCGCGGGCCTTCTTGATCTCGTCGGACTTCTTGGTGATCGCCGCGCCCTGGTCGCCCAGGCGTGTGGCCCGCCGCGTGGCGGCGGTGGCGACCTGGTCGGTGAGCCGGGTGCGCTCGGCGTCACGGTTCTCCCGTTGCCCCGCGGCGGCGCGCTGCGCCTCGACCGCAGGGTCGGCCGTCACGGGCCGGGTGTCGGCGACGGGAACGGCGACCGAGGTCACCGCGGTCAGGGCCACGGTCGTGGTGGCGGGGGTGCCGAGCGCGGTCACCCCGGCGAGCACCGCGAAGGTGGCGGCCCCTGCACCAGCGAGACCATGACGGATGAGACGACGCACCCGGAGACCATGCCACAGCGCCGTTATCAAAACGAAATAAAGGCGGAGGTGAGGGTGAGGCCTCGCCTACGGCAGGCCGTGGGTCCCGCCCGGCACGGGCCGGGCGGGCACGGCAGCGCTCAGGGGCGTGTCTCCCAGCTCCAGCTGCCTGTCCGCTGGAGCTGGGAGACACGCCTAGATCCCGACGTCCTCCAGCATCTCGGTGACGAGCGCGGCGATGGGCGAACGCTCCGAACGGTGCAGCGTGACGTGGGCGAAGAGCGGGTGGCCCTTGAGCTTCTCGACCACCGCGGCGACCCCGTCGTGGCGACCGACGCGGAGGTTGTCGCGCTGAGCGACGTCGTGGGTGAGCACGACCCGCGAGTCCTGCCCGATGCGGCTGAGCACCGTGAGCAGCACGTTGCGCTCCAGCGACTGGGCCTCGTCGACGATCACGAACGAGTCGTGCAGCGAACGACCGCGGATGTGGGTCAGCGGCAGGACCTCGAGCAGCCCGCGGTCGAGCACCTCCTCGATCACGACCTTGGAGGTGACCGCCCCCAGGGTGTCGAACACGGCCTGGGCCCAGGGCGCCATCTTCTCGCCCTCCGAGCCGGGGAGGTAGCCGAGGTCCTGGCCGCCCACCGCGTACAGGGGGCGGAAGACGACGACTTTCGCGTGCTGCCGGCGTTCGAGGACGGCCTCCAGCCCGGCGCACAGCGCGAGGGCCGACTTGCCGGTGCCCGCCCGGCCGCCGAGGGAGACGATGCCGACCGTGGGGTCCTGCAGCAGGTCGAGCGCGACGCGCTGCTCCGCGGAACGTCCGTGCAGCCCGAACACGTCGCGGTCCTTGATCAGCCGCAGCTCCTTGCTCGGGGTCACCCGGGCGAGCGCGGTGGAGCTGGCGCCGAGCAGCACGACGCCGGTGTGGCAGGGCAGGTCGCGCGCGGCCTCGAGACCGCGTCCCGAGCCTGTCGACGGGGCCTGTCCTTCGCTCGTCGAGAGGTCGAGCGTGCCGTTCTCGTACAGGGTGTCGAGCTCGCCGCTCGTCGCGTCCAGCTCGACCATCCCGGTCCAGCCGCTGCTGACGGTGAGCTCGGCGCGGTACTCCTCGGCGCGCAGGCCCACGGACGCCGCCTTGACGCGCATCGGCAGGTCCTTGGAGACGAGCGTGACGTCGCGCCCCTCGACGGCGTAGTTCAGGGCGACGGCGAGGATGCGCGAGTCGTTGTCGCCGAGCCGGAAGCCCTCGGGCAGCGCGCTCGGGTCGGTGTGGTTGAGCTCGACGTGCAGCGTGCCGCCCTCGTCGTTCGCGGGGACCGGGGCGTCGAGCCGCCCGTGGGCGACCCGCAGGTCATCGAGGTGCCGCAGCGCCGTACGGGCGAAGAACCCGAGCTCGGCGTGGTGGCGCTTGCCCTCGAGCTCGGTGACGACCACCAGCGGGAGGACGACGTCGTGCTCGGCGAAGCGGCGCAGCGCGTGCGGGTCGCTCAGCAGCACGGAGGTGTCGATGACGTACGTGGTGCGGCCGTCGGGCTCGGCGGAGCCACTCGTGGGGGCGCCGGTGGGAGCAGAAGCGAGAGACACAGGTCTTCCCTTCGTGGGGGCCGCACGTCAGCTGCGTCCGGCCCCACAGATCACGTGGTTGGCCGGAATCGATGACGGGCCGCGCACGGCCCGAGGTTCGTGCCCGTCAGCAGACGGAGCATGCATCGCCTCCCAGGCGGTCCGCTTCCCCACGGCCCGCACTTGCGACGCTACGTCGCCCCGGGAGCGCCCAGGACCCGCCACGCCGGTGTCGTCACCGGACCGACGTCGAGCGGTAACCCGACGTACGTCTGGCACCGCGTCAGCGCTGCCGCGGGTAGGCCCGCAAGATTCGAGCGCCGGCCGGGACGCCATGTCGGGCTGGTCGAGCTCGCCCACGTCGAGCTCGACGGGCCAGGATGGGGCCGTGTTCGAGGGCTTCGTCGCTGAGATCGTCGAGGGGGACGGTCTGCCGGTCTTCGTCCGGCACCACCTGGTGCCGGGCCGACCGGTCGTGCTGCTCCTGCACGGCCACCCGCGCACCTCGGCGACCTGGCACCGGGTCGCGCCGCTGCTGGTCGACGCGGGTCTGTCGGTGGTGTGCGCGGACCTGCCGGGCTACGGACGGTCGGGCCGGCCCACGCCGGCGGGCGACCACGCCCCGCACGCCAAGACCGCGCACGCACGTCGGCTGCGCGCCGCGATGCACGCCCTCGGGGTCGGCCGCTTCGCCGTCGTCGGGCACGACCGGGGCAGCTACGTCGCCTTCCGGCTCGCGCTCGACCACGCGGACGTCGTCACCCGCGTCGCGCTGCTCGACGGGATCCCGATCGTCGAGCACCTCGAACGCTGCGACGAGCGCTTCGCCACCGCGTACTGGCACTGGTTCTTCTTCGCCCAGCCCGACAGGCCCGAACGCGCGATCGGCGCCGACCCGCTCGCCTGGTACGCCTTCGACGACGCCCGGATGGGCGCCCTGAACGCGGCCGAGTGCCGCGCGGCCGTCCAGGACCCGGGCGTCGTGCGCGGCATGCTCGAGGACTACCGGGCCGGCCTCACGGTGGACGCCGAGGAGGAACGCGCGGCGCGGGCGGCCGGGACCCGGATCACGCAGCCGCTGCTGGCGCTGTGGTCGCTGCGCGACGACCTCGAGGAGCTGCACGGCGATCCGCGGCTGATCTGGGAGGCCTGGGCCGACGACGTGTCCGGCCACGGGATCGACTCGGGCCACCACGTCGCCGAGGACGCTCCGGACGATCTGGCCGCCGCCCTGGTGCCGTTCCTCACTGACCGAAGCGACGCTCCCGCTGCCCGTACGCCCGGAGCGCGCGGATGAAGTCGACCTTGCGGAAGTCGGGCCACAGGGCCTCGCAGAAGTAGAACTCGCTGTGCGCCGACTGCCACATCAAGAAGCCGGAGAGGCGCTGCTCGCCGGAGGTCCGGATGATCAGGTCGGGGTCGGGCTGGCCCCGGGTGTAGAGGTGCTCGGCGATGTGCTCGATGTCGAGGTTCTTGGCCAGGTCCTCGATCGGGGTGCCGAGCCGGGCCTCCTCCGCGAGCAGCGACCGGACGGCGTCGCGCAGCTCGTGACGGCCGCCGTACGAGACGGCCACGTTCACCATCATCCCGTCGACCTGGGCGGTGTCGACGTCGACGGCGCGGAGGTGGTCCGCGGTCTCGGCCGGCAGCAGGTCCAGGGCGCCGACGGGGTGGACGTGCCAGCGTCCCGTCTCCGCGAGCTCGTCGACCAGCTCCTCGATGACCTCGAGCAGCGGACCGATCTCGTCGGCGCTCGCCCGGCTGTAGTTGTCGGTCGACAGCACCCACAGGGTGACGACCGGGATGCCGATCTCGTCGCACCACTCCACGAAGTCGCGCAGCCGCCGCGCCCCCGCTCGGTAGCCCGCGCTCAGCGGCTTGCCCGGCGCGTTCGTCCGTGCCCAGCGTCGGTTCCCGTCGGCCAGCACCGCGACGTGGCGGGGCAGCCGGTCGGGGTCGAGCTCGGCGATCAGGCGGTGCTCGTAGGTCGCGTAGAGCAGCCCGGCGGGATGGAGGCGGTCGAGGTACTCCCGCCACCGGTCTGCTGAGGGCACGCTTCGCAGCGTATAGCCGGGCCTGGCTACCCTGGCCCGGATCGCAGCACCACGAACCGGGAGGCCGCCGATGCCCAGCGTTCTCGACGAGGCTCCGTCCGCGGTGGCCCAGGAGCTCAAGCCGCGGCTGCGGGGCTGGCTGCACACCGCGATGGCGCCGCTGGCGCTGGCCGCCGGGATCGTGCTCGTGGTCCTCGCCCCCACCGAGCGGGGCGTGGTCGGCGGGGCCGTGTTCCTGGCGGCGTCGGTGCTGCTGTTCACCACCAGCGGGCTCTACCACCGCTTCTACTGGGGTCCGCGCGCCGAGGCCGTCCTGCGCCGGCTCGACCACGCGAACATCTACGTCTTCATCGCCGCCACCTACACCCCGCTGGCGCTGCTGCTCCTGCACGGCGGGTCCCGGGTGGCGCTGCTGGTCATGGTCTGGACCGCGGCGCTCGGCGGCCTGCTGTTCCGCACGCTGTGGCTCTCGGCGCCGCGCTGGCTCTACACGGCGATGTACCTGCTGATGGGCTGCTCGGCGCTCGGCTGGATCGGCGCCTTCTACACGACCGGGGGACCGGCGGTCGTCGCGCTGATCCTCGGCGGCGGCGTCTTCTACATCTCGGGCGCCGTGGTCTACGGGCGCAAGCGGCCCGACCCGTCACCCGCGTGGTTCGGCTTCCACGAGATCTTCCACGCCTGCACGATCGGCGGCTTCGTCTGCCACTACGTCGCGATCTCGCTCGTCACCTACGCGGCCACCTGAACTTCTCGCCGTTCGACCACCGCTGAGGTGGTGAGACGGCGAGAAGTTTCAGGCCCGGGCGAGCTCTGCGCGCAGCGCGTCCGCGTCGGTCACCGGCAAGCGGCACACGAAGCCGCGGCAGACGTACGCCGTCGGGCGCCCGTCACGCACGCTGCGGTCCTCGAGCAGGGCGAAGCCTGCGGCGGACGTGCCGTCGCCGACCACCACGACCGAGCTGGCCGGGGCCTGCGACCAGGCGAGCCGGACCAGGGCGTCGCGCTCCTCGCCCGCCGGGCCGACCACGGCCACCTCGACCGGGGCGGCCGCGGGCAGCACGTCGCTCACGGCCTCGGCCCACAGCCAGCCGGCGAAGCGCGGCGCCCGGGCGACCAGCGCGCCGACCGTGGCCGCACCCTCCGCCGCACGGCGGGCGTACGCGTCCTCGCCCGTGAGCCCGGCCAGCAGCCCGAGCGCCCGCAGCGTCGCGCTGAGCCCCGACGGTGTCGCGTTGTCGGTCACCTCCTGGGGCCGGGTGTAGAGGGCTTCCGCGTCGGCCGCGGTGTCGAACCAGCCGCCCCGGCCGTCGGTGAACTGCTCCTCCACGACGGCCAGCAGGGTCCGGGCGCGCTCCACCCAGACCGGGTCGCCGGTCGCGCAGGCCAGCCGGACGTACGCCGCGGCGACCGCGCTGTAGTCCTCGAGGATGCCGACGGCCGACCCGACCCGGCCGTCGCGCGAGGTCCGGCGCAGGCGCCGCTCCCCGGGCTGCCAGTGGAGCTCCCAGAGCAGGTCGGCCGCCGACCGCGCGGCCGCCAGCCAGTCCGGCCGGTCGAAGACCTGGGCGGCCTCGACCAGGGAGTCGACGAGCCAGCCGTTCCAGGCGGCCACCACCTTGTCGTCGCGCCCGGGCCGCGCCCGCCGCTCACGGGCCGTCGCCAGCCGGGCGCGGACATCCGCGAGCCGGTCCGGTTCGTCCTCCCCCACACCCGGTCGCTGCAGCGTCGAGGCCCCGTGCTCGAACGTCCCCGCCGTCGTCACGGCGAAGACCCGGGCCGACCAGGCGCCGTCCTCGGGGCCGAGCACCTCGACCAGGTGCTCGGGCGTCCAGGCGTAGAACGCGCCCTCGTGCAGGTGCCCGGTCGCGTCGAGGGAGTCGGCGTCGAGGCTGGCGG
The DNA here is from genome assembly GCA_964251895.1 of uncultured Friedmanniella sp. Lineage (GTDB taxonomy): Bacteria > Actinomycetota > Actinomycetes > Propionibacteriales > Propionibacteriaceae > Microlunatus. Next base: position 299,192 of record CAXULL010000001.1, read on the forward strand.
CGAACGCGCCCTGCGGGGTCCGCAGCTCGGCCAGCAGCCAGTCGACCGTCTCGGTGACGACGCGGGCCGCGAGCGGGTCGCCCGTACGCCGCCACAGGTGCGTGTGGACGCCGAGCAGCAGGGCGTTGTCGTAGAGCATCTTCTCGAAGTGCGGCACGACCCACTGCGCGTCGACGCTGTAGCGCGCGAACCCGCCCACGAGCTGGTCGTAGATCCCGCCCCGGGCCATCGCCGTGCAGGTCCGCGTCGCCATCGCGAGCGCCGGGTCGCTGCCGTCGCGCAGCAGCGCCTCGAGCACCATCGACGGCGGGAACTTGGGCGCCCGCCCGAACCCGCCGTACGTCGCGTCGAAGTCGCGCGCCAGCCCCTCCCGGGCGGCCTCGAGGTCGGCCGGGGTGACCGTCCCGGGCGCCGCGACCAGCCGCTGCTCGGCCAGCTGGGCGGCGATGCCGGCCGCGCTGGAGACGACCTCCGCACGCCGGTCGGTCCAGGCGGCCGAGACCGCGTCGAGGACCTGGCTGAACGCCGGCATCCCCTGCCGCGGCGTCGGCGGGAAGTAGGTGCCGGCGTAGAACGGCTGACGGTCCGGGGTGAGGAAGACGGTCATCGGCCAGCCGCCCTGGCCGGTGAGGGCCTGCGTGGCCGCCATGTAGACGGTGTCGACGTCGGGACGTTCCTCGCGGTCGACCTTGATGCTCACGAAGCGCTCGTTCATCTGCGCCGCCGTGGCCTCGTCCTCGAACGACTCGTGCGCCATCACGTGGCACCAGTGGCACGCCGCGTAGCCGATGCTCAGCAGCACGGGGCGCCCGGTGCGCTCGGCCTCGGCGAACGCCTCGTCGCCCCACTCCTGCCAGTCGACCGGGTTGTCGGCGTGCTGCAGCAGGTACGGGCTGGTCGCGTTCGACAGACGGTTCGGCACCTGTCGATTCTCCCCGCCGACACGCGGGTCGCCGGGGGCCGGGGTGACCGCGCGAGTTACCTCTAGTCTCGTCTTATGTCGGGTGCAGGACATTCGCTCGTCTCCGTCCGCGGCGTGGACAAGCTCTACGGCGACGTCGCGGCGCTGCGCGACGTCAGCCTGGAGGTCGCGCCCGGCGAGGTCGTCGTCGTGATCGGCCCGTCGGGCTCCGGCAAGTCGACCCTGTGCCGCTGCATCAACCGGCTGGAGACCATCACCTCCGGCGAGATCGCGATCGACGGGGTCCCGCTGCCGCAGGAGGGCAAGGCGCTCGCCCGCCTCCGCGCCGAGGTGGGCATGGTCTTCCAGTCGTTCAACCTGTTCGGGCACAAGAACGTGCTCGACAACATCACGATGGCCCCCATCCACGTGGCCGGACTGCCCCGGCGCGAGGCCGAGCAGCGGGGGCGCGAGCTCCTGGAACGCGTCGGGCTGGCGCACAAGGACGCGGCGATGCCGGCCGAGCTGTCCGGCGGCCAGCAGCAGCGCGTCGCCATCGCCCGGGCCCTGGCGATGCGGCCCAAGCTGATGCTCTTCGACGAGCCGACCTCGGCGCTCGACCCCGAGATGATCAACGAGGTCCTGAACGTCATGACCGACCTCGCCGCCGACGGCATGACGATGCTCGTGGTGACCCACGAGATGGGGTTCGCGCGCAAGGCCGCCGACCGCGTGGTCTTCATGGACGGCGGCCAGGTCGTCGAGGTCGCGACGCCCGCCGAGTTCTTCGACCACCCGCAGACCGACCGAGCCCGGGACTTCCTGTCCAAGGTCCTCACCCACTGATCCCCAGGAGACCCTCGTGACCGTCCTCCTCCCGCGCCGACGCTTCCTCACCCTCACCGGTGCCGCCGTCCTCGGCAGCACCGGCCTGGTCGCGTGCGGCAACGACAAGAGCGCGCTGACCGGCAACCAGACCGACGTCAGCGCGTACGACCAGATCATCTCGGGCGGACCGGTCGCCGACGCGGCGGCGATCGACGCCAACGCCTGGGCGAAGAAGATCAGGGACGCCGGGACGCTCAAGACGGGTGGTTCCGACTCGGGGCCGCTGTTCAGCATGAAGGACCCGTCCACGGGCAAGATCACCGGCTTCGACGCGGGGCTGGCGCAGCTGCTGTCGCACTACGTCACCGGCAAGCCCGACGGCCCGATCGCGCTGACCGTGACCACGGTCGACACCCGCGAGACGCTCCTGCAGAACGGCACGGTCGACACCGTCTTCGCCACCTACTCGATCACGCCCGAGCGGGCCAAGAAGGTCGCGTTCGCGGGGCCGTACTACCGCTCGGGCAACGCGGTGATGATCCTCTCCGACACCACCGGCATCAGCTCGGCGGAGGACCTCGCCGGCAAGAAGGTGGCGATGCAGCAGGGCTCGACCACCCCGGCCTCGCTCAAGAAGGTCGCCCCGACCGCCGTGCCCAGCCTCTTCCCCGACGACGCCCAGTGCCTGGCGGCGCTCAAGACCAAGCGGGTGGACGCGTACGTGATCGACCAGGGCATCCTGATCTCGAACGCGAGCACCGACCCGACGCTCAAGGTGGTCGGCGAGCCGTTCGACGACGACTTCTACGGGGTCGGCGTGACGCTGGCCGACCCGCAGGCCAAGGAGCTCGTCAACACCTGGCTCAAGGCGATCGAGGCCGACGGCACGTGGGCCAAGCTGTGGAAGGCCACCATCGGCACCGTCGTGCAGGGCGACGCGCCGGCGCCGCCGCAGATCGGCTCGGTCGAGGGCGCGTGAGCCCGGGCGCGTCATGATCGACGTCCTGACCGACAACCTCGGCGTGCTCGTCCAGGGCCTGGCGACGACGCTCGCCATCACCGCCCTGGCCTTCCTCAGCGCCCTGGTGCTCGGCACCGTCGTGGCGGTGTTCCGGGTGAGCCCCATCCCGCCGCTGCGCGCCGTCGGGACGGTCTACGTCGAGCTCTTCCGCAACATCCCGCTGCTCAGCCTGCTGATCCTGGTCGCGTACGGGCTCCCGTACGCCGGGGTCAGCCTGTCGCTGTTCACCACGGCCGTGGTCTCGCTGGCCATGGTGTCGGCCGCGTTCACCTGCGAGACCGTCCGGGCGGGGATCAACGGCGTGCCGATCGGGCAGGTCGAGGCCGCCCGCGCCCTCGGCCTCACCTTCACCCAGTCGCTGCGCCGGGTGATCCTGCCGCAGGCGCTGCGCACCATGGTGCAGCCGCTGGTCAACGTCTTCATCGGCGTCGCCCTCGGCTCCTCCCTCGCCGCCGCCGTCTCGGTCGGCGAGCTGACCTACCAGGCGCAGCAGGTCGGGAACCGGACCGCCGAGTCGATGCTGCTCTTCGTCATCTCGGCCGTCGTCTACGTCGTCATCGCCCTGCTGGGCGGCGGCGTCGGCTCCGTGCTCGAGCGCCGGCTGGCGGTGCAGCGGTGAACGCCAGCCGGGTGCTGTTCGACGAGCCCGGCCCCCGCGGACGCCGGCGGATCGCGGTCGCCACGGTCGTGGTCGGCGTGGTGATCGCGGTGGTGCTGCTGCTCGGTCTGCAGCAGCTGGCGCAGGCCGGGCAGCTGGCGCTGGCGAAGTGGAAGCCGTTCTGGCAGCAGTGGGCGGTCGCCTTCCTGCTGGAGGGGCTGTGGGGGACGCTGAAGGTGACCGTCGCCTCGGCGGTGGTCGCCTTCCCGCTCGGCGGCCTGCTCGCCGTCGGCCGGTCCGGGCGGCAGCCGGTGGTGAAGGCGCTCTGCACGGCGTACGTCGAGGTGTTCCGCTCGGTGCCGACGCTGCTGCTGGTCTACATGTTCTTGTTCGCGCTGCCCGGGATCGGGCTGAACCTGAGCATCTTCGCCAAGCTGACCGTCCCGATCATCCTGATCAACGCCGCGGTGATCGCCGAGATCGTGCGGGCCGGCATCAACGCGCTGGACCGGGGCCAGACCGAGGCGGCGCTCGCGCTGGGCATGACGCGCGGCACGGCACTGCGCCTCGTCGTGCTGCCGCAGGCGGTCAAGCTGGTCGTCCCGACGCTCGTCACGCAGCTGGTGGCGGTGCTGAAGGACTCCACGCTCGGCTACGTCGTGAGCTATCCCGAGCTGATGAAGCAGGCGAACAACCTCGCCAACAACACCAAGCTGCTGCTGCAGGCGTTCGTCGTGGTCAGCGCGATCTACATCGTCATCAACTTCGCCCTGACGCGGCTGGCCACCTGGCTGGAGCAGCGGCTGCGCCAGCGACCCGGTGCGCGTCCGACCCGACCGGGTGCGCCGGGTGGGCCGGGTGTCGCGGTCGGAGGGCCGTCGGCAGCGACGGTCGGCGAGCTCGACGACCTGCCCGCCCGGGTGGCCCCGCGCTGATCCTGCGGGCGCGGGACCGTCAGACCTTCGGGCTGGGGTCCTTGGTGGCTTCGGGGTCGGGGACCCCGGGCTGGGACTGGGAGACGTCGATCCGGCGGAACTGCTTGCGCAGGCTGAAGAACAGCAGCACCATCACGGCGGCCAGGCCGATCGTGATGAGCAGCGGGATCCATCCCGGCTTCACGATGTTGGGGTCCAGGTCGAGCAGGGCGAGCACGTGGGCACCTCCTCCGGCAACGGCTACGCGTCGAGCCTACGCGTCGGGCGCAGTCGCGATCCCGGCGAACAGGTCGTCCTCGGGCAGGTGCGTCGGCACGGCGCTCCGCGCCAGCTCGAAGTCCTCCGTCGGCCACACCTCGAGCTGCAGGTCCATCGGGATCTGGAACCAGGTCCCCTCCGGGTCGATCTGCGTCGCGTGCGCGATGAGCGCCCGGTCGCGCACCTCGAAGTAGTCCCCGCACGGCACCCGCGTGGTCACCCGGTCCTGCATGGCCGGGTCCGGGGGCCAGCGGCGCAGGCGTTCGGCGTACGGCGACTCCAGCCCGCGGGCCGTCATGGCCGCGTCGAGCGCCTCCGTCTTGGCGAGGTGGAAGGCGAAGGAGTAGTAGAGCTTCGGCGTCTGCCAGACCGGGCCGAGCTCGGGGTGCCACGCGGGGTCGGCCGCGTGCTCGTACGCCGCGACGCTGATCCGGTGGCACTGCACGTGGTCGGGGTGCGGGTAGCCGCCCCGCTCGTCGTACGTCGTCATCACGTGCGGGCGGAACCGACGGACCACCTCGACCAGCGGGACGGACGCCTCGTCGACGTCGAGGGTGGCGAAGCTGCCCTCGGGCAGCGGCGGCAGCGGGTCGCCCTCGGGGAGCCCGGAGTCGACGAAGCCGAGCCAGACCTGCTCGATGCCGAGGATGTGGCGCGCCGCGTCCATCTCCTGGCGGCGGATGTCGGCGATGTTCGCCAGGATGTCGGGCCGGTCCATGTTCGGGTTGAGGATCGACCCGCGCTCCCCGCCGGTGCAGGTGGCGACCATGACCTCCACCCCCTCGGCCACGTAGCGGGCCGTGGTGGCCGCACCCTTGCTGGACTCGTCGTCGGGATGGGCGTGCACGTGCAGCAGCCGCAGCCGCTCGCCGCCGGCGTCCACGCGGAGGGGGGCCTTGATCACGCCCGTCATCGTCCCACGCACGCGCAGGCCGTCTCACGCTCGCGAGGCCTTCGGCGGCGGAGGATGATGGGGGCGTGACCGAGCCGACCACCGTGGACGCGGCCGCCGCCGCCGCTGAACGGCTCGCCCTGCGCTATCCCCCGCCCCTCGTGCGGCGCCGGACCAAGGTCGTCCTCGTGGCCGTGGCCACCCTGGTCGCGCTCTCCTGGCTGGTCTGGACGGCCCTGCTGCACGCCGACCCCGCGGTCAGCGGGGACGTCGCGGGCTACCAGGTCGTCTCGGACACCTCGATCGAGGTCACCATGACCGTGCAGCGCAGCGACCCATCCCGCCCTGCGACGTGCAGCCTGCTGGCGCAGTCCACCGACTTCCAGCCGGTGGCCGAGAGCGTCGTCGCCGTCGAGGCCAGCACCCACCAGGTCGTCGACGTGCCCGTCACCCTGACCACGCTGCGCCGTGCGACCTCGGTGACCGTCCGCAGCTGCAGCTCCACCTGACGCGGGGCGAACGCGCTTCGTCTCGGAGCCGAAGGTCTGGGAGCCCGGCCCGGTCGTTGCTATCGTGACCAGATGTCCGAGGCCACACAGACCATCTGGCTGACGCAGGACGCCTTCGACAAGCTGCAGCACGAGCTCGAGCAGCTGTCGGGCCCCGGCCGCGCCGACGTCACCGCCAAGATCGCTGCCGCACGCGACGAGGGTGACCTCCGCGAGAACGGCGGCTACCACGCGGCCCGCGAGGAGCAGGGCAAGCAGGAGGCCCGGATCCGTCAGCTGAAGGACATGCTGCGTCGGGCCGAGGTCGGCGAGGCCACGACCACCGCGGACGAGGTCGTCCCCGGCACCCGGGTCACGATCGCCTTCGACGGGGACGAGAGCGACACCGACACGTTCCTGCTCGGCTCCCGGGAGGTGCTCGGCGCCGACGACCTCGACACGAACGTCTACAGCCCGCAGTCGCCCCTCGGCGCCGCCATCCTCGGCAAGGGCAAGGGCGACCTCGCCACGTACGAGGCTCCCAACGGCCGCAAGATCAACGTCACCGTCATCAAGGTCGAGCCCTACGGCGGGTAGCTGGCTGTTCTGTTGGCCTCTGCTCCGTTCCGGCGCGGTGGTCGGGGCAGACCAGACGCGCTCTCAGAGCTGAGCCAGCAGCTCCTGGGCCGCCGTGGGCGTGAGAGCGCCGGAGGCGACCTCCGACAGGATCTGGTCGCGGGTCAGCACGGTCGGCGCCTCCTCGACGCCAGCGAGGCCGAGCTTGCGGAGCAGGTCGTTGAAGCGGGCCCGCGCCGTCGGGTAGGAGACGCCGAGGTGCTTCTCCACCTCGCGCAGGTTGCCGCGGGAGGCGAGGAAGACCCGGAGCATCTCGCTCTCCCGGTCGTCCAACGCGCAGTAGTCGCAGGGCGCGAAGAGCCCGGCCAGCTCGGTGCCGCAGGAGCCGCACCCGAGGCGGGTGACGGCGAGCTGGTCGCCGCACACCGGGCAGGCGCTGGGGGCGCGGTGCCGGTGCGGCTCGTGGGTGCGGGCGCGTTCGCCCACGCCGCTCACGACCCGCTCGTCGAGGAGGAGGTCTCGGCGTCGGACCCGACGCGCACCGAGGCGTGACCCATCACGACCTCGACGTCGAGGCGTGCGTTGCCGTTCCCCATGACCACCTCGTCGCCCGCCCCGCTGTGCCCGCCGGCCCAGCTCACGCGCCCCAGCTGGGCGTCGCTCTTGACCGTGACGTTCGAGTCGTCGCCGAGGGTGATCGACAGGGAGCCCGACTCGACGCGGACACGGTGGCGACCCTGCGTGATCGTGCCCTTGATGGTGGCCGAGCCGGCCTGGACCAGCACGTCGTTGACCTCGACGACGTCCAGCAGCTTGGCGCCGCCGGCGGTCACCCGGATCTTCCCGAGGTGCGGCACCCGCTCGGTGCTCAGCTGGCCCGCGGTGACCTCCACGTCGACGGCCAGCGCGGGGTTGACGCGGAGCAGCAGCTCCTTGCCCAGGCCGAGGGCACGGATGTCCTCCAGGCTCCGCGGGACGCCCCGCAGGATGCTGAACCCGTCGAGGCTCGGGCCGATCTCCCCGTCGCTCGACACCTCGAGGGTGGTGCCGTTGCGGCGCAGCACGTGCGGGCCGTCCGCCGACAGCGTCGCCACCGACGTCTCGCCGACGATGCGGACGCGCCGCCCGACGGCGCGGACGGAGATGCGCTCGACGCCGTTCGCAGCCTTGCTGCGGGGCCCGGACGAGGCAGTCGCCGCGGCGGGCGCGGACGACGGCGGGGTGACCGGGGCGCTTGCGGTCGGCGGGGCCGGCTCCTGGCCGACGGTCTCCCGCGCGAAGGTGGCGTGCTGGGGCCGGTCGGTCGCCGCGGCCCACGGGTCGGTCGCGGCGTCGTCGTGGGCGCCGGGCACGGCGGCTGCGGGCTCGGTCACCACGGGGTCGGGCTCGGACCGGTCCTCGGCGGGCGCGGCCTTCAGGGCGTCGATCCGGCGGGCGGCCTCGGAGGCGTCGATGCGCCCCGCGGACAGGTCGTCGAGGATCGCGGACATCAACGGGTCAGGGCTCATGCTCAAAATGTAAAGGGTTCTTTCCACTTAGGAAAGACCGGCGTCGAACACCAGGGATTCCCCAGGGTCGGATCCACGACCTCGGGCTTTGTCGATGCTCCCGGAGCACCAGAGAACTTGCATGGCACACACACCGAACGTGTATGCTTGCGCCATGCAATCGATCGACGAGGTCCCGACGACGTCCGCGGCGGTGTCCCCCACGCTCGTCGTCGACTCGGTGCTCCACACGGCCATGGCGATCGGTCGGCTGATGCGACAGCGCCTGGTGGGCGACCAGCTGGAGCCCGCCACCTACTGGGTCCTGAAGAACCTGGCGCCCGGGTCGACCCGGATCACCGCGCTCGCGTCGACCACGCAGCTCGACACCTCCACCGTGTCGCGCCACGTCACCCAGCTCGAGCAGGCCGGCCTCGTCGAGCGCAGCCAGGACCCGGACGACGGCCGGGCCCACCGGATCGGGCTGACCGACGAGGGCCGTACGCAGCTCGCCGCCTCCACCGCCCGCCGCCGGGAGGTCCTGACCAACAGCCTCGAAGGCTGGGACGCCGCCGACCTCGCCGACCTCGACCGGCTGCTCAGCCGGCTCGTCACCAGCATCGAGTCCCGCACGCACTGATCACCCAGCACCACACAGCACCACCCAGCACCCAGCACCCAGCACCCAGCACCCAGAACCAGCAGACAGAGAACGCCCATGAGCAGCTCCGTTCCACGCCGCGCCCTCGTCGACGACCCGGTGGACGCACCCCGGCCAGACCCGCACGCCGCGACGCACGCGCTGGAGGAGACCGCGGCCGAGGCCGGCGGCGTCCCCGGTGCCAGCACCGTGCCCGTCAGCGGTCCCACGGCGACCGGCGACTACCTCAGCCACCGCCAGATCCTCGGGGTCCTGAGCGGGCTGATGGCCGGCATGTTCCTCGCCGCGCTCGACCAGAGCATCGTCGGCGTCGCGCTGCCCAAGATCACCTCCGAGCTCGGTGGGCTCGACAAGCTGTCCTGGGTCGTCACGGCCTACCTCCTCACCTCGACCGCGGCGACGCCGCTGTGGGGCAAGATCTCCGACCTGCGCGGCCGCCGCCCGATCTTCCAGTCCGCGATCGTGGTCTTCCTGGTCGGCTCGGTCATCTGCGGGTTCGCCTCGCCGCTGTCCAGCGCGCTCGGGCTGCCCGGCATCGACGTGATGATCATCGGCCGTGCCGTGCAGGGGATCGGCGGCGGCGGCCTCATGTCGCTGGCGCTGGCCGTCATCGGCGACGTCATCCCGCCCCGCGAGCGGGGCAAGTACCAGGGCCTCTTCGGCGCCGTCTTCGGCATCTCGTCCGTGGCCGGTCCCCTGCTCGGCGGGCTGTTCACCGACCACCTCGGGTGGGAGTGGATCTTCTTCATCAACCTGCCGATCGGGATCGCCGCGCTCGTCGTCACCTCGTTCGCGCTCAAGCTGCACCACGTGCGCCGCCAGGCGACCGTGGACTACCTCGGCGCGGCGACCATCGTCGGCTCGGTCACGAGCCTCGTGCTCTACCTCAGCTGGGCCGGGCCCGACCAGGGCTGGACCTCGGCCACCGGCCTCGGCCTGCTGCTCGCGGTCGTCGTCCTCGCGGTGCTCTTCGTGCTGGTCGAGCGCCGCGCGAGCGAGCCGATCATCCCGCTGGAGCTCTTCCGCTCCTGGACCTTCGTGTCCAGCATCAGCTTCGCCATGATCATGGGGGTGGCCATGTTCGGCGGCCTCATCTACCTGCCGATCTACCTGCAGGCGGTCATGGGCATGAGCGCGACCGAGTCGGGTCTGGCCATGCTCCCGCTGGTCGTCGGGATCTTCTCCACCTCGATCTCCGGCGGTCAGATCATGAGCCGCACCGGCCGCTACAAGTGGATGCCGATCACCGGGGCGATCGTGGTGGGCGCGGCGTTCGTCGGGCTCTCCCGGATCGCCGTCGACACCGGCTACCTCTACGTCGCGGTGCTGATGTTCGTGTTCGGTGCGGGTCTCGGCCTCACCATGCAGGTCGTCGTGACCGCGGTCCAGAACAACGTGGACCGCAAGCACATGGGCGTGGCCACCGCGTCGGTGACCTTCTTCCGCTCCATGGGCGGTGCGGTCGGGACCGCGCTCTTCGGGGCCATCCTCAACACCCGGCTGACCCACCACCTCGCGGCCGTCATCCCGCCCGGCGCCGGCGCCCAGGCCGGTGCTGCGGCCGGTTCGGTGAACGACGTGACGGCGATCCAGGCGCTGCCCGAACCGGTGCACACGTGGGTGCTGACGGCGTTCACGCAGGCGATGGACGACCTGTTCCTGGTCGCCGTGCCCTTCCTCGTCGTCGGCCTGGTGATCGCCGTGCTGATGCGGGAGAAGCCGCTCGGCGGACGTACGCCTGCCGGTCCGGTCGCTCCGGAGGCTCGCGAGGAGCTCGTCGGCGTCGGCCACTGAGACCTCACCGACACCGTTCTGACGGCGTTTGTACGAGTCGGCAACGGTCTCGTCTCGGGCTGGTGATCGATTAGGAGAACGACCCGCTCGATGGCACATTTGATGACGCGGTGGGGTGGGGCACCTTAGCGGAGCGCTGCTCGTTGTGCCTGTCAGGGCCACGTCCGACCGCTGGAACAACCTGGCACCACCGAGTCCACCCGGACGCACCTGAGGAGACACACCCGATGCCGATCCGACGACACCTGGCCGCTGGTGGCCTGGTCTCCGCCGTCCTGCTGCTGGCGGTGAGCGCCGGTTGTGGCACCGTCCCGAACGCTCAGGGATCCACGCCGCAGGAGAGCCAGGCTCCCGGCTCCTCCCAGCCGGCCACCACGCCCACCCCCGCCCCGACGCCCACCACGCCGCCGGTCAAGCTGACGTCGAACGTCGACGACGGCGCCGACTCGGTGAAGGTGTCGACGCTGGTCACGGCCAAGGCCAGCCAGGGCAAGCTCTCCAAGGTCGACGTCTCGTACAAGTACACCGACACCAAGGGGAACTCCCAGAAGGGCACCCTCAAGGGGTCGATGAACAAGGCGAAGACGGGCTGGACCGCCGCCGACCTGCTGGAGCCGTCGGGCACCTACAAGATCAAGATGACCGGCAAGAACACCGCCGGTGACGCGACGACCGAGACCACCTCGTTCAAGACGCAGAAGCTGGCGCTGAGCGACCAGGTGTTCCCCGAGCTCTACCCGCTGAGCGGCAGCAAGGTCGGCGTCGGCATGCCCGCCATCGTGCGGTTCGACACCCCGGTGTCGGACAAGAAGTCCTTTGAGAAGAACCTCCACATCACCACGGTCCCCAAGCAGACCGGCAGCTGGCACTGGTACGGCAACCAGGAGGTGCACTGGCGCCCCAAGTCCTACTGGAAGCCGGGCACCAAGGTGACGGTGGACGCGGACGTCAACGGGGTGAGCGCCGGCAACGGCCGGTACGGCCAGAAGTCGTCGTCGACCAAGTTCAGCGTCGGCCGCTCGTTCATCATCAAGGTCAACCTCAAGTCCGACTACGCGAGCGTCTACAAGAACGGCAAGAAGGTCCGCAGCATCCCGGTGACGGGCGGCAAGCCGGGCTGGGTGACGCGCAGCGGGACCAAGCTGATCATGGCCAAGGAGTACAACAAGGTCATGACGAACGAGCAGATCGGTGCGGAGGAGAAGTACAGCCTCACCGCGGCGTACGCCATGCGCATCACCAACTCGGGTGAGTTCCTGCACTCCGCACCCTGGAGCACCGGCAGCCAAGGCGTCGCCAACGTCAGCCACGGCTGCACCGGCATGAGCGTCGCCAACTCGCGCTACCTCATCCAGAACACCCTGATCGGCGATCCGGTCGTCACCACGGGGACGAGCCGCGGGATCGAGCCCGGCAACGGCTACACCGACTGGAACGCCTCGTTCAAGGAGTACAAGAAGGGCTCGGCCCTCTGAGGTCCACGCACTGAGCGTGTGAGCACAAGGGCGGGTCCGGCTGACGCCGGGCCCGCCCTTCTGCTTGTCCCGAACCTCGGTCCGGAGCCCGAACCCCGTTCCCCGAGCTCTCGCTTCGTCGCCCAGGCTCTCGCCTCGTTGCCCAGGCTCTACCTTCGTTCCCTGAGCTCGTCGAAGGGTGTGGGTGAGCTGCGCCCTTCGACAGGCTCAGGGAACGTGGTCGGGCTCAGGGAACGTCGTCGCGGTCAGGGAACGGACGCGCTCAGCGGACGACGGTCGAGCTCGCCGGGTTGGGGAGCTCGTCGGAGAGGTGCTGGACGAACGTCTTGGTGAACGCCAGCATCGGCACCGCGAACAGCGCACCGATGATGCCGCCGAGGATGATGCCGATCGCGATGGCGAGCAGCACGGCGAGCGGGTGCAGCTTGACCGCCCGGCCCATCAGGAACGGCTGCAGGATGTGGCCCTCGATCTCCACCACGGCGATGATCGCGGCCAGCATGATCAGCGCCTTCACCCAGCCCAGGGCGACCAGGGCGACGACGACGGCGACGAAGCCGGAGACGAAGCCGCCGACGATCGGGACGAACGCGCCGATGAAGACCAGCGTGGCCAGGGCGGGCGCCGCCGGCACGCCGATGATGAGAGCGGCGATCAGCACGCCGGCGCCGTCCGCGAGCGCGACCAGGATCGTGGCCCGGACGTAGGACGAGAGCGAGTGCCAGCCGTTCTGGGCGGCGCCGTCGACCCGACGGCGCGACCGGCGCGGGAAGAACCGCAGGCAGAACGCGAAGATCTCGCGCCCATTGTGCAGGAAGTAGGACAGGGCGAACAGCGTGAGGGCGAAGCCCGCGAGGAAGTGCCCGACCGACGAGGTGATCTCGCCGGCGTACGTCGTGATCGTGTCCTGGCTCGTCTTGACCCAGTCGGTGATCCGCGTGACCCACTCGTCGGCGTTGAAGTAGGTGGCGCTCACGTGCAGCGGACCGCTCTGCAGCCAGCCGGCGAGCTCGTTGAAGCCCTGGACGACGTTCGTGCCCAGCTGGGCCGACTGCGAGACGATCGAGCTGACGATCAGGAACAGCACGCCGGCGATGACGGCGAGACCCCCCAGCACGGTGATCGCCGTGGCCAGGCCGCGGTTGACGCCCCACGCGTGCAGCCGCGTCGTCACCGGCAGGAGCAGGGCCGTCAGGAGCACCGCGACCAGCAGCGGGATCGTGACCTCGGAGATGTAGGCCAGCCCGTACGCGATGAGCGCGGCCATGACGGTGACGACGATGACGCGCCAGCCCCAGGCGGCGGCGACGTGCAGGCCGTCCGGGACCGCCTCGTTGAAGCGTGAGTTCCCGTCCTCGACGTGCACCGAGATCTCCTGCACGTCCGACGTGCTCGTCCCGTCAGCGGCGACCGGCGTCGTGCCGGCGGGGACCAGCGCCGGGCGGTCCCGCTGGGCCAGGGCAGGTGTGCCCGAGGCCTGTCGGCGGGCCCGGCTGCCCATCCTGCGGCGGAGCTGCTCGGAAAGGGTCACGCGTCTGCTCTCCTCGTGCCCGGCGCGGGTGCCGGACCCCTCAACGTTAGTGGTCCGCACCCACTTCGGCCGCTCCTTGGGGGCACACTGTGCCGGTGCTGCCCGCCCGCCCCGCCTTCCTGCGGCCGCAGCGCACCGACAGCCGGCTCCCCCGCGAGGTCTACGTCCTCGGGCTGATCGCCTTCTGCGTGGCGGTCGGCTTCGGCGTCCTGGTCCCGGTCCTGCCGGTCTTCGCCCGCAGCTTCGGCGTCGGCAACTTCGAGGTGGGCGCGGTCGTGTCCGCGTTCGCGCTGATGCGGCTGGCCTGCAGCCCGTTCTGCGGCCGGCTGATCGGGATCTTCGGCGAGCGGGTGGTCCTCGCGGTCGGCATCTACGTCGTGGCGATCAGCAGCGGCCTGGCCGGGGTCTCCACCAGCTACGGGCAGCTGCTCGTGCTGCGCGGGCTCGGCGGGATCGGGTCCGCGATGTTCACGGTGTCGGCCACCACGCTGCTCCTGACCAGCGTCGGCCCGGGCGTGCGCGGACGGGCGACCGGCTTCTTCCAGGCCGGGTTCCTGATCGGCGGCATGGCCGGGCCGGCGATCGGCGGGCTGCTCGCGGCAGTCAGCATCACCGCTCCCTTCTTCTTCTACGCCGCCACGCTCGCCGTGGCCGGCACCGTCGGCCTGCTCCTGCTGCGCACGCGGTCCGAGCGTCCCGGCGACGCCCCCGAGCTCGAGGTACGCCCGCTGCGGGAGGTGCTGCGCGACCGGCGCTTCCAGGCCGCCTGCGTGGTGAACCTCGGGCAGGGCTGGTCGTCGTTCGGCGTCCGGTCGGCGCTCGTCCCGGTCCTCGTGGTCGAGGTGCTGCACCGCAGCACCTCCTGGACCGGCATCGCGTTCACCTGCGCCGCGGTCGTCCAGACCCTGGCGGTCGGGCCGGCCGGGCGGTTCGTGGACACCGTCGGACGACGTCCGGCGATGGTCCTCGGCACCGCGCTCGCCGCCGGGTCGATCTTCGCGGTCGCGTTCGCGCCGAACATCGGGGTGCTCATCGCCGTCCTGTGCGTGTACGGCGTCGCGGCGGGGTTCCTCGGGACCGCTCCGGCCGCCTCCGTGGGAGACGCGGCGGGTGCGCGCGGCGGCACCCCGGTCGCCATCTTCTCGATGTCGTCCGACGTCGGCGCGATCCTCGGCCCGCTGGTCGCCGGGTTCCTGGCCGACCAGGTCGGTTACCCCGTCGCGTTCGCGGTCGGCGCCGCGCTGCTGCTGGTCGGCACGGCGGCGTCCGCCCGGATGCCGCGCGAGACCCCCCGCTCGACCCCGGTGCACGTGCCGACCGACCCGCAGGGGAGCGATGAGCCGACCCGCGTGGACTGACGGGCTCAGCCCCGACTGGGCCGAGGCCCTGCGCCCGGCCGCCGCCGCGCTCGAGCGCGCCGAGGCGTTCTGCGACGCCGAGGACGCCGCCGGGCACACGTACCTGCCGGAACGTGCGCGCGTGCTGCGGGCGTTCAGCCGCCCGCTCGCCGACGTCCGTGTCCTGCTCGTCGGGCAGGACCCCTACCCCACCGCCGGCCACCCGGTCGGGCTCGCGTTCTCGGTCGCACCCGACGTACGCCCGGTCCCCCGCTCGCTGCGGAACGTGTACGTCGAGCTCGAGTCCGACCTGCAGATCCCGCCCGCGGAGCACGGCGACCTCACGGCCTGGTTCGAGCAGGGGGTGCTCCTGCTCAACCGGGTCCTGACGGTGGCGCCCGGTCGGTCGGGCTCGCACCGACGCCGCGGCTGGGAGCAGGTCACCCAGCGGGCGATCGAGGCGCTGGTCGAACGCGACGGACCGCTCGTCGCGGTGCTCTGGGGCGCCGATGCACGCAAGCTCGCGCCGCTGCTCGGCCACGTCCCCGTCGTCGAGAGCGCCCACCCGTCACCGCTGTCGGCGCGCTCGGGGTTCTTCGGCTCGCGCCCGTTCAGCCGCGTGAACGACCTCCTCGTCGCCCAGGGCGCCGCACCCGTCGACTGGCGCCTGCCGCCGTCCGCCGCCTGACCCCGCCGAAGCCGGCTGGCGCGAGAACGTTCCCGGAGCCTGTCGGAGGGCCTCGAAGAGGTTGACGTCCTTGCGCTCGACCACGAGTGGAGCCAGCCCGTTCCGGGCCCTTCGACAAGCTCAGGGAGCGTTCTCCTAGCTCCCGGCGAGCGCCTGAGCCAGGTCGGCGATCAGGTCGTCGGCGTCCTCGATGCCCACGCTCATCCGGACGAGGTCGCTCGGGACCTCGAGCGGGGTCCCGGCGACGCTCGCGTGGGTCATCCGGGCCGGGTGCTCGATGAGCGACTCCACCCCGCCGAGGGACTCGCCGAGGATGATGATCTTCGTCCGCGCGCAGACGTCGAGGGCCTTCTCCTCCCCGCCGGCGACGCGAAAGCTGACCATTCCGCCGAAGCGGCGCATCTGCCGGGCGGCGACGTCGTAGCCCGGGTGCGAGGTCAGGCCCGGGTAGATCACCTCGGTGACGGCGGGGTGCTCCGCGAGGAACTCGGCCACCTTCTCGGCGTTGTCGCAGTGCCGCTCCATCCGCACGCTCAGGGTGCGGAGGCCGCGCAGCGTCAGCCAGGCGTCGAACGGACCGGCGATGCCGCCCATCGCGTTCTGGTGGAACCGCAGCCGTTCCGCGAGCGCGTCGTCGTTCACCACGAGCGCGCCGCCGACCACGTCGGAGTGGCCGCCGATGTACTTCGTGGTCGAGTGCACCACGATGTCCGCGCCGAGGGCCAGCGGCTGCTGCAGGTACGGCGAGGCGAACGTGTTGTCAACGACCAGCAGCGCCCCGGCGGCGTGCGCCAGCTCCGCGACCGCGGCGATGTCGACCACGTTCAGCATGGGGTTGGTCGGCGTCTCGACCCAGACGACCGTCGTCTGCTCGGGCACGATCGCGGCCTGCACCGCTGTGAGGTCGGTGAGGTCGACCGGCGAGGCGTGCAGACCCCAGCCCTCGTACACGCGGGCGAAGAGACGGTAGGTGCCGCCGTACGCGTCGTGCGGCACCACGGCGTGCCCGTCCGGCCCCGTGAACGCCCGGAGCACCGCGTCCTCCGCCGCGAGCCCGCTGGCGAACGCGAGCCCGTGGCGGCCGCCCTCGAGCGACGCGAGGGTCTCCTCGAGCAGGGTCCGGGTCGGGTTGCCCGAGCGGGAGTACTCGTAGCCGCCGCGCGTCCCGCCCACGCCCTCCTGCTTGTACGTCGAGGTGGCGTAGATCGGCGGCGTCACGGCGTTGTACGCGGGGTCGGCCTCCGGGCCGGCGTGGATGGCGCGGGTGGAGAACCCCAGTTCCTCAGTCACCCCGGCAGGTTACGCGGCACGGAACATCGGGGCCGGGTCCGCGGTTGAGCACCTGCCGGGCCATCCAGGTCCGCGCAGAGAGGCAGACCCACCATGTTCTTCTCGCGCACGAAGTCGACCCTCGTCGAGCCGGAGCAGGCCCTGCGCGGCCGCGACCGCTCGGTGCTGGCCAACCCCACGTTCCACGAGATCTTCGGCATCCCCGTCCAGCAGGTCCCCGCGGGCTCCGAGGTCGTCTACCTCGCGCTCGGCTGCTTCTGGGGCGCCGAGAAGCTCTACTGGCAGGCCCCCGGTGTGACGAACACCGCCGCCGGCTACCAGGGCGGCTACACGCCGAACCCCTCGTACGAGGAGGTCTGCAGCGCCCGTACGGGTCACACCGAGATCGTCAAGGTCAGCTACGACCCGAACAAGACGACCCTCGAGGACCTGCTGAAGATCTTCTTCGAGAACCACGACCCGACCCAGGGCATGCGCCAGGGCAACGACGTCGGCACGCAGTACCGCTCGGCGATCTACACGACCACGCCCGAGCAGCAGGCGACCGCCGAGCGCGTCCGCGACGAGTACCAGGTGCAGTTCACCCGTTCGGGCTACGGCCGGATCACGTCGGAGATCAAGCCGGCCCCGGACTTCTACTACGCCGAGGACTACCACCAGCAGTACTTGGATAAGCACGTAAACGGCTACTGCCCCGTCCACGCCACCGGCGTGACCTGCAACTGAGGCCCCAGGCCCCGGACAGCAATCGACCCTCGGGGTCCCGCGAGGAGTCGGGACCCGAGGGTCGATTGCTTCTATCCACCGACGGTGGTCGCAGACCAAGGCCCCGCCGTCGGAGTTCTTGGGTTCAGGCGAAGAAGGGCTTGTTCACACCTTCGCCGTAATCGCTGGCTTCGTCGCTGTCCTCGTTGGAGAGGTTCGCGTCGACGTGCTGGCCCTGCTGCCACGGCGAGAGGTCGGACACGTTGGGCTGACCGGGCGTGAAGCGGAGCGTGTCGACGTGCTCCCGCGCTCCGTTCCGCCAGCGGTACACCTTGCCGTCGTCGGCCACTACGGTGCCCGGCCCGTAATCCTTGTCGAGCGACGGCTGGATCTCGGCGGCGGCGAGCACCCGCGCGTTACGGCGCGCGGCGGCGTCTCCGTGGGTCGTGTTGTCCATCTCGGAGTTGACCTGCTCGTCGGTCAGGTTGTAACGACCCTTCGGGGTGACGAAGATGCCGTTCTCAGTGCCCCGGAAGCCGCCCGTGGAGACCAGAGAGCTGTGCAGCGACTGGGCCTGCGCGAGCAGAACGGCCTCGGCCCGCTGGCCAGCTTCGCTCAGATCGTTACCGATGGCCGCTCGGGACAGGAACGCTTCAGCGGCGCGAGCAGTCCCGATCGGTCCGGACACGAGGGCTGGCAGGAGCGCGGCGACGACCTTGGGCGGCACCCCGCGCTGCACCCACCGACTGAATTCTCGGTCGGCATCGATCTGGCGGGGGTCGATCATCGTGAAGGTCGAAGTGGTCGTCATGGGTCCTGCTCCTCGGGGCTTGACAAACTGGTCGATCTGTGCTTCCCATGCTACCCGCCCGCACTGCCAGCGCGGCGCTGTCGGTACCGCCCCTGGCAAGGAGTGGAAGCGAGCGACATACGATTGGTCTACCGACAAAGTGTCAACACCCTGCGGGCAGAGCAAGACGCCCGGCTGGCTGGGTGGCCGAGGCAAGGTCGGGGTAGACCCCAGCGTTTACACGCGGCACTCGATAAGCCCGCGAAGCTGGGAGGTCCCTCGACTTCGACCTCTGCGCTTGAAGCGCAGGCAGCGACCAGCGAGCACAGTTGCCCTTCTCTGTACAGGAGCAGCGGCCGTGTCGCCCACCCGGGCTCGCTGCCCCTGACCTGCGCGACACGGCCCAACCGACCATGGGGAAGATCTCCGCAGAACTTCAAGCCAAGATCGACGCTGACTGGGAGAACGGCACCTCTACCGACCTGACGCCCGAACAGGCCGCAGAGCTGACGGGCTACTCGGTCAAGACCATTCGCAACGCATACCAGGCAGGCAGTCTGCGAGCGTTCCAGCCTGTGCCTGGGGGCCGGGTGCACATTCCCGTCGGGGCGCTCTACGAGTGGCTGTCTCGTCCGGCAGCCAGAGCCACTGAGCCCGCCTTGGAGGACGTCGACTGGGCGACCCCGGCCGCAGGGGCAGACCCGACCCAGGACTTCACCCTCTGCGACCGGCAGACGCTCTACCTGACCGTCCACGCCAGCCGCCTGTCGGAGTTCGCCGGGGCCAAGATCAGGGCCGGACGATGACCGCTCCAGGAACCAAGCTCGTGCGCCTCGTGTGCGAGCACGAACGCTGGATGCAGCCTTTCACCGTGTGGGTGCAGCCCGCCGACGTCATCCAGATCACCGAGGACTACTACGGCTTCGCGCCAGGGACACCCACCGCGTGGCTGCGCCTGCGGCAGTACAGCCAGGACTCGACGCCGCTGCTCGTCCGCGAGTCGGCCGACTCGCTCGCCCGGCGCATCAACGCTGCGCTTCCGCCGAGGAAGACGGCGGCGAAGCGGACCGGGGGCAGACGGTGAGCGCCCGAGAGTGCGTCGGTTCCATCGATCTCGCGGAGATCCGCGCGGATATCGCAGCGGCCCGGGCCGACACCGCAACCGCCCGGGGCGACATCGCTCAGTCACGAGCGGCGCTGGCGTCAATCGAGCGGTGCGTCGGTGAGATCCGAAGCGGGGCCCGCCCTTCTCAGGACAGGCCCCACACCACCGGACACCACTCCGCTTCGACCAGTCTGCCCGCACTGCTGGCGGTGGCGCTGTGAGCGGCCCGTTCGGCACGTACGCACTGGCCCTGTTCGACGCAGGCCTCGGTGAGGTCTTCCCGCTCAACGGCAAGACCGCGTTCCTGCGCGGCGTGCACGGTCAGTACGACCCGCCGATCACGCGAGAGATGGTCGTGCGGTGGGTCGAGCAGTACCCGGACTGCAACGTCGGGCTGATCCCGGCGGACGGTCTGGTTGAGGTCGACGTCGACCAGCACGACGAGAAGCACGGCGCGGAGGAGTTGGCGGCGGCGCTCGGGGTCACCCGGGGCGGCCTCGGTCGGCTCCTGCGCGGCACCGTGCACGTCACGGCACGGCCTGACCTAGGCGGCTGGAGCAGTGCGCACGGCCACTGGCTCTTTCGCGCCCCTTCCGGCACGCGGCTCAAGCACACGGTCCCGGGCGTCTCTGTCGAGATCATCGGGCCCGGTCGGCGCGGCTTCTACGTGGCCGCACCCGGGTCGGTGCACCCCACTACGGCTCGTGCTTACACGGCCGACGTGAACGGCTCTGAGGTGGCGGCCGAAGACCTGACGCTCGACCTCGTCCAGCCGATGCCGGAGGAGCTGCTAGCCCTGTTCCGCGACGATGCCCCAGAGCGCCCCCAGCGGCCCTCTGGCGGCGGCTCCTGGGCCGACGCGGCCCAATGGGCCAACGACCCCGACGGAGCGCCGGACGAGGCCGTGCAGCGCGTCCTGGACGCCTACCTGGACGACCTCGGGACCTATGGCGATGCGGGGACGCACCACGAGGCCGCGCTGGCCGTTCAGCGGGATCTCGTCAACCTCGCCCAGCGAGGCGCGGTCGGGGTAGGCACCGCGCTGGACGAGGCCAGCGGCGCTGCGGTCGCCTACTTCGACTCCGTCGGTCGGGACGGCGAGTCGGAGTGGGCTCGTGGGCTGGACGGTGTCGACGTCGATCTCGACCGGATGCGGCGCGGGTCCGAGACCGGCGACTACTCCCCGGAGCCGTCGCCCGTCGGGGTGCTGAACCTGGCCGACTTTGGGCTGCCGTCGCTTGCAGCGACCGAGGAGGGGTTCTGGAACTCCCGCCCGGTGCTTCGAGACCTCCGCGACTTCGCTCGGGCGCGGCGGGTGGCGCCGTGGGCGCTGCTCGGCTGTGTGCTGGCGCGGGTGGCCGGGTACGTCGGTCCGTGGATTGTGCTGCCGCCGTTGGTCGGCGGTGACGGCTCGCTCAACGTGTTCGTCGCCGTGTGCGGCCTGTCTGGCGGGGGCAAGACGGCAGCGATGGCGGCGGCTCGGGACTTCCTGATCATCACGAGCGCGGTCGACTGCCTGGAAACCGGGGTCGGGTCGGGCGAGGGTCTGCTGGCGGCGTACGTCCGCAACGTGCCCGCGATGCGGGCGACCAAGGATCGGGAGGCCGAGCCCGCACGGACCGAGGTCGTGCGGTCGTCCGTGCTCTTCGTGGCCGACGAGGTCCAGGGGCTCGGCGCGCTGATGGGTCGAACCAACTCGACGCTGGGGCCGTTCCTCAAGTCGGCATGGGCCGGTGCGCTACTCGGTACGGCAAACGCCAACGAGGCGCTGGTCCGGCGTCTCGACCCGCACACCTACCGGACGGTCCTGGTGGCCGGTGTCCAGCCCGAGCACGCCGGGGTCATCCTGGACGACGTCGGCGGGGGCTTTCCGCAACGGTGGTCCTGGTTCTCGACCTACGACCCGGCGATGCTCGGTCGGGGCGAGCAGGTTCTCGAACCGGAGCCGTACGAGTGGCGCGTTCCTGAGCCCCCGGCCGGTGCGACCGGTCCTGGCCAGCCGATCAGCGCAGCGGGTGGTGACCGCTTCCGCATGTCGGTACCGGCGGCGGTCAGGGACGCCGTCTACGACGCTCTTGAGGCCCGCAACCGGCCGATCGGGTCCGCAGCGGCGGACTCGACCCTGGACGGCCATGCGGTGTTCGCCCGGGAAAAGGTGGCAGCTCTGCTGGCGCTGCTCGACGGACGGCTCAGCGTCACCGAGGCCGACTGGCGTCTGTCAGGCGTGATCGCCAGGCACTCCGACCACACCCGGGGCGAGGTGATGAAGGCTCGCGCGGTGGAGGCGGCTCGGGAGGCCGACCACCGGGCGGAGCGAACCGGGAAGTCGGCCGCCATCGCCAGGGGGGCAGAGGACCAGCACCACGAGGACCGCGTCCGCGACCTAGTCCGTAAGAGGTTGGAGAGCGAGCCGGGCGAGTGGATCAGCAAGTCCGACCTCGGACGGCACGTCGGCGGGAGGAACCGAGCACATCTCGACGGTGCGCTCTGTCAGCTCGTCGGGTCGGGCCTGGCCGAGGAGCGGGAGGCAGAGCGCAACCCCACGGGTCGTGGGGGCGGCGGCGGCCGACAGTTCCGGGTGAGACCGCAATGACCCGAGGGCCGGAGGTGGGGAGGACGGGAGGACATGTCCTCCCCACCTCTCACTCCTCGCGCGTACGTGAAACCCAAAGTTCCTCTCTCTATATACCTCTGACTAGGGGGAATGGCTTGGGCGGTCACTGGCGATTCTTGGCAACTTCTGCGAGGTGGGGAGGACAGTGTCCTCCCGTCCTCCCCACCTCCAGGGCTGACAAGGGGCGGCGGTTTAAGCCGTGCCACCCGGGTCAGCGCCCGACGGTTTGTCCTGACAAATCGTTCCTCCAAGAGAGCGAGACCAGGACGCGCCTGGTGTGCGAACCGCTCCCACTGACCAGCCTCGCGCGGCCGAGACACTCACGATCAAGATCAACTAGGAGACCAAGATGACAAGCGGCGTGCCGTCCCCCGACGTCCGATGCACGGCCAGGTCGAAGCGGACCCACGAGCAGTGCGGGCGCGCAGAGGTCCCGTTCACCGAGCCGGGTCTGTGCACCATGCACGGTGGTCTCGCCCCTGGCGTGCTGCGGAAGGCGGAGGAACGGGCCTCCCTGGCCGAGCGCGGCCTGTCCGACGACCCGCCGATCGTGGTCCGGGAGAAGCTGCGCCGCTGGCACGCCTCTCAGGCCCGGCTCGCGAGACGTCAGATGCGGAAGGCTGGCGTCGACCTGGCCGATTACGACCGAGAAGCCGCCGAGCAGGCCCGCCTGGTGAAGGCAGAGCAGGCAGAGCGGGCGAAGGCCCTGCGCGACCTGGCGCCCGAGTACGTGGCCGAGTCCCGCCGTAGGGCCGAAGAGGTCAAGCGCTGGCTGGCCAACGGCCGCCAGGGGCCGCAGCCCGCGCTGACAGCCGACGAGGAGCTACCCAGCACCGATCGGGCGGCGTCAGAGCCGGAGTCGGTCTCTGGACTCACCTCGGGCCCGGCAGCGGCCGCTGAGCCTGCCCCGAAGCCGTACAGCGGCGGTCTCGGTGGCCTAGAGGCCCTGCCGCCCCGCCCGGCTCCGCCGACCCGGCGCGCTCCGGCTTCAGCGCGGCCGACGGCCAGGCTTCAGCGACGCGGGGAGGAGGCCAAGGCGGCACGGAGAGCAGCACTCGATCCGATGCGCCCGCAGCGGCCAGCCCCCGAGCGGCTCCCCGGTGGCGGCCTGCTCTACCCCGACGCTGAGCTGACCGACGCAGAGGTGGCGGAGTACCTGCGCGAGGCCGACTCGGGGCCTCAGAGGTACGGCGGCGCGGAGTTCAGCGACGTGCGCGGGTGGTTCTAAGAGACGCCGCGCCGGGGCTCGGTGCCGTGTAAACGGGCGTACTCGACCTCGGCGCGGGCTTTCCTGAAGGTGGCAGCCACGGCGACCGGCGCCCCAGCCCGGGCCCGCTCAACCACACCGGAGTAGTTCAGCCGCCACCAGGTCACGACCTCTTCGTGCAGGGGCTGGCCAGGCACGAGCAGGACGCCTGGCGGCAGCGGAGGTAGGCCGTCGGTCGTCATGTACAAACGGTACCGACCGGCGTTCCAGTCGTTTCAGAACTTCGAACCGGGCCGGGCCGGGCCGGGCAACTGTGCAGCCCCGGACGCCGTCAATCTGGGGTACGCCCCAACTCGACGGGCTCTGAGTCCTGCAAAATACGCGAAAGCGCCCCCTGGGAGCGTAAAATAAAGACCACCTAGGGTCGTTGGACACTTTTGCAGGAGACCAGATGTCAGATGGACGCGTTGTGGGCTACGCCAGGGTATCGAGCGACGACCAGAACCTCGACCGCCAGCTCGCGGCGCTGAGCGGCCTCTCGGTGAGCCCACGGACGGGCGAGCCACTGATCTTCACCGACAAGCTGTCCGGCAAGGACACCGCGCGGCCGGGGCTGGAAGCCCTGCTCGACTACGCCCGCGAAGGTGACACCGTGCGGGTGGCCGACTTCAGCCGCCTCTCCCGCGACCTCGGAGACCTTCGCCAGCTCGTGAAGCAGTTCACCGACTCCGGCGTGACCGTGGAGTTCCTGCACGAGCGGCTCACCTTCAGCGGCGACGACTCCCCGATCTCGAACCTCATGCTCAACCTGCTGGGTGCCGTCCACGAGTTCGAGCGCTCGCAGATCAGCCGCCGGGCCGCTGAGGGGATCGCCCTGGCCAAGGCCCGGGGCGCGTACAAGGGCCGGGCGGCCAAGCTGAAGCCCCAGCAGCTCTCCGAGGCGCGCGAACGGGTCGCCGCTGGCGTGAGCAGGGCCCGGGTGGCCAGGGATCTCGGGATCTCCCGCCAGACGCTCCATACAGCCCTGGCGGGCCAAGGCACCTACGCCGAGGCCTCAGCGGCCACCTAGGGCGCGCCCCCTGGACCTTCGACGTGCTCAGCTCAGATCGGTCACCGCATACGCCTCGTAGGGCTTGAGGAGCCGGTCCAGCCACTCCCTCAGGTCTGCAAGCTCTCCTCGTGCATCGCCCTCCTTGTGGATCACGGTCTCCAGCACTCCAGCGAGCGTCTGGGCCTCGTACGACGAGAGAGTGACCGGCGGGAGCGTCGAGCCAACCCAGGAGGTGAGCGCTGGCAGCTCGACCTCGAACCCGTCGGCCCTGGGGTCGGTCGGGTCGCTAGAGGTCTGCTCGACCTCCGTGGCAGGGTCCACGTTGCTGGCCCGAGCCAGGTCAACGAGCTGGTAGAGGTCTCCGACAGTGAGGCCGTCGAGCTGGACTGCGGCGCGCGTGGTGATGGTCACGAGAGCATCCTGCACCGAGCCACCGACACAAGAGGGCCGGTCAGTCGAAGGTGAGCCCGTCCTCAGGGGTGAATGCCAGCGAGACGCGCTCGCTCAAGGCCAGGCGAGCGCCCTTGGTCGGCGCCACGGTGACGTGGTCGACCTGCTCCCGCAGCAGCTTGGCGATTTCAGCCAGGTCGTCGGCCTTCTGGGCGGCGACGAACTCCTGGCCCCACGACAACTGACCGCGCGTAGGCGCCATGATCCGGCGCGTCGTGGCTGGCAGCGAAACAGTGCGGGCCTCGGCCCGCCTCGCCTTGAGGGTGACGATCTGGGCCAGCAGGCGGGCATCCTCCTCCGGGTCGTCGGTGCGGGCCAGGGCCTGGCTTGCAGCCCGCAGCGCCTCCTCGATCCTCGCCAGCTCGGCGCCGTCCCCGAGCAGGTACTCGGCGTACTCGTGGATGCGTGTCTCGCCACGCTCGGCCAGCACGGCCTCGGTGACGTAGGCCGCCAGGGGCGCCTCGGTGACGGTGGCCGGAGCAGGGCAGCTCCGGTTCTGGCACCTGAGCACCCGGTACCCACCCGCCGTGGCGCGGGCCAGGTTGCCACCGCAGGAGCCGCACACGACGAGCCTCGACAGCAGCGACGTGGGCCTCCCCTGGCTACGGCGCTGCTGAGGTCGACTGCCAGGGCGTAGTCGGGCGTCGAGCACGTCGAGCAGCCGCTGCCGCTCGGTCAAGGTGAGGATGGCCAGCGACTCGTCCACCACAGGTAGCCCGTCCGCATCCCGCAGCACGGCCCAGGGGTCGGGGGCGCTGCCCGGCTTGCGCCCGGGTGAGTAGGGCACGAGCCCGGCCAGGGCGGGGTTGCGAAGGATCGTCTCGACCGACTCATCCGCCCACTTCGTCTCGTGCTTGACCCCTTGCCGGGGGCGGCGCGGGGCGCGGGCATCGAAGTGCCGGACGACCGCGTGGAGGCTCTGACCGCTCAGGGCCAGGTCGACGCCTTCCCGGACCGGCTGGATCTCGGCGGGCACCTGGCCGAGCACGTAGCCAGGGCCGTCGGGGTTCGGGACGTTGCAGTAGCCGTAGGGCGGCCGACCACCAGCCCGACGGCCCTGACCGATCAAGGCGCGGCGGGCGTCCTTCACCCGGGCTGCGATGCTCGCGGCCTCCAGCTCGGCGAACACAGCCAGCACGGTGGCGAACGCCCTCCCCTGAGGTGAGGTCATGTCCACGGGGTCGGAGACGGCCACGACCCCGGAGCCGTGGCCGCGCAGAGCGCTGTCGGCGTTGAGGAAGTCCAGCACCGAGCGAGCGAGCCTGTCGACCTTCCACACGACCACCGCGTGAGGTCGGGTGCGAGCGACTTCGGCCAGGAGGGCGCGCCAGCCAGCGCGTTCCTCGGGCCGTGTGCGGCTGGCTGAGACCCCGTCGTCGGTGTAGACGCCCGCTACGGTCCAGCCACGGGCGGCGGCGTACTGGCGGCCTGCCTCGACCTGGCGGGCGACGGAGACGGACTCGTCTCGGCTGACAGAGAGGCGAGCGTAGAGCAGCACGTCGGACATGTCCCGAGACTACGTGCTCTAGCAACTACCACCAGCAGTACCTCGACAAGAACCCGTTCGGCTACTGCCCGGTGCACGCCACCGGCGTCACCTGCAACTGACCCTCAGCCTCGCCTGGGCGCCCGCTTCGCATCACGGAGCCGGTGACTACGGTGAGCTACCCGTGACCATGGCGAATTCGCCATGGTCACGGTCGGTTCACCACGCCGACGTGGTAGACCGACCACCCCCAGCGAGGCAGAAACCGGTCGCCCTTCGGGCGGCACGAACGTAGGTTGAGCCCTCATGTCCGCAACGTTGGTAGCCCGTGACCTCAGCGCCGGCCACGGGGCGCGGGTGCTCTTCTCCGGGCTGGACCTCACCGTCGCTCCCGGGGACGTGATCGGGCTCGTCGGTGCGAACGGCGCCGGCAAGTCCACCCTGCTCGGCCTGCTCGCCGGTCAGGGTCGGCCCGAGGCCGGCACCGTCGCCCTCAGCCCGCCCAGCGCGAGCGTCGGGCTGCTGCCCCAGGAGCCGGAACGTCGCCCCGGCGAGACCGTCACCGCGTACGTCGCCCGCCGCACCGGCGTCGAGCCGGCGCAGGTCGACCTCGACGCCGCGACCGAGGCGCTGACGCGCGAGGAACCGGGCGCCGACGACTGGTACGCCACCGCGTTCGACCGCTGGCTCGCCCTCGGCGGCGCCGACCTCGAGGAGCGGATGGCCGAGCAGAGCGCGGACCTCGGCCTCACGGTCTCCCCCGACGCGGCGATGACCAGCCTCTCCGGCGGCGAGGCCGCCCGCGTCGGCCTGCTCGCGCTGCTGCTCTCCCGCTTCGACCTGCTGCTGCTGGACGAGCCGACCAACGACCTGGACCTCGACGGCCTGGACCGGCTCGAGCGGTTCGTGCAGGGGCTGCGCGTCGGAGCCGTGGTCGTCAGCCACGACCGCGAGTTCCTGCGCCGGTGCGTGACGACGGTGGTCGAGCTCGACCTCGCGCAGCAGCGCGTCGAGGTGTTCGGCGGGCGCTACGAGGCCTACCTGGCCGAGCGCGAGGTGCGACGCCGGCACGCGCGCGAGGCGTACGACGAGTTCTCCGAGACCAAGGCCGACCTCACGACGCGGATGCGCTCCCAGCGCGCCTGGGCGGTGCAGGGCGTGGCCAAGGAGAAGAAGAACCCCAAGGACGGCGACAAGGCGCAGCGCGACTTCCGCATCAACCGCACCGAGAAGCAGGCGTCCAAGGTCCGCGCGACCGAGCGGCTCATCGAGCGCCTGGACGAGGTCGAGGAGCCGCGCAAGGAGTGGCAGCTCCAGATGGAGATCGCCGCGGCGCCGCGCTCCGGGTCCGTCGTGAGCACCGCGAACCGGGCCGTCGTGCGTCGCGGTGGCTTCACCCTCGGACCGGTCGACCTGTCGCTCGCGTACGGCGACCGGGTGGCCGTGGTCGGTCCCAACGGGGCCGGCAAGACCACCCTCATCTCGCTGCTGCTCGGCCGCACCGTGCCGGACGAGGGCTCGGCGTCGCTCGGCGCCTCGGTCCAGGTCGGGGAGATCGACCAGGCCCGTGACCTCGTCGACGGGCCCGACCTGCTGACCGACGTCGTCGAGCGGGCCCTGCCCGACTGGTCGCCGGCCGACGTGCGGACGCTGCTGGCCAAGTTCGGCCTGCGGGCCGACCACGTGGGCCGGGCCGCCGCGTCGTTGTCGCCCGGCGAACGCACCCGGGCCGCGCTGGCGCTGCTGCAGGCCCGCGGGACCAACCTGCTCGTCCTCGACGAGCCGACCAACCACCTCGACCTGCCGGCGATCGAGCAGCTCGAGAGCGCGCTGGCCTCGTACGCCGGGACCCTGCTCCTGGTCAGCCACGACCGCCGGCTCCTCGAGGCCGTGCACGTGACGCGGCGGCTGCACGTGGACCACGGCCGGGTCGAGGAACGACCCGTCTGAGGCTGCACGGCTGAGGGGCGGCCGACTAGGTTCGGGTCATGAGCAACGAGCAGCACGAGACCCCCGACCTGCAGGAGATCGACGTCCGGGACAACCGGGAGTCCAAGGCGTACGCGGCCAACGCCACCCAGCGCGTGGCCCGGGCCAGCGACGGCGGCGCCATCCCGCGCGACGCCCCGCGTGCGGGCGAGATGCCCACGCACGGCACCGAGGGCACCGCGTCGGGCAACCCGGTCGCCGGCCTCGAGATCGACGCGAAGGACCTCGAGGACGCGGTGGAGCCCAGCCAGAACGTCCAGGAGGTCGACGGCCCGACGGTCGGGCACGCCTGAGGTTCGGCCCGCACGAAGAACGGGGACGATTCGGCACTCCTGAGGTGCCGAATCGTCCCCGTTGTCGTCTGTGAGGTGAGGCACAGCCGGAACAAGGGTGCATCCGGCGAGGTTGGCGCGAACGGTCAGAGGCGACCCGCTCGCCCGACCGCCCCCTCAGGAAGACGTTGATGACTGCCGCTGCGCCCGCGACCGAGCCGTCGACCCCGTCCGCCAGCCCGAGCCCCACCCGCTTCGACCCGCTCGGCGCCGACCGGCCCACCCGACCGAGCTGGGCGCTGTTCGCCCTGGCCGTCGGCGGCTTCGCGATCGGCACGACCGAGTTCGCGTCCATGGGCCTGCTGCCCCAGATCGCCGCGGGCGTCGGGGTCACGATCCCCACCGCCGGTCACCTCGTCTCCGCGTACGCCCTGGGCGTCGTGGTCGGTGCCCCGCTGATCGCCGCGGTCGCCGCGCGGGTCCCACGCCGCCAGCTCCTGCTGGTCCTGATGCTCGTGTTCCTGATCGGCAACGCGGCCTCGGCCTTCGCCACGTCGTTCGGCTTCCTGCTGGTCGCCCGGTTCGTCTCCGGGCTGCCGCACGGTGCGTACTTCGGCGTCGCGTCCGTCGTCGCGGCCGCCCTGGTCGCCCCGGACCGTCGGGCCTCCGCGGTCGCCCGGGTCATGCTCGGGCTGACGATCTCGAACGTCGTCGGCGTACCGGTGGCCACGTGGGCCGGGCAGCACCTCGGCTGGCCCGCGCTCTACATCGCCGTCGCGGTCCTCGCGTTCGCGTGCCTGGTCGCCGTCAGCACCTGGGTGCCGCCGGTCCGGATCGGTGACGGCCAGGCGAGCGTGCGGTCCGAGCTGAGCGCGCTGGCCCGGCCGCAGGTGTGGTTCGCGCTCGTCACGGGCATGGTCAGCTTCGGCGGCATGTTCGCGACCTACGCGTACATCTCCCCCACCGTGATGACCCTGGCGGGCCTGAGCGAGACCGGTGTGGTCTGGGTCCTCGCCGCGTTCGGCGTCGGTTCGACCGTCGGCACGCTGCTGGGCGGCCGGCTCGCCGACCGCGCGCTGGTCCCGACCCTGTTCGCCGGCCTCGTCGCCATCGGCGTCGTGCTCGCGGTGTTCGGCTTCCTGGCGACCAGCCCGGTCGGTGCGTTCGCCGCCGTGTTCCTGCTCGGCGGCTCGGGCAGCTTCATGATGCCGGCGCTGCAGACCCGGCTGATGGACGTCGCCGCCGGCGGCCAGTCCCTCGCCGCGGCGCTCATGCATTCCACGCTCAACGTCGCGAACGCCGTGGGCGCCTGGCTGGGTGGGGCCGTGCTCGCCGCCGGCTACTCGTACGCCTGGCCGAGCCGGGTCTCCGTCGTGCTGCCGGTCCTCGGGATCGTCGTCTTCGCCGTCGGGCTCACGTTCCAGCGGCGCGAAGGCCGCCGGGCGACCGTCGTCCGCTGACGGCCCTCGGCCGACCGCTCCCCCTGCGCTTCCCGCCGCTCGGCACACCTGACCGGCGTGGGCACACCCTGCAGGGTGTGCCCGGGCAGGAAGGTGTGCCGGGGCGAGCAGGGTGTGCCGAGATGGAGGAGGGTGACCGTGCCCGCCGTGGTGTCTACCATGCCTGAGGCTCGCCGGCCCCTGTCTCCTGAACCTGGAGGATCTGTGACCACCACCCATGAGCGTTCGCACACCGAGGCCGAGATCCTCCAGCAGCCCGGGCTTTGGCCGGCGCTGGCCCGTGCGGTGGCCGGGCGGCGGGCCGAGCTCGACGCCCTCCTCGGACCGCTGCTGGGTGACCCGACCAGCCGGATCCTGCTCTGCGGCGCCGGCACCAGCGCCTACGCCGGGCAGGTCGCCGCCCCCGCGCTGTCGACGACCCTGGGCCGGCAGGTCGAGGCGCTGGCGACCACCGACCTGGTCGCCGCACCCGAGGCTCACCTGACCCCTGACGTGCCCACGTTGATGGTGTCGTTCGCCCGCTCGGGCAACAGCCCGGAGAGCCTCGCCGCGACCGAGCTGGCCGACCAGCTGCTCAGCGAGGTCCGCCACCTGGTCCTGACCTGCGATCCCGACGGCCAGCTCGCCCGGGCGCACCGTGACCGCGGCACGTCGGTGGTCCTGCTGATGCCGGCGGCGGCGAACGACCGGGGTTTCGCGATGACGTCCAGCTTCACCTGCATGACCCTGGCCGCCCTGCTGGCCCTGGGCGGGCCCGACGACCAGGCGACCGGTCGGGTCGCCGACGTGTCCCGGGCAGCGGAGGCACTGCTCGCCGACCGCGCGCAGATCGCCGAGCTGGCCGCCCTCCGCCCCGAGCGGGTGGTCTACCTGGGCAGCGGCGCGCTCACCGGGCTGGCCCGGGAGTCCGCCCTCAAGCTGACCGAGCTCACGGCCGGAGAGGTGGTGACGCTGGCCGAGTCCACGCTGGGCTTCCGGCACGGGCCGAAGTCGGTCCTCACCCCCCGCACGCTGAGCGTCGTCTACCTCTCCAACCATCCCTACACGCGACGCTACGACCTCGATCTGCTGGCCGAGCTGACCGCCGGACGGGACCCCGGCTGGGTGCTGGCGGTCGACGGCTCCGGCCGGACCGACCTCCCTGACTCGGTTGGCTCGGTCCGGCTGGAGGGCACCGCCGCCCTGCCCGACGCCTGGTGGGCGCTGCCCGCGGTGCTCGTCGCGCAGCTGCTGGGCCTGGAGAGCTCGCTGATGCGCGGCCACACGCCCGACAACCCCTTCCCCACGGGCGAGGTCAACCGCGTCGTGCAGGGCGTGACCATCCATCCATGGGAGAACGACCCCGCATGAGCGACGCGCTCTACCTGGGGGTCGACGGCGGCGGCACCAAGACCGCGCTCTGCCTCGTCACCTCCGACGGCCGGGTGGTCGCCAGCCGCCTGGCCGGCAGCGTCTACTACGCCGGCCAGAGCATCAGCCTCGTCGCCGACGTGCTGACCCCAGCGGTGGCGGCGCTCTGCGCCGACGCCGGCGTCACGGCCGGCGACGTCACCTATGCCTTCTTCGCCCTGCCCGGCTACGGCGAGTCGAGCACCGACCGTCCGTTGCTCGACGCGGCGCCGGTCCAGGTGCTCGGCCACCACCGCTACGCCTGCGACAACGACATGGTGGCCGGCTGGGCCGGGTCGCTCGGAGCGCACGACGGCATCAACGTCATCAGCGGCACCGGCTCGATGACGTACGGCGAGCGCCTGGGTCGCCGGGTCCGCGTGGGCGGCTGGGGCGCGCTCTTCGGGGACGAGGGGTCGGCCCACTGGATCGCGATCCGCGGGCTGAACGCGTTCTCGCGCATGAGCGACGGTCGGCTGCCGCCGGGCCCGTTGCTGGAGATCCTGCGCGAGCACCTCCGCCTGCCGAGCGACCTCGACCTCGTCGACGTCGTGCTGCTCCGCTGGCGCTCGGACCGCGCCCGCGTGGCCGGCCTGTGCCGACAGGTCGTCCAGGCGGCCGACGCGGGCGACGAGGTGGCTGCCGCCGTCCTCGACGACGCCGCCGCGGAGCTCGCGCTGCTCGTGTCCCGCACCCGGGAGCGACTCGGGTTCGCCGTCGACGACACGGTTCGCGTCTCGTGGTCGGGCGGTACCTTCGCGGCGCGCCGGGTCCGGGAGGGCTTCAGCCGCGCGCTGCTCGCTCAGCACCCGAACGACGACCTGCGCGAGCCAGAGCTGCCGCCGGTGATCGGTGCGGCCCTCTACGCGGCGCGGCTGGCCGGTCGACCTCTGGACACCACGGCGCGCGAGCGCCTCGCCACCGCGCCCGCGCCCGCGCCCATCTGACCCACGAGGTCCCCGAACTTCTGTGCGGCCAGCCACACCACGGGTGGTTCCGGCGTCAGAAGACCTGGGCCGGAGGCGCTGGAGCGGAGCGTCGGAATAGGTCGGTGACCGCCACGGTTTGGACGAACAAGAAGTTGAGCGTTCAACTAGGAGCGGATCATGCAGTTCGGGATCTTCAGCGTCGGCGACGTCACCACCGACCCCACCACCGGGCGTACGCCGTCGGAGGCCGAGCGGATCAAGGCGATGGTGACCATCGCGCAGAAGGCGGAGGAGGTCGGGCTCGACGTCTTCGCGACCGGGGAGCACCACAACCCGCCCTTCGTGCCGTCCTCGCCGACCACGATGCTCGGCTACGTCGCCGCGAAGACCTCCCGGCTGCAGCTGTCCACGTCCGTCGCGCTGATCACGACGAACGACCCGGTCAAGATGGCCGAGGACTACGCGATGCTGCAGCATCTCGCGGACGGCCGTGTCGACCTGATGCTCGGCCGCGGCAACACCGGCCCGGTCTACCCGTGGTTCGGGAAGGACGCCCGCGACGGGATCGCACTGGCGATCGAGAGCTATCACCTGCTGCACCGGCTGTGGACCGAGGACGTCGTCGGCTGGACCGGTGAGTTCCGGACGCCGCTGCAGGGCTTCACCTCGACGCCGCGGCCGCTGGACGGCGTGCCCCCGTTCGTGTGGCACGGCTCCATCCGCAGCCCCGAGATCGCCGAGCAGGCGGCCTACTACGGCGACGGCTTCTTCGCGAACCACATCTTCTGGCCGACCGACCACTACCAGCGCCTGATCGGCTTCTACCGCGACCGCTTCGAGCACTACGGTCACGGCACGCGGGACCAGGCGATCGTGGGCCTCGGCGGGCAGGCGTTCATCCGCCCGAAGAGCCAGGACGCGATCGACGAGTTCCGCCCGTACTTCGACAACGCGCCCGTCTACGGCCACGGCCCCGCGCTGGAGGACTTCATGCGGGAGACCCCGCTGACCGTCGGCAGCCCGCAGCAGGTGATCGAGAAGACGATGACGTTCCGCGAGCACTTCGGCGACTACCAGCGCCAGCTCTTCCTGGCCGACCACGCCGGCCTGCCGCTCAAGACGGTCCTCGAGCAGCTCGACCTGCTCGGCGAGCACGTCGTGCCGGTGCTGCGCCGGGAGATGGACGCGCTGCGCCCCGCCCACGTGCCCGCGGCCCCCACGCACGCCTCCCTGGTGCTGGCCGCCCAGACCCGGTCCGAGACCCAGACCCAGGCAAACACCCAGACCGAGACCGCGGAGCTGACCGCGACGGGGCGTGCGGCATGACCCGCCACGTCGTCGTCGTGAGCGCCGGGCTCGGGCAGCCGTCCTCGAGCCGGCTGCTGGGCGACCGGCTCGCCGCCGCCGCGTCCCGCACGCTGCGCGCGGAGGGTGAGCAGGTCGAGGTCGCGACGGTCGAGCTCCGTGAGCTCGCCGTCGACCTGGCGAACCAGCTGGTGACCGGCTTCCCCGGGGCCCGGCTCGCCGCCGTGCTCGACCAGGTCGCCGCGGCCGACGCGGTCGTCGCCGTGTCCCCCGTCTTCAACGCGTCGTACTCGGGGCTGTTCAAGATGTTCGTCGACGCGCTGCCGCTCGGCTCCCTCGACGGCGTCCCCGTGCTGCTCGGAGCGACCGGCGGCAGCGCGCGGCACTCGCTGGTCATCGAGCACGCGCTGCGGCCGTTGTTCGCCTACCTGCGTGCGACGACCACGTCGACCGGCGTGTTCGCGGCGACCGAGGACTGGGGCTCGCCCGGCGAGCTGGACGCGCGGATCGAGCGGGCCGGGCGCGAGCTGGCCGTCCTCGTCACGGGGAGCGCCCGACCGGCGGCCGTCGACCCGTACGACGTGAGCGCCCTCAGCGCTCGCTTCTCCGAGCTGTCGGCGTAGGACGGCCGGGCCGGGTCCGGCGCAGCCAGAGCAGCCCGAGCACCGGCAGCACGAGCGGCACGAAGCCGTACCCGCTCCCGTAGAGCGACCACACGGTCGCCCGCGGGAACGCGGCCGGGTCGACCACGCTGAGCGTGCCGACCGTGAGCACCCCCACCAGCTCCACGCTGACGGCGACGAGGGCGACGCGGCGCGAGGTCGCCGTCCCGCGGGCCAACGTGATGGTCGCGACGATGTAGATGATCCCGGCGACCAGGGACAGCACGTACGCCAGCGGCGCCTCGGCGTAGCTGGTGATCAGCTGCGTGACGCCGCGCGCGGTCGCCGCAAGGGCGAACAGCCCGTACACCGCGACGAGCGCCCGGCCCGGCCCGGAGCTCGTCCGCGGGGGCTTCGCCGTCGCCGGGTCGGGGATCGGGGTAGCTCCCCCGGCGGGGGTGCTCATGCGGGCACCCACAGCACGACCAGCCGGAACGTCATCGCCGCGACCGCCGCCGCGGCGACGGCCAGCACGACCCCGGAGAACCGGGTGCGCTCGGCGTTCGCCCAGAGCCAGGCGACCGGCAGCAGGACGACGATGCCGATCAGGTAGCCGATGCTGGTGGCCAGCTCGGCCGGGCGGAACCCGCGCGCCAGGTCGACCAGGGCGATGACCGACTGCACGAGCACGACGACCTCGAGGCCTGCGGCGTACAGCAGCTGCGCCTTGCCCGGAGCGCGGTCGAGCACCGCGGTGAGGAGGCCCCAGCACATCGAGACCAGGGCGAGCGCCGCCACGGCGTAGCCCAGCGGTGCGATCACGCCGGGACTCCTTCACGCTCGGACCTGCGGCTCTCGGCAGGACAGACCCCCAGGCTACGACGCGCCGACGAGCCGTTCTGTCGCGCGCCACTAGATTGGGCGGATGTCCAACCTTGATCATCTCGCTGCGCGGCGGGGCCGCGGGTAGATGCGGGTCGTCGGGGTGGCGGCCAAGGGTCGCGAGGTGTTCGACCGTGCGCTCGAGCACGGCGTCGACCCGCGCGTGCTGGCGTACGAGGCGGGCTGGGTCGTGCTGCGGCCGGTCGAGGCCGACCTGGCCGAGGACGGCGAGATCCGGCTCGTGCTGCGTGTCCGTCACCGCCGCAAGGGCGACGGGCACCCCCGGACGCGCAAGCCGGGTCGTGACCGTGGGCTGAGGTCGACCGACGAGGCGCCGGTCGTGCGCCAGCGGCTCGCCGCGTACGCCGTGGTGGAGTCGGCGCGGGGCCTGCTGGCGACCGAGTACTCCGACCTGACCGCCGTCTCCGGGCGCTGGGGCATGCCCGGCGGCGGGATCGACGCGGGCGAGGAGCCGGTCGCCGCGGTCGTCCGCGAGGTGCACGAGGAGACCGGCCAGGCCGTCGACGTGGGCGACCTCGTGCTCGTGCAGAGCTCGCACTGGGTGGGCCGCAGCCCGCACGGAGGGGTCGAGGACTTCCACGCGGTGCGCCTCGTCTACCGCGCCGCCTGCCCCGACCCGACCGACCCCGTCGTGCACGACCAGGGCGGCACCACCGCAGCCGCCCGCTGGATCGAGTCGGCCCGCTGGCAGGACCTCACCTGGACCGCCAACTGGCGCCAGGCGCTGCGCCGCCTGATGAGGAGCTGAACTGTCTGTCCTCGCTCCGCGATCCGGCACGGGTCGGGTCTACCGCGACCCGGGTTCTCAACCCACATCACCCAGCAGGTCCTGGCGGGTCAGGACGCCCGCGGGGCGGCCGTCGTCGAGGACGAGCAGGGCGTCGCCGTCGACGAGCACCTCGACCGCCCGGGTCACGAGCTCCGTGGCGCCGAGCGTGGGCAGCGGGGGTTCCATGGCGCGCTCGACCGGGTCGGCCAGGCGTACGCGCTGGCTGAACAGCGCGCCGAGCAGGCCGCGCTCGCTGACCGAGCCGACGACCTCGGCCGCCATCACGGGCGGCTCGGCGCGCACGACCGGCATCTGCGAGACGCCGTACTCGCGCAGGATCTCGACCGCCTGCGCCACCGTCTCGTTCGGGTGGGTGTGCACGAGGTCGGGCAGCCTGCCGGTCTTCTCGCGCAGCACGTCGCCGATCACCCGGACCGGCCCCTCGGGCCGCGGCGCGAAGCCGTAGCGGGCCAACCAGCCGTCGTCGAAGATCTTGCCGAGGTAGCCGCGGCCTCCGTCGGGCAGCAGCACGACGATGACGGCGTCCGGGTCGTCGAGCTCCGCCGCGAGCCGCACGGCCGCGGCGGCGGCCATCCCGCAGGAACCCCCCACGAGCAGCGCCTCGGTCCGCGCCAGCCGCCGGGTCATGGCGAACGAGTCGCCGTCGGACACCTCGATCACGCGGTCGGCGATCGTGGGGTCGTAGGTCGAGGGCCAGAAGTCCTCCCCCACGCCCTCGACGAGGTACGGCCGGCCGTCGCCGCCCGAGTAGACCGAACCCGCGGGGTCGGCCCCGACGACCTGGACCCGGCCGCCGGACACCTCCTTGAGGTAGCGGCCGGCGCCGCTGATCGTGCCGCCGGTGCCCATCCCCGCGACGAAGTGCGTGATGCGCCCCTCGGTCTGCGCCCAGATCTCGGGACCGGTGGTCTCGTAGTGGCTCCGCGGGTTGTTCGGGTTGCTGTACTGGTCCGGCTTCCAGGCCCCCGGGATCTCGCGGGCGAGCCGGGCCGAGACCGAGTAGTAGGAGGTCGGGTCGTCCGGGTCGACGGCGGTGGGGCAGACGACGACCTCGGCCCCGTACGCGGACAGGACGTTCCGCTTCTCCTCGCCGACCTTGTCGGGGCAGACGAAGACGCACTTGTAGCCCTTGGCCTGCGCGACGATCGCGAGCCCGACGCCGGTGTTCCCGCTGGTCGGCTCGACGATCGTCCCGCCCGGGAGGAGCGAGCCGTCCCGCTCGGCGGCCTCGACCATCCGGACGGCGATCCGGTCCTTCACGGAGCCGCCCGGGTTGAGGTACTCGACCTTGGCCAGCACGAGCCCGCGGGCGCCGTCGGTGACCTTGGACAGCTGGACCAGCGGGGTGTTGCCGACGAGGTCCATGACGTTGGTGACGTACTGCACGGACCGACTCTACGGAGGGTCCGCTCAGCACCGCGCCAGCACGGCGCTCGCAGCCCGGCGTCCGGAGACCAGCGCACCCTGGATCGAGGCGGTGTCGCGGTGGTCGCCGGCGACGAACAGGCCGTCGCCGAGCGCGACGGGCCGGCGTACGTCGAGCGTCGGCGGCTGGGCCGGGAGCGCGGCCGCCACCACGTGCGTCTTCACGAGCTGCCACCCAGTCGTCCCCACGCCGTAGACCAGGCCGGCCTGCTCGCGGCCGGCACGTTCCGTGGCCGCGGA
The DNA here is from genome assembly GCA_964251895.1 of uncultured Friedmanniella sp. Taxonomy (GTDB): domain Bacteria; phylum Actinomycetota; class Actinomycetes; order Propionibacteriales; family Propionibacteriaceae; genus Microlunatus. Next base: position 336,664 of record CAXULL010000001.1, read on the forward strand.
GCCGTCGGCGCCGAGCACCGTCACCTGGACCAGGGAGCGGCCGGCGGGCGCGTACGTCGGGGCGGCGTTCGTCATGACGGCCGTGTTCACCAGCGGGCCGCGGTGGTCGGCGTCGAGGTGCAGCAGGGGTCGGCTGGTCGGGGGCTCGTCGGCCGCGTACCAGAACGTGGTCAGCCCCTTCATCCGCGGCGTCTCGAGCCCGGTCAGGACGCCGGCCGTCGACGGGTCGGTCGCGACCACGACCGCGCTCGCGGCCAGCTCTGCGTCGTCGATGCGGACGCTCGAGCCGGTGACCCCGTGCGCGCGGACGCCGAGCCGGACCGTCCCGGGCGGGAGGGACGCGGCGACGAGCTCGGGCAGCCGGCCCATGCCGACGGAGGGGACCGAGGGCGAGCCGAGGACGAAGGACCGCACGAGCAGCCGGGCCAGGCGGGCCGAGCTCGAGCCGTCGCTCTCCGCCAGCACGCCCGTGAGGAACGGGTCGACGACGCCGGCGCGGAGGCGTCCGGTCACGCCGAACGCGTCGAGCTCCTGGGTCCGGGTGCGGTCGGGCCGCCCGAGCTGGGTGTGGACGGGGAGGAGGGTCGAGAGCGCCCAGGTGGCGAACCGGACCTTCTCCGCGAAGGTTCCGAGCGGGGCCCGCAGCGACGCGAGCACCAGGGTCGGCTCGCGACGCGGGTCCGCGAGCATCGAGCGGGTCCGCCCGTGGGCGACGACGACGCCGGCCTGGAACGGGTGCAGGTCGAGCGCGTCGACCTCGAGGACGTGGGGCAGCGCGGGGTACGCCGGGTTGAGCAGCTGGAACCCGCGGTCGCAGCGGTAACCGTCCACGACGTCGGTCCGCACGCGGCCGCCCACGCCGTCCGACGCCTCCAGCACGACGACCTCGACCCCGGTTCGGTTAAGTCGCTGCGCGCAGGCGAGTCCCGCCAGACCGGCGCCGACGACGATGACCGGGGCGTCGCTGCTCATGTCCCCATCCTGCCCCGCGACCGAACGGCGGACCTGTCCGTGCCCCGGGCTGACGCGACCCGGACCGCGAGCGTCGGTAGCCGGGCGGTCGCAGAAAAGGAAGGGCCGCGCCCCCCAGGAGGGAGGCGCGGCCCGCGTACGTGCTGTGCGACCGGGGTTACCGGCGGATGTAGGAGATCAGGCGGAGGAGCTCGATGTAGAGCCAGACCATCGTGACGGTCAGGCCGAAGGCCGCCCGCCAGGACTCGTTGGCCGGGGCGCCCATCTCGATCCCGCGCTCGACGTAGTCGAAGTCGAGGACCAGGTTGAGCACGGCCAGCACGATCGCGACGGCCGAGACCAGGATCGACAGCCCGCTGACCGGGCCGGTCACGCCGCTCCGCAGGCCGCCGTTGCCGGTGACCAGCGAGTAGATGAAGTTGATCAGCATCAGCCCCGCGAAGGCGGCGGTGGAGATGAAGACGACCTTGGTGAACTTCGCCGTCACCCGGATGTTGAAGAACTTGTACGCCGCGAGCGTGACGCCTGCCGCGACGAACGTGGCCACCACCGCCTGGGCGACGATGCCGGTGTAGACCGACTCGAAGACCTTGCTGATCATGCCGATGAAGACGCCCTCGATGGCCGCGTACGCCACGACCAGCCCGGGCGAGACGACCCGGCGGAACGACACCAGCAGCACGACGACGAAGCCGACGAGCGCCGACAGGATCATCGCCGGGAAGTAGAGGCTGTCGGGGACGAAGTTCCACGCGAGGGCCGCGGTGACCACCAGGACGGCGATCGTCACGGCGGTCTTGGTGATGACGTCGTCCAGGGTCATCCGGCCCTGGACGGTCTGGGACGCGTTCGAGCGGGGGTCCTGAGGACCACCGAAGCCGCCGCCCTGGCCCGGGTAGCTCTGGTAGGGCTGCTGCCCGTACGGCTGCCCGTACTGAGGTGCTGCGGGGGTGAACGCGTCCTTCTTGGAAAGGATCGGGTTCGAGCTGCGCAACATGTGTTGAGGTCCTCCTGGGTGAGGCGCTCTGGAGCTTGCCGGGGAGGCGAACCCGCGCGCCGTTCTTCCAGTGTATGCAACGAACGACCCCTGGTCGCGTGTTCCCCCGGCGCCTCGACCCTGGATATCCCCTGGTCAGACCTATGTTCGGGCTATGCGACCGGCTTGGCGCGGCGCCACCCGGGCCTGGTGCCGGCCACGCTCGGACGTGCCCCCGGCGGGATTCGAACCCGCACTGGAGCGGGTTTAAGCCGCCTGCCTCTGCCGTTGGGCTACGGGGGCCGGACCGCCGACGCGGTGGACGACCTGCGGGCGAGCGTAGTGGACCGCGGTCGGCGTGGGGTTCAGCGTGCGGACGGCTCGGGCGTGGCTGTGGGCGACGCGCTCTCACCGGTCAGGCGACGGCGGGTGTCCTCGGGCAGCGTGGCCACGTCCCCGGTCTCGGTGCGGCGGTCGACGACCACCCGCCCGTCCGGCTCGAGGTGGACGGGTTGCACGCCGGTGACCAGGCCGGTCGCGTCGTCGCGGAAGTAGAAGTAGGAGTCGGCGCGGACGAGCGGCGGGCTGAACGGGGTGCTGAACGAGGCCAGCGTCGGCTGCTTCACCCCACCCGCCGTGCCCTGCTGCATCCCGACGGTCCACGAGCCGTCGGCGTGGGGGACGACGGTCGGCCCGACCTGCGCATGCATGTGGCCCCACAGGACGAGCGCGGCGGGCGGGTCCGGTGCGGCCATGATCTCGGCCGCGGCCGGCGGCTGGTGCACCAGGATGGCGTCGACGGGCCGGGCCCGGGCGGTCTGCACCAGGCGCTGCCCCAGCTGGGCCTCGCTCTCGGGCCGGTCGAGGGTGCGCTCCACGCTGAACGGGACCTGGCGCTCGGGGTCGTCGTCACCGAGGACGTCCCAGGTGCCCACCGTCACCGGAGCGCCGTCGAGGACCGTCGCGCCCGCGCCGCGCAGCTGTGCCTCCGTGACGTCGGAGTCGTGGTTGCCCGTGGCCACGGCGAACGGTCGGCCTCCGGCGATCGGCACCTCGCGGCGGATGCAGCCGCGCTCGGCCGCGGTCCCGTTCACCGTGTCGTCGCCCGAGTCGAGCACGACCGCCGGGTCGGTGACGGACACCAGCCGCGTCATCAGCTCGGTGGTGGCCTGGTTGCAGTGCAGGTCGCTGAAGCCGTACGCCATCGTCTCGCCGAACCGCGGCCGGGGCAGTCGGTCGAGCTGGGCCGACAGGCTCGCGGTGGCGGCGTCCTCCCACGTCCGCACCGACGCCTGCTGGCGCGCGCTGAGCAACCGGATGCCGGAGATCCCGCGGCCGAGCAGGTCGGCCAGCAGCGGGCTGTCGACGCTGAGGGTCGCGGTCCGGTCGGGCAGCTGGAGGGCGACCGGGATGCGCGGTCCGTCCGGCTGCGACGGCACGAGCACGCCGCCCACGAGGACGGTCGTCACCGTCGCGTACACGGCCAGCGTCCGGCGCCGCGTCACCCGGCGCACGACCCAGGGCGCCAGCAGGCGCGAGCGCAGGCTCCAGACCGCGAAGCCGATCAGCAGGACCGTCTCGGCCCCGGCCGTCTTGATCAGCGCGTCGCGCTCGAGACGCTCGACGACACCGCGGACCGCCTCCTCGGGGTCGGTGTAGAGCGCGCTGTAGACCTCGAGGGTCTGCTCGGAGAAGAGCGACCCGAGCGTGGAGCCGGACTCCCCCACCCCGCCGACGGTGACCTGCAGGCCGACGGGCGCGTACGGGCTGGCGAGGTAGGCGCGCCCGAGGGGCCCGAGGTCGATCTCGATCTCGCCGCTGTAGTCGGCGGCGAGCCGGACGCGGTTGGGTCCGAGGTAGTCCGACACGGCCGCCTGCCCGACGCCCCAGGCCGCGGCGAGCGGGAGCGCGAGGACCGCGGCGACGAGGGTGACGCCGAGGGCACGCGAAATCCGGAGCAGGAGGGTGCGGCGCGTCCGCACCCGCGCGGCGTTCCGCGCGAGCACGCTGCCGAGCCGTCGCGTACGCACGCCTCCAAGTGTGGTGGCGCGCCGCGACTCCCTTGTCCGTCTGCTCGATCTTGTGGTGTCTGCGCGCGTTTGAACCCGCGCAGACGTCACAAGATCGAGCAGACGTGGGAGCGAGGTCGAGCGACGAGCGGGTCAGGACTCCACAGGGGCGTCCAGGTAGACCTGGCGCGCGTGCAGGGCGTGCGCGCCGGCGACGCGGTCGAGGAACAGCAGGCCGGCGCAGTGGTCGATCTCGTGCTGGAGGGCGCGTGCCTCGAAGGCGTCCGTCACGACGTCGGTCTCCTCGCCGCTGACCGGCAGCTGCCCGCGTACGGTCACCCGGGTCGCGCGCTTGACGTCGCCGGTGAGGTCCGGGACCGACATGCAGCCCTCGCGGGCGCGCTCGTTGCGGCTGGACTCGACGACCCGGGCGTTGACCAGGACGACGAGGCCGTGGCCGGTGCGGGTCTTGGGATGGTCGGTCACGTCGACGCAGAACGCCTGCGCCGCGACCCCGATCTGCGGCGCGGCCAGACCGACGCAGCCGGGCGAGACGCGCATCGTGGCCACGAGGTCGGCGCAGAGCTGGACGACCTCGGGGTCGGTCGGGTCGACCGTGGGACCGGCGGTGGCGAGCACGTGCGCGGGAGCCCGCACGACCTCCCGCACCCGGCCCGGCGGCAGGGTGGACGGATCGAAGCTCACAGCTCGTCGTTCTCCACGGCACGGAGGGTGGCCTCGACGCCGAGGTCGGCGGCCACCGCGTCGAGACGCGTACGCAGCGTCTCGGCGTCGGCGTTCCCCGGCAGCGCGACCTCGGCCAGCAGGACGTAGAGGTCCCCCGAGAGCCGGGTGGTGAGGTCGGTGACGTTCGCGCCGGCCTCCGCGACGACCCCGACGAGGCGCGCCACGATGCCCAGCCGGTCGGCGCCGTACACCGTCACCAGGTGCGTCGCCGTGGCCGCGGGCACGTCCGGGTCGGGCACGACCTCCCGGACGGCGACGTCGAGCCCGGAGTCGGCGAGCGGAGCGAGCGCCGCGCGTACCTCGGCCGCCGGAGCAGCACCGGCGCAGACGAGGGTCATGGCGAAGTGCCCGCGCAGGAGGGTCATCGACGAGTCCTCCAGGTTCATCCCGCAGGTCGCCAGCGCCTCGGCCGAGGCCGCGATGATGCCGGGGCGGTCGTGCCCCACGACGGTGATCGCCAGGGAGGTCATCGGGGCAGTCTGTCAGGTCGGCTTCTCGTTGCTGCGCTTGTCGACGCGGGCGCCGGGTGCCCCTCCGCCGGCGGCGCCGCACAACCATCCGCCCGGGCGCGGTCAGTCCCTGCCCCACCCGTCGTGCGTCGCGGCCCGGGCTCCCGCCAGACCCATCCACGCGCGGCGCCACCGTCCGAGGGACACCCTTCAACGCTCCGTCTGCGTCGGTTCAGCAGCCCTGGACCGGTCGCTGGGCCCAGCCACGTTCCCTGAGCTCGTCGAAGGGCGGGCACGACGCGAGATTCCCGGCGTCGTCGCGACGGCGGCCGAGGCGCCGGCGAGCTGCGGGTTGAGGTCGGCCTCCGGCGACAACCAGGGGTTTACGCGGCTCCGGTGGGGTCCAGGAGCTGGAGGGCGATGCCGTCGAGGATGTCGGACTCGCTGATGACCAGGTCGGCGACGTGGAGGCGGGCGGCGACACGGGTGGCGATCAAGGCGCCGGCGGTGACGACGTCGGCGCGACCGGGGTGCATCGAGGGCAGCGCCTTGATCTGGTCGACGTTCATCCGCGACAGCAGGAACGCCAGCTCCTCGAGCTTGGGCACGGGGATCGTCGACCCGTGCACGCGCTCGCGGTCGTACGCCTCGAGCTGCAGGTGGACGCCGGCGAGGGTCGTCGCCGTGCCGGCGACGCCGACCCAGGTGCCGATGGCGCCGAAGTCGACGCCGGAGGAGTCGAGCAGGGCGTCGACGTGCTCGCGGGCGGCCTCCAGCGCGGCGGGGGTGGGCGGGCCGGCGCCGAGGAACCGTTCGGTGAGGCGGACGGAGCCGATGTCCAGCGAGATCGCCGACGACACCGCACCGGCGGCGCTGCCCACGATGAGCTCGGTGGAGCCACCGCCGACGTCCATGACCAGGACGGGCTCGGCGTCGGGCCGGATCCGGCTGAGCGCGCCCGCGAAGGAGAGCCGGGCCTCTTCGTCGCCGCTGATGACGTCGGGCCGGACGCCGACGAGCTCCTCGATGCCGGCGAAGAACTCGTCCCGGTTGCGGGCGTCGCGCGACGCCGAGGTCGCCACGAAGCGGGTGCGCTCCGGCGGGACGCCCGCCTCCCGGACCCGTTCGGCGAAGCGCCTGGTGACCGCGAACGTGCGCTCCAGCGCCGCCGGCGCGAACTCCCCCGTCGCGTCGACGCCCTGGCCGAGCCGCACGATCTCGGTCTGGCGGTCGAGGTCGGTCAGGGCGGAGCCGTCCGGGCCGCCGGTCCCCGGGCCGGCCAGCAGCAGGCGCAGTGAGTTGGTCCCGCAGTCGAACGCGGCCACCGTGTCGCTCATCGGGTCTCCTCGGCTGTCGTCGCTGCTGCTTCCGGAGCTGCTGCTGGCACCGGGCCTCCGTCCGTCGGGCCCGGGAGGCAGGGTCGTCGCCAGTACGGCCCGATCAGCGCCAGCGTCTCATCCCCCAGCGGGTTGACGCCGGGGCCGGCCGCGAGGGCGTGGGCCGCGAGCGCGTGCAGGCACTTCACCCGCTCGGGCATGCCGCCGGCGCTGACCCCGGCGATCTCGGGGACGTCGCCGTCGCCGGTCTGCGCCCCGATCGCGCGTCGCGCGGCCAGGTAGGCCTCGTGCGCGAGCGCGTACGCGTCGGCCAGGGCCGGGTCCTCGTGCAGCCGGGCCGCCATCTCGGCCATCACGCCGTTCGACTCCAGCGTCGAGCAGCCCGACGAGGCGCGGGGGCAGGTCAGGTAGAACGTCGTCGGGAACGGCGAGCCGCCGGGCAGCCGCGGCCGGGTGGCGACCACGTCGGGACGCCCGCAGGGGCAGCGGTGGGCGACCTCGACCGCACCCCGCGGCGGCCGGCCGAGCTGCGCCTCCACGGTCGCGGTGTCGTCGTCGGACAGCCCGGGCGCGGTCCGGTCGACCGGGACCGAGCCGGTGGTGGTGACGATCTCAGGACCGCCGCGTCGTGCCGGGCAGGGCGAGCGTCCGGACCGCCGGGGAGACCCAGGTGATGACCACGGCCACCATGATGAGCCCGCCGCCGAAGAGGAACGTGCTCGAGGCGCCGAGGCCCTGGGCCGCGATGCCGGTGAGCGAGAAGCTGATGGGATCCCCCAGGTAGCCCGCCAGCGCAGCGGCGGCCATGACCCGGCCGAGCTGGCGCACCGGCGTCATCACGACGAGAGCGGCGTTGACCAGCGTCCCGAAGAGCCCGGTGCCCACGCCGGCGAGCGCACCGCAGGCTCCGGCCAAGACCATCGCGCTCGGTGCGGCGAGCCCGAGCCGGTCGACCAGCCCGAGCGCCATCAGCCCGACGCTCATCAGGGACAGTCCCACAGCCGCGACCACACCCGCCCTGACCGTCGGACGTCGCCAGGCCAGCACGCCGGCGGTGGCCACCGCGCCCGCACCGAACCCGCCGAGGATCCAGCCGATGCCCATCGGCCCCCATCCCTGCTCGGAGGCCAGCAGCGGTACACCGACCGTCGTGGGACCGGCGAAGCCAAAGTCGAGGATCGCGAAGACGACCACCACGACGAGGAGCCGTCGGTCGGAGACGATCAGCCGCAGCCCGTCGCCGATCTCGCCGGCGACGCTGGGGCCCGGCCCGTCGCCCCCAGTCGTCGTCGGTCCTGCCTCCATCGTCGGCGGCGTCATCCGGGTCAGGGACAGTGCCACGACCGACACCGCGAAGAGGAGAGCAGTCACCCCGAACGTGGTTGCGACCCCGAACGCGACGAGCAGGGCACTGGCCAGCGGTGCGCCGATCATGGGAGCGCCGCGGTAGACGATCGTCCGCAGCGCCTGCAACCGGGTCTGGCCCTCGTGGTCCGTGACGAACGCGGGCGCCGCACCGACCGCGGGGAGGAAGAACCCGTCGACGAACCCGAACACGGCCGCGAGGGCGCCGGTCAGGATCGTGCCCGTCGCCCCGAAGCCCAGCAGCACTGCCGTGGCCACCATGATCAGCGTCCGCAGCACGTCGGAGACGATGATGATGCGCTTCGGGCCGATCCGGTCCACGAAGACCCCACCGGCCAGCAGCACGACGGCGCGGGGGATCGAACCGAGCACGAGCACCAGCCCGACCCGGGCCGGCGACAGGACCGAGACCGCGGCCCAGGTCAGCGCGACGTAGAAGATCTGGTCCCCGACCAGCGAGCTCGCGTAGCCGGACAGCCACAGGCCGCTGTCGCGCGCACGCGGCAGCGCACGCCGCGGCTCAGGCGGTCGGCGGGCACCACGGGTCGCGGACGTGGTCGGGCCGGGCACGCTCAGGGCTGCTCCGTTCTGGTCACCGAGCCTCCTGCGAGCTCGTGCGGTACGCCCTGCGACACCGAGCAGCGCACCGCTGGTCTGCTCCTGACCCGCGGCCGTACGCGGCTCGTGCCGGGAGGAAACATATCCCGACGCCTGGCTAAGGTCTGGTCATGGACGCGATGCAGGCCGGAGCGGGTCGCACGGCGGCGAGGTCCGGGGCGGTCGTCGTCGTGGGCAGCATCAGTGTCGACCTGACGGTCGCGGCGAGCCCGCTGCCCCGTCCGGGCGAGACCGTCGTCGGCACCCGGTTCTCCACGGTGCTCGGCGGCAAGGGCGCCAACCAGGCCGTCGCGGCGGCCCGGTCGGGCGCCACCACGACGATGGTCGGGGCGGTGGGCCGGGACACGTTCGCCGGTCTCGCCCTGGACGCCCTGCGTGCCGACCACGTCGACGTCCGGTGGGTCGACGAGGTCGACGGGGCGACGGGCGTGGCCCACATCCGGGTCGACGCGCGGACCGGGGAGAACGACATCGTCATCGTCCCCGAGGCGAACGGGGCCCTCACCCCGGCGCGGGTCGAGGAGTCGCTCGCCGCCGCGGCCCCGACCTCGCCGGTGGTGCTGCTGCAGCTGGAGAGCCCGCTCGAGGTCGTGCTGGCGACCGCGCACCGCTGCGCCGGGCTCGGCCTGCGGCTGGTGCTCGACCCCGCGCCCGCGACCCCGCTGCCGGAGGAGGTCTGGCGCGGCGTGTGGCTCGCCTGCCCCAACGAGACCGAGGCGGAGGTCCTCACGGGCACCCGCGTGACGGACGTGCGCTCCGCCGAACGTGCGGCACGCTGGTTCCTCGAGCGTGGGGTGCGCCAGGTCGTCGTCACCCGCGGGGGACGCGGCACCGTGGTGGTCGGCCCCTCGGGCACGACCGACATCCCCGCGTTCGGCGTCACGCCGGTGGACACCACCGCGGCCGGTGACGCGTTCGCGGGGGCGCTCGGCGCGGCGGTCGCCGCCGGCCTGGCCTGGCCCGTGGCGCTCCGGCGGGCAGCGGCCGCCGGGGCGTTGGCCACGACGAAGCACGGCGCCAGCCCGAGCCTGCCCACGGCAGCGGCGGTCGACCAGTACCTGTCCGGCCGCTGAACCTCCACCCCTCGCCCCGAGCGGAGCGAGGACAGCATCAGCGCGGCTTGGTGTCCGGGCCCACCGGTGCACGCTTGGCCGGTGCGGGCTTGGCCTTCACCGGCTTGTCCGCGGCGGCCACGGAGCCCCACATCCGGTCCCACCACATCGGCTGCGGTTCCTTGGGGTCGGTCTGGGCCGACGAGTCGAGCGTGAGCCCGCCGCCGAGCGGCTTGCCGTCCGCCCCGACGACGGTGTAGCCGGTCTCGCCGGGCACCAGCCAGCCCAGCCGCTCGCGCGCCTGGGCGGTGACGTACGCCGGGTCGTTCCAGCGCGCGATCTGGCCCTGCAGGTCGGTGATGGCGGCCTGGCTCTCGGTGATCTGGGCCTTGGTCGTCGCGATCTCGTGCGCCTGGGAGAAGTAGATCCGCAGCGAGGTCGCGTACGAGATGGTCAGCACGAGCACCACGACCACGAGCGCGAGCGCGCGGGCGGTCAGGTTCGCGCGGACCGCCCGGTGCAGGACCGACGGCGGACGCGGGCCCACCGGCGCACGCCTGCCGCCGGCGGGCGCCTTCGCTGCCGCCTTGGCCCGCGGTGCGGCCTTCGTCGTCGTCGTCCGCGCCTGCGCCTTCGTCGGGGCCTGGCCCTTCGCCGACCCCGGCGCGGTCACCGACGCCGGGCTCGCGCTCGACGCGCCGGGGTCGAGCGCGACGGTCGGCTCCGTCGCCGGGTCGGGCGAACCCGCCCGGTCGCGCACCGCCGGCCGGGCGCGGGGCTTGCCCCGACCGGGACCAGCGCCCGGCCGGGCGGTCGGACGAGGTCCGGACGGCGGCATCGGTGCCGGGCCCTACTTGGCGCTGAAGCGCGGGAAGGCGGCGGCACCCGCGTACCGGGCGGCCTCGTCGAGGTCCTCCTCGATCCGCAGCAGCTGGTTGTACTTCGCGACGCGGTCGGTCCGGGCCGGGGCGCCGGACTTGATCTGGCCGCAGTTCGTCGCGACCGCGAGGTCGGCGATCGTGGTGTCCTCGGTCTCGCCGGAACGGTGGCTCATCATGCAGGCGAAGCCGGCCCGGTGCGCCAGGTCCACCGCGTCGAGCGTCTCGGTGAGCGACCCGATCTGGTTGACCTTGACCAGCAGCGCCGAGGCCGCGCGCTCGGTGATGCCGCGCTGCAGCCGGGTGACGTTGGTGACGAAGAGGTCGTCGCCGACCACCTGCACCTGGTCGCCGAGCTGGGTCATGAGCGAGGACCAGCCGGTCCAGTCGTCCTCGGCCAGCGGGTCCTCGAGCGAGACGATCGGGAAGTCGCGCACCCACTGCGCGTAGATGGCCGTCATCTCGTCGGCCGACTTGGTCCCACCCTCCCAGCGGTAGACGCCGTCGGAGAAGAACTCGCTGCTCGCCGCGTCCAGCGCCAGGCCGATGTCGGTGCCGAGCGTGAGCCCGGTCGCCTCGACGGCGGTGGAGATGAGCTCGAGCGCGGCGACGTTGGCCGGCAGGTTCGGCGCGAAGCCGCCCTCGTCGCCCAGCCCGGTCGACAGACCCTGCTTCTTGAGCACGGACTTCAGCGAGTGGTAGACCGACGCGCCCATCTCGAGCGCCTCCCGGAACGTGGCCGCGCCGATCGGCGCGATCATGAACTCCTGGATGTCGACGTCGGAGTCGGCGTGCGAGCCGCCGTTGACGATGTTCATCATCGGCACGGGCAGGACGTGGGCGTTGGGGCCGCCGACGTAGCGGTAGAGCGGGAGGTCGGCCGAGTTCGCCGCCGCGTGGGCCACGGCGAGCGAGACACCGAGGATGGCGTTCGCGCCGAGCTTGGACTTGTTGTCCGTGCCGTCGAGGTCGAGCATCGCCTGGTCGATGAGCCGCTGCTCGCTCGCCTCGAAGCCGATGAGCTCGGGACCGAGCTGGTCGACCACGCCGAGGACGGCCTTGGTGACGCCCTTGCCGCCGTAGCGGGAGCCGCCGTCGCGAAGCTCGACCGCCTCGAACGCTCCGGTCGACGCGCCCGACGGCACCGCCGCCCGACCCTCCGACGCGTCGTCGAGGATGATCTCGACCTCGACCGTCGGGTTGCCCCGGGAGTCGAGGATCTCGCGTGCTCCGATGAACTCGATACTCGCCACGAGCACCGCCTTTCGCTGTTGCCCGCGCGTCAGCGACGGGGAGGACCAGGTGACCGCTCCACCCTAACGGCGGACGAGCGCGCCGCCCCTGCGCCACCACGGCGGTTCGCCGGACGTCTGCCGGGGGCCGGGCCCCGACGCCCGCTCGTGCCCCGCGCGCGTACGGCGGCGCGCGACGGGTAAGCACCGGCCATGACCACCGATGCGTCCGCACCGTCCGCCGACCGCCCCTTCGCCCTGGTGACCGGAGCCTCCAGCGGCATCGGGCTGGAGCTCGCCCGCCAGCTCGCCGGCCGCGGCTACGACCTCCTGGTCACCGCCGAGGACACCGGAGTGGAGAGCCACGTCGAGGAGCTCCGTGCCCTCGGCGCGGACGTCCGCACGTTCGTCGCCGACCTGCGCACGGGTGCGGGGGTGGAGTCGCTGTACGCCGCGGCCGTGGCCGGGGGGCGCCCGCTGGCGGTCGTGGCGTTGAACGCCGGCATCGGTCGCGGCGGTGCCTTCGTCGACAACGGCCTGGAGGACGAGCTCGACGTGATCCGGCTGAACGTGCTCGGCACCGTTCACCTGGCCAAGCTGGTGCTGGACGACATGGTCCTCGCCGACGCCGGGCGGGTGCTCGTGACCTCGTCCATCGCCTCGGAGATGCCGGGCGCCTTCATGACGGTCTACAACGCGTCCAAGTCGTTCGTGCAGTCCTTCACCGAGGCGCTGCAGTCCGAGCTGGCCGAGACGCAGGTCGTCATCACCTCGCTGATGCCCGGGCCGACCGACACGGCGTTCTTCGCGCGTGCCGGGATGGAGGACACGCTCATGGGCCAGGGCCCCAAGGACGACCCGGCCGAGGTGGCCCGCCAGGGCATCGAGGCGCTGATGGCCGGCAAGGACAAGGTGGCAGCCTCCTCGCTCGGCACCAAGGCCAGCTCGCTCGTGGCCGCCGTGCTGCCCGACAAGGTGAAGGCGCTGCTGAACAAGAAGGCCGCCCAGCCCAGGGGCGAGGGCTGAGCCCGGCCGGGCCCGGGTAAGACTGCTGCCATGGAATATCGCACCCTCGGATCAAGCGGCACGGCCGTCTCCTCCCTCTGCCTCGGCACCATGACGTTCGGCTCGGAGACCGACGAGGCCGGCTCGTTCGAGCAGCTCGACACGTTCATCGCCGCCGGCGGCACGTTCGTCGACACGGCCAACGTCTACAGCGGCGGCGCCTCGGAGGAGATCATCGGGCGCTGGTTCGCCGACCGGCCCGCCGAGGTGACGGACCAGGTGGTGCTCGCCACGAAGGGCCGCTTCAGCCGGGAGTCGGTGCCGAACGCCGCCGGGCTCTCGCGCCGCAACCTGACGCGGTCGCTCGACGCGTCGCTCGGACGCCTCGGCCTCGACCATGTCGACCTCTACCAGGTGCACGCCTTCGACGCGTGGACCCCGCTGGAGGAGACGCTGCGGACGCTCGACGGCTTCGTGCAGGAGGGCAAGATCGGCTACTACGGCCTGTCGAACTTCACCGGCTGGCAGCTCACCAAGGCCGTGCACACGGCGCGCGCGCTCGGGCTGAACGAGCCCGTCACGCTGCAGCCGCAGTACAGCCTGATCGTCCGCGAGATCGAGTGGGAGATCGTGCCCGCCGCGCTCGACGTGGGCATGGGGCTGCTGCCCTGGAGCCCGCTCGGCGGCGGCTGGCTGTCGGGCAAGTACAAGCGCGACGAGCGCCCCACCGGGGTCACGCGCCTCGGGGAGAACCCGGAGCGCGGCATGGAGGCCTACGACCGGCGCGGCACCGAGCGCACCTGGAACACGATCGACGCCGTGCAGAAGGTCGCCGAGGACCGCGGCATCTCGATGGCCGAGGTCGCCCTGTCCTGGGTCACCGACCGGCCCAGCGTCACGGCGACGATCCTCGGTGCCCGCACGACGGCCCAGCTCGAGACGAACCTCAAGGCCGCCGGCCTGCACCTGACCGACACCGAGACCGCCGCCCTCGACGAGGCCAGCGACCTGCAGGCCGCGGACTACCCGTACGGCGAGCTCGGCATCGGTCAGCGCAGCCGCAACCTCGCCGGCTGACCGACCTCAGCGGGGCCGTCGCCCACGCAGGGCGGCGGCCACGTTGATCCCCACCAGGCCGGCCCACGCGACCGCGGTGGCGAGGACCGAGTCGTGCACGATGCCGGTGATCGGGATGCCGGCGCCGAGCGAGGCGAGGGCGATGAAGAACCGCCCGTCTCCCGTCGCCTTCTCCTCGTCGCGCGCGTGCTGACGGTCCTCAGGAGGAACCGCGACCTCGGCCGAACGGCGGGCGACGAGCTCCTCGACGCGGTCGGCGAGGCTCGCGGCGACGGCGTCCTCGTAGTCGGGCCCCAGGTCGCGGCGCGCGCCCAGGGCCGCCTCGACGTCACGGCGGACCTCGGACGACGGTCGTGTGGGCTCGCTCACACGACGAGGCTAACGCCCGGGAGGTCGGCCCGGACAGGAGTGCCGGGGTCGAACCAGGGTCGCGTCGTCACGGCGAGCAGCTGAGCGGCGACCAGTGGTTGGTCGCGTACGACCCCGCCGCGGCGCCGACCACCTCGTGGTCGCAGCCGATCACGTTGCCGCGGTCGACGGCCGTGCTCTGGAGCCAGATCCCGGCCCCGGGCGCGTTCACCTCCAGCCGGTTGCCGCGGAAGGTGTTGCGGGCACCCGCCCCGTCGATCGGGGTGTGGACCTCGAAGCCGTTGCAGAACCGGGCCGGACGCCCCCGGACACAGCTGCCCACGTCGGTCGTCACGGCGGTGTGCACGCCGTGGTTGCGCTCGATCAGGTAGTCGCTGCCCTTGACGTCGACCCAGGAGTCCGCCGAGCTGTGGCCCGACAGGCCGTCCCCGTCGAGGGTGTTGCCGCGGACGAGCCCCCCGCTCGTCCCCTCCTTGATGTCGACGTTCTCCGCGGCCGTGTCGTGGATGTGGTTGTCCAGGACCTGGTTGCGGTCCGAGCGGTCGGGCGACCCGCCGGAGTAGCGGGCCCAGCTCGAGCTGGCGCTGCCGAGGTAGACCCCCTCGCCGAAGCCCTCCTGCCGCGTGCCGGTGTGGTCGATCTCGCTGGCGGAGACCACGTCGTCGCTGGAACCGTTGCGGAGGTGGACACCCTCGGCGCCGATGTCCGTGACGTGGAGGTCGTCGAGCACGTCGTGGGAGGAGCGGTCGAGCACGACGCCCTTGGCGCCGGAGGACGCGGTGAACCCGCGCAGCACCCAGTGGCTGGCCCCGACGAGGTGCAGCACGTAGCCGCCGCCAGGTCCGTCGCCGTCGAGCACCGCCGCCCGCGAACCCCGCAGGGTGATCGGCGCCGTCGCCGTCCCTGACACCGCGATCACGTAGCGCCCGGGCTCGCTGCTGTCGCCGCCCCGCGGTGGCCGTCCGGAGTAGAAGCCGTCGGCCAGGGTGATGGTCTGGCCGGGTCGGGCCGTCGCGAGCGCCGCCCGCAGGGACCCCGGGTCTGTCACCCGGACCTCGTCGGCTGCCGGTGGAGCCCCGGACGGTGCCTGCGCAGACGGTAGGGGCGTGGGCGCAGGCACGTTCACCGAGCAGCCGGCGAACCCGATCAGCAGGGCGAGGCCGATCAGGCGTGCGCGCACCCGACCAGGTTCTCGCACCCCGGGGTCAGCGCGGAGGCCGAGGTCGCGCCCGTCATGAGCCGGCCTCGGCCTCACGCACCCGCTGCTCGAGGCGGCGTACGGCGGTGCGGGCCGACTGCTCGGCGTCGAGCCCGGACGCCTGGGCCCGGACGACCAGGTCGAGCAGGGCGTCGCCGAGCGCCGCGTCGGTGATCGGCTCGACGTGGTCCGGGGTCTCGAGCGGGACCCGGCGGGAGCGGGCGCGGGACAGGATCTTGGCGGCGCGGGCGAGGGCGGAGAGTCGTTCCGGGATGCCCTCGAGAGCGGACGTCCGCCCCTTCTCCACCGCCTTGCGCTGCTCCCAGGTCGCGTGCAGGTCCGTCGGCACCTCGTCCACCTGCTCGTTCGGGGGTCCGAGGGGGTCGTCCCCCTGCTTCGGCGGAGGAAAGACGTGCGGGTGCCGGGCGACGAGCTTGTCGGCGATGCCGGCGGCCACGGCCTGCAGGTCGAAGGCGTCCTCCTCCGCGGCCAGCTTGCTGTGGAACACGACCTGCAGCAGCAGGTCACCGAGCTCCTCGCGGACGTCCGCGCTGGTCCCGGCCTCGATCGCCTCCACGACCTCGCACGCCTCCTCGACGAGGTAGGGCACGAGCGAGAGGTGCGTCTGCTCGGCGTCCCAGGGGCAGTCGCGGCGCAGCCGGTGCATCACCGCGACGAGCCGGTCGACCTCGCTCGTCGGTGCGCCACCGTCCCCCGGCGGGCCGAGGCCCTCGGGCGAGGCCGACGTCGTCAGGGGGTGGGGCTCGGGCTGGGGCTCGCCGGGCGGGCGAGCGAGCCGGACTGGTCGGTGACGATCAGCTTCTGATTCTCGTCGAGCACGCCGTAGCGCGGGTTGACCGTGACCTGCTGCCGGGCGACCTGGTCCAGGTAGGGCTGCGACCCGACCTTCTGCGCCACGATCTGCTGGTCGGCCACGTCGTACGCGACCTCCTTGGCCGCGGGGATCGGCAGCAGCGGCTCGAGGTTGGAGCCCTTCAGCGCCGCGTCGCGCTCGCCGTCGGTCACGGTGATGTTGTTGGCGGCGGCGATCCGGTCCGCGATCACGCCGTGGATCAGGGCGTCCAGCACCGCCTGGGACGAGACCTGCTGACCCTGCTCGACGGTCTGGCCGACCCCGGCCACGGCGTCGTCGAGCTGGGCCGAGGTGATGCTCGTGCCGTCGACGTACGCGGCGACCGACGGGCTGGCGTTGCCGCAGCCTGCCGTGGCGCCGACCGCGAGGAGCACGACGGTCGTGGCGGCGAGACGGAGCCGGCGCTTCGGTGCAGCCGGGGACCAGAGACGCATGGGACCTCTCGAGACGTAGAGCGGAGCGGCGCGAGCCTCCGTGATCCTAGCCCGCACCCTCCCGCCGGCCCGCGAGGCGCCGCCGGGCCCGGTCAGGCGAGGAAGATGTCGCGGACGACCTTGGCGCACCAGCGCAGGAGCTCGAGGTCCTCGACCGTGGGCCCACCGATCGTGCTGGCGAGCGGACGCGGCACCAGGATGTGCCGCGCGGTCTCCTTGATCACGCTGCGCGGGTAGAGCCGCTTGAGCCGCAGCTGCTTCGAATCGAGCAGCTCGGCCGGGCCGAAGCGGATGAACGTCCCCTGCGACACGACCTCGGTGATGCCCGCCTCCCGGGCCAGCAGCCGGAACCGGGCCACCTCGAGCAGGTTGAGCGTCGGCTGCGTCGGCGCGCCGTAGCGGTCGTGCAGCTCGGCCTCGATCGCCTTGACGTCGGCCTCGGACCTGACCTCGGCCAGCCGCTTGTACATCTCCAGCCGGAGCCGTTCCGACTCGACGTAGTCGGTCGGCAGGTGCGCGTCGATCGGCAGCTCGATCCGCATCTCCGGCTCGGGCTCGGCGGCGTCGCCGCGGTACTCCGCCACCGCCTCGCCCACGAGCCGGATGTAGAGGTCGAAGCCCACGTCGGCGATGTGGCCCGACTGCTCACCACCGAGCATGTTGCCCGCCCCGCGGATCTCGAGGTCCTTCATCGCCACGGCCATGCCGGCGCCGAGGTCGGTGTGGGCGGCGATCGTCGCCAGCCGGTCGTACGCGGTCTGGGTCAGCGGCTTCTCGGGCGGGTAGAGGAAGTACGCGTAGCCGCGCTCGCGCCCACGGCCCACCCGGCCGCGGATCTGGTGGAGCTGGCTCAGCCCGAGCTGGTCGGAACGGTCGACGATCAGGGTGTTCGCCGTGTTGATGTCGAGGCCGGCCTCGACGATCGTCGTGCAGACGAGGACGTCGGCGCGACGCTCCCAGAAGTCGACCATCACCTGCTCGAGGCGCTGCTCGCCCATCTGGCCGTGCGCGGTGGCGACGCGTGCCTCGGGGACGAGCTCGGTGATCCGCTTCGCGGTCTTGTCGATGCTCGACACCCGGTTGTGCACGAAGAAGACCTGGCCCTCGCGGCTCAGCTCGCGCCGGATCGCCGCGGTGACCTGCGCCTCGTCGTACGGGCCGGCGAAGGTCAGCACCGGGTGCCGCTCCTCCGGCGGGGTCGCGATCGTGCTCATCTCGCGGATCCCGGTGATGGCCATCTCGAGCGTGCGCGGGATGGGGGTCGCCGACATGGCGAGCACGTCGACGCTGGTGCGCAGGCGCTTGAGCTGCTCCTTGTGCTCGACGCCGAAGCGCTGCTCCTCGTCGATGATCACCAGCCCGAGGTCCTTGAACTTGATCTCGCCGCCCAGCAGGCGGTGCGTGCCGATCACCACGTCGACCTTGCCCTCGGTGACCCCGGCCATGGTCGCCTTGATCTCGGCGGCCGACTGGAACCGGCTGAGCGGGGCGACGTTGACCGGGAAGCCGGAGTAGCGGCCCGCGAACGTCTGGAGGTGCTGCTGCACGAGCAGCGTCGTCGGCACGAGGACGGCGACCTGCTTGCCGTCCTGCACCGCCTTGAACGCCGCGCGCACAGCGATCTCGGTCTTGCCGTAGCCCACGTCGCCGCAGATGAGGCGGTCCATCGGGACGACCTGCTCCATGTCCCGCTTGGTCTCCTCGACGGCGGCGAGCTGGTCGGGGGTCTCGACGAAGCCGAACGCGTCCTCGAGCTCGCGCTGCCAGGTGGTGTCCGGGCTGAACGCGTGGCCGCGCGTCGCCTGCCGGGCCGCGTACAGCTTGATGAGCTCGCCGGCGATCTCGCGGACGGCCTTGCGCGCCCGCGTCTTGCGCGCGGCCCAGTCGCCGCCGCCCATCTTGTCCAGCGTCGGGTTCTCCCCGCCGACGTAGCGGGTGACCTGCTCGAGCGCGTCCATCGGGACGTAGAGCCGGTCGCCCGGCTGCCCGCGCTTGGAGGGGGCGTACTCGATGACGAGGTACTCCCGCGTGCTGTCCTTGCCGACGGCGCGCTGCACCATCTCGATGTAGCGCCCCACACCATGCTGGGCGTGAACGACGGCGTCGCCGGGGCTCAGCTCGAGCGGGTCGATGGTCTGCTTGCGGCGTGCCGGCATCTTGCGGCTCGCCTTGTCGGGCGCGCGCTGGCCGGACAGGTCGCGGGCCGTGAGCACGAGCAGCGAGAGCCCGTCGGCGACGAAGCCGTGGGTCAGCTCCCCGCAGACCACGGTCGCGATGCCCGGCGCCGGGTGGTCGGTCAGCGTGTCGAGGCGGCGTACGGGCAGGTCCTCGTTGGTCAGGACCTCGGCGAGACGTTCCGCGATGCCCTTGCCCTCGGCCATCAGCAGGACCCGCCAGCCGTCCTTGATCCGCGCACCGATCTCGTGCAGCGCGGCCTCGGTGTCACCGCGGTAGCTCTCCACCGGACGTCCGGCGATGGTCCGGCTCACGACGCCGGCCTCCCGCGCGACCGAGCTCAGGTCGACGAGCTCGCCGTCCTCGGTGCGGACGGTTCCCGCGCCCCAGCCCTCCGACGCCCGGGTCTCGCCGTGCCGGGGGCCGTCGTCCGACGTGGGGGCTCCGGGGCCCGCGCTGAAGGGCGAGAGGGTCCACCACGAGTGCCCGGCGGCGAGCGCGGTCGAGCGGACCTCGCCCAGCGAGCGGTAGGAGGACTCCCCCAGGTCGATCGGTGCCTTGCCCCCTCCGGCCGCAGCGGCCCAGGACGCGTGCAGGAACTCCTCGCTGGTCCGGACGAGGTCGATGGCGCGGCCGCGGACGAGCTCGGGGTCGCAGACCAGGACCTGGGTGCCGGCCGGCAGCAGCTCGACGAGCAGCTCCATGCCGTCGACGAGCACGGGCGAGAGCGCCTCCATGCCGTCGACCGCGTGCCCCTGGGCGATCTTGTCGAGCATCTCGATGAGCTCGGGGTGCTCCTGCGACAGCGCGAAGGCGCGGCTCCGCACCTCGTCGGTGAGCAGCAGCTCGCGGCAGGGGGACGCCACGACCTCCTTGATCACGATGTCGGTCGACCGCTGGTCGGCGACGGTGAAGTAGCGGATGTCCTCGACGGTGTCGCCGAAGAAGTCGATGCGGAGGGGGTGCTCCTCGGTCGGCGGGAACACGTCGACGATGCCGCCGCGGACCGCGAACTCGCCGCGCCGCTCGACCAGGTCGACCCGCGTGTACGCCGCCCCGACCAGGGCGGCCGCGAGCTCGCTGGTGTCGAAGTCCTCCCCCGTCACCAGCCGGACGGGCAGCAGGTCGGCCAGCCCCTTGACCTGCGGCTGGAGGATGCTGCGGACGGGGGCCACGACGACCCGCGGCGGCGGGAGCTCGTCGTTCCCGACGATGCGGCGGAGCACGGCGAGGCGCCGACCGACGGTGTCCGAGCGCGGGCTGAGCCGCTCGTGCGGCAGCGTCTCCCAGGCCGGGTAGTAGGCGACGGCCTCGGTCCCGAGCAGCGACTGGCAGGCCGCGGTCAGGTCCTCGGCCTCGCGGTAGGTCGAGGTGACCAGCAGGACCGGACGGTCGGCGCCACCCGCGGCGACCGCGGAGGTGAGGGCCGCGGCGATCATCGGCCGCATCGACGGCGGAGCGGTCAGGTCCAACGCGGGGCGAGCACGCGAGCGTGCGTCAGCGATCGTCTCCGCGACGACAGGATCGGTGCTGAAAAGGCTCACCAGGCCCGCAAGACTCACTGGTCAGACTGTACTGAGAGACGCCAAGTCACGCGGCGCGGCCGACCCGCACCGGGTCAGAGCCCGGTCCGCAGGCGAAGCGGAGCGAGCCCATCAAGAATTGAACGTGCTCTGGGTGCGCTCGAGGCCGTCCTCGACCAGGCTCTCGACCGCGTCGGCGGCGCGCTGGACCTCGGTCTCGACGTCCGTGCGCGCCGAGGGCGGGAAGTTGCTGAGCAGGAAGTCGGCCGGGTCCTGGCGGCCGGGCGGACGACCGACCCCGACGCGTACCCGGTAGTACTCACCGGTGCCCAGCGAGCTCCGGATGGACTTCAGGCCGTTGTGGCCGTTGTCGCCGCCGCCGAGCTTGACCCGCAGCTGACCGGGGTCGATGTCCAGCTCGTCGTGGACGACGACCAGCGCAGCCGGCGACAGCTTGTAGTAGGCGAGCAGGCGTGACACGGGCCCGCCGGTCTCGTTCATGAACGAGCGCGACTTGGCCAGGACGAGGCGTGACTGGTCGACGCCGGGGGGACCGACGCGGACGTCGGCCGTGTCGGCGCGCAGGTCCTTCGCCCGGGAGAAGCGGGCCCCGCCACGTCGTGCGAGCTCGTCGACGACGAGGAACCCGACGTTGTGCCGGTGACCGGCGTAGGTCGGGCCCGGGTTACCGAGCCCGACCACCAGCCAGAGCATGCGTGCTGCGTCGAGAGGAGACGGTCAGGCGTTCTCGGACGAGTCCTCGGTCGACTCGGCCTGGGCCTCGTCGGTCTCCGTGTCGTCGGCCAGCGTCGGCTCGATGCCGACCTCGGCCTCGGCCTCGGCCAGCTCGGCCTCGACCTGCGCGGCGGACGGCGCAGCGCTGAGGTTGACGATGAGCGCCTCGGGGTCGAGCCCGGACAGGGTCGAGCCCTCCGGCAGCTCGAGGTCGCCCGCGGTGATCTGGGTGCCGACGCGCAGGCCCTCGATCGACACGACGATCTCGGTCGGGATGTGGGTGGCCTCGGCCTCGATCGGCACACTCGACGCGACGAGGTCGACGAGGGCGTCCGGGGACGCCTCGCCCTCGAGCACGATCGCGATGTCGACGGTGACCTTCTCGCCGAGCCGGACGAGCACCAGGTCGACGTGCTCGATGGTGCGCTTGATCGGGTCGCGCTGGACCTGCTTGGGCAGGGCGAGCTGCGAGGCGCCGTCGATCTGGATGGAGAGCAGCGCGTTGGCGGTGCGCAGCGCCAGCAGGGTCTCGTGACCCGGCAGCGTGATGTGGACGGGATCGGTGCCGTGCCCGTACAGGACGGCGGGGATCTTGTCGGCACGACGGATACGGCGGGCAGCACCCTTGCCGAACTCGGTGCGAGCCTCGGCGACGATCGTGACCTCAGGCACGGACGAACTCCTTGCAATTTGCTTCGAACGACTGCTTCGAACGATGTGGGTTGGACTCGGATGTCAGCACCGGGAGGTGCGCAGCGGGCGACCGCAGGCCGGCCCGCGCGGAGCCGGTGCCCTGTCGATCACGGTCTGCGACCCTCGCCGAGGCAACCGGAGAAGACTAGCCGACCGCAGGCCTACACCCGAATCCGTCCAGCGCCCTCCCCCGCGTAGAGGTCGGGCCCGGGCTCAGCTCTGGCCGTCGAACAGGCTGGTGACCGACCCGTCCTCGAAGACCTCACGGATGGCGCGAGCGATGAGCGGGGCGATGGAGAGGACGGTGAGCCCCTCGAAGCGCCGCTCGGGCGTGATCGGGAGGGTGTTGGTCACGATGACCTCCTCGATCGAGGAGGTCGTCAGCCGCTCCACCGCCGGCCCCGACAGGACGGCGTGGGTGGCGGCCGCGACGACCGCCTTCGCGCCGCGGGCCATCAGCGCCTCCGCGGCCTGGCAGATCGTGCCCGCGGTGTCGATCATGTCGTCGACGAGCAGGCAGACGCGGCCCTCGACCTCACCGACCACCTCGTGCACGACGACCGTGTTCGCGACGTCGTGGTCGCGGCGCTTGTGGATGATGGCCAGCGGGACGTTCAGCCGGTCGCTCCACATGTCGGCGAGGCGTACGCGGCCGGCGTCGGGCGAGACGACCGTCATCTCCGCCTTGTCGTAGCGGCTCTCGACGTAGTCGGCGAGCACCGGGAGCGACCACAGGTGGTCGACGGGCCCGTCGAAGAAGCCCTGGATCTGCGCCGCGTGCAGGTCGACCGACATCAGGCGGTTGGCGCCGGCGGTCTTGAACAGGTCGGCGATCAGGCGGGCCGAGATCGGCTCGCGGCCGCGGTGCTTCTTGTCCTGGCGCGCGTACGGGTAGAAGGGCGCGACCACGGTGATCCGCTTGGCCGACGCCCGCTTGAGCGCGTCGACCATGATCAGCTGCTCCATCAGCCACTCGTTGACCGGAGCGGCGTGGCTCTGCAGCACGAAGGCGTCGCTGCCCCGCACCGACTCCTCGAAGCGGACGTAGATCTCGGAGTTGGCGTACGTGATCGCCCGCGTCGGGACGATGTCGACGTCCAGGATCTCGGACACCTCCGCCGCCAGCTCGGGGTACGCACGCCCCGAGAACAGCATCAGGTGCTTGACGTTCGGCCGCTTGAAGCCGGTCACGACTCCCTCTCGTCGGTGTCGGGCTGCGTGCTCCCGGTCTGGTCGTTCTCGGATCCGGCGGCGCCGGCCTGCACGACCGTCTGGTCGCTCAGGGGGGCGTGCACGACGTTCGGGGTCGGGGCCTCGACGCCCGGCTGCGCCCCGGCGGCCTCCGCCGCCGCCGCGGTCTTGGTCCCGGCGCGCTTACGGGCGACCCAGCCGGGGACGTTCCGCTGGCGCCCACGGCTGACGGCGAGCTCGCCGGGACCGACGTCGCCGGTGACCGTCGACCCCGCCCCGACGTACGCGCCGTCGCCGACCGTGACGGGGGCGACGAGCGTCGAGTCGCTGCCCACGAAGCTCGCACGGCCGACCCGGGACCGCGACTTGGTCACGCCGTCGTAGTTGGCGAAGATCACGCCCGCGCCGATGTTGGCGTCCTCGCCGATCTCGACGTCGCCCGCGTACGTCAGGTGCGGGACCTTGGCCCGGGCGGCGATCGTGGCGTTCTTGGTCTCGACGAAGGTGCCGATCTTGCCGCGCTCGCCCAGCACCGTGCCCGGGCGCAGGTAGGCGTACGGGCCGACGCTCGCGCCGGCGCCGATCACCGACAGCGAGCCGTGGGCGCGGACGACGGTCGCACCCTCGCCCACCTCGACGTCGACGAGGGTGGTGTCGGGACCGACGGTGGCGCCGGCGGCCACCGACGTCGCGCCCTCCAGCGACGTGCCGGGGAGCAGCGTGACGTCTTCGGCGAGGTCGACCGAGGCGTGCACCCAGGTCGACGCGGGGTCGAGGACCGTCACCCCGGCACGCATCCAGCGCTCGAGGATGCGCCGGTTGACCTCGGCGTTCATCCGCGCCAGCTGCACCCGGTCGTTCACGCCCTCGGTCTGCCAGGCGTCGGCCGTCGCGTACGCCGACACCGCCCGGCCGGCCTCGCGCGCCAGGCCGAGGACGTCGGTGAGGTAGAGCTCGCCCTGGTCGTTGGTCGGCCGCAGCTGGGCCAGGCCGTCGCGCAGCGTCGCCGCGTCGAAGACGTAGATGCCGGAGTTGATCTCGTCGATCGCCCGCTGCGCCTCGCTGGCGTCCCGGTCCTCGACGATCGCCAGCACGTCGTCGCCGGCCCCCCGCACGATGCGGCCGTAGCCCGCGGGGTCGGCGACGCGGGCGGTCAGGACCGAGACCGACGAGCGGGCGCCGCGGTGGTCGGCCACCAAGGCGACGAGCGTGTCCGCGGTGAGCATCGGCACGTCGCCGTAGGTCACGAGCACGTCGCCGGCGAGCTCGGGGAGCGCCGCGAGCGCGACCTGCACCGCGTGCCCGGTGCCGCGCTGCTCGGTCTGGACGACGGTCGTGACGTGCGGAGCGATCTCGGCGAGGTGGGCCTCCACCTGCTCGCGCAGGTGACCGACCACGACCACGATGTGCTGGGGCTGCAGCGCCGTCGCGGCGTCGACCGCGTAGCTCAGCATCGAGTGCCCGGCGATCTCGTGCAGCAGCTTGGAGCGCGTCGAGTGCATCCGTCGACCCTCGCCGGCGGCAAGGATGACGACGGCCGAGACGGGTTCGCCCTCGAGGGTGCGGTTCGGTGGCCCAGCGGGCGCAGTCCTGCTCACGGGCACACGCACGTCCTGTCTGTCCTGAGCTGTCTCGACCACGTCGCGGCGGCGAGCCGCGCTGTGCTCCCCGGGTAGGAGTCGAACCTACGTCGCTGGTCCTGATTCAAAGTCAGGCGGGCCCTGCCGGCAGACCAACCGGGGATCGCTGAAAGCGGCGAGGCCCTGGCCGTCACGAGACCGACCGCGGACCGGCCGGCACCAGGGTACGCAGGAACGGGCCCCCATCTCCACACGCCCGGGCCCGGCCAGCGGTTTGCGGGAACCCGACGAGCGACCTACGCTTCTTTCTGTAACGTTTAAGAAGGACGTCCGGGCCGGACGTCCGCTAAGGAGCTGTCGTGAGCGCGTCCATCGCCCCCGTCCTGCCGGCCGGTCCGGGGACCCACCCGCTGGCCGCACCCGTCGTCCGCACGGCCGTGACGCTGATGTTCGCGGTCAACGGGCTGCTGCTCGGGGGCTGGGGCGGCAGCCTCCCCTCGCTGCGGGACAAGCTGGCGATCGGGGACGGCTCGATCGCGCTGATGCTCTTCCTGGCCGGTATCGCCGGCATCGCGTCGATGCAGATCGGCGGCCGGCTGTCCGACGCCGTCGGGGCCCGCCGGATCGCCCTCGTGGCCCTGCCGGTCCTGGTGCTCGCCGTCGTCGCGCTCGCCCTCGCCCCGACCTACCCGGTCGCCGTCGCCGGCGCGATGCTGCTCGGCCTCGGGAACGGCGCGATGGACGTCGCCATGAACGCGATCGGGGTCCAGGTCGAGGCGGCCCGGCGCCGACCGGTGATGAGCTCGTTCCACGCGTTCTTCTCCGTCGGCAACCTCCTCGGCGCCGCCTCGGTCCTCGCGTTCGCCGGTGCCCTCGGCCTCGACGGCGGCGCGATCGTCACCCCCCTGCTCCTGACGCTGGCCGGGGTCGCCGCCGTCGTCCTCGCGGTCCTGCTCCGCATCGCCCCCACCACGGCCCCGGTCGAGCACCGCGCGTCCGACGGCAGCCGCGTCCGGGTCCCGCGGGCCGCGTACGTGCTCGGGATCATGGCGCTGGCCTTCGGCCTGTCCGAGGGCACGGCGGTCGACTGGTCGTCGATCCACATCACCGACGTCGCCCACGTCGACCCGACGACGGGCGCGGTCGGCCTGGTGGCGGTCAGCGCGTTCATGGTGGTCATCCGCCTCCTCGGCGACCGGCTCGTCACCCGCTTCGGCCGGCGGGCGGTCGTTCGCTTCGGCGGCGTCAGCGCCGCGCTCGGCTACCTCGCCGTGACGCTCGTCAGCTCGCTCCCGCTGCTGGTCGCCGGGTGGGCCCTCGTCGGCCTCGGCGTCGGCATGATCGCCCCGCAGGTGTATGCGGTCGCCGGCCACCTCGGCGGTGGGCGCGTGCTCGCGGTGGTCGTGACCTTCGGCTACGCCGCGTTCCTGGCGGGGCCGGCCGTGGTCGGGTTCCTCGTGCGCCACGTCGGCATCCACCACGCGATGGCCGTCCCGGCCGTGCTCTGCGCCGGGATCGTGGCCCTCGCCGCCACGATGCCGCGCGAGGACCGCGACCTCGGCTGAGCTCCATGACGATGCCAGGCCCGGGTTCCACGAGCGCCAGCGAGTGGAACCCGCGCGGGGGGTGCGGGGGGTCGTCCCCCCTCGCAGACGGGGTTCCACGAGCGCCAGCGAGTGCAACCCACGCCGGGGGGTGCGGGGGGTCGTCCCCCCTCGCAGACGGAGTCTCTCGACGTCGAGAGACCGACGCCCTAGCCTGACCGCGTGAGCAGCGTCGAGGACGAGGTAGACGAGCTCGTCGGCGCCTGGCGCCGCGAACGTCCCGACCTGGACACCTCGCCCATGGAGGTCCTCTCCCGGGTCGACCGGCTCGCCCGCCACGTCGACCGGGTCCGCGCCGCCGCGTTCGGCCGGCACGGGCTGGAGGGCTGGGAGTTCGACGTGCTTGCCGTGCTGCGTCGTTCCGGGAAGCCCTACCGTGCCTCGCCCGGTGCCCTGGTGCGGGCGACCGGCGTCACCTCGGGGACGATGACCAACCGCGTCGACCGCCTGGAGGCGCGCGGCCTGGTCCGCCGCGACAGCGACCCGGACGACCGCCGCTCGGTCCGGGTGGCGCTCACGCCCCAGGGTCGGGCCACCGTCGACGGGGCCCTGGTCGACCTCCTCGACGCCGAGCACGCGCTGCTGGCCGGCCTGGACGAACCGGGCCGGACCAGCCTCGCCGACGGCCTGCGCCGGCTGCTCGCCTCGTACGGGGAGCGCAGCTAGCCCGCTGCGCGCTCGGGCAACGGGGGCGCCGCCGCGGCGAACCGCGTCTCCACGACGACCAGCACGCCGAGGACGCCACCGGCGAGCAGCTCGGAGAACGGCAGCGGCGTCCCGGCGAGCACGATCGCGGCGGCGCCGAAGAACGGCACTCCCGTCCGCCACGAGGCGTCGTGCAGGCGCAGGTGCACCGCCCACATCGCCACCAGCAGCACGGCGACCGGCACCGTCACCGCGGCCGACGTGACCAGGTCCAGGTGCGCGTCCTCGGGCTCCGCCACGTACTCGGCCCGGGCTGCGAGCCCGGCGCCGACGGCCGCCGCGGCGGCGTAGATCAGGTAGTGGCCGAAGCCGAACAGGTACTCGACGTGCGTACCGTCACGCCGGGCCCGTTCCAGCACGGTGGCGGCCTCGCGGGAGAAGTAGAGCCACCACAGGCTGAACACGATCAGCACCCCGCCGAGCGTCACGCCCGCGACGGCCACGCGGTGCCCGGTCTCCCCGGTGAAGGCCTCCTGCACGGCCAGCGTGGAGGACAGGATCGTCTCGCCGAGCACGATGATGAAGAACAGCCCGTAGCGCTCGGCGATGTGGTGCGGGTGCCAGGTGGTCTGGGCGGGGCGCTCGGCCCAGAACGGGACCACGAGCTCGCAGGCGACCAGGAAGAAGAACAGCGGCACCACGAGGGTGGGCACATGGCTGGCCGGGTAGAAGGCGATCCACCCCAGCTGGACGACGACGACGCCCGCCACGTAGCGCAGGGCGGTCGCCCGGTGGGCCGGGTCGTCGCGCGCCACCCGCAACCACTGCAGCACCAGCCCGACCCGCATGATCACGTAGCCGACGATGATGATGCCGAAGTGGGCCACGCCCTCGTCGATGCCCGTCGCGAACGTCGTGATGCCGGCGGCGAGGGTCAGGGCGCCGACGATCTGGAGGATCGTCAGGAGCCGGTAGGTCACGTCGTCGTTGTCGTAGGCCGAGGAGAACCAGCTGAAGTTCAGCCAGGCCCACCAGATCGCGAAGAAGGCCATGACGTAGCCGAGCACGGCAGCGCCGGGGTGCTCCGAGACGAGGCCGTGGTGCAGGGCCGCCGCCGCCTGGCTGACCGCGACCACGAAGCAGAGGTCGGTGAGCAGCTCGAGCTCGGAGGCGACCCGCCCCTTCTCTTCCGGGTCCCGGGGGCGCAGGGGCCGGACGAGCCGGGCCATGGCAGCGGGAGCACTCACACCCGGAACGCTAGCGGTGCTGTGGGGCGGGCGCGACGGACGCGGCGGGGATCAGCCGACGACGCGGGCGCCGACCACGGGTCCGCTGGCGCGCAGCACCTTGCGCGCGACGCCCTCCGCGCTCAGCGAGACGCTCAGGTCGATCGCCTCCTCCTCGTCCTCGACGAGGAAGGCGCAGGTCGGCCCGGAACCCGACACGACCGCACCCACCGCACCGAGCTCGAGACCCGTCTCGAGGACCCGGCGCAGCGCGGGGCGCAGGCTCAGGGCGGCGGCCTGCAGGTCGTTGGTCAGTGCGGCGCCGAGCTCGTAGGGGTCTCCCCCGCGGAGCGCGTTCATGAGGTCGGGCGGGACCTCGGGCGGCGAGGGGTCGGGGTTGAGCTCGTCGAAGCGGCGGTAGACCGCCGGGGTCGACAGGCCCTGGTGGCCGAAGGCGAGGACCCAGTGATAGCTCCCGCGGGCCAGCGCCGGGGCGACGTCCTCGCCGCGACCGCCGCCGACCGCGGTGCCGCCGAGCAGCGCGAACGGCACGTCGCTGCCCAGCTCGGCGCCCAGGTGGCGCAGCACCTCGGGTGCGAGGTCGATGTCCCACAGGGTCGCGCAGGCGAGCAGCGCAGCGGCCCCGTCGGCCGAGCCGCCGGCCAGCCCGGCGGCGACGGGGATGGCCTTCTTGATCGTCAGGTGCACGCCCAGCTTGTCCTGGCCACCGTGGACCCGCGCCAGGAGCCGGGCTGCGCGGAGCGCGAGGTTGGTGTCGTCCAGCGGCACCTCGGCGACGCCCTCGCCGGAGGCCTCGAGCTCGAACTCGTCGGGCTCGGCCCACTCCGCGTGCACGTCGTCGTAGAGCGAGACCGCGTGGTAGACGGTCGCGAGCGGGTGGTAGCCGTCGGGCCGCGGGGCCCCGACCTTGAGCGCGAGGTTGATCTTGGCGGGCGCCCGCACGTGCACGCCGACCGGTGCGGGCGGCAGGGGCGAGGCCATTCGCGAACGTTAGCCTGTCGTTCCCAGCCGTTCGGCGATCCGGGCGAAAGCGGTCACGTCGAGCACCTCGCCGCGCGCCTGGGGATCGACCCCGGCCGCCTCGAGCGCCTCCACGGCGGCGCCCGACGAGCCGGCCAGGCCCGCCAGCGACGACCGGAGCATCTTGCGCCGCTGCCCGAAGGCGGCGTCGACGACCGCGAACACCTGCTCGCGCGTCGCGGTGGTCGGCGGCGGGTCGCGCCGGACGAGGGCGACGAGACCGGAGTCCACGTTCGGCACCGGCCAGAACACGGTCGGCGACACCGAGCCCGCCCACGCCGCCTCGGCGTACCAGGCGGTCTTCACCGACGGGACGCCGTAGATCTTGGACCCGGGCGGTGCGGCGATCCGGCGCGCGACCTCGGCCTGCACCATCACCAGCCCGCGCCGCCACCCGGGGAACGTCGCCAGCAGGTGCAGCAGGACCGGTACCGCGACGTTGTACGGCAGGTTGGCCACCACGGCGGTGGGGATGGCCGGCAGCTCGGAGACCCGCATCGCGTCGGCGGTGACGACGTCCAGCCGGTCGGCCCGCTCGGGCAGCCGCTCGGCCGCCGTCCGGGCCAGCTCGTCGGCCAGCAGCGCGTCGATCTCGACCGCGACCACCCGGTCGGCCACCTCGAGCAGGCCGAGCGTCAGCGAGCCCAGCCCGGGCCCGACCTCGAGCACCACGTCCTGCGCCCCGACGCCCGACACCGCCACGATGCGGCGCACCGTGTTGGCGTCGACGACGAAGTTCTGCCCCCGCTGCTTGGTGGGGCGCAGCCCGAGCCGGGTCGCGATCTCGCGGACCGACCGCGGGTCGAGCAGGCTCACCGCGCGCCCCGTGGGAGCGCGCGGTGGAGAGCCCGGTCGCGCGGGATCAGGCGCAGGACCAGTTCTGCAGGCCGGAACCCTTGCGGACGCGCTCGGCGACGGCGATCTGCGCGGCCTTGCTCTGCTCGTTCGGCATGCCCGTCCCGCCGTACGCACGCCAGGTCGCGAGCGAGAACTGCAGGCCGCCGTAGTAGCCGTTGCCGGTGTTGATCGACCAGTTCCCACCCGACTCGCACGCGGCGATCTTGTCCCACAGCCCCACGTTCGCGACAGCCGGCTCCGGCGGGGCCTTCGTCCCGACGACCACGACGCGCGTGACCGGCTTGCGGGTGACCACGCTCTTGGTGGCCTTGGTGCTCACGACCTTGCCGTCGTGGGAGACCACCCGGTACGTCGTGGTCCGGCTGCCCTCCCGGCCGGCGGTCTCGGTCCGGGTCTTGCCGCGCTCGAGCTTGGACGACTTCTGCTCGACGGTCTTGAAGGACAGGTCGGAGCGCTTGGTCTTCGACGTCACGTCGACCCGGACGAAGCGGACCTTGGCGCCGTTCTTCAGCGTCGTCGTCGCGGGGACGCTCAGCTGGTCGTCGCGGTCGGGCTTGATGCCCGCGGCCGTGAGCGCCGCCCCGACGGTGGCGCCCGTGGTCGTGAGGGTCCGCTTCTTGCCGCCCGCGGTGACCGTGACGCGCTTCGGCGTCGCGACCGCGACCTCGAGGCCCTGCCGACCGATCGGCGTGCTGCGGCTGGTGGAGAGGTCCGCGCCGGTCGTGTCCAGGCCGAGCGCGGTGATCGCGTTGCCCACGTCGGTCGCCGTCGTCCAGAGCGTCTGGGGGGCGCCGTCGACCTTGACGGTCACCTGGCGGCCGAACTGGACGGACACCCGGGTGCCGTCGTGCAGCGCGGTGGTCGGCGACGGCGCGACCACGTCGTGCGGGCCGACCGCGATGTGCTGCGCGGTCAGCAGCTCGCCGACGGTCGAGGCGGTCGTCGTCACCGGCGCGGCCTGGCCGTCGACGGCCAGGGTGACGTCGGACCGCAGCCCGGCGTAGGCGAGGGATCCGCCGCCGACGGCGAGGACCGCCGCTCCGGCGATGACAGGAAGGATGGCGCGCATGCTGCTCCTGGGCTGGCCCCCGAGGGCCCGTCGAGTCAAGCGGCCGCTCCGGCCACCAAGGTCACGGAACCATAACGAGACCCTGAGAGCCCGTCAAACTTGACATTTCCACTACCTCGGACCGATTTCGGCCGGGTGCGCTACCAGCGGCCGCGGTGGATCAGGTCTTCCGCGGGTCGGCGGGAGCGACGGGCCGGCGAGCCGCGGCTGCCGCGGTCGCCCTGCACGACCGCGTGGCCGAGGCTGACCACGCCGACGTTCAGGAGCTCGTCCGGGACGCCGAAGGCCGTGTGCACGGCGTCGATCCGGTCGACCGGGACGCCGAAGAAGCAGGCGCCCAGCCCGAGGTCGACGGCCCGCAGCAGCATCGCCATCGCGGCCATGCCCGCGTCGACGAACCAGTACGGCGCCGACCACCGGCCCTCGTCGCGGTCCGTCCAGCCCTTGTCGGGCTGGGCGTAGCGGTCGAGGTACGCCTCCCGGTCGGTCAGGACGAGCACGAGGACCGGCGCGGTCCGCATGCCGTCGAGCCAGCGGCTGGTGGCGTCGGCCCCTGAGCTCGCGTTCGCGGTCGCGGTCCAGAAGCGTTCGCGCTCCCTGGGTGTCTCGAGCACGACCAGCGCGACGCCCTGGGTGAAACCGGCCGAGGGTGCGCGCAGCGCGGCGGCCAGCACGGCGTCGATCGCCTCCGGGGCCACCGGCGCGTCGGGCTCGTAGCGCCGGACCATCCGCCGCCGGGCGAGCGCGTCCGCGAGCTCCACGTCAGGCGCCCTGCGCCGCCGTCAGCGTCGGCCAGGACCCGCCCATCGCGACGTCGGTGTTCGCGTCCAGCGCACGGCAGAGGTCGGGCAGCCCGATCGCGCGCACCTCGGCCATCGCCCGCACGGTGACCGGCACGAGATAGGACGCGTTCGGCCGTCCGCGGGAGGGGACGGGGGTCAGGAACGGGGCGTCCGTCTCGACGAGGACGCGGTCCAGCGGCGTGATGGCCAGCGCCCGGCGCAGGTGGGCGTTCGCCTTGAAGGTCACCGTCCCGGCGAAGGACAGGTGGGCGCCCCGGTCGAGGCAGGCCCGGGCGAACGCCTCGTCGCCGCTGAAGCAGTGCATGACGACCCGGTCCGGGACGCCTTCCGCGTCGAGCACGTCGAGGACGGCCGCGTGCGCGTCCCGGTCGTGGATCACGAGCGTCTTGTCGTACGTCTTCGCGAACGCGATGTGCGCGGCGAACGCCTCGCGCTGCACCGCCTGCCCCGCCGCCTCCGGCGTCCGGAAGAAGTCCAGCCCGGTCTCGCCGACGACCCGGACGGACGGGTCGGGAGCCAGCGACTCGATGACGGCCAGCCCCACGTCCAGCGCGGCTCGCGACTCCAGGCCGAGGCGGGCCGCGTCGTTCGGGTGCAGGGCGACGCCGGCGACGACCGAGGGATGGGTCCGCGCGAGGTCGACCGCCCACTGCGACTGGCCGACGTCGCAGCCGATCTGGACGACCCGCGTCACCCCGACCGACGCCGCGCGGGCCAGCGCGTCCTCCGGGTCGAGGCCCGAGAGCTCAGCCGTGATGTCGAGGTGGCAGTGCGTGTCCACCACCGGCCCCGGCAGCGGCTCAGGGAGGTCGGGGAGCTCACTTCTACGCGGGTCCACGGTCATGATCTTGCCGCGCTCAGCCCTTGACCGGCTTGCGGGTCAGCTCGAGCGCGGCGGCGTACAGGGCGTTGCGCGCGATGCCCTCGCGCTCGGCGACCTCGGCGACGGCCGGCTTGAGGCGTACGCCGTCGGCGACCAGCGCCGCGACCTCGGCCGCCGCCGCGTCCAGGTCGACCTCGGGGGCCTCGGCCCCGGCGACGACCAGCGTGACCTCGCCGCGGACCTGCCCGGCCGCCCAGGCGGCCAGCTCCGACAGCGGCCCGCGGACGACCTCCTCGTACGTCTTGGTCAGCTCGCGGCAGACCGCGCCGAGGCGGTCCGGGCCGAGGGCGTCGACCATCGCCACGAGCGTCTCGGCGGTCCGGTGCGGGGCCTCGAAGAACACCATCGTGCGAGGCTCGGCGGCCAGCCGCGCGAGCTGGCGTGAACGTTCGCCCGCCTTGCGGGACAGGAACCCCTCGAAGCAGAAGCGGTCGACGGGCAGGCCGGACACCGCGAGCGCGGTCAGCACCGCGGAGGGGCCGGGCACGGCGGTCACGCGGACGCCCGCCTCGACGGCGGCGGTCACGAGCCGGAACCCGGGGTCGGACACCGACGGCATGCCGGCGTCGGTCGCGACCAGGACGCGCGCACCGCCCCGCAGCGCCTCGACCAGCTCGGGCGTCCGGGCGGCCTCGTTGCCCTCGAAGTAGGACACGACCCGTGCCGCGGTGGTCACCCCCATCCGCTGCAGCAGCGCCCGGAACCGGCGGGTGTCCTCCGCGGCGATCACGTCGGCCCGCGCGAGCTCGGCCCGCAGGCGCGGCGAGGCGTCCTCGACGTCGCCGATCGGCGTCCCGGCCAGGACGAGGACGCCTGGTCCGGCTGGGCTCTCGGTCTCCTGCACCTCGTCAGACTGGCAGAAGTCACAGCATCGCCTGGTTACAGTGGCGGGCGTGACGCGGGCCGTGCTGGAGTTCGCACCGCCCCCGGACGCCTCCGTGCCGACGCACGCCGTGGGCTCCGGGCCGACGCCTGCGCCCCCGGCCAGCACCGTCGAGCGGCTGCGCGACCCGATGCCGACCGACCGGCTGCGCGGCTGGGTCGTCACGGTCGTCATCACCGTCATCGCCTTCGTCCTGCGGCTGCCGCGGCTCGCGTACCCCGACAAGCTGGTCTTCGACGAGACCTACTACGCCAAGGACGCGTACTCGCTGCTGAAGTTCGGCTACGAGCGCAACTGGGGCGAGGACGCCAACACCCAGATCGCCGCCGGCAACGTCGACGTGATGCAGAAGACCGCCGAGTTCGTCGTGCACCCGCCCGTGGGCAAGTGGCTGATCGCGTTCGGCGAGCACTTCTTCGGCATGACCTCCTTCGGCTGGCGGGTGGCCCCGCTGGTCTTCGGGACGCTGCTGGTGCTGGTCACCATCCGCCTCGTCCGGCGGGTCTCGCGCTCGACGCTGATCGGTGGCCTCGCGGGCGTGCTCCTCACCGTCGACGGACTGGCCTTCGTCATGTCGCGCACAGCGCTGCTCGACGTGTTCGTGGCGTTCTTCACCGTCGCGGCGGTCGCCTGCCTGGCGGCCGACCGGGACTGGTTCCGTGCACGGCTGGCCGACGACCTCGTACGCCGGGAGGTCCCGGACCTCGGGCGCAGGTTCGGGCCGGCGCTGCTCGTCCGGCCGTGGCGGCTGGCCTCCGGCCTGTGCTGGGGGCTCGCGCTGGGGACCAAGTGGAACGCGCTCTACGTCCTGGCGGCGTTCGCGCTGCTGAGCCTCGCCTGGGACGTCGGCGCGCGGCGGCTCGCCGGTGCGGGTCTGCGGGCCAACCTGGCCGTCCTGCGCGACGGGATCCCGGCGTTCGTGTCGCTGGTCGTGCTGCCGCTCGGGGTCTACGTCGCGACCTGGGCGGGCTGGTTCGCCACGTCGGGCGGCTACGACCGGCAGTGGGGCGCGCAGCACCCCGGGGCCGGGACGACGAAGGCTTTCGGGGACGCGTTCGCGTCGTGGCTGCACTACCAGCGCGACATCTGGAACTTCCACACCGGCGACTTCATCAACCACGCCGAGCACGCCTACCGCGCCGACCCGTGGGGCTGGCTGATCATCGCCCGACCCATCGGGATCGACGCGGTCAACAACATCGCGCCCGGCACCGACGGCTGCGCCGGCCCGGACAACTGCATCCGGGTGATCAGCGGGATCGGCACCCCGATCCTGTGGTGGGTCGCGGTCTTCGCGCTCGTCGTCGCGGTGCTGCTGTGGGTCGGCGGGCGCGACTGGCGCTACGGCATCCCCGTCGTCGGCGTGGCCAGCGCCTGGCTCCCGTGGTTCCAGTACGACTCGCGCCCGCTCTTCTTCTTCTACGCGATCATGATCATCCCGTTCTCGGTGATGGCCGTCGCGCTGCTCGCCGGCCGCCTGCTCGGGGACGCACGTTCGGGTGACCGGCGGCTCCTGGGCGGCATCGTCGTGGGCGTCTTCGTCGCCGTCGTGATCGCGAACTTCGCGTACCTCTACCCGATCCTCACCGACGGGCTGCTCCCCTACCCCCGCTGGCTGACCCGGATGTGGTTCCGCAGCTGGATCTGAGGCTGCTCCCCGCGCCGGTTCCAGCCGCACAGGTCCGGTTCCAGCCGCACAGGTCCCGTCCCCGTCGCACACCTCCGAGCCAGCCGCACAGGTAGCGGCCTGTGCGGCTGGCCGCGGCCTGTGCGGCTGTGCCGGGCCTGATCGGCAGGAGGCCGAGCCGGGCGTCCACAGGGCGATCGAGCGCCGGCACGTTGTCCACAGCAGCGACGGTCGGGTCTTCCGTCGACCCGCAACGGCTGGTCCAGTGGTTCGCGTGAAGCTCCTGCCCGAGGCCGTCGAAGCGGTCTACCTCTCCCGCGACCTCCGTCGCGCCGGTCTCACCGCCGACGACCTGCGCGTCATGCGGCGGACCGGTGAGCTGCAGCACGTCAGGCGCGGCGCGTACGCCACGGACGTGGTCACCGACGAGGACGAAGGCCACCGCCTGCTCCTGCGCGCGACGCTGCCGATGCTCTCGCCGGACGCGTCCCTGAGCCACACCTCGGCGGCCCTGCTGCACGGGCTGCCCTGGTGGTGCGACACGTTCTCGCGCGTCCACGTCACCCGCTCCCGGACCGGCGGCGGGCGCCGCGACCCGCTGGTCCACGTCCATCCGGCCCTGCTGGAGCCGGGCGACCGGGTCTGCCTCGACGGCATGAGCGTGACGTCGCTGGCCCGGACGACGGCCGACTGCCTCCGGGTCCTCCCGTACCGGCGGGCTGTCGCGCTCGGCGACGCCGCGCTGCGGCTGGGCCTGCACCCCGAGGAGCTCGCCCAGCAGCTGCACCGAGCGTCTCGGCGCAGCGGCGTGAGCACCGCGCGCCGGGCCGCGGCCTTCCTCGACGGGCGTGCCGAGAGCGTCGGCGAGTCGTACAGCCGCGTCGTGCTGCACGAGCTCCGCCTCCCGCCGCCCGACCTGCAGGTCGAGGTGCACGACGAGGCCGGGCGCCTCGTCGGGCGGTGCGACTTCGGCTGGGCACGGTTCCGCACGCTCGGGGAGTTCGACGGCAAGATCAAGTACGGCCGGCTGCTGCGGGAGGGTCAGGAGCCGGGTGACGTCGTGTTCGACGAGAAGGTCCGGGAGGACGAGCTGCGCGGCCTCGGGAACGAGGTCGTGCGCTGGACCGACGCCGACCTGCGCCGGCCGGACGTGCTGCGGGCCCGGATCCTCCGCGCCTTCGCCCGAGGCGACTCCCGCCGACGATGAACGACAGCCGCACAAGCCGCGGCCAGTCGCACAGGTCGGGGCGTGTGCGGCTGGCGCGCGGGTGTGCGGCTGGAACCCCAGGTGTGCGGCTGAAGCCAGCGGTACGCGGTTCCCACCGCAGGTGTGCGGGCTCGCGGCCAGCCGCCGCTCGTAGGGCGTACGCGTCAGCCGAGCTGGCGGTCCAGGTTGTACGCCGCGCTGATCAGGGCCAGGTGGGTGAAGGCCTGGGGGAAGTTGCCGAGCTGCTCGCCGTTGAGGCCGATCTGCTCGGCGAACAGGCCGACGTGGTTGGCGTAGGTCATCATCTTCTCCAGCGCGAGCCGGGCCTCGGCGGTGCGCCCCACCCGGGTGAGCGCCTCGACGTACCAGAAGGAGCAGAGCGAGAACGTCCCCTCCGCCCCCTCGACACCGTCCGGTGCGGCCTCGACGTCGTAGCGGAACACGAGGGTGTCGGTGACGAGCCGTTCCTCGATGACCTTCAGCGTCGACAGGAACCTCGGGTCGAGCGGAGCCACGAACTTCACCTGCGGCAGCAGCAGGAGGCCGGCGTCGACCGCGTCGGAACCCTCCGACTGGACGAACGTCCCACGCTCGGCGTCCCAGCAGCGCTCCATCACCGTCGTGTAGATCTCGTCGCGCACCCGCGACCAGGCCGCGATGTCCCCGGGGAGACCGCGCTGCCGCGCCACCCGGACCGCGCGCTCGATCGCGACCCACTCCATGATCCGCGAGGTCGTGTGCTTGCGCGGCTCGTCCCGCGCCTCCCACATGCCCGCGTCGGGGCGGTCCCAGTTGTCCATCAGCCAGTCGACGAGCTTGCGCAGGTCGACCCAGGCGTCGTAGCTGATGCCCGGCCCGTACTTGTTGAACAGGTAGACCGAGTCGATCAGGTCGCCGTAGATGTCGAGCTGCAGCTGGCCGGACGCGGCGTTCCCGACCCGGACCGGACGTGAGCCCGCGTAGCCGGCGAGGTGGTCGAGCTCGATCTCGGTGTCGGGGATCTTGCCGTCCAGGTCGTACAGCACGCGGAGCGGACCGAGCTCGTCGCTGCTGGCCTCGTCCTGCTCCCCCAGCCGTTCGGAGAGCCAGCGGATGAAGGCCCCGGCCTCCTCGAGGAACCCCAGCCGGAGCAGCGCGTACAGGCTGAAGCCGGCGTCGCGGACCCAGACGTAGCGGTAGTCCCAGTTGCGCGGGCCGCCGATCTGCTCGGGCAGGCTGGTCGTGACCGAGGCCACGATGCCGCCGCTCGGCTCGTGGCAGAGCATCTTCAGCGTCAGCGCCGAACGCTCCACCGCCTCGCGCCAGCGACCCCGGTACGTCGACTGCGCGATCCAGCCCAGCCAGAAGGCGTTCGTCGCGTCGAACAGCCCGTCGGCGTCCGTCGTCGTGCACGGCACGAACTCGTCCCCGGCGTCGAGGACCTCGAGCACGAACAGCACCCGGTCGCCCCCGGACAGGTGCAGGTCGGCGACCACGTCGTCCCCCTCGATGCTGACCCGGGTCGTCGAGCTCAGCCCGAGCCGCACCGAACCGCTCTCGAGGAGCACGCCCCCCTCGACCTCGTGCATCGTCGGTCGCTCGCGGGCGTAGTCGGGGCGGACCGCGAGCCGCATGCGGACGTGGAGGTCTCCGCGCACGCTCTGGACCCGTCGGACGATCCGCTGCCGGTGGTCGGCGTCGTGCGCCGTCACGACCGGCATGAAGTCCTGCACCTCGACCATGCCCTGGTCGGCCAGGAACCGGGTGTTGAGGATGTTCGAACCGGGCAGGTACGTCTGGTGGGTCCGGACGCCGCCGTCGACCGGGGCCAGGTCCCACGAACCCCCCTGCTCCGCGTCGAGGATCCGCGCGAAGACGCTGGGGCCGTCGAACCGCCCGGGGCAGAACCAGTCGATGCTGCCGTCGGTCGCCACCAGGGCCGCCGTCCGCAGGTCGCCGATCATCCCGTGCTCGGAGATGGTGGGTGGTGGCGGCACTCGGTCCTCGTCGGTCACCCGGTCAGCCTGCCAGGGGAACCGGACCCGTCCGGGGATGCGGGCGACGCAGCCCCGACGGGGTGGTCCGCGAGTGACGGGCGAACGTGCGCGGGCGAGACGGCAGCCCTGGGGTGCTGATCGCGTCGGAGGTGCTGATCGCCAGCGGCCCGGGTGCGGGCCTGGCACCTCAGCGAGGCGGTCGTGATCCGGTGGAGCCTAGGGGATTCGAACCCCTGACCTTCTCATTGCGAACGAGACGCGCTACCAACTGCGCCAAGGCCCCGGAGACCGGCGAACCGATCGGTGACGAACCTTACCACCGCCCGGACCCAGCCCCACCGGGACGAGACGGCGGGGCGGGACGAGTGGACGAGACAGCGGGACGTGACTCAGGCCGAGGCGGCGTGCGACCCGCCGGTCTGCTCCTGCGTGTCGGTCACCTCGGCGACCGTCTCCTCGGGCGCGTCCGCCGTCACCGGCACGCTCTGCCGACCGGACGAGGTGACGTCGGGCGCCGAGAGGTCGATCGTCCGGACCGTCCGCGGCGCGAGCGGCTTGGAGACGTACGTCGGGACGGTGATGGGCAGCGGGTCCCACAGCCCCGGCCGGGGGTCGCCGTCCTTGGCGTCCTTGGCCTTCGTGACCTTGGCCTTCTTGTCCTTGGCCGCCGCGTCCTTGCGGCTGATCAGGACCGTCTTCTCGTCGCTGCCGCGGGCGATCGAGACGAAGCGGGCGTCGAGGTCGCGGCGCATGGCCCGGACGCTCACACGTGAGACGACGACGAACAGCAGGATCAGCCCGCCGGGGACCGCGACGGTCCACCAGGGCAGCCAGCTCATCGAGGCCACGCTGATGACCGCGCACAGGATCGCGAAGAGGGCCGAGAGCACCCGACGCCGCCGCGAGGCCGCCACCCGCTCCAGGCGTCGCAGGTCGGCGATCGCCGCCCGGCGCGTGACGGGGGTCGACACCTCGAACTCGCGCAGCTCGGCCAGGTCCTGGTCGAGCAGCGGCGCGGTGCCGTTGCGGAGGATGCGGACCGAGTCCGAGAACGGGTCCACCGCCTCGTCCTCGACGTCGGGCTCGCCGTCTCGGCGACGCACGAAGTGCGGCACCAGATAAGCGAGCCAGGCGATTGCGATCCCGGCGAAGATCAGACCCGTCGTCCCCACGAGCGAAAGGTATTTCGTGCGCCTGTCAGCAGTGACGACCTCGCCCGGTGTGTCGC
Source organism: uncultured Friedmanniella sp. (assembly GCA_964251895.1). Lineage (GTDB taxonomy): Bacteria > Actinomycetota > Actinomycetes > Propionibacteriales > Propionibacteriaceae > Microlunatus. Next base: position 376,203 of record CAXULL010000001.1, read on the forward strand.
GTGATCATTGCGTGACCGGCGGCGGGCTCCAGGTCACGGGCCGGTCGCGGGTGGCCGGTGGAGGCGCAAGGTCTCGTAGCGACGCAGGAGCCCCTCGCCGACCTCCTCGGCGTTCAGCGCGAAGACCAGGTGGTCGCGCCAGTCGCCGTCGATGTGCAGGTAGCGCGGGCGCAGCCCCTCGGGCCGGAAGCCGAGCTTGGCCACGACCCGCAGGCTGGCGGCGTTCTCGGGGCGGATGGCGATCTCGATCCGGTGCAGGCGCATCACGCTGAAGCAGTAGTCGACGGCCAGCGCGACCGCGGTCGGGATGATGCCGCGCCCGGCGAGCCGCTGGTCGACCCAGTAGCCGATCTGGCCCCACGAGGCGGACCCGCCGACGATGCCGCTCACGGTGAGCTGCCCCGCGAGCTCGGGCGGGCGCCCGGGCTGGTCCTCGTAGAACACCAGCCAGGGCAGCATCCGGTCGTCGCGCGCCTGGCGGCTCAGCGAACGGACCAGGGCGGCGTACGAGGAGGGGCCGAGCGACGCCCCCGGCGGCAGGGTGGCCTCCCAGGGCTTGAGCCAGGCGGCGTTGCGGCGCCGGACACGTTCCCAGGTGGCCTGGTCGCGGCGACGCATCGGCGCCAGGACCACCCGTTCGTGGCGCAGGCTGACCGGCCAGTGGTGCGAGCCGTAGCTGTACCCCGAGCTCACCGGCCGGTCACCTAGTGGTCTCCGCCGCGGAGCTGGCTGACCGCGTGCTGGAGCACAGGCCCCAGCACGGCCATGCCGTCCCGCGCGCCGCCGCTGGAACCGGGCAGGTTGACGACGATCGTGCGCCCGGCGGTCCCGGCGAGCCCGCGGCTCAGCGTGGCGGTCGGCACCCCGTGCGCGACCCCGAAGGCCGCGACGGCTGCGCTCAGCTGCGGGACCTCGCGCTCGAGGACCGCCCGCGTCTGCTCGGGGGTGTGGTCGTTCGGGCTGAGCCCGGTGCCGCCGGTGGTGAGGACGACGGCGTGCCCCGCCGCGACCGCCGCCCGCAGCGCCGCGCCGACCTCGTCGCCGTCCGGGACGACCACGGGCGCCCCGACCTCGAAGCCCGCCGCACGCAGCCCCTCGACGAGCACCGGACCGGACCGGTCCTCGTACACCCCGGCCGACGCCCGCGTGGAGACCGTGATCACGAGAGCGGTGACGGCGCTCGCCGAGCTCACGTCGTGCCCCCGACGGGCTCGTCCGCACGTCGGTAGTCCCCGCTGCGGCCGCCGGACTTGGCGACCACCCGGATGTCGGTGATGGTCGCGTCGCGGTCGATCGCCTTGACCATGTCCACCACGGCGAGCCCGGCGACGCTGACGGCCGTCAGGGCCTCCATCTCGACCCCGGTGCGCTCGTTCGTCCTGACCGTGGCGCGCAGGTCGACGCCGTCGTCGGTCACCTCGGCCACCACGTCCACGCCGCTGATCATGAGGGGGTGGCACAGCGGCACGAGGTCCGGGGTCCTCTTGGCCGCCATGATCCCGGCGATGCGGGCGACCGCGAGCGCGTCGCCCTTGGGCACGTCGCCCGACCGCAGCGCGGCGACGCACGCGGCACTGAGGCGTACGCGGCCCGCGGCGGTCGCCGTCCGGACCGTCACCGGCTTGTCCGAGACGTCGACCATGCGCGCCTCGCCGGCGGCGTTGAGGTGGGTGAGACCGGCGCTGCCCGCGGCCGCGGCGTCCACGTCCGTCATCGCGGCGGGTCCAGCGGCCAGACCTCGAGCTCGGTGCCCGCGGCGACGAGGTCGACGTCGGCCGGCAGCACGACCAGGGCGTCGGCCCGGGACAGGTCGCCGAGCAGGTGCGACCCGTGGCCGCCGACCAGCTCGACCGTCCGGGCCCCGGTCTCGTCGGTGGTGATGACGCCGCGGGCCAGCTGCGTACGCCCGAGGATCGAGGTCATCGCGTGGGCGGCGACGCAGCGCACGCCCGGCCGGACGTACGGGGTGAGGCCCATCAGCTTGCGGATCACGGGCCGGACGAACGCCTCGAACGACACGAACGCGCTCACCGGGTTGCCGGGCAGCATGACGATCGGCGTCCGGTCCTCCCCGATCAGCCCGAAGCCCTGCGGCTTGCCCGGCTGCATCGCGACGGAGGCGAAGTCGGTGGCACCGAGCTCGGGTACGACGGCCTTGACGATGTCGTAGTCGCCCTGGCTGACGCCCCCGGTGGTGATGATCAGGTCGGCACGGACGAGCTGGTCGTAGACGAGCTGCTTGAGCGCCGCCGGGTCGTCCCCGACGTGCCCGACGCGGAACACCTGCGCCCCGGCGTCCTTGGCCGCGGCCCCGATCAGGTAGGAGTTCGAGTCGTAGATCTGCTCGGGGTTGAGCGAGAGGCCCGGGTCGACCAGCTCGGAGCCCGTCGAGATCACCACGACGCGGGGGCGCGGGCGCACCATGATTTTGTCGATCCCGACCGCCGCGAGCAGCCCGACGTCCCGGACGCCGATCCGGGATCCCGCGGCCAGGATCAGGTCCCCGACCGCGACGTCCTCGCCCCGGCGGCGGACGTGCTGCGCGGGCACGCTCGGCACGGTGATCGTGACGTCCGTGGAACCGCGGTCGGTCGCCTCGTAAGGGACGATCGCGTCGGCGTCGGCCGGCACCGGGGCGCCCGTCATGATCTTCATGACGGTCCCGGGCGACAGGCGGTGCGGAGCCGCGGCACCGGCCGCGACCTCGCCCACGACGGGGAGCCGCACGGGACGCAGCTCGGTGGCGTACTGGACGTCGGCGGCGCGGACGGCGTACCCGTCCATCGCGGAGTTGTCGAAGCGGGGCAGGTCGATGCCCGAGACCACGTCCTCGCAGATGCTGAGCCCGAGCGCGTCGAGGACGTGCTGGCCGAACGGCATCAGCTCCTCGACGCAGTCGAGCAGGTAGTCGCGGTGCTGCTCGAGGGTGCGGAGACCGTGGGGTCCGGGCGTGGGCGGCTCCGGGAGCACCGCGACCTCGGGGACCTGCCGCAGCGCCTCGTCGTTCTTCTTGCGTCCGAAGAGGGGCATGCTCGGCACCCTACGGCGGCGAGCGAGAACTGCTCGGGACCCGCGCTGACTCATGAGGGGGACGACCCCCACACCCCCGCCGGGGTTCCCGTCGCTGGCGCTCCTGAAACCCGGGTCCTCTCTCGGGAGCCGCCCCCTCGACCTCGCCCGCGTCCGGGACCACGCCGGTACGGGAAGAGTCTCCCGGTGCCTGGAGGCCAGGCACGCCTAGGCTCGGCGCTCGTCCGCCGAGCAGCGAAGGAGCAGCCCGTGCCTGAGGGGCACACGATCCACCGTCTCGCCCGGCGCCACAAGGCCATGTTCGCGGGACACGAGGTGGTCGCGTCGAGCCCGCAGGGGCGCTTCGCCGAGGGTGCGGAACTGATCAGCGGCCGGACGTTCGAGGGCACCGACGCCTGGGGCAAGCACCTGTTCCACCGCTACTCGGGCCGGCTGTTCCTGCACGTGCACCTCGGGCTCTACGGCAAGTTCGCCGACGGCCCGCTCCCCGCGCCCGAGCCGCGCGGCGCCCTGCGGCTCCGGCTCGAGGGCGCCGGGCAGTACCTCGACCTGCGCGGCGCCACCCGCTGCGAGCTCGTGACGGCCGAGGAGAAGCTCGAGGTGACCGCCGCGCTGGGACCGGACCCGCTGCGCCCGAAGACCGACCCCACGCCCGCCCGCGAGCGGATCGGCAAGAGCCGGGTGGCGATCGGCGCGCTGCTGATGGACCAGCACGTGCTCGCCGGGATCGGGAACGTCTACCGCGCCGAGATCCTCTACCGCCACGGCGTCAACCCCTACATCCCCGGCCGCGAGCTGCCGCCGGCCGTGTTCGACGACATGTGGGCGGACCTGATCACCCTGATGCAGGCCGGCGTCCGGGCGGGCCGCATCGTCACGACCGAGCGCGAGGACCGCGTACGCCGCACCGGCCGGGCCACCAAGTCCGACTCCTACTACGTCTACCGCCGCACGGGCCAGCCCTGCCTCCGCTGCGACACCCCCATCGCCGCAGCGACGATGGTCGCGCGGAACCTGTTCTGGTGCCCGCACTGCCAGCCGGCGCTGTAGCGCCACGCCGACTCACTGAACTTCTCGCCGTCTGACCACCGCTGAGGTGGTCAGACGGCGAGAAGTTCGAGACGCGGAGGCGGCGGCGAGCCGCTGAAGACCTGCACACGCTCGCCTGGATCATCGCGAAGAACCACCAGCCCGCGCCCGGGAGCGTCATCGCTGACCTCCGCGTGTACACCGAGGGTCTCGTCGACCCGGGCGACCTCCCGCCGGATCTCGACTCCTACGCCGGCTGATGGGGCCCGAGCCTCGCAACGGGTGGGTTCGTGCACCTTGGTGGTGCACGATCCCACCCGTCGCCCCCAGAACGTCAGTCCGTGAGCCAGGCGCTCGACTCACCCGGCAGCCGACCGCCCTCGACGGGCGCGCTGGCGACGAGGACCACGCCGTCGGGCAGGGCGTACGGCTCGGTGCCGAAGTTCGTGACGCAGTGCCAGCCCCCGGGCCGGACGTAGTGGACGACGTCCTCGCGCCCGGTCTCGACCCAGTCGAGGGTCTCCTCGGTCTGCAGCGCCCGCCGGGCCCGCAGCGCGGAGCGGTAGAGCTCGAGGGTCGAGCCGTCCACCCCGGCCTGCCGGTCCACGGCGGCCCGCGACCACGCGGCCGGCTGGGGCAGCCACGGGTTGGCCGAGCCGAAGCCGTACCCCTCGCCCTCGCCGGTCCACGGCAGCGGGACGCGCGCGCCGTCGCGACCCTTCTTGGTGTTCAGGGTCCGCAGCCAGATCGGGTCCTGCAGCACCCCGGCGGGCAGGTCGGCGACCTCGTGGAGCCCGAGCTCCTCGCCCTGGTAGAGGTACGCCGAACCCGGCAGCGCGAGCATGAACAGCACCGCCGCACGGGCCCGGCGCAGGCCCTGCTCCTCGTCGAGGAGCACCTCGAGGCCGTCGGTCATCAGCCAGTCGTCGAGGTCGGTGCCGGCGGGCAGGCCGTAGCGGGTCGCATGGCGCACGACGTCGTGGTTGGACAGGACCCAGGTCGACGACGAGCCGACCGTGGCGGCCTGCGCCAGGCAGAACTCGACCACCTCACGGAACTCGGTCGCGTCGAAGTCGGCCTTCAGCAGGTCGAAGTTGAACGCCTGACCCAGCCCGGTCGGCCGGGCGTAGAGCGCGCGGCGCTCGGGCGCCGAGAACGCCTCCGCCACCGCCGTGCGCGGCGGGTCGTACTCGTCGAAGACCCCGCGCCACTCGGCGTAGATCTCGTGCACCTCGTCGCGGTCGAACAGCGGGTCGCTGCCGTCGGTGGGCAGGACGCCCGGCGTCTCGGGCTTGCTGCGCAGCGGCTCGGACAGGTCCTTCGCCAGCGCGTGCGCGACGTCGATCCGGTAGCCGTCGACACCCCGGTCGGCCCAGAAGCGCAGCGTGGTCTTGAACTCCTCGTGCACCTCGGGGTTGTCCCAGTTGAGGTCGGGCTGCTCGGGCGCGAAGAGGTGCAGGTACCACTGCTCCGGGTTGCCGTCCGCGTCGTGGAGCCGGGTCCAGGCCGCGCCGCCGAAGTGGCTCTGCCAGTCCGAGGGCGGCAGCGAGCCGTCCGGACCGGTGCCGTCGCGGAACACGTAGCGGTTGCGCGCTGCGGAACCCGGCGCCGACGCCAGCGCCTCGGTGAACCACACGTGCCGGTTCGAGGTGTGGTTGGGCACGATGTCCACGACGATCTTGATGCCGACGGCGTGCGCCGCACCCACCAGGGCGTCGAAGTCGGTCAGCGTCCCGAGCTCGGGCGCCACGTCGCGGTAGTCGTCCACGTCGTAGCCGCCGTCGGCCAGCGCCGAGGGGTAGAACGGGCTCAGCCAGATCGCGTCGATGCCCAGCTCGGCCAGGTAGCCGACCCGGGATGTCACGCCCGGGATGTCGCCCAGCCCGTCGCCGTCGCTGTCGGCGAAGCTGCGCGGATAGACCTGGTAGACCACCGCCTGACGCCACCACGTGGCGTCGAGGGCGGGGTGCGGCGAGAGGTCGGCGTCGACCAGGACGGACTCGGGAGCGGGCACAGCGGTTCCTCGACGAAGAGTGGGCGGACGCGAGCGGTAGGATGCAAGCGCTTGCAGATGTCAGCGTACGGAGGTCCGCGCGGTCCGCGCAAAGGCGCCGGCCAGAGGCGGGACGTTATCCTCCTCACAGCCGTCGGGCCCCCGCCCGAGGGGAAGGGGCACAGGTGCCGACCACCGACAGCCACGCGAGCATGGCCGACGTGGCCCGCCTCGCCGGCGTGTCCGTGGCCACGGTGTCCCGGGCGCTGCACGGCTCGCCGCTGGTCTCGACCGAGACGACGGCCCGGGTCGCCGCAGCCGCCGAGGAGCTCTCCTTCGCGATCTCACGGGTGGCGTCGGGCCTGGCCAGCGGCCGGCTCGGCCGGATCGGGCTGCTGCTCGGCGGGTCGCTGCAGAGCTGGTTCAACGGCACCGTCATCGACGCCGTCTACGCCCGCCTGACCCCCGCCGACGTCGAGCTGACGATCTTCCGCATCCAGGACCGCACCGAGCGCGACCAGTTCTTCACCCGGCTCCCCGCCCGGCGCAACGTCGACGCGCTGATCGTCGCCTCCTTCGCCCTCACCTCCGCGGAACGTTCCCGGCTCCAGACGCTCGGCGTGCCGCTCGTCTACCTCAACCAGCGCGTCCGCGGCGTGCCCAGCGTCGCGATCGACGACGTCGCCGGGGCGCGGGACGGCGTACGGGGGCTCCTCGAGCTCGGCCACCGGCGGATCGGCTTCGTCCGCTCCGCCCACCGCAACCTCGGCTTCCGCTACAGCGCGGACCGCCGGATCGAGGGGTTCCGCAGCGCGATGGTCGAGGCGGGCGTCGCGGAGCCCGACCAGCTCGTTATTACCGCGCGCGACCTGGACGCGGGCGAGGAGGTGCTCGCGACCGCCCTGGCGGCGCCGGACCGGCCGACCGCGCTGGCCGTGGACTCCGACGAGCTCGCCATCGGCATCCTGGCCGCGCTGGTCCGCGCGGGTCTCCGGGTGCCCGACGACCTGTCCCTGCTCGGCTTCGACGACCACGCGCTGGCCGGGCGGCTGGGGCTCAGCACCGTCGCGCAGCCCGCTTCGCTCACGGCGACCGAGGCCGCGGACCTGGCTCTCACGCTGGCGGCCGGGCGAACCCCCGTACGCCGGACGATCCTCGTGCCCACCCGGCTGATCCTGCGCCGGACCACCGGGCCGGTGGCCCCGCAGGTCGCGGCGTGACCGGGTCGGCCGCCGACCAGGAGGCGCTCGGGGCGGCGAAGCGACAGCTGCGGGCGGCGGTCCGGCTGCGCCGCGCGTCACGGAGCGTCCAGGCCCGCACCGCGGACGACGAGGCCAGGTTCGCCGTGCTGGCGGACGCGCTGAGCGACCGGCTGCCCGACACCGTGGCCGCCTACCTGTCGGCCGACGACGAGCCCGACACGTTGCGGCTGGTCTCGTGGCTGGCCGCCCGCCGGGTGCGGGTGCTGCTGCCGCTGCTGACCGACGGAGCCGGGGGACGGCTGCCCGAGCCGGCGTGGGCCGCGTACGAGGGTCCGGCGGCGCTGCGGGTCGGCCCGCTCGGTCTGCTCGAACCGACCACGACGCCGCTGCCCGCCCGCCAGCTCCCCGAGGCCGAGCTGGTGGTGTGCCCGGGCCTCGCCGCGAACCGCGACGGCGACCGCCTCGGCCGGGGCGGGGGCTGGTACGACCGCGCGCTGCTGCACGCCGGCCAGAGCACCCCGGTCGTGGTCCTCCTGAACTCCGACGAGGTCCTCGACGCGATCCCCACCCAGTCGTGGGACCGGCGGGTCGACCGGCTGTGCACGCCGGACGGGGTCGTCGACTGCGAACCGCCGTACGGCGACTGAGGCCGGGCTCGTTGCTCCGGGCCAGCTCCGCGCAGCGCGGGCGTCAGTCCATCATGAAGAAGCTGCTCGGGTCGGACGCGCTCGCCGACGACTCCTCGACGGCCATCTCCGCGGCGACGATGAAGCCTCGTCCGCCCCGCGTGGAGACGGCGTAGACCGACAGGTCGACGTCTGGCGGGAGCCGCCAGGGCACGAGGTGCCCGTGCTCCTCGAGCGGACCCAGCCGGTCCACGACGGGCCCCTCGAGCCGCGTCGGGACGGCGAGGTGCTGTACGTGCATGAAGAAGATCTCGATGCGTGTGGGCCAGGACTGCGAGCGGTTCGAGCGGAAGAGCAGACGGTTCATCCCGCCGCGCAGAACCTCGAGGTGGAAGATCCTGCCCGACAGGTCGAGGTGGTCGGAGTGCTCCCACCGCGTGACCCCCACGACGCCCTGCCTTCCCTGAGAGGCCGACCCTCTACCGGACCTCGAACGACTCCTCGCCCCTCGGCGGGACGACGCTCACGTCGACGTCGTCGACCCCGGCCAGCGGCGGGCCGGTGTGCATCCAGCCCAGCAGCTCCTCGACCGAGGGACGAGGCCCCTCCAGCTCGGCCTCGACCGAGCCGTCGGGAAGGTTCCGGGCCCAGCCCGCGACGCCGAGCTCCTCGGCCCGGCGACGCGTGCTGGCCCGGAACGTCACGTTCTGCACCCGGCCCGTGACCACGACGTGCACCCGCACGACGGCGACGGAAGCCGCCTGGTCAGGGCCGGGGACGCTCACACGCCGACGGGGTTGGTCCGCAGCGTGCGCTCCTCGTCCGCACGACGGACCAGGACCTGGCCGTCGCGCTCCGTCGTCTCGAACACCAGCTGCGGCCTCGTCGCCGGGCCACGCAGGACCGCGCCGTCGAGGTCGAACTCGCTGCTGTGCCACGGGCAGACGATGCAGCCGTCGACCAGCTCGCCCTCGTGCAGCGGCGCCCCGCGGTGGGTGCACCGGTCCGCCAGGGCGACGACCTTCCCACCGGCGAGCCGGGTCAGCACGACGGGCACGCCGTCGGCGTCGCCGCCCGTCAGCTCTCCGACCCGCACCTCGGTGGCCTCGGCCGCGGCCGTCCACTCCTCCGGGGTGTGCTGGAAGGCCGTCGTGTCGATCCCGACGCCGAGGGCGTACGACATGTGCCCCCCGAGCCAGCCGCCGACGCCCATCGTGGCCGCGCCCACGACGGACCAGGCGATGCCGCGGCCGTGGTTGCCGCGGCGACGTTCCCACCAGCTGAGCGCGTACGCGCCCAGGGTGAGGGAGTTGCTCGTCGCGTGCACGAGCCCGACGCGCTGCTCGGCGCCCTCGGTGTAGGCCCAGTCCGAGCCGCCGGTGGCCATCGTCGGCAGCGCGCCGAGGATGCCCATCGCCACCAGCCGCTGGGCGCCCTTGCGGTCACCGACGAGGTCGAAGACCCCGGCCGCCGTCCACGAGCCGATCGGGATGGTCACCAGCAACGGGTGCAGCGGGTGACCGAGGAACGTCCCGCTCGCCAGGTTCTTCCACCACGGCAGCAGGGCCCCGAGCTTCTTCTCGAACGCCGCCGCCGGCGCGCTCACCGCGTCGAGGAAGTCGGCGTGCTCGATCGCGCCGACGACCCTGTCCAGCAGACGGGTCAGCGGGGCGGCGGCCGTGAGGTCGGAGCGGCTCACGGGTTGAGCACGACCTTGACGCAGCCGTCCTCCTTGTTCTGGAAGATCTCGTACGCGTGCGGCGCCTCCTCGAGCGACAGGTGGTGCGTCGCGAAGGTGTCCACGCCCAGCGGGTCCTCGTCGGTCAGCAGCGGGAGGATGTCGGGCACCCACCTGAGGACGTTCGCCTGGCCCATCCGCAGCTGGATCTGCTTGTCGAACAGGGTCATCATCGGCATCGGGTCGGCCATGCCGCCGTAGACGCCGCTGAGGGAGATGGTGCCGCCGCGACGGACCAGCTCGATGGCGCTGTACAGCGCGGCGAGCTTGTCGACGCCGGCCGTCTTGAAGATCGGCTGGGCCACGGCGTCGGGCAGCAGCCCCGCCATCTTCTGCACCAGCGCCGCGCTCGGGGAGCCGTGCGCGTCCAGCCCCACGGCGTCGATCACCGCGTCGGCGCCACGACCGTCCGTCATGCTCTGCACGACCTCGAGCAGGTCGTCGCCGTGCTCGTCCAGGTCGATGACCTCGACGCCACGGGCCTTGGCCCGGGCGAGCCGCTCCGGCACCAGGTCGACGCCGATGACCTTGCGGCCCGGGTTGTTGTGCAGCGCGATCCGGCACGACATGTCGCCGATCGGGCCCAGCCCCAGGACGAGCAGCGTCCCGTCGGCGGGGCAGTCCGCATAGGTCACGGCCTGCCAGGCGGTCGGGAGGACGTCGGAGAGGTACACGAAACGGTCGTCCGCGGGGCCTTCGGGCACCTTGATGTGGCTGAACTGGGCCTGCGGCACGCGGAGGTACTCCGCCTGGCCGCCGGGCACCTGGCCGTAGAGCTTGGAGTAGCCGAACAGCGCGGCACCGCTGCCCTGGTCGCGGACCTGGGTGGTCTCGCACTGGGTGTACAGGCCGCGGGAGCACATCCAGCAGTGCCCGCAGGAGATCTGGAACGGCAGCACGACGCGGTCACCGACCTTGAGGTCGCCGACCTCGCTGCCGACCTCCTGGACGATGCCCATCGGCTCGTGGCCGAGGACGTCGCCGCGGTCCATGAACGGGCCGAGGGTCTCGTAGAGGTGCAGGTCCGACCCGCAGATGTTCGTGCTGGTGATCTTGACGATCGCGTCGGTCGGCTGCTCGATCCGGGGATCGGGCACCTCCTCGACCGAGACGTGTCGCTTGCCCTGCCAGGTGACGGCGCGCATGGCCGCTCCCCCTTCTGTCGGTGTGGGTGGTGGACCGTGCCGAGGGGTGGCCTCAGCTGTCGGAGCTGATCTCCTTGGTCACGCCGTTAGGGCCGCCGAACTCGCGGTCCGGGAGCTCGCCCAGGAACGTCATGACCTCGTCGTCCGCGCCGTTGTCCTTGGCGGTGGCGATCAGGTCGTCCTTGCTCGCGGGGTAGCTGGCGCCCTTGAGCGCCTTCTGGAGGTGGATCGGGTTGATGTCAGCCATGTCGTCCTCTTCTTCCGCTCGCGCCGTCGCCGACGCGGGTCCTCGGAGACCGACGATGCCACGCCCCACCGACAGCGTGCGGGGCGCCGCAGGAAGGACCGGCCGACGCCCCGCACGCCGGGCTCAGCCCGCGCGGGTCAGCGCCACCCCGACCTGGTGCCCCTCGCCCACGGCGAGGTCACCGCGGCCCTCCACCAGCTCCAGCGAGGCGGCCAGGACCTCGGTCCGGACCAGGTCGCGGTGCGTCTCGAGCGCCACGAGCACCTCGGTCGAGCCCGAGAGGATCAAGGAGATCCGGTCGCTGACGTCGAGGCCGGCGTCACGCCGGGCCTGCTGCACCGCGCGGACGACGTCCCGGGCCAGGCCCTCTGCCGCCAGCTCGGGGGTGACCTCGGTGTCCAGGACCACGAAGCCACCCCCGGGCAGCATCGAGACCGCGCGGTGCTCGCCCGCCGCGGTGCCGTCGACCTGCGTGACGAGCGCGTACTCCCCCTCCTCCAGCACGAACCCGCCGGCGGTCACCACGCCCGCCGCGTCGACCGACCAGTCGCCGCTCTTGCTCCCGCGGATCGCCTGCTGCACGTCGCGCCCGAGCCGCGGACCGGCGGCGCGCGCGTTCACCTGCAGCACCTGGCGCACCCCGAACGACGCCGCGCCCTCGTCACCCTCGCTGGACAGGTCGACCGCGCGGACGTTGAGCTCGTCGCGGACCAGGTCCACGTACGGCGCCAGCGCGGCCGCGTCCTCGGCGACCACGGTCAGCCGGGCCAGCGGGAGGCGCACGCGCAGGCCCTCGGCCTTGCGCAGCGCGGAGCCGGTCGAGCAGACCTCGCGCACCCGATCCATGGCTGCCGTCAGCTCCGCGGCCCGCTCGTCGGGCTCGGGGGGCGTGGGCCAGTCGGTCAGGTGCACGGAACGTCCGCCCGTGAGCCCGCGCCAGACCTCCTCGGTCACCAGCGGCAGCAGCGGCGCAGCCGCCCGGGTCGTGGTCTCGAGCACCGTGTAGAGCGTGTCGAACGCCGCGTGCGACGCCGCCGAGTCGCCGTCCCAGAAGCGGTCCCGCGACCGGCGGATGTACCAGTTGCTCAGCACCTCGAGGAAGCCACGGACCGCGTCGCAGGCCGCCGCCACGTCGAGGGCGTCGAGCCGAGCGGTCAGGTCGGCGACGAGCTCGTCGAGCTTGCCGAGGATGTAGCGGTCGAGCACGTGCTCGGAGTCGCGGCTCGCCTTCGCCTCGTAGCCGGCGCCGCCGTTGGCCGCGTTCGCGTACAGCGTGAAGAAGTAGTACGCGTTCCACAGCGGGATCATCGTCTGGCGCACGCCCTCGCGGATGCCCTGCTCGGTGACGACCAGGTTGCCCCCGCGCAGGATCGGGCTCGACATCAGGAACCAGCGCATCGCGTCGGCCCCGTCGCGGTCGAAGACCTCGCTGACGTCGGGGTAGTTCCGCAGCGACTTGCTCATCTTGGCGCCGTCGCTGCCCAGCACGATGCCGTGGCTGATGCAGCTCGCGAACGCCGGCCGGTCGAACAGCGCCGTCGCCAGGACGTGCATCGTGTAGAACCAGCCGCGGGTCTGGCCGATGTACTCGACGATGAAGTCGCCCGGGTAGTGGTGCTCGAACCACTCCGCGTTCTCGAACGGGTAGTGGACCTGGGCGTAGGGCATCGACCCGGAGTCGAACCACACGTCGAAGACGTCACCGATCCGGCGCATGCGGGAGCGCCCGGTCGGGTCGTCGGGGTTGGGCCGGGTCAGCTCGTCGATGAACGGGCGGTGCAGGTCGGTGACCTCGACGCCGAAGTCCGCCTCGAGCTGGGCGATCGAGCCGTAGACGTCGGTCCGCGGGTAGGCGGGGTCGTCGGAGACCCAGATCGGGATCGGCGTGCCCCAGTAGCGGTTGCGGCTGATCGACCAGTCGCGTGCGCCGGCCAGCCACTTGCCGAACTGGCCGTCCTTGACGTGCTCCGGCACCCAGGTGATGCCCTGGTTGAGCTCGCCCATCCGGTCCTTGACCTTGGTGACCTCGACGAACCAGCTCGACACGGCCTTGTAGATGAGCGGGTTGCGGCAGCGCCAGCAGTGCGGGTAGGAGTGCGCGTACGACTCCTGCCGCAGCAGGACCGTGCCCGGGGTGACCGACCCCGCGCGCTCGCCGCGCGTGGTGGCCTTGAGGTCGTCGATGATGTGGGGGTTCGCGTCGAAGACGAGCATCCCCGCGTACTCCTCGACCGGGTACGTGAACTTCCCGTCGGGCCCGACCGGCATCACCGCCTCGATGCCCTCGCGGTCGGTGACCTCCTTGTCCTCCTCGCCGAAGGCGCCGGCGCTGTGCACCAGCCCGGTGCCCTCGTCGGTGGTCACGAAGTCGGCCACCACGACGCGGTGGGCGCGCGGCTGGCCCGCGTAGTAGCTGAACGGCGGCGTGTACGAGCGCCCGATCAGGTCGGCGCCCGTCAGCCGCTCGACGACGCGGGAGCGCCAGTCGAAGTCCTTGGCCTTGGCCGCGTCGCCGAACAGCTCACGCGCGTACGCGGACACCCGCGCCTCGCCGATCACGTAGCGCTCGGTCGTGCCCGTGAAGTCGCTCTCGACGACCACGTAGTCGATCTCGGGCGACACCATGATCGCCAGGTTGCTGGGCAGGGTCCACGGCGTGGTGGTCCAGATCAGGGCGAGCTCACCGGTCTCGAGCCGGAAGCCGACGGTCACCGCGGGGTCGTTGCGGACCTGGTAGACGTCGTCGTCCATCCGCAGCTCGTGGCTGGACAGCGGGGTCTCGTCGTTCCAGCAGTAGGGCAGGACGCGCCAGCCCTCGTAGACCAGGCCCTTGTCGTAGAGGGTCTTGAACGCCCACAGCACCGACTCCATGTAGTCGGGGTCGAGCGTCTTGTAGTCGTGCTCGAAGTCGACCCAGCGCGCCTGGCGCGTGACGTAGGCCTGCCACTCGTCGGTGTAGCGCAGCACCGACTCCCGGCAGGCGGCGTTGAACTTCTCGACGCCGAGCGCCTCGATGTCGGCCACGGTCTTGAGCCCGAGCTGGCGCATCGCCTCGAGCTCGGCGGGCAGGCCGTGGGTGTCCCAGCCGAAGCGGCGCTCGACGTGCCGGCCGCGCATGGTCTGGTAGCGCGGGACGATGTCCTTGACGTAGCCGGTGAGCAGGTGGCCGTAGTGCGGCAAGCCGTTGGCGAAGGGCGGGCCGTCGTAGAAGACGAACTCGTTGGCCCCGTTGGTGCCCGTCGGGTTCCGCGCGACGGAGGCGTTGAAGGTGTCGTCGCCCTTCCAGAAGGCGAGCACACCCTCCTCCAGGCGCGGGAAGTCCGGGCTCGCCGGCACACGGCCGTCCCCTGAGCCCGTCGAAGGGTTGTGGCTCTGCTTCGGGTACGTCATCGCGGTTCCTTCGGTCGTGCTCGTGCCGGTTCGGACACGAGGACGACACGACCTCCGGGTCTTCGGAGGAACGCACCGCGGTACCACCCCGCTTGGCGGTCCACCTGCACGACCGCCCGCTCGTTGCGGGCGATGACGGGCCCACCCGTCCGGTTCTACTGAGGCGTCCGCTCGCGCGGCTGGCCTGTTCTTCCGGAGGCTCGCCGGTGATGGCCGGGTCGACGCCTGTTGTGGAGCAAGTCTACGCAAGCCCGTCCGAGTTTCGCGAGCGCGAGCGAGTGGAGCTCAGCGGGGGGTGCGGGGGGTCGTCCCCCCTCAGGATTCCGCCTACCCGTCCGGCTTCAGCACCAGCGTGTGGGTCGTGGCCGCCGCGACGGCGTTCCGGGTCAGGAGCATGGGCCAGGTCCGGTCGGCCAGCCAGAGCTCGGCCTGGTCGGCGTAGTAGGGACCGAACGGGTGCCCCGACGCCCCGCTCTGGTTGACCCAGCGCCCCGAGTCGGCGTCCCCGAGGTCGACGAGCATCCGCATCGCGGACCCGAAGGTGACGCCGTAGCCCGCCGAGTCGTCCCCGCCGAGCGCCTTGACCGTCGTCCCGGCGCCGCCGACGGCGTCGTCCTCGCGGTTGAACAGCGCCTCGACCGGCCCGAGGCCGCTGGTCCCCAGCGTCGCGTTCCGCAGCCGGACGTGGTGGATCCGGCCCCACGCCCACGCCTGCGGGTCGCGCGACATCAACGAGGTCGCCTCCTTGCGGGCCAGCGTGAGCGCCGCCAGCAGGATGTCGTCGCGGTGCTCGACCTGGGGGGTGGCGGCGTCGTCCCACCACGGGTTGTCCGGCTGGGCGAGCAGGCCGTCGAGCGCCGCGAACCACTGGTCGTCGCCCTGCGGCCACAGGGCGGGCTGGAGCTGGTCGGCCAGCACCAGCTTGCGGAGGTCGTGGCAGACGATCGCGAAGTACGCGGCCGCGGGCGAGTCCGCCGCCATCCGGTAGTCCCAGCCCACGAGCGTCTGCTGGCCCTCCCGGACGAAGGGGTCGTCCACCCGGATCTTCAGCAGCT
The DNA here is from genome assembly GCA_964251895.1 of uncultured Friedmanniella sp. Taxonomy (GTDB): domain Bacteria; phylum Actinomycetota; class Actinomycetes; order Propionibacteriales; family Propionibacteriaceae; genus Microlunatus. The sequence goes on from CAXULL010000001.1 coordinate 391,658, forward strand.
CGGGCACGAGGTCGGCGGCGAAGCCCGACCGCTCGTCGTAGAACACCTGCTCGCCGCTGTCGGGGGTGAGCCCACGGACGTCGTCCAGGCGGTCGTGCAGCTCCTGGCTGCGCCACCCGTAGGAGGAGGACGAGCCCAGGACGTAGGGGTAGCGGTCGCCGATCACCTGGTTGTTCGCGGCGACGATCACGCCGCCCGGGGGGTCCTTGACGAACGGCAGCTGCGCGAACGGAATCATGCCCCGCCAGTCGTACCGGGTGTCCCAGCCGGGGGCCGGCGTCCGGCCGTCGCCGACGCGACGGAGCGGGACCTGGCCGGGGAGCTGGTAGCCGATGGTCCCCTGGACGTCGGCGTAGACGAGGTTCTGCGACGGGACCCCGAGCAGCGCGGCGGCGGCCCGGAACTGCGTCCAGTCCGCGGCGACGTCGAGCCCGAGGAGCGCGTCCATCGAGCGGCTCGGGACGGAGCCGGCCCAGGCCAGCGCCACGGCGTACCCGCCGTCGGGCGACCCGGGCACCCGACCGGCCGCCGCGGTGCCCGGGTCGGCGTCGGACAGCAGCGGTCCGTGCCGGGACGTGCGCACGGTGATCGTCCGGGGGCGGTCCTCACCGGCCACCCGGATCTCCTCCGTGCGGACGGCGAGCGGCACCCGGCGGGTGCCGACCCGGGCGGTGTCGCCGACGACGTCCTCGAGGTAGAGGTCCGCCACGTCGGCGTAGCTGGTCGTCAACCCCCACGCCGACGTGGCGTTGCGACCGATGACCACGCCGGGCAGGCCGGTGATCGAGAAGCCGGTGACGTCGAACGGGCACTGCGTGCCCACCGTCGTGCAGTGCAGGCCGACCTGGGTCAGCGGGGACGGGATGGACGTGTCGAGGTGCGGGTCGTTGGAGAGCATCGGCTTGCCGTCCGCCGTGTGCGCCCCGCTCACCACCCACGAGTTCGACCCCAGGCCCGCGCCGGAGCCGAACAACCCGGTCAGGGTCGCCCGGGCCCGACCCGCACCCGCCACCACACCCTGCGCGCCCGAGGGGACGACGCTCCCGCCCGGTGCGCCCGCGCCGCCCGTGGACCCGCGTGCGTCCGGGTCGAAGGCCTTGCCGACCACGTTCCCGTCCGCCACGACGGGGTCGTGGCCCCCGACCGGGTAGCGCGGGGTCAGGTCGGCGGCGCGGTCCTGACCCACCGCGGCCACGGTCAGCGCACGTTCGACCTCGGCGGCCGAGTTGGCACCGAGCTGCCAGCCGAAGATCTTCAGCACGGCCAGCGAGTCGACGGCCGTCCAGGGCTCGGGCGGGCCGACGGACCCGTCGAGATCGAGCAGCGTGTACTCGAGCGAGACCTCCCCGGCCGACCGGCCGCGCAGGTAGGCGTTCACCCCGGAGGCGTACGCGTCGAGGTAGCGCCGGGTCGACGGCGACTGGAGCGCGAGCTCGGCCTCGGCCGTGCGGCGGAAGCCGATCGTCCGCACGAAGGTGTCGGTGGGCACCTGCGAGGCGCCGAACAGCTCCGCGAGCCGCCCGGACGCCGCGTGCCGGCGGACGTCCATCTCGAAGAACCGGTCCGACGCGGCGAGGTAGCCCTGCGCCTCGAACAGGTCCTCGGGCTGGTCGGCGTAGACCTGGGGCACCCCGTACGCCTCCCGGAGGACGGTCACCCGCCCGTTGAGCCCGGGCAGCGTGGCCTCGCCGTCGAGCTGCGGCAGCGGTCGCCGGACGGCGGCCGACCCGAAGCTCACCAGGCCACCGGCCACGAGCACGACCACCACGAGGGCGTAGACGAGCCAGCGGCGGACCTGATGCACGGTGTTGATTGTCCTCGCTCCGCCCTTCTGCCTCCGCTTCGCTCCGGCGCGCCGGTCGCTCGAACCCTCCGCCTCCCTCCCTCCCCCGCACGACGGAGAAAGCGTGTCGTGCTCGTCCGGTCGTCCAGGCGGAGGCGCATCCGTCGGTGGTGGTCCGGCTCACCCGGGAGCGCGGCCCCAGAGGGACGGCACAGCCGTCCCGGGAATCACTTGGCAGTCGATATCCTTGAGTGCTAGCGAGACCCGGTCGCAGTCCAGCGCGACCAACGACGAAGAGAGCCCGATGCCCACCTACCAGTACCGCTGCACCGAGTGCGGGACCGACCTCGAGGCCGTCCAGAAGTTCAGCGACCCGGCCCTGACCGAGTGCCCCACGTGCCACGGCTCGCTGCGCAAGGTCTTCAACGCGGTGGGCGTCGTGTTCAAGGGCTCGGGCTTCTACCGGACCGACTCCCGGCCCAAGGAGGGCACTTCCGCCTCGTCGGGCTCCGGCGAGTCCAAGGGCAAGGACGCGACGACGACCAACGGCTCGGACAAGAAGTCGTCCGACACCGGGTCGAAGTCGGGTTCGGGCGACGGGGCGAAGTCCGGCGACACGAAGGCTCCCGCCAAGGCCGCGTCCAGCTCCTCCGGCTCGTCCACAGGGTCCGGCTCGAGCAGCTGAGGCCTGTGGACGACCGGCACGAACGGGTGCTGCGTCGTTATGACTGAGGTGTGCGCCTTCGTCCTGCCTCTCGTCCTCGCGGTCCGCACCACCGGGGCAGCCCGTGGCGCCAGATCGTCCGCGCCGCGTCGTGGCACCGTCGCAAGCTCGCGGTCCTCGCGGCGGTCGCGACCGTCCTGACCGGCCTCGCCGCGGTCGCTCCTCCGGTCCCGCCGACGACGGCCGTCGTCCGCACCCGTACGGCGCTGGCCGGTGGCGTGGTCCTGGGCGCTGAGGACCTCGAGGTCGTCGACCTGCCGCGCAGCGACCTCCCCGACCGCACGGTGGGCGAGCTCGACGAGCTCGTCGGGCGACGGCTCGCCGCCCCGGTCCCCCGCCACCAGGTGCTGAGCACGACCGCCCTCGCGTCCGCCGGCAGCACGGTCGGGGTCGGCCACGTCCTGGCCCCCGTCCGGCTGGCCGACGCCGACGTGGTGGCCCTGCTCGAGCCCGGCGACCTGGTCGACGTCATCGCCTCCGCCGCCGACGGTGGTGCGACGAGCACCGTCGCCCGTTCGGCGCGCGTGGTCACGGTGCCCGCGAAGGACCCCGACGACCAGGGCACCTCCACCGGCGCCCTCGTGGTCCTCGACGTCGACGACGGCGACGCCGAGCCCCTCGCCCGCGCCGCGGCGACCGGCAATCTCACGGTGATCTGGCCGTGAGCCCGGCTGCTACCGTGCCGGGCGAGCCACGTCCGGCTCCACAGACCAGGGGGACATGTGAAGGGCTTTCGCGACTTTCTGATGCGGGGCAACCTCGTCGAGCTGGCCGTCGCGGTGATCATGGGCACCGCCTTCGCGGCCGTGGTCAAGGCCTTCACGGGCATGATCACCGACCTGATCGGCAAGTTCGGCGGCAAGGCGGACTTCAGCACCACGTCCTTCCACGGCATCAGCGTCGGGGTCTTCATCACGGCCCTCGTGAGCTTCGTCCTGACTGCTGCGGTCGTCTACTGGCTCGTGGTCATCCCCTACAACAAGGTGAGCGCCCGGCTGAAGGCCCTGCAGGCGCAGCCGGAGTCAGCCCCGGCCGTCACCTCCGAGGACCTCCTCACCGAGATCCGTGACCTGCTCCGTCAGCAAGCGGTCGGTGGTTCGGCGCCCGGCCAGGTGCCCGAGCAGCGCTGAACCGGGTCAGGACCCGTGGTGCGGCGGCACGTCGGCGAGGAGCCGGCGCTCGGCCGCGTCCGGGGAACGTTCCGCCAGGACCGGGCGTGAGCCCGCCGCCGACAGCCGGGCCCGCAGCTCGGTGAGCACGGCGGCGAGCTGAGCCGCACCGATGCCGTCGGTGAGGTCGGGCGGCACGGCGTGGGCGCCTCTCGGGTGGTCGGCGATCGCCGCGAGCACCACGTCCAGGTCGGGGGTGGCCTGCCGGCCGAGGTCGGGTCGACGCTCCCCCGTGACAGCGAAGGCCAGAGCCTGGTGCCAGGTCTTCGTCGGCTCGTCCTCCACGGGCTCAGCCGTCGAGCACGGTGCCGCTCGACACCGTCCCCGGCTCGCCGGAGTCCTCGAGCTTCGCCGCCCCGACGACCGTGACGTCGCGCCCGAAGGTCCAGTCGCCCTCGACCGCGAGGCTGTCGGCCTGCCTCAGCGAGGGGACACCGTCCGGGAAGTGCCGGTCGAACTTGCCGATCGTCTTGTAGTGGCGCGGGTCGAGGTCGACGAGCGGGGCCGGGTCGACCACCCGGTCCAGCCGACCCTCGGGGGTGACGTCGTAGACGTCCGAGCGCAGCAGCATCAGGTCGTTCGTCGTCTTGACCGGGAGGAAGCGCTCGCGTCCCACACCGATCGCCGTCGCACCCGCGAACACCTCGATCGCCGCGCCCATGGCGCTCTCGATCTGCACCACCTCGGGCGACGACGAGTCGGCCGGGTCGACGTTCTTCACGTTCTTGATCAGCGGCAGCCCCAGCACCGCCTTGCGCTCCTTCAGCACCTTCGAGACCGCCGCCAGGTCGAACCACAGGTTGTTGCAGTGGAAGAACGGGTGCCGGTGCTCGTCGGTGAAGAAGTGCATCTCGTCGGGGGCCGTCTGGGCCGTGTCGCGCAGGATCAGCCGCCCGTCGGACTTGCGGATCGCCAGGTGACCGCCCTTGCGGTCGGCGGGGGTGCGGCGGCAGACCTCGGCGGCGTACGGTGCGCCGCTCGCCGCGAACCAGCCCGCGATGGTCGCGTCCGGCGCGGCACCCAGGTTGTCGGAGTTCGACACCGACGCGTACGCGTAGCCGAGCTCGAGCAGCCGGTCCAGCACACCGGAACCCTCCAGCGTCGTGTAGAGGTCGCCGTGCCCCGGCGGGCACCACTCGAGCGTCGGGTCCGCCGGCCACGCGACCGGGGTCAGGTCGGAGGTGAGCAGCTTGGGTTCCTGGTTCTGCTCGAAGTCGAGGTCGAGCCCCTCGACCGGCAGGTCGTCGCACGCCGCCAGCGCGGCCAGCGTGTCCTCGCGGGTGCGGAAGCTGTCCATGAACAGCAGCGGCAGCCGGGCGCTGTACGTCGCGCGCGCCGCCCGGACCTGCTCGACGATCAGGTCGAGGAACGTCTGGTCGCCGCGGACGGGCAGCAGCGACTTCGCCTTCTCCATGCCCATCGACGTCCCGAGCCCGCCGTTGAGCTTGATGATCGCCGTCTTGCCGAGCGCCTCGGCCGCCTGCTCCGGGCTCACCTCCACCGCGCTCAGCATGGGCGGGTCGGTCAGCGGCTCGATGCTGTCCTCCGCGATCAGGCCGGTGACGCCCTCCTCGAGCTGGTGGTAGTAGTGCGTGAACACCTCGATCGCCTGGGGCTGGACCCCGGCCTCGGACATCTTCGTGCGGGCGGCCTGGAGACCCTCTGCGCTCATGGCCCGATCCTAGGTAAGGAGGCGGTCCTACTTCGCCTTGGGCGTGATCGCGGCCAGGAGCGCCACGGTCGCGGCGACGACCTGGTCCTCGACGGCGGCCGGGTCGGCGGTCGGCGTCCCGTCCCCGGGCTGGGGCCCGTACGCGCCGAAGCTGGCGTGCGACGCACCGGGGACGACCACGTACGTGGTGCCCTCGGGGAGGTTCGCCTTGGACCGGGCCACGTCCTCGGGGGTGACCAGGCGGTCGAGGTCGCCCGAGACCGACGTGGTGCGCAGGTCCGCGCGACCGACCCGACCGGACGGGTAGGACGCGAGCAGCAGCAGGCCCTCGACGCGCCGGTCGTCCTCGGCGTACGCGGCCGCCACCGTGCCGCCCAGCGAGTGGCCCCCGATCGCCCAGTGCTGGATCTCGGGGTGGTTGGCGATGATCGTCGCCGCGTGGTCGCGGTCGACGATCGAGAACCCGAAGGGCTCCTTGAGCACGACGACGAGGTAGCCGGCCTCGGCGACCCGGCGCAGCTCGGGGGCGTACGCCTGCGGGTCCACGCGCGCCCCGGGCAGGAAGACCAGCCCGGTGGTCGGGCGGACGATGGTCCCTCGCGCGTCCTCGACGCTGGGCACCAGCTCGTACCAGGTGACCCGGTCGACGACCCGCACACCGTTCTCGGTCCGCAGCGCCGCGCGCGCCTCGGGCTCGGCCGGCAGCGGTCGGGAGTAGCCCAGCAGCACCACCGCGACCAGCGCGAGCACCAGCAGCGGGACCGCCAGCAGGATCCGCAGCCGTGCCCGCCGCTCGAGCTGCGCGGGCGTACGACGGGCGGGGCGGTCCGGGTCGTCACCCTCCCGGTCCAGCCGGTCGCCGATGGCGAGCGTGGCGACCGCCCAGGCCATCGCGACGAACCCGAGCAGCCCGGTGACCAGGCCGAGGGCGATCGCGGCGGGGTGCCCGTTGAGGAGGACGGCCCCGCGGGTCCAGCCCAACCAGCCCGCCACGGCGAGCATCGCGGCACCTAGAACCAGCCAGAGGAGGGCCAGCACGGTGCGGCTGACAGCACCCGGTTGCCGCATGGCGACGAGCGTAGGGGGTCCCCCTACCGGGCCGTCCCCGACGCGCGGGCGAGCCTCCTCCGGCTCTGGCGCCGGTCCGGGCGCCACCACTACCCTGCGAGGAAGACCGGCCAGCGACCGAAGGAGAACGCCATGGCCTCGCGCCTCAACCCGTACCTCAACTTCCGCGGGCAGGCCCGCGAGGCCCTCGAGTTCTACGCGTCGGTCTTCGGCGGGGACACGGCCGTCAGCACGTTCGGCGAGTTCGGCGACCCGCCTCCCGGCAGCGCGGCGACGGACGTCATGCACGGCCAGCTCGAGACCCCGATGGGCTTCACGCTGATGTGCTCCGACGTCCCCGCCTCGATGGGGCTCAACCAGGGCGACAACATCACCGTGAGCCTCAGCGGCGACGACGCCGACGCGCTGCGCGGCTACTGGGCACGGCTCTCCGAGGACGGGACGGTGGTCTTCCCGCTCGAGCGGCAGATGTGGGGCGACGAGTTCGGCCAGTGCAAGGACCGGTTCGGCGTGCCGTGGCTGGTGAACATCACCCCCGGCTGATCTCCTTGCCGTCGTGGCCTTCGACTCCCGACCGGTCCGTCGCGTCGAGGCCTCCGCCGACGAGCCCCTGGACACCTGGCCGGCCACGATTCCCGCGGTCGGTCAGGTGCTCCGTGAGGGGCTCGACCTGGCTCCCGGGGTGACGTTCCTGGTCGGGGAGAACGGTTCGGGGAAGTCCACGCTGCTCGAGGGTCTGGCCGGCGCCTTCGGTCTCGGTCTCGAGGGTGGGGAGCGCGAGTCCCTCCACCAGACCTTCGCCTCCGAGTCGGGGTTGCACGACCGCCTGCGCCTCGTCCGCGGCGGAACGCGCACCCGCCGCGGGTTCTTCTTCCGGGCGGAGACGATGCATGGCTTCTTCACCTACCTGGCCACCGAGATCGGGGTGTCCGGCTATCACGAGATGAGCCACGGGGAGTCGTTCCTGTCGGCGATGCAGTGGTACTTCCGCAAGCCGGGGTTCTTCTGCCTCGACGAGCCCGAGGCCGCCCTGTCCTTCTCCTCGACGCTCGTCCTCGTGGCCCAGCTCCACGAGCTGGCCCGTACCGAAGGCGCCCAGGTGGTCTGTGCGACGCACTCCCCCGTGCTGGCCGCCCTGCCCGGCGCCACGATCCTCGAGGTCGGCGAGTGGGGCCTCCGCGAGACCACGTGGGACGACCTCGTCCTGGTCGCCAACTGGCGCTCCTACCTGCAGGACCCCGGGCGTTACCTCCGGCACGTGCTCGAGACCTGAGCGGGGCGCCCGGCTACCTCATCAGCAGGACGAGCACGACCAGAGCCGCGAGGGCGAGCACCCTGGCCAGCACGGTCGCCAGGCGCGCGGCCTGGCCGCAGACGTCGTTCATGACCGTGCGCTCCGCGTCGGTGATGTGGCCGGACAACGGGCAGATGCACCCGGCGTCGCCGGCGCAGACGACCTGCCCCTTCGGGTGCGGCGGGCAGCGGTCGATCTTCGCCACGTGCTCCGGGCCGCCGTGCGGGACGGGACCGGCGATGCGGACGAGGCTCGTCTCGTCGGAGCACGGGTCGGCGATGACGGCGCGCTCCAGCGTGTTCCGCAGAGTGCTCGAAGGGCTGCCGGACCCGGGTGCGCGCACCGCCGAGAAGTTGATGACCCGACCTCGGACGGGACCCTGGCCAGGGGTGCCCGACCCAGGCAGCCCGAATGTGGGGCCGAGGGCCGGAGGACGGGTGCTGCGAGAGAGCATCGGGGGCTCTTTCCAGAGGAGGGCTGCTGGCAGCCGGGGCGGTACAGCGTGGTCTCCCCCGAGAACCGGTCGCCTCGACCGGTCAGGATTCGAGGCGACGCTCCGCACCGGATTGCTCCGAGCGGCAACGGAATATTCCCACGGGGCCGGAGCACCCGCGGCTGGCTCGGCGGAAGCACGGCATGCTCTCAACGCGATTTCAGGAAGCGGCGCGGGGAGCCGCCCAGCGCTCCCCGCAGTCCGGTCGCCGTGAGGTTCAGCACGCGGGTGGTTCGGTTGCGAAGGGTCGCGGGGAGCCCGTCGACGCTGCGGCCGACCTGCGTGCCGTCCTCACGTGCCGCGAGGGACCGGCCGGTAGGAGCAGGGCCACGGAGCCGGCGCCCCCAGCAGGATTCGAACCTGCGCACAAGGTTTAGGAAACCTCTGCTCTATCCCCTGAGCTATGGGGGCCGCGCCACAGGCTAGCCGCCCTGGGAGCATGGCCGCATGCCGCGACCGATCGTGCTGGACGTCGACACCGGGACCGACGACGCGCTCGCCCTCCTCTACGCCGTGGGCTCGCCCGAACTGGACCTGCGCGGCGTCGGCTGCGTGGCCGGCAACGCCGGGCTGGAGCAGGTGGTCGACAACACCCTCAAGGTGCTGGACGCCGCCGGGGCGCCCGACGTGGGAGTGGCGGCGGGAGCCACCAAGCCGTTCATCGAGCGGACACGGCCGGAGGGCCAGTTCCACGGCGAGGACGGGCTGGGCGGCGTACGGCTGCCCCCGACCGCTCGGCTGCGGTCCGACCGGAGCGCGACCGCCATGCTCCACGACCGGATCGTCGGCTCGGACGAGCCCGTCACGCTCGTCAGCCTCGCTCCGATGACGAACGTCGCCATGCTCCTGACGCTGCACCCCGACGTCGCCGACCATCTCGAACGGCTGGTGTTCATGGGCGGTTCGGCCTCCGGGGGCAACGTCACGGCGGTCGCCGAGTTCAACGTCTGGCAGGACCCCGAGGCCGCGACCTGCGTCGTCGAGTCGGGGCTGCCCGTCACGATGTACGGGCTGGACGTGTTCGACCGGTTGCTGATCCCGCAGCAGACGGCGGACCGCTGGACCCGCTCGGAGCGGCCCGCGGTCCGGCTCGCCGGGGAGCTCCTGCACCGTCGCGGCACGCGCGCCGCCGGCTTCGAGCAGGACTACGTGGGTGTCCTCGGCGACGCCGGTGCCCTCGTGCTGCTCACGCACCCCGAGCTCTTCACGACCCGCCGGCTGCCGGTGCGGGTCAACCTGCAGGGCGTCGGTCGCGGTCAGACCATCGTCGACCGTCGGCCGCTGGCGCAGGACCAGGCGGCGCTCGACCGCGACCCCTGGCCGGTCCTCGAGGTCGCCCTGGACCTCGACGTGGACGCGGCGGCGGCCGCCTTCGTCGACGTCGTCGACGGCTACGCGCACTGACCCGGGCCCGGAGACGAGCAGACCCGCGCAGGACGTTCCCTGCGCGGGTCGGATGCTCAGCTCAGCGCTGCCCGGGGGACGACACCAGGCAGCGAGGCCGGCTCACTCGTGGGCGTGCTCGTGCTCGTGGTCCTCGTGCTTCTCCTTGAGCTCCGCCACCTGCTTGTGGACCTCGGCCATGTCGAGGCCCTTCACCGCGTCGACGACCTGCTTCAGCGCCGGGCCGGGCAGTGCGCCGGCCTGGTTGAAGACCAGCACGCCCTCGCGGAACGCCATCAGCGTCGGGATGCCCTCGATGCCGAGCGAGCCCGACAGCGCCTGGTTGGCGTCGGTGTCGAGCTTGGCGAAGACGATCTCGCCGTGCTCGGCCGACTCCTTCTCGAAGATGGGTCCGAAGCGCTTGCACGGACCGCACCAGTCGGCCCAGAAGTCGACCAGCACGATGTCGTTGTCGCTGATCGTCTGCTCGAAGTTGTCGGCGTTGATCTCGACCGTCGCCATGTTCTTGCTCCTCCACGTCTCGGGCTCTCGCGACGTGCGTCGCGGACCTGCAGGAGAAAACCACCCGACCGCCGGAGGTATTCCGACGGACCTCGGCGCGAGGTACGCCCCGTCACTTGATGGCGACGAGACGGCGTACGGGGATGGCGATCTCCACCGGGCCGCGCCGCTCGGCGGCCTCGGTGAGGTAGTCGAGCGCCGCGCTGACGCGCGCCTGCGACGTGAACGGCAGGTACAGGGCCGACAGCAGCAGCGCCGCGTCGTCCGAGGTCGTCACGGTGAACCGGTAGCGCTCCCGCTTGTCCTCGACGACCTTCATCCCGAGCTCGGCCAGGGTCTTCTTGAATCCGGTCAGCTCCACCGGCCCCGGGAAGCGTGGCTTGGCCCGCAGGCGGACGTTGAGCTGCCCGAGCTGACGCACGTCCGCGGGTGCGAGCGGGCGTGCGGCGGGCGCGATCGCGGCCAGGACCCCGCCGGGTCGCAGCACGCGGGCCACCTCGGCGAGGACGGTGGCGAGCGGCCGGACGACCACCAGCCCGAGGGCGCTCGTGACCACGTCCACCGAACCGTCGCGGAACGGCAGCACCCGGGCGTCGGCCCGGACGAGGGGACCCGAGCCGCGCTTCTGCGCCAGCCGGAGCTCCTCGGCGGAGAGGTCGAGCCCGACGACCGTACGGCCGGGCCGAGCCAGCTCGCGGGCGACCGGGCCTGAGCCGGAGGCGAGGTCCACGACGACGTCCGCGTCCTCGGAGACCGCCCGGGCCAGCCACCGGTACGGCGTGTGGTCCGCGCGCAGCGCGTGCGAGAGGACGTCCTCGACGACCCCGGGGCGGTCGGCGTGGAACCCGGCGAGATAACCCGGCCAGTCGACCTCGCGGTCAGCCACGGCGCGGGGTCAGATCCGCGTGACGAACAGGTGGGTCGAGGCCTCGCGGTCGATCTCGCAGCCCGGGTGCCCGTCGGCGGACAGCCGCACGCCCAGGCCTCCGACCTCGGCCTCGACCTCGGTCCCGGGACGGATGCCGGCGACCCGCAGCGTGCCCATCATCTCGATGTCCTTCTGGATCTCCTCGCTCATCCGCTCGATGACGACGCGCACGGGCGCCTCGCGGACGGCGTCGGCCAGCTGCACGTTGCCGTCGCGGAACAGCATCGCCGGCTCGACCACGCCGAGCTCGTCGAGCCCGGGGATGGGGTTGCCGTACGGCGACTCCCGGGGCGTGCCGAGCAGGTCGACGAGCCGACGCTCGACGTCCTCGGAGATCACGTGCTCCCACCGGCAGGCCTCGTCGTGCACGAGCTCCCAGTCGAGGCCGATGACGTCGATGAGCAGGCGTTCGGCGAGGCGGTGCTTGCGCATGACCCGGATGGCACGCGATCGGCCCTCGTCGCTGAGCTCGAGGTGCCGGTCGCCCTGCACGCGGACGAGGTTGTCGCGCTCCATGCGGGCGACGGTCTGCGACACCGTCGGGCCGCTCTGGTGCAGGCGCTCGGCGATGCGGGCGCGGAGGGGGACGATCCCCTCCTCCTCCAGCTCGTAGATGGTCCGGAGGTACATCTCCGTGGTGTCGATGAGATCGCTCACGTTCAGCCCTCCTGGGTCGGCGCAGGGGCCCCTTGGTGCAACCACTGCCCTCGCTTGGGCGACCCGCCCGCAAGACTAGACGACATGACCCCCCTGGACCGCCCGGTGATCTGGTGGGTGCGACGCGACTTCCGGCTGGCGGACAACCCCGCCCTGGGTGCCGCCGTCGACGAGGGTTCGGCGGTGCTGCCCCTGTTCGTGTCGGACCCGGTCCTGCGCGGTGGCGCCGGGCGCGGTCGAGGCGCCTGGCTCACGGCCGCCGTCGCCGACCTCGACCGGCGGCTGCATGCGTCCGGCGGCCTTGGCCTGACCGTGCTCGAGGGGCGGCCCGAGGACGTGGTCCCCCGCCTGGCCCGCGTCGTGGACGCCGCGACGGTGCACGTCAGCGCCGACTTCGGACCGTACGGCCACCGCCGGGACGCCCGCGTCTCGTCCGCCCTCGCGGCTGACGGCCGGACGTTGCGCGCCACCGGCTCCCCGTACGCGGTGGCCCCCGGGACGCTGCGCAACGGTTCCGGGACGCCCTTCCAGGTGTTCTCCCCCTTCCACCGCGCGTGGCTCGACCGCGGCGTGCACTCCCCGGCCCCCGCCGTGGAGCCGGGCACGGTCCGCTGGGTCGCGGCCCCGGTCCGCCTCCCCGTCGAGGACCCCGACCCCGACCTCGTGCCGCTCGTCGGGGAGGAGGCAGCCCGGCGGTGGTGGCAGGAGTGGCTGCACCGGAGCGCGGAGGGGCCGGCCGACTACCAGCGGCTGCACGACGCGCCCGCGGCCGACGCGACGGCGCACATCTCCGTCGCGCTGAGGTGGGGGCACCTGCACCCGCGGACCGTGCTCGCCGACCTGTCCGACCTGGGGGCGGCCGGGCGCGGAGAAGGGCCTGCCGCCTTCGCCCGCCAGGTCGCCTGGCGCGACTTCTACGCCGACGTGCTGTGGCACCGTCCCGACGCCACCAGCCGCCCGGTGCAGGCCCGGTTCAGCGCGTTCCGCCGCGACGAGCCCGGCACGTCGGAGACGGCCGCCGCCCGCCTCACCGCCTGGCAGGAGGGCCGGACGGGCTACCCCCTGGTCGACGCGGGCATGCGCCAGCTCCGCGCGGAGGGGTGGATGCACAACCGCGTACGCCTCGTGACCGGGTCGTTCCTGGTCAAGGACCTGCACCTGCCGTGGGAGGACGGGGCGCGCTGGTTCATGGAGCACCTGCGTGACGGCGACGTGGCGAGCAACCAGCTCAACTGGCAGTGGGTCGCCGGCTGCGGGAACGACCCGGCACCCTTCTACCGGGTGTTCAACCCGACGCTGCAGGCCGAGAAGTTCGACCCCGACGGCGCGTACGTCCGACGCTACGTCCCCGAGCTGGCCGACGTCGCGCGTGAGCACGTGCACGAGCCGTGGCTCGCGCCCGGCGGTCCGCCGGCCGGCTACCCGTCCCCCATCGTCGACCACAAGGTCGAACGCCTCGAGGCCCTCGCCCGCTACGCCGAGGTCCGCAGCTGACCCGCACCCCCGCACCCAGGAACCGCTGACTCCCGACGCCCAGACCGGCCTGGGCGCGTCGGGAGTCAGCGTTTTCTCTGGGCGAACAGCATCGGGAGGAGAAGTTCGAGAAAGTCGTTGACCACCTCGGGCAGCCGACCTAACGTTGTCGGTACACGGGAAGGAGGTGGTCCGATTCATGCATTCTCTTCGGACAAGTGAGGTGGCGGCGGCCTAGCCGTTCGACCTAGGACGCGGCGTGATCCGCTCGGTCGAAAGGCCGGCTAATCCACAGCCATCACCCGAACCCGCGAGTGCCAGACCGTCCATCTGGCCGACGCCAGGTCTCCACCGGAGCCCCGTCGCCAAGCTCGCGGGTTTGTCACGTTGTCTTGTCTCCGCTTCGCTACGACGCGGACCGGGCTCTGGTCCGATGTCTTCCTCCCTCCCTCGGAAGCCCGCACGTCGCACTGTCCCGAGCCTGGGTGCCCCGGGGCTTCCTCACTCGGTCGTCCAGACACCGGCGCCCGGTCCGGCGTGGGTCCAGCCGCATGCGCGCGGGCCACGTGATGTCTACTCCGGATCGCTCGTAGGCAGCACCGGGCTCAGGGCCCGGACCGTCTCGAGGAGGTCCGCCTCGTCGGCCTGCTTGTCCGGCCGGTAGCGCAGGACCCGCGCGAAGCGCAGCGCCACCCCGCCGGGATAGCGCGTCGACACCTGCAGGCCGTCGATCGCGATCTCGACCACCGTCGTCGGTTCCACGAACACGACCCCGCGCGTACGCCGCGTCTCCAGCGCGAGGAAGTGCTCGGTCTGCCAGCGCAGCGTCTCGTCGGTCAGGCCCTTGAACGTCTTGCCCAGCATCACGAAGCCGCGCTCGGGGTCGCGGGCCGCGAGGTGCAGGTTGGACAGCCAGCCCTGCCGCCGACCGTGGCCCCACTCCACCGCGATGACGACCAGGTCGAACGTGTGCCGCGGCTTGAGCTTGACCCACGCGGAGTCGCGGCGGCCGGCGGCGTACGGCGCGTCGAGGTTCTTGACCACGACGCCCTCGAAGCCCTCGCCCACCCAGCCCGCGAAGGCGCCCTCGACCTCGTCGGCGCTCGCGGCCACGACCCGCGGGACCACCAGCGCGGGGGGAAGCAGCGACTCCATGGCGGCGACGCGCTCGCGCAGCGGCACGTCGAGGAAGTCGCGCCCGTCCGCGTGCAGGACGTCGAAGAAGAACGGGCGCAGCGGGAGCCGCTGCTCCGCCGCGGGGACGTCGAGGCTGCTCATGGTCCGGGAGGCCACCGCCTGGAACACCTCCGGGCGGCCGTCGGCGCGCAGGGCGAGGACCTCGCCGTCGAGCACCAGCCGCTCGTGGGGCAGCGCGCGGACGGCCGAGACGACCTCCGGCAGCCGACCGGTGATCTCGTCGAGGCTCCGGGTGAACACCCGGATCTCGTCGCCGTCGCGGTGGACCTGGACACGGATGCCGTCCAGCTTGGCGTCCACCAGGGCGGGAAGGCCCGTCCGCACGACGGCTGCGGACGGGTCGGGCTCGCTCGCCGCGAGCATCGGCTGCACGGGGGTGCCGACCGCGAGCCCGACCGACTCCAGTGCCGCCAGCCCGCCGGTGTGGAGCAGCGCGGCGGCGGCCACCGTCGAGGAACGCAGCATCGCGGCCCGGCGCACCGCGGCGACCGGGACCCCGTACGCGACGGCCAGCGCCTCCTGCACGGCCGCCTCGGACGCGCCCTGGCGCAGCTCGCCGAAGGCCAGACCGCGCAGGAAGTCCTGCTCGGGTGCGGTCGCCCGGCCGAAGAGCTCCGCCACCGCCGCGGCCCTGGCCGCGACAGACCCCGCACCCGACAGGGCGGACATCCGCTCGAAGGCCTCGTGCACCTCGGCCACCGTCAGCGAGGCGGTCGCCGCCGGTGCTGGGAGGTCGACGAGCGAACGCCCGCCGACGCCCGTCCGGCGCTGCCGCAGCGACCCGATCAGGTAGGAGACCACCGTCTCGAGGTCGTCCCCGTCCCCGGCCTCGGACAGGACGGTGGCGATCAGGTCGCGCTTGGCCAGCCGGCTGCGGGTGGCACCGAGCGCAGCCCAGGTGTCGGCGAGTCGCTCGAGGAGCATGCGCCCATCGTGCCGTGCGCCCGGCGGAGCCGGAGGACCAGGACCGCGGTCGCGACCACGGCGGCGACGAGCGCGAACACGGAAGCGGTCTCGAGCGAGAGCACGGTGGTGCTCGACAGATAGGACCAGTAGGTGCTCAGCGTGGCGACCTGGATCAGGGCCGCCACGACGAGGAAGCGCCGGTCGACGAAGATCGCGAGCACCGCGAGCACCTCGCCGAGGTAGAAGTACCGCTCGTGCATCTCGGGCAGCAGCAGCGGGACCACCAGCGACAGCGTGGCCGCGACCAGCAGCATCTCTGCCGGCGCGAGCTGCCGACGCCGCGCGAGGAGCCAGCCGGCGAGGGCCAGCGCGACCGCCGCCGCGACGCCGAGCCCGACCCACTTCCAGGTGGTCGAGGCGTCGGCCGGCAGCCAGGCGTACCAGGTCGGCGCGTTGCTGGTGAAGCTGTGCGCGGTGGTGGTTCCTCCACCCCCGCCGGCACCGCCACCGCCGAACCCACCACCGCCGAACCCACCGCCGCCGAACCCACCGCCGCCGCGACCGCCGCCGCCGAAGCCCCCGCCGCCGACCCGGGCTGCACCGCCGCCGGCCTGGCCTGCACCGGCGCCCGACGGGTTGCTGATCTGCGACGGGTAGACGGACAGCTGGCTGGCGAGGCTGCGCCCGGCGACCCAGGCCGGCACGAGCGCCGCGAGGAACGTGACCGGCACCAGGAGCAGGCCGGCGACGCGCTGCCGGTTGACCAGCACCAGCACCACCAGCGCGGGCAGGAAGAACACGGCCTGCAGCTTGAAGGCGAAGGCCAGCCCGAACAGGACGCAGGCCAGCGCGGTCTGTCGGCGCAGCAGGAAGGAGAGGCTGCCCAGGCACAGCGAGGCGTAGACCGAGTCGCACTGCGCCCACCACGCGCTGTTCAGAATCACCGTGGGCAGCAGGAACGTCGCCCCGAACGCGACCGTCGGCAGCCAGCGGGAGGCGGGTCGGACCTCGCGGACGATCCGGTACGCGAAGAGGGCGAGCAGCACGTCGAACACGATCGAGATGGCCTTGACGCCCACCAGCGGGTCGACCGGGAGGTAGGTGAGGACGGCGAGCAGCGCGAGGTAGGGCGTGTTGTAGTTCGAGAACGAGTCGGCGAGCCCCGCGAAGCCGCCCGCCTGGACGAGATGGCGGTACCAGGGCAGCAGGAACGCGCGGTAGTCCCCCGACTGCTCGGTCAGCATCGGCACGCGTGCCGCGAGGCCGACGACGAGCAGGACCGCGAGCACCACCGGCACGGCCCGGCGCCGAGCCGTCCCACGTACGCGGTCGGGCGCGCTCACCGCGGCGGCAGGCTCGGCGGACGCGAGCGGGGCGGGCACTGAGGTCGTCGGCACGCCCCGACTCTCGCCCTGCGCGCTGTGCGCGGGCTGAGGTCGGCGTGTGAACCGCCGGTTCGTCGCCGGCCGCGCCGGTGGGCCTGGCCGGTGCGCCCTACTCCCGCACGTCCGCCGGGTCCCGGGTCATCGGCAGGCCGGCGGCGACCCAGCCCTCGACCCCGTCGACCACGTCGGTGGCGTCCAGGCCGAGGTCGCGAAGCGAGCGCGCGGCCAGCGACGAGCTGAAGCCCTGCCGGCACACGACGACGATCCGGGGCCGCCCCTCCGCCTCGGGGATGCGGGAGGGGCTCGTCGGGTCCAGGCGCCACTCGAGCACCGTCCGGTCGATCACGACGGCACCGGGCAGGTCCCCGGTGCGAGCGCGCTGGGCCTCGGTGCGGGTGTCGACGAGCAGGGCCCCGGCGCGGGCGGCCGCGTACGCCTCCGCCGCCGTGAGCCGGGTCGAGCCCGCGCGGGCCCGGGCGAGGAGGTCGTCGACGGCGGGCGTGGGCACGTCCAGATCATGCACGAACGGCGCCCACCCCCGTGGGGTGGACGCCGTCCGGAGTCATGAGGGGGAGACCCCCTCAACCCCGCCGCCGAGTTCTGCTCGCTCGCGCTCGCAGAACCGGCTGGTGCTGGTGCTGCGTCAGGCCTTGGGCTCGCCCTCGGCCGTGTCCGACCCGGCCTCTTCGGCGTTGACGTCGTCGCTCGGCGCCTCCTGCTCGGAGGTCAGGTCGTCGCGCTCGTTCGTGTCCTCGACCAGCTCCTCGGCGGGAGCCTCCTGCGTCGGGGCGTCGAGGTCGACCTGCAGCTCGCCGCCGTCGACCGCGGGCGCGGCCTCGGAGGACGCGCCGGCGGCCACGGCCGAGAAGCCGGCGGTCGGAGCCGCGGCCTTCTTCGCCGCACCGCGGGCCGCGGTCTTGCGCGCCGGCGCCGGAGCCGCGCTCACCTTGGCCCGGTTGGACCGACCGACCTCGACCGACTCGGTGACGATCTCGATCTGCGCCATCGGGGCGTTGTCGCCCTTGCGGGGCCCGACCTTGGTGATGCGCAGGTAGCCGCCCTCGCGGTCGGCCAGGGTCGGGGCGATCTCGGTGAACAGCACGTGCACCACGCCCTTGTCGCGGACCGTGGTCAGCACCGAGCGTCGGGCGTGGATGTCACCGCGCTTCGCCTTGGTGATGAGCTTCTCCGCGAGCGGACGCAGCCGCTTGGCCTTCGCCTCTGTCGTCACGATCTTGCCGTGCTCGAACAGCTGCGTCGCCAGGTTGGCCAGGATGATCCGCTCGTGCGACGGGCTGCCGCCGAGGCGTGCACCCTTGGTCGGTGTGGGCATGGTGTCCGTTCTCCAGGTTCGTTCAGTCGTCAGCGAGCGAGGCGTGCTTCCGACACTTGGGTGAGAAGGCCGTACGGGTGGAGCGGGCTCCGGCCCGTACGGCCGTCGGTCTTAGTACTGCTCGGTCTCCGTGAAGTCCGCGTCCTCGGTGTCGTCGTCGTAGCGGATCGCGCTCAACGGGTCGAAGCCGGGGGCGCTGTCCTTGAGCGACAGACCCATCTCGTGCAGCTTCAGCTTGACCTCGTCGATGGACTTGGAGCCGAAGTTGCGGATGTCGAGCAGGTCCTGCTCGCTGCGCGACACGAGCTCGGACACCGTGTGGATGCCCTCGCGCTTGAGGCAGTTGTACGACCGGACGGTGAGGTTGAGGTCCTCGACCGGCAGGGCCAGGTCGGCGGCGAGCTGCTCGTCGATCGGCGACGGGCCGATCTCGATGCCCTCGGCCTCGACGTTGAGCTCACGGGCCAGGCCGAACAGCTCGGTCAGGGTGCGACCCGCCGACGCGACGGCGTCCCGGGGGCGGATGGCCTGCTTGGTCTCGACGTCCAGGATCAGCCGGTCGAAGTCGGTGCGCTGCTCGACGCGGGTGGCCTCGACCTTGTAGGTGACCTTGAGGACCGGCGAGTAGATCGAGTCGACCGGGATGCGGCCGATCTCGGCGTCGATCGCCTTGTTCTGCACGGCGGAGACGTAGCCCCGGCCGCGCTCGACGACGAGCTCCATGTCGACGCGACCCGAGTCGTTCAGGGTGCAGATGTGCAGGCCCGGGTTGTGGACCTCGACGCCGGCGGGCGGCGCGATGTCGGCCGCGGTGACCTCACCGGCGCCCGACTTGCGCAGGTACATGGTGACGGGCTCGTCCTCCTCGGAGGAGACGACGAGGGCCTTGAGGTTGAGGATGATCTCGGTGACGTCCTCGACGACGCCCTCGATCGTGGAGAACTCGTGCAGGTTGCCCTCGACCTTGATGCTGGTCACGGCCGCCCCCGGGATGGAGGACAGCAGGGTGCGGCGCAGGGAGTTGCCGAGGGTGTAGCCGAAGCCGGGCTCGAGCGGCTCGATGACGAACCGCGAGCGGTAGTCGGAGTCGACCTCTTCCGACAGGGTGGGGCGCTGAGCGATGAGCATGGTGGATCTCTTCCTTCCGCGGGAACCGATATTTGATCCCGCTGTTCCCCCGGCACGTCTGGTGCCGGAGGGCCTTGCACGGCACGTGCCCCGAGCCCGACGAGGTGGACCTCGACCGGCTCGGGGGACGTGCGGAGAGCGCTACTTGGAGTAGAGCTCGACGATCAGCTGTTCCTGCACGTCGATCGTGATCTGCGCCCGGGTGGGCAGCGAGTGCACGAAAACACGCCCGCGCTCGGGGAGCACCTGGAGCCAGGCCGGAACCTCGCGCTCGCCGTGGGTCTCACGGTTGATGATGTGCGGCGTCTGCTCGTTCGCCTTGGGCGCCAGGTCGACGATGTCGTGCTCGCTCACGCGGTACGACGGAATGTTGACCTTGTGCCCGTTCACGAGGAAGTGCCCGTGGACGACGAACTGACGTGCCTGCCGACGCGTGCGGGCGAGCCCGGCGCGGTAGACGACGTTGTCGAGGCGGGACTCCAGGATCTGCAGCAGGTTGTCACCCGTCTTGCCCTGGATCCGGTTCGCCTCTTCGTAGTAGCGACGGAACTGCTTCTCGAGGACGCCGTAGGAGAAGCGCGCCTTCTGCTTCTCGCGCATCTGGAGCAGGTACTCCGACTCCTTGATGCGACCCTTGCCGTGGGCGCCGGGAGGATAGGGACGCTTCTCGAAGGAGCTGTCGCCACCGACCAGGTCAACACCCAGGCGACGCGACTTCTTGGTCATGGGACCGGTATAACGAGCCATGTCTGTTCAGCTTTCCTTTCTGGGTGTGGTGGTCAGACCCGACGGCGCTTGGGCGGGCGGCAGCCGTTGTGCGGGATGGGGGTCACGTCGGCGATCGCGCCGACCTCGAGGCCGACGGCCCCGAGCGAACGGATCGCCGTCTCGCGGCCCGAGCCCGGGCCCTTGACGAACACGTCGACACGCTTCATGCCGTGCTCCATGGCGCGGCGACCGGCGGACTCCGCCGCCATCTGAGCGGCGTACGGGGTCGACTTGCGCGAGCCCTTGAAGCCCACCGTGCCGGCCGAGGCCCAGGCGATGACCGCGCCGGTGGGGTCGGTGATCGAGATGACGGTGTTGTTGAACGTGCTCTTGATGTGGGCCTGGCCCGAGACGACGTTCTTCTTTTCCTTCTTGCGCACCTTGGTGGTGCGGGTGGTACGGCCTGCAGTAGCCATCTGTGCTCTGTTCTCCTGGGTCTAGGCGCGGGAGCCGCGGGGGCTCAGCGCGCCTTCTTCTTGCCGGCGACGGGCTTGCGCGCACCCTTGCGACCACGCGCGTTGGTCCGGGTGCGCTGTCCACGGACGGGCAGGCCCGCACGGTGACGACGGCCCTGGTAGGAGCCGATCTCGACCTTGCGTCGGATGTCGGCGGCCACCTCGCGCCGAAGGTCACCCTCGGTCTGGTAGTGGGCCTCGATCCAGTCACGCAGGGCGACGAGCTGCTCGTCGTTCAGCTGGTGGACACGGGTGTCCCCGCTGATCCCGGTGTTCTCCAGGGTCTCCAGAGCGCGGGTGTGGCCCACGCCGAAGATGTAGGTGAGAGCGACCTCGAGGCGCTTGTCGCGCGGGAGGTCCACTCCGATCAGGCGAGCCATCAGGCTTAACGACCTTTCGTGTGTCGGCGCCGACCCGTCGGGGTCGTGCACCGCGGAGGTGTCTGGCGTGATGCGTCCCGGGCTGCCTTGTGACGGGTCCGGTCTCGGTCCCACCGCCTGGGCCCCGGCCTCCGACCGGGGGTGTCTCCTCAGACCCGGAGGCCTGAGGAGCTGCGATCACACTGTGCTGTCGTGCTGGTCGTGCTGGGTGGTGCTACCGGGACGGACCCGGGTCGTGCAGACGGAAATCAGCCCTGCCGCTGCTTGTGACGCGGGTTCTCGCAGATGACCATCACGTTGCCGTGACGACGGATCACCTTGCACTTGTCGCAGATCGGCTTGACGCTCGGCTGGACCTTCATCGAGCTTCCTTCTTCGTGCTTCTGTGTCGGACGGGACGTGCCCGCCCGACGGCTAGTGGTGTGCTCAGCTGCCGGCCCGTCGCGAGACGGGCCTGGAGATCACTTGTGCCGGTAGACGATGCGCCCACGGGTCAGGTCGTAAGCGGAGAGCTCGACGACGACGCGGTCGGCCGGAAGGATGCGGATGTAGTGCTGCCGCATCTTGCCACTGATCGTGGCGAGGACCTTGTGCCCGTTGGCCAGCTCGACGCGGAACATCGCGTTCGGCAGTGCCTCGACCACGGTGCCCTCCAGCTCGAGTGCGCCTTCTTTCTTCGCCATAGCTCCCAATCGATCTGACTGCATGATGCATCGCGTCACCGGCGGGTGACCGACAGACAATGTTACGTCAGCGCGTCGGTCACCCCAAATCCGTCGGCCGTGGCGTACGGAGGGTGAGCGATCCTGGCTGCTGCCAGTGCTGTGGTGGCGTCAACGCCCCATCCGGCTCAGGCATTCCGGGCCCCTCACCGCGAGGCGGAAGCTGCCGCCTGTGCAGAGATGTGACGCTCTGGGTCTGGCGGTTTTCCTCCGGATGGCATGGGATATGGCCACGACGATCAACCACGCACCTCGGAGGACCTCATGGGAGCACCACCGGTCGAGCTCAAGAAGGGCCTGAAGCAGCGCCACCTCACCATGATCGCGATGGGAGGGGTGATCGGGGCTGGTCTGTTCGTGGGCTCGGGGACCACCATCTCCGAGGCCGGCCCGTCGGCCTTCCTCAGCTATGCCCTCACCGGCGTGCTGATCATCCTGGTGATGCGGATGCTCGGGGAGATGGCCACGGCCAACCCCTCGACGGGGTCGTTCGCCGACTACGCCCGCCAGGCGATCGGCGGCTGGGCGGGGTTCAGCGTCGGCTGGCTCTACTGGTACTTCTGGGTGATCGTCATCGGCTTCGAGGCCGTGGCCGGGGCGACGGTGCTGCAGTACTGGCTGCCGAACGTCCCGCTGTGGCTCATGTCGCTGATCCTCATGACGCTGATGACGGCCACCAACCTGTTCTCGGTCGGCTCGTTCGGCGAGTTCGAGTTCTGGTTCGCCGGCATCAAGGTCGCGGCCATCGTGATCTTCCTCGTCCTGGGCACGCTCTTCGTGGTCGGTGCCTGGCCGCACAAGAGCCTCGACCTCAGCAACCTCACCGCGCACGACGGGTTCTTCCCGCTCGGCGTGGGCGCCATCTTCTCCGCGATCGTGGTCGTCATCTTCTCGATGGTCGGGGCCGAGGTCGCCACCATCGCGGCGGCCGAGTCGCCCGACCCGGGCAAGTCGATCGCCCGCGCGACCAACTCGGTCATCCTGCGGATCGCGGTCTTCTTCGTCGGCTCGATCTTCCTGCTGACCGTCATCCTGCCCTGGAACGACGCCGGCCTGGCCAAGTCGCCGTACGTCGCCGCCTTCCGGGTGATGGGCATCCCGTACGCCGACCACATCATGAACGCGGTGGTGCTGACCGCCGTGCTGTCCTGCCTGAACTCGGGGCTGTACACGTCGTCGCGGATGCTCTTCGTGCTCGCCGCGCGGCGGGAGGCTCCGACCGCGCTCATGAAGGTCACCCGGCGCGGGGTCCCCCGCAACGCGATCCTCGCGTCCACCGTCGTCGGGTTCCTCTGCGTCATCGCCGCCGCGGTCTCCCCCGACACCGTCTTCGCGTTCCTGCTCAACTCCTCGGGCGCGGTGATCCTGTTCGTCTACCTGCTCATCGCGATCTCCCAGATCATCCTGCGCCGCCGGACCGGCTCGGAGCACCTGACCGTGAAGATGTGGCTGTTCCCCGGGCTGTCGCTCGTCGTGGTCGTGGCGATCGTCGCGGTGCTCGTCCAGATGGGGACCAACGAGGACGTACGCCCTCAGCTCGTGCTGAGCCTGCTGTCCTGGGCCGTCGTGGTCGTCCTCTACTTCGTGTCCAAGAAGCTGCAGGGCAAGGCACCCGGCGAGGGCGCGGCGGCGACCACGGGCGCGGCGTCGGGCGACGGCAGCCCCGCCACGCGCGTCCTCGTGCTGGCCAACGAGACGGTCAACGGCGACGAGCTGCTCGACGAGCTGCGGCGGATCGACGAGCAGCGCCAGGCCCAGTACTTCGTGTGCGTGCCGGCCAACCCGATCGACACCGGCCAGGCCATGCACGAGGGTGCCGCGTTCGTGTGGGAGAAGACCACCCAGGCCGCCCAGGCCCGGCTCGACCTCACCCTCGACATCCTGCGCACCGAGGGCCTCGAGGCCGAGGGCGCGCTCGGCGACTACCGCCCGCTCCGTGCGCTGAAGGAGGCCGTGGACTCGTTCCACCCGGACCGGCTCGTCATCTGCACGCTGCCCGAGGACCGCTCCGCGTGGCTGCGCTACGACGTGGTCGACCGCGCGCGGGAGGCGTACGACGTGCCGGTGACCCACGTCGTCGTCGAGCACACCGGGCTGCCGGTGGGCGCGCGGTGACGACGGTGGCGGGCCTGACCCCGGGCGAGCGCGGCAACGCCGCCCTGCACCTGGGGTCCATGGTCGCGCGCTCCAACGGCGACGACCTCGCCGTGGTGGTGGTCGTCCCGACCCCCTGGCCGCCGAACCCCTACCGGGCCGACGTGGAGTACTTCGCGGCGCAGGAGCTCCAGGCCCGCCGCTCCCTGGCCGAGGTCGACGACGTCGTCGGGCCCGACCTGGTCGTGCGCTGCCGGCTGCACCGGGCCCGGTCGGTGTCCTCCGGGCTGCTCGAGGTGGTGGCCGAGGAGGACGCGAGCTCGGTCGTGCTGGGGTCGGCCAGCTCCGGGCTGCTGGGCCAGGTCTCGCTGGGTGGCATCGCGGAGCGCATCCTGCACAGCTCCGAGGTGCCCGTGACGCTGGCCCCGGCGGGCTTCACCGCGCCACCCGGCGCCCGCGTCGCGCGGGTGACCGTCGCGTACGGCCGGGCCGACCGGGACAGCGACCTGCTGAGCACCGCCCGGTCGGTGGCCGACCGCATCGGGGCGTCGGTGCGGGTGGCCTGCTTCGCCGTCCGGCCCCCGAACGCCCGCGGCGGGTCGATCGAGCCGGGTGCGGAGGACCTGGTGGTGGGCGAGTGGCGCCGCGCGGTGGTGGCCGAGATCGCCGACACCGCCGGGGCGGGGCTCGAGACGGTCGTGGGCTCGGGCGGCAGCTGGGCCGAGGCCGTGGCCGACGTGAGCTGGGCCGAGGGCGACGTGCTGGCGGTCGGGGCGAGCAGCTCGCCGGTCAGCCGCTTCTTCCTCGGCTCGCACGCCTCGAAGATCCTGCGGAACGCGCCCGTCCCGGTGACGCTGGTCCCGCGCACCCTTCCGACCTGAGCACCGGACCAGATCACCAGAAAACGCTGACTCCCGACAGCTCACGTTCGCGTGAGTCTGCCGGGAGTCAGCGGTTTCTTGGGTGGAGGGCTCAGCGGCCGATCAGGGAGCGGGCGAAGAAGAGCAGGTTCGCGGGACGCTCGGCGAGGCGGCGCATGAAGTAGCCGTACCACTGGTCGCCGTACGGGGTGTAGACGCGCACCGTGTGGCCGGCCGCGGCCAGGCGGCGCTGCTCGTCGTCGCGGATGCCGTAGAGCATCTGGAACTCGTACGCCTCCCTGCTCTTCCCCAGCCGCTCCGCCAGCGCGAGGCCGGCCTCGATCATCGCCGGGTCGTGCGAGGCGACCATCGGGTAGCCCTCGCCGGTGAAGAGGACCTCCAGGCAGCGCTGGTAGGAGGCGTCGACCTCCTGGCTCTGCTGGTAGGCGACGTCGGCGGGTTCCGCGTACGCCCCCTTGCACAGCCGGATCCGTGAACCCGCCACCGCGAGCGCCCGGCAGTCGTCCTCGGTGCGGCGCAGGTAGGCCTGCAGGACCGTCGCCACGTCGGGGTGGTCCATCCGCAGCTCGCGCACGATCGCCAGCGTGGAGTCGGTGGTCGTGTGGTCCTCGGCGTCGACGTTGACCCAGGCACCGACGTTCTCCGCCGCACGGCAGATCCGGCGGGCGTTGGTGAGGGCGAGGTCGTGGCCGACCTCGGGGATGAACTGTCCCAGCGCCGACAGCTTGAGCGACACCTCGAGCGCCGGCACGGCTCCGTGGCGGGGAGCGTCGAGCCGACCGAAAGCCTCGAGCAGCTCGAGGTAGGCCTGCACCGTTGCCTCGGCCTGGGCGGGGTCGCTGGTGTCCTCACCGAGGTGGTCGATGCTGATGGCCCGGCCCGACGCGAGGATCGCGCGGGTGGCCTCGATGACGGCGTCCTGACCGGCGCCCGGCACGTAGCGGCGCACGACGGCGCGGCTGACGGGCAGACCGGTGACCACCCGCTGCAGCCGGGCCGACCCGGCGGCCGCGAGGAGCAGCGGGCGCAGCGGGTTGGACAGCGCGGGGAGCCGGGAGCGCAGGCCGGACAGGGCCTGCGCGGGGCGTGCGGTGACCGTCGTCATGTCAGGACTCCTGCGCCTGGTGCGGGTAGAGGGGGTTGCGGGGCGGGACGAACGTCTCCTTCATCGACCGCGCGGACGTCCAGCGCAGGAGGTTCTGCGGGGAGCCGGCCTTGTCGTTGGTGCCGGACGCCCGGGCGCCGCCGAACGGCTGCTGCCCGACGACGGCCCCGGTGGGCTTGTCGTTGACGTAGAAGTTGCCGGCGGCGAAGCGCAGGCCCTGGGCCGCCTCGGCGACCGCCGTCCGGTCGGTCGCGATCACCGCGCCGGTGAGGGCGTACGGGGTGCCGGTGTCGATCACCTCCATGACGTCGGCGAACGCCGTGGGCCCGTCCTCGTAGACGTGGACCGACAGGATCGGCCCGAAGTACTCGTCGCAGAACGCGGCGTCGGTGGGGTCCTCGCCGAGCAGCACCGTCGGGGCGACGAAGAAGCCCTCGGAGTCGTCGACCGTGCCGCCGGCCGCGACGGTGATGCCCGGGGTCGCGCGGGCCCGCTCGATCGCCGCCGCGTTCTTGTCGAACGAGCGCTGGTCGATGACCGCGCCGCCGAAGTTCGACAGGTCGGTCACGTCGCCGTAGCGCAGCGCGTCCACCTGGTCCAGGAAGCTGTCGCCCATCTGCGACCACACCGAGCGCGGCACGAACGCCCGCGAGGCGGCCGAGCACTTCTGGCCCTGGTAGTCGAAGGCGCCGCGGATCATCGCCGTGCTGAGCACGTCGGGGTCGGCGGACGCGTGGGCCAGGATGAAGTCCTTGCCGCCGGTCTCCCCCACCAGCCGCGGGTAGGTGCGGTAACGGTCGATGTTCTGACCGACCTCGCGCCAGAGCCGCTGGAACGTGGCGGTGCTGCCGGTGAAGTGGATCCCGGCCAGCCGCGGGTCGGCGAGCGCGACCTCGGAGACGACCGGGCCGTCGCCGAGGACGAGGTTGATGACGCCCGCGGGCAGCCCGGCGGCCTCGAGCAGCTGCATCGTCAGGTAGGCCGACAGCGCCTGCGTCGGCGAGGGCTTCCAGACGACCACGTTGCCCATCAGCGCCGGCGCGGTCGGGAGGTTGCCCGCGATGGCGGTGAAGTTGAACGGCGTGATCGCGTAGACGAAGCCCTCGAGCGGGCGGTGGTCGACCCGGTTCCACACGCCCGGCCCCGACACGGGCTGCTCGGCGAGGATCTCGCGGCCGAAGGCGACGTTGAAGCGCCAGAAGTCGATGAGCTCGCACGGGGTGTCGATCTCGGCCTGGTAGGCCGTCTTCGACTGCCCGAGCATGGTCGCGGCGGCGATCTTCTCGCGCCACGGGCCGGAGAGCAGGTCGGCCGCCCGCAGGAACACGGCGGCGCGGTCGTCGTACGACAGCTCGCGCCACCCGGGCGCCGCCACCTGGGACGCCTCGATCGCCGCGACGACGTCGCTGTGGGTCGAGCTGGCGTAGCGCCCGATCACCGACGCGTGCCGGTGCGGCTGCACGACCTCGTACGCGTCCCCGGACGCCGGCTTGTGCTCGCCGCCCACGACCTGGCTGATCTCCGTGACGTCGCCGGCGAGCCCGGCCAGGGCAGCGGCCAGGCGCACCCGCTCCGGGCTGTGCGGTGCGTAGTCGTGCACCGGCTCGTTGGTCGGGGCCGGCACCACGGTGATCGCGTCCACGTCACTCCTCGAGTTCCCGCATCGGGAGCCGGGTGCGCGGTCGCGTCCGGCTGCCGTTGTCGAGGTCCATTCCATCGTGCCGCGGCCCAGAAGTCACCCGACAGCGGTCGCAGGGTCTCGAGGGTCGTTCGACATCTGTCGGAACGAAGTGAGGTCAGGCGCGCGCGGGGACCAGACCGCGCTCGCGGTACAGGTCGAGGCTCTCGCGCAGGGCCTTGAGGATGTACGGCGGGAAGGTCATGCCCTGCTTGTCCGCCCACAGCAGGCGCTGCTCCACGCGGCCGATCTCGCGGGCGTACCCCTCGAGGTCGGCGTCGATCCCGAGGTCGATCGCGACCTTGCCCATGTCGGCCTTGAAGTGGTCGCGGGAGTTGGTGCCGACCAGCCCGTAGCTCTTCTCGCGCAGCACGCGGGTGAGAAAGAGCTGCCAGGGCTTGAGCACCCGGTCGGCGACCATGGCGGAGGCCGACATGTTGTAGAAGGCGAAGTGGCCCGGCTCCTGCTGCTTGATCGGGTTGATGATCGTCTCGGCGATGGCGGTCTCGCCCATCTCCTTGAGCCCGGAGCTGATGTGGTTGTACGCCAGCACGGCCTGGCGCTCGGTGCTCGCACCGGTCAGGAAGTACATCAGCTTGGCGATGTCCTGGATCGGCTTGAGGTTCGCCAGGGCGCCCAGGATCTTGATCTTGAAGTTGACGTCCATGTGCGGCACGGCCGGGTCCCGGCCGAGGTCGGTCTGCAGCCGGTCGAGCATCAGCCCGTGCTGGATCTCCTGCGGCTGCCACACGTCGGAGTAGAAGGTCTTGTTCGTGTCGTCGACGTCGGGGAGCAGCACGAGCAGCTCCAGCACGTTCCGGTCGACCTCGAGCTCGACCCGGGCGAGGTAGTCGATCGTGTGCCCGAAGCGCGCCTTGACGGCGGCCGGGTCCTTGATGGTGCGGTCGACAGAGCTCAGCGGGATCGGCGGGTGGAGCTCGCCGAGCCGCTGCACATGCTCCGCGATCTTCGCGTGAGTGTCCTGCCTGGGCACAACGGGATCCTAGGGCGTCAGAGGTGGTGGGGTGCTGATTGAACCAGTGTTCCGCACCACAGTTAGGTATGGCTAACCAAGGTCGGCGTTCCCCCTGGTCACCGGCAGTTCGTCACGCCGAGGTCGGCGGTTTGGTGCGGAGGACGCGTCCGTGGCCTGGACGGTCAGGCGAGGACGAGCAGCAGCACGAGCAGGATCACGATGACGACGACCACGGCTGCGACGCCGACGATCAGACCGACCGACACCCGCCTCGCGTCGCGCGCCTCCGACAGCTCGCCGGGGACGCCGCCGCTCGGGGCCACCATCGCGGGGCTGTCGTACGTGGGCGCGGGCGGCAGGCCGTCGACCACCGGCACCAGCTGCCCGAGCGTGCTGGCGGCGAAGAGGGAGTCGAGCCGGGACTGGTAGTCGTCGGCGTCCAGGCGCCCGTCGGCGTACGCGCTGTTGATCCGCGCGCTCAGCTGCTCGCGCTCGGCCTCGGTGACCGGTGCGCCCGGCGTGCTGCGGTAGGGCGAGGAGATGGGCAGGTCGGGCACGGTCCGAGGTTACGCGTCGAGGCTGCGCGTCGCGAGGTCTGCGACCTCCCAGGAGAGTGAGGTCGCTCCCCTGGTGCGCCGGCGTCAGGCCTGGCCCGGGGCGCTCGGGTCGGGCCGCGGTGGGTGGCCAGGGTGGGGCGCCCGTGGCGTGCGGCGGTCCTCGTCGACGGAGGGCTGGCTGTCGCGGAGGGAGCGGGCCCGCTCGTGGTGCTCGGGCGGAAGCTCCTCCGGCAGGCCGAAGCGGGCGAAGAGGGTCGTGTCGAAGAAGGCCGCCACGTGCGTGACCCCGTCGGGGCCGAGCGTCGGGACCTGCACGTGGAAGGCCCGGTGGACGCCGTCGGACGGGTCGCGCATGTAGAGCGCCAGGGCCGGGCCGCCGTTGGCGGCCACCTCGACGAGGATCTGGTCGCCGGACCGCTCGGCCGGGCAGTTCGTCTCGATGAGGGCGCCGATGTCCTCCGCCCCGCGGTACCAGCCGGTGAACGGCGGCATCTCCCAGACGGCGTCGGCACTGAGGAGCCGGACGATGCGCGGGATGTCGTAGCGCTCGAACGCGTCGACGTACTCCTCCAGCAGCGCCCGCGTACGCGAGTCGTCCAGCTGGGGTGCGGCGTTCTCGTCGGCCTCGGGATCGAGCTTCGCGAGCTGCGCGCGGGCCCGCTGGAGGCTGCTGTTGACGGCGGCGACCGAGGTGTCGAGCACGGCGGCGACCTCGCTGGCCTGCAGCGCCAGGACGTCGAAGAGCACGACCGCCGCCCGCTGCGGCGGGGTCAGGTGCTGCAGGGCGGCCACGAACGCGAGGCGGACGCTCTCCCGGCCCAGCGTGGTCGCCTCCGGGTCGTCCGGGGGCCCGCCCCACACGACCCGGTCGGGCAGAGGCTCCAGCCAGGTGACCTCGGCGCGCGACTCCAACGCACCGTGCGGGTCCGACGCCGGCTGGCCCAGCCCGGTCGGCATCGGCCGGCGGGCGCGCCCGTCGAGCGCGGTCAGGCACACGTTGGTCGCGATCTTGTACATCCAGGTGCGCACCGAGGAGCGGCCCTCGAACTTGTCGTATGCGCGCCACGCGCGCAGGTAGGTCTCCTGGACCAGGTCCTCCGCGTCGTGCACGGAGCCGAGCATCCGGTAGCAGTGCGCGGTGAGCTCACCCCGGAACGGCTCGACCAGCGCGGTGAAGACGTCGTCGTCGGTCGCCAGCGTCATGGGAGGCAAACTACCGGGACCCACTGACAGCGTGAAGAGCTCTGGCTCAGTCGAGGGGGCCGTACGGGGCGCCGAGCGCGGCGAGCATCTCCTCGCCCCCGTCGTGCGCCGTGAGCACCCAGAGACCCTCGGGGGTGAGCGCCACGGTGTGCTCGAAGTGGCACGCCCAACGGCCGTCGTCGGTGACCGCGGTCCAGCCGTCGTCCAGCTCGTGGGTCTCCGGCGCGCCCAGCGTCAGCATGGGTTCCACGGCGAGCACCATCCCTGTGACGAGCCGCGCTCCGCGCCCGCGCAGGCCCGCGAACGGTCCCCGGGGCCGCCGGTGGGGCACGTCCGGCTCCATGTGCATCGCGGTCCCGATGCCGTGACCGACGTAGTCCTCGACGACGCCGTACGGCCCGGCGCCGACGACCTGCTCCACGGCCAGCGCGACGTCGCCGACCCGGCCGCCCTCACGGAGCGACGCCACCCCGTGCCACATCGCCGAGCGGGTGGTCGCCAGGAGCCCGGCGACGTCAGGGGCCGGCGCGACCTCCCCCACCACGACGCTGACCGCCGCGTCCCCGTGCCAGCCGTCCACGATGGCGCCGCAGTCGACGGAGAGCAGGTCCCCGGCGGCCAGCACGCGCTCCCCCGGTACCCCGTGGACCACCTCGTCGTCGACGGACAGGCACACCACGCCCGGGAACCCGGGACGGTCGACATCAGCCCCGTAGCCCAGGAAGGACGGCAGCGCGCCGGCGTCGGCGATCGCCGTGGCGGCCACCGCGTCGAGCTCTCGCGTCGTGACGCCGGGTCGCACCTGCGCCACGACGGCGTCGAGCGTCCGGGCGACCACGACCCCAGCCCGCCGCATCAGCCGCAGCTGCTCGGGGGTCTTGACCTCGATGGACGGGCGCGACGCCACGAGCGCGGCTAGGAGGCTCCGCCGACGAGGGCGCTGCCGCTGCCGGCCCGCTGGTCCAGGGCGGCGAAGAGCCGCTCCGTCACCTCGTCGACCGCACCGAGGCCGTCGACCTCGACGAGCAGCCCGCGGTCGCGGTAGACCTCGAGCAGCGGCGCCGTCTGGTCGACGTAGACCTGCTGGCGCGTGCGGATGGCGTCGGGCGTGTCGTCCTCACGACCCGCCGACGCGCCCCGCTTGATGAGCCGGGAGACGAGCTCGTCGGGGTTGACCGCGAGCGAGATGACGGCGTCGATCGCCCGACCGCCCTCCTCGAGGACCCCGTCGAGGTAGTCGACCTGCTGCAGCGTGCGCGGGTAGCCGTCGAGGAGGAAGCCCTGCGCGCAGTCGTCCGCGAGGAGCCGTTCGGCGACGACCTGGTTGGTCACGTCGTTCGGGACGTACGCCCCCGAGGCCATGATCTCCTGCACCTGGCGGGCCAACGGGGTGTCCTGGCCGCGCATGGCGCGGAACATGTCGCCCGTCGAGATCGCCGGGATCGTGTAGTGGTCACCGATCCGGCTGGCCTGCGTGCCCTTGCCGGCTCCAGGTGGACCCATGATCAACAGGTGCATCAGCGGAGGAACCCTTCGTAGTTGCGTTGCTGCAGCTGGGACTCGATCTGCTTCACGGTGTCGAGGCCGACGCCGACGATGATGAGGATCGAGGTGCCACCGAAGGGGAAGTTCTGGTTGGCGTTCAAGAAGATGAACGCGACCGACGGCAGCAGCGCGATCAGTCCGAGGTAGAGGGCGCCCGGCAGCGTGAGCCGCGACAGCACGAACGCGAGGTAGTTCTCGGTCGGCTTGCCGGCGCGGATGCCGGGGATGAAGCCGCCGTACTTCTTCATGTTGTCGGCGACCTCTTCGGGGTTGAAGGTGATCGCGACGTAGAAGTAGGCGAAGAACACGATCAGCAGGAAGAACGTGATCATGTAGACGGGGTGGTCACCCTTGATGAAGTGTCCCGAGATCCAGCTGGAGAACTTGTCCCCCGGACGGAACTGCGCGTAGAGCGCGGGCAGGTACAGCAGCGACGACGCGAAGATGACCGGGATGACGCCGGCCTGGTTGACCTTGATGGGGATGTAGGTCGTCGTCCCGCCGAACATGCGGCGCCCGACCATCCGCTTGGCGTACTGCACCGGGATCCGGCGCTGCGACTGCTCGACGAAGATGACGCCGACCATGACCAGCAGGCCCAGGGCGATGACCAGGAGGAAGACGACCCAGCCCTGCTGACCGGGGCGGGCGACCTTGAGGCTCCACAGCGCCGCCGGGAACGTCGCGGCGATCTGGGTGAAGATCAGCACCGACATGCCGTTGCCGACGCCGCGCTCGGTGATGAGCTCGCCGAGCCACATGATGACGCTGGTGCCGGCGGTCATGGTCAGGATCATCGCGATGACCGGGAAGTAGCCCGTGTCGTAGACGATGCCGGTGCAGCCGGTGAAGAGCCGGTCGTTGACGGCCACGGTGACGAAGGCCGTCGAGTTCAGCAGCGCGAGGACCAGCGTCAGGTAGCGCGTGTACTGCGTGATCTTCGTCTGCCCCGACTGGCCCTCCTTCTTGAGGGCCTCGAGCCGCGGGATCACCACGGTCAGCAGCTGCAGGATGATGCTCGCCGTGATGTACGGCATGATCCCGAGCGCGAAGATGGCGAGCTGCAGCAGCGCCCCGCCGGAGAACAGGTTGATCAGGGAGTAGAGCCCCTGCTGGTCACCGGAGGTGGCCTGCGTGAGGCACTCGTTGACCCGCGCGGCGTTCACGTTGGGGGTCGGGATGATGGAACCGAGCCGGAAGATGGCCAGGATCCCGAGCGTGAAGAGAATCTTCTTGCGCAGGTCCGGGGTCCGGAAGGCGTTGGCGAACGCGGATAGCACTCCGCCCTCCCTTTCAAGTCGCTGGCGTCCTGGCGAGGGTACGCGCCGCCTGAGGACCGCCCGACTCTATCGCGGAATCGGCGGGTTCCTCGTCCTCGCCCGCCCGGACGCCGTCACGACGTCCGGGCGCAGGCTGGCAGGGCTACGCGCGCACCCGGTTGATGCTGTACGCGATCGCGCCCGGGTCCGCCGCGCCGAAGCGGGCGTTCGGCAGGTAGAGGTAGCGACCGGACGCCGCGACGGTGCTGGGCACGTCGAAGGCCGGGCTGGTGATGGTCCGGCGCACGCGGCCCGACGTCCCGCTCTTGTTCAGCGCGACGACGGCGACCTGGTTCAGCCGGTTCTGGACCGCGTACAGGGTGCGGCCCCGCAGGAGCAGGCCGTCACCGTTGGTGAGCGCCGCCCCGCCCAGGTCGACCAGCGTCGCCCTCCCGCTGCGCGGGTCCACCCGGAACAGCTGGCCGGTGTCGGACTTCACCACGAGCAGGGCCTTGCCGTCGGGCGTCCGGGTGATGCCGTTGGCGTTGTTGACCGCCGGCGTCTGCTGCCAGGCCCCGGACAGCGGCACGGTGAGCGGGCGGCGCGCCGGGTGCCTGCGGTCCACCCGGTAGAGCTGGGGCTGGGCGGAGTCGGTGAACCAGGCGTAGCGGGGGGTGAGCACGACGTCGTTCACGAAGCTCGTCGCGGTGGTGAAGGTGAAGCGGGCCAGGACCCGACCGTCGCGGGTGTCGACCACGCGCCCGTCCCCGCCGGACCCGCCGGCCACCCAGAGCCTGCGCCCGTCGACCTTCAGGCCCAGCGACGGCGTCCCGGGCCCCTTCGACAGCACCCGGCCCTTGCCGGTGCGCAGGTCGGCGGCGTAGATGTCGCCGGTGACGCGGGAGCCCGAGAAGACCCGCTTCCCGCTCACGGCGATGCCCTCGGGCTGGAACCCGACCGGTAGCGCGATGCTGGCCGGCCCCGGGTGCGGGTGCTGCCGGGGTGCGGCGGTGGCCGCGTCGGCGCCCACCAGGGCGATCCCGGCGGTCAGGCCGAGCGTCGCCAGGGCCACGACGGCCCTGCGCAGCACGGAGGTGGGACGGGCAGACGTCGGTGTCATGGCGTTCCTCGCAGGTCGGGCGGGTGAGACCACGCAGTCAACGTCACGTCCGGCCTCGACGGAAGGGCCCGGAACCTGTGAATCCTGCCGACGCCTTCTTTCGTCGGGCATGCCAGAGGGCCACCCGCCGCTGCGAGTGGCCCTCGGGGCCGTGCTGAGTCCTGCTGGGTCCTGCTGGGTCGTGCCGGAGCGGTCAGAGCTCCGTGGTGCTCCCGCCGGCCGCGGCGATCTTGGCCTTGGCGCTGGACGAGAACGCGTTCGCGCTGATCTGCACCGCGACGCTGATCTCGCCGTTGCCGAGGACCTTGACCGGCTGTCCCGAGCGGACCGCACCCGCGGCGACGAGGTCGTCGACGCCCACGGAGCCGCCCTCGGGGAACAGGGAGCCGAGCTTGTCCAGGTTGACGACCTGGAACTCCACCCGGAACGGGTTCTTGAAGCCGCGCAGCTTGGGGATGCGCATCTGCAGCGGCATCTGGCCGCCCTCGAAGTTGCTCGGGGTGCCCTTGCGAGCCCCCGTGCCCTTCGTGCCGCGACCGGCCGTCTTCCCGCCCTTGCCGCCCTCGCCGCGACCCACGCGGGTCTTGGCGGTCTTGGCGCCGGGAGCCGGCCTCAGGTGATGGACCTTCAGAGCCATGTCAGCCCACTTCCTCGACGGTCACCAGGTGGGCGACCGTGTTGATCATGCCGCGGACCTCGGGACGGTCCTCGCGGACCGAGGTGTCCCCGATCTTGCGCAGACCGAGGGTCCGCAGCGTGTCTCGCTGGTTCTGGCGGCCGCCGACACCGCTGCGGATCTGCTTGACGAGGAGCTGCGTCACGACGCGCTCACCGCCTCGCGGGCCCGCAGGATCGCGGCCGGGGTGACCTGCTCGACCGAGAGCCCGCGGCGCCGGGCGACCTGCTCCGGCTGCTCGAGGCTCTGCAGAGCGGCCACGGTGGCGTGGACGACGTTGATGGCGTTGGCCGAGCCGAGCGACTTGGCGAGCACGTCGTGCACACCGGCGCACTCGAGCACCGCACGTGCCGACCCGCCCGCGATCACGCCGGTACCGGGCGACGCGGGACGCAGCATGACCACGCCCGCCGCCTTCTCACCCTGCACGGGGTGCGGGATGGTGCCCTGGATGCGCGGCACGTTGAAGAACGCCTTCTTGGCCTCCTCGACACCCTTGGCGATCGCCGCGGGCACCTCCTTGGCCTTGCCGTAGCC
>CAXULL010000002.1:0-333913 GCA_964251895.1 uncultured Friedmanniella sp.
CCCCCTCCCGGCGACTAGACGCCGCCCCCCGGCGACCCGACGCCCCCTCCCGGCCCCACGCCCCCTCCCGGCGATCAGACGCCGCCCCCCGGCGACCAGACACCGCCTCCCGTCCAGACCGACCCCACGCCGCCGCCCGTCGACCCGCTCCCGCCCGTCGAGCCCGTGCTCCCGGTGATCCCGACGCCCCCGCTGCCGCCGACCCCGGTGCCGCCTGCGACGTCGGACGCGCCGTCGTCGCACATGGCAGAGCCCAACACGGTCGGGATGATGTCGGCCGGTGCCGCTGCGCAGACCGCCGTCGTGAACGCGATCACCGCTGACGCCCTCGCGACCGGCAGCGGGTCGCCCGCGACCGGCTCGGACAAGCACGCGACCACGGTCGACCCGGAGACCGGTGACGTCGTCACCGTCCTGCCGCAGCACACGCACGACTCCGCCTCGGCGCCCGTCGGGCTGTCGACGCCGGGGTCCAGCCACAACACCAGCTCGGCGGCAGGTGCCTCCGGCTCGGTGACGTGCGGTGGCGCGAGCGCCTCCGTCCTCGGGCTCCTGGAGTCCATCTTCGGCCTGCGTGCCGATCACGGCGGAGCCCTCGGCCCGCTCGCGAACGTCCAGGACTATGCGTGGCGTCTGTCGCGCATGCCCGGCTTCGCCCCCGACTGACCTCTCCCCACCACCCGGTGCCGCCCTGCCTTCTGGCGGGGTGGCGACGCGACCTCGTCGCGTCACCCGGGCCTCCCGCAACACCTGCGGTCGAGGCCCGGTCCCACCGAACTCGGGAGACCACCCATGAACGCTCGCTTCGCCCGGATCGTCGTCTCGACGGTCTGCGCGGCCGGCTTCGTCGTCCTCGTCGTGACGACCGCTGACCTCGTCCACCTGCTGCACGCCTCGCTCCTGCTCGCCCTCGGCGCCGGAGCCCTGCTCGGCCGTCCTCGTACGGGCTGAGCACACCCGATCTCCGGAGGACCAGCCGTGCGCGGGGCGGCTGGTCCCCGGTTCCTCGTCCCGAACGACCAGCTGAGCGCGGGGCCGCTGGTCGTCCGAGGACACCCCCGGTGGGGGGCCGGCCGAGCGCGAGCCGGCCGGTCCCCCGCGACCCTCGACCGTACGACCAGCTGAGCGCGGGGCCGCTGGTCGGCAGAGGGGCTCGATGGAGGACCGGCCGTCTCAGGAGCGGCCGGTCCTCCCGGCGACCCGGGTGCAGGGAGACGGCTAGGGTCAGGTCATGGCCTCGCCGTGGAGAGCTCGACGACTCACGTCGTCCACCACCACGATCTTCGCGGAGATGTCCGCGCTCGCCCTCGCCACCGGTTCGGTGAACCTCGGGCAGGGCTTCCCGGACCACGACGGACCCGGGTTCATGCTCGACGCCGCCCGGCAGGCCATCGCCGACGGCGTCAACCAGTACCCGCCCGGACGCGGCATCGCGCCGCTGCGGCAGGCCATCGCGGCGCACGCTCGGCGCCACCAGGGCCTCGTGTACGACCCGGACACCGAGGTCCTCGTCACCACCGGGGCCACCGAGGCGCTCGCCGCCACCATCCAGGCCTACGTCGACCCGGGCGACGAGGTCATCGCGCTCGAACCCTTCTACGACTCCTACGCCGCGTCGATCGACCTGGCCGGCGGCGTACGCGTCGGGGTCGGCCTCTTCGGACCCGACTTCCGCCTGGACCACGCCGAGCTCGCCGCCGCGTTCGGCCCGCGGACCAAGCTGGTGCTGATCAACTCCCCGCACAACCCGACCGGGGTCGTGCTCGGTGAGGACGACCTCGCCGAGATCGCAAGGCTGGCCGTCGAGCACGACGTCCTCGTGGTCACCGACGAGGTCTACGAGCACCTCGTCTTCGACGGTGCCGTGCACCGCTCGCTGGCGACGTTCCCCGGGATGCGCGAGCGCACGATCCGGATCTCGTCGGCCGGCAAGACGTTCTCGGCGACCGGCTGGAAGATCGGCTGGGCCATGGGACCCGCGGCGCTCGTCGACGAGGTGACGGCGGTCAAGCAGTTCCTCACCTACGTCTCCGGGGCCCCCTTCCAGCCGGCGGTCGCGCGGGCGCTCGACGAGGGCGACGACTGGGTCGCCGGCGCGACGCGCGACCTCCAGGACCGGCGCGACCAGCTGGCCGAGGGCCTGGCGTCGGTCGGGCTGGCCCCGGTGCTCCCCCAGGGGACCTTCTTCATGACCACCGACGTACGCCCGCTCGGCTACGAGGACGGCGTGGCGTTCTGCCGGGACCTGCCGCACCGGGCGGGGGTCGTCGCCATCCCCCACCAGGTGTTCTACGACGACGTGGAGGCAGGCCGGCCGTACGTGCGGTGGGCGTTCTGCAAACGGCGCGAGGTGCTCGACGAGGCCGTACGCCGGCTCGCCGTCCTCGGCCGACGGTCGGACTAGCCGTACGGCTGGCCCTCGAGCCGGTGGCCCACCGGGCGTGGCCGCGGCGGACGGCTCGCGTACCAGCGGCCCACAGCCGGTGCCCAGAGCACCGCGACCGCCGTGCCGACGTAGACCGCGACGACGAGCCAGGTCAGCAGCGAGTCGCGCAGCCACCACGCGGCCCAGCCGAGCGAGACGACGCCGGCCGCGGAGTGCGCGACCCGGGACCACGGTCTGCGGTTGAGCAGCAGGAACGCGGTGACGATCGACGCGACCGGGAAGCCGTAGAGCGGCACCCAGAGCCCGTCGCCCATCCGCAGCACGAACTCGTCCAGGGTGTGGAACACGACCCCGTCCTCCCCCACCGGGGACATGGCCTGGATGCCGGCGAGCGCCACGAGCCCGAACAGGCTCAGCGCGCACACCCACAGCAACGAGGCCGTGACCGCGAGGGTCACGGCGAGCCCGACGACGGCCGGCCGCTGGTCGCCGACCCGGGCCGGCGCGGACCACCCCGGACCGGTGACCGGCGGGGGGAGCTGGCGGAGCTGCTGGTCGCTCAGCGGCGGCGCGCCCTGCGGGGGCCAGGGCGGCGGAACGCCGGCCCAGCCCGGCGGAACGCCCGGCGGTGGACCCCACGGACCCTCGTACGAGCCCTGGTAGGGGTTCGCCGACGGCTCCGACGGGCCCGAGGCCCAGGGGGAGAGCTCGCCGGAGGCCACGGTCCCAGCCTAGGGCGCGACGGACCGCGGCTGCGGTCGTTCAGCCCAGCCCGAGCAGGTCCTCCGGCGGCGGGGGCGAGGGTTCCGCGTCCTCCTCGGTGAAGGGGCGGGCGCCGCCGACCAGCTGGTCGAGGCGCGCCCCGTGCAGGACCCGGTAGGGGAAGGGCGGGCGCCCCGCGCGGTCCGCGAACGTCGTCCACGCCGCCGTCCCGAGGGGCCGGTCCGTCGCCAGGATCACGAGGTTGCCGAAGCGGCGGCCCTTCAGCGTGCTCGGCTCGGCGCACAGCCCGACCACGCCGAACCGCGCCCGCAGCCCCGCCAGCACCCGGCGGGTGTAGCCGAGCGGGCCCCGGTCGGTCACGTTCAGCGCGAGCACGCCGTCGTCGGGCCGCAGGACGCGGTGGAGCTCCGCGAGCGCGACGTCCGTGGTCAGGTCCGGCGGCACCTGCGCACCGGCGAACGCGTCCAGCACGACGAGGTCGGCGATCCCGTCGCGCAGCTCGGGCAGGCCCGACCGGCCGTCGACGGCCCGCACCTTGATCCCGTGCCCGCGTGGCAGCGGCAGCCGCGCCCGGACGAAGTCGGTCAGCTCCGCGTCCGGCTCGAGCACGGTCTGGACCGAGCCCGGCCGCGTCGTCGCCAGGTAGCGCGGCAGCGTGAGACCGGCGCCGCCGACGTGCACCGCCCGGAGCGTCCGGCCGGGCTCGAACATCGCCTCGACCAGGTCGGCGATGCGCTGGACGTAGTCGAACTCCAGGCGCCTGGGGTCCTCGAGGTCGACGTACGACTGGTCGGTCCGGCCGACCCGCAGCAGGAAGGCCGCGCGGTGCGACGAGTCGGGCACGAGCACGACCGGGTCGCGGCCGTCGCGCAGGACCAGCGGGTCGGACCCACCGACGCCGGTGGGCCTGCCGCGTTCAGGTGTGCGCATCCTCAGCACTCCCCCGCCTGCCCGTCGCCGGGCTCGATCCGTCGGGGGCAGGATAGGTCGGGTGACCATCGTCGGGGACGGCAAGACCGGCGCGGCGGCGCCACCGGCCGGGTCGGGCCCCACGCTGCGCTGGGTCGGCGGCGACGGCGTCTCCTCCCGCTCCTTCGACGAGCTGCCCGCGCTGCTCGCTCGCGACGACGGCTTCGTGTGGATCGACGTGCCGGAGTGGGGCGAGGACACCGAGGCGCTGCTGGTGGATACGTTCGACGTGCACCCGCTCGCCGTGCAGCGCACGCGCGAACGCAACCACATCGCCCTCGTGCACCGCTATCCCGAGCACCTGTTCATCGCGATCCACTCGCCGTTGATCGGGACCCGCGGGCACGTCCACTACCTCGAGCTCGACCAGTTCATCGGCGAGCACTTCCTGGTCACGGTCCACGGGCCGCTCAACCCGGCGGTGCCGGTGGCCGACGCGCTGCGGGAGACGCGCGAGGTCGCCGAGCGGATGGAGAAGGGGCGGCTGCGCCCGACGTCGCCGTTCGACCTGACGTACGCGATCGTGTCGACCGTCGTGCGGCACGAGACCGACATGATCAACGACCTGGCCCGCGAGGTGGGGCTGCTCGAGCAGGCCGTGATCTCGGCCGTGGAGGAGGAGCCGCAGGAGTTCCTGGGCAAGCTCTTCACCGTGCGGCACGAGCTGCTGACGATCAAGACGATGGCGACGCAGGCCAGCGAGATCTACCACCGGGCGGTGACGATCGTCGAGTTCGCCCCGCCGGACGGCCTGCACAAGATGCGCGACGTCCTCGACCAGTACGAGCGGGTCGCGTCGATCGCCCAGAGCCAGCTGGAGTTCCTGCAGGGCGTGACCGAGTTCTACCGGGCACGCACGGACACGAAGATGACCATCGCCGGCGAGAAGCTCGCCGTGATCGCCGCGCTGACCCTGCCGATCACCGCCATCTCGTCGGTCATGGGCATGAACGTGATCGTCAACGACACGACGCACTGGCCGTTGCTGATCATCCTGCTGGTGCTGATGTTCGCGCTCGCCCTGCTGCTGCTGCGCTGGGCCAAGCGGCAGGGTTGGTGGTGACCCCGGACGACGAAGCCTGCCCGTGCGGGAGCGGGCTCACCTACGCGAACTGCTGCGAGCCGCTGCACGACGGGCGGGCCCGGGCCGAGACCGCGGAGCGGCTCATGCGCTCGCGCTACGCCGCGTACGCGCGGGGCCGCAGCGATTACGTGTTCCGCACCTGGCACCCGCGGACGCGGCCCGCCGAGGTGGAACCCGTGCCGGGGCTGGTGTGGACCGGTCTGAGCGTGCTCGCGGTCGAGGCCGGTGGCGCCGACGACGAGGAGGGCGTGGTCGAGTTCGAGGCACGCCACGACGGGCCGGGCGGCCCCGGCGAGCTCCACGAACGCAGCCGTTTCGTCCGCCGTGGCGGCCGCTGGCTGTACCTCGACGCCGAGCAGGAGAAACTTCTGGCGCGTTGACCACCTGTGAGGTGGTCAACGCGCAAGAAGTCGGGAGCTGCCGGCCTCAGACGGCGACGGGCACC
This sequence comes from uncultured Friedmanniella sp., assembly GCA_964251895.1. Classification (GTDB taxonomy): domain Bacteria; phylum Actinomycetota; class Actinomycetes; order Propionibacteriales; family Propionibacteriaceae; genus Microlunatus. The sequence goes on from CAXULL010000002.1 coordinate 5,608, forward strand.
TCGGTGACGACGTGCAGGGCGTCGCCCTCGGGGTCGAGGTCGAAGGTGATCGTGTCGCCCTCGAGCACCTGCCCCGACAGCACCCGCCGGGCCAGCTGGTCCTCGATCGTGGTCTGGATCAGCCGGCGCAGCGGACGGGCGCCGTACGTCGGGTCGAAGCCGGTGAGCGCGAGCCAGTCGCGCGCCGCCTGCGTCGCCACCACGGTGATGCGTCGCTCCGCCAGCCGGGCGTTGAGCCGACCGAGGTTGATCTCCACGATCTTGGCCAGCTCCGCCGTGTCGAGCGCGTCGAACAGCACGATCTCGTCGAGCCGGTTGAGGAACTCGGGCTTGAACGCCTGCCGCACGACACCCATCACGGCGTTGCGCTTCAGCGTCGCGTCGAGCTTGGGGTCGGCCAGGTACTGCGAGCCGAGGTTCGACGTCAAGATCATGATCACGTTCCGGAAGTCGACCGTGCGGCCCTGGCCGTCGGTCAGCCGGCCGTCGTCGAGCACCTGCAGCAGGATGTCGAAGACCTCGGGGTGCGCCTTCTCCACCTCGTCGAGCAGCACGACCGCGTACGGGCGCCGCCGCACGGCCTCGGTGAGCTGGCCGCCCTCGTCGTAGCCGACGTAGCCGGGAGGCGCACCGACGAGGCGCGACACCGAGTGCTTCTCGGAGTACTCGCTCATGTCGATGCGGATCATCGCGTGCTCGTCGTCGAACAGGAAGGACGCGAGCGACTTGGCCAGCTCGGTCTTGCCGACGCCGGTCGGCCCGAGGAACAGGAACGAGCCCGTCGGGCGGTTGGGGTCGGAGATGCCGGCGCGCGAGCGACGTACGGCGTCGGACACGGCCTTGACCGCCGGGCGCTGACCGATCAGGCGCTCGCCGAGACGCTCCTCCATGTGCAGGAGCTTCTCGGTCTCGCCCTCGAGCAGCCGGCCGGTGGGGATGCCGGTCCAGTTCGCGACGACCTCGGCGATGTCCTGGGCGCTGACCTCCTCGCTGACCATCGGCGTCGTGTTCTTCTCCGCCTCGTCGGCCCGCGACAGCTGCTCCTGCAGCGCGGGGATCTCGCCGTAGCTGATCTCGCTCGCCCGGCTGAGGTCGCCCTCGCGCAGCGCCCGCTCCGCCGCCGTGCGGAGCTCGTCGATCTGCGAGCGCAGCTCGCCGACCTGGTTGAGGCCCTGCTTCTCGGCCTCCCAGCGCGCCTCGAGCCCGCGCAGCTCCTCGCTCGCGTCGGCCAGCTCGGCCTCGAGCCGCTCCAGCCGTGCGACCGAACCCGCGTCGGTCTCCTTCTCCAGCGCGAGGCGCTGCATGGTCATCCGGTCCACGGAACGTCGCAGCTGGTCGATCTCCTCGGGCGAGGAGTCGATCTCCATCCGCAGCCGTGAGGCGGCCTCGTCGACCAGGTCGATCGCCTTGTCGGGCAGCTGGCGCGACGGGATGTAGCGGTTGGACAGCGAGGCCGCCGCGACCAGGGCGGCGTCGGTGATGGCGACCTTGTGGTGCGCCTCGTAGCGCTCGCGCAGGCCGCGCAGGATCGCGACGGTGTCCTCGACGCTGGGCTCGCCGACGTAGACCTGCTGGAACCGGCGCTCCAGCGCCGGGTCCTTCTCGATCCGCTCGCGGTACTCGTCGAGCGTCGTGGCGCCGATCATCCGCAGCTCGCCGCGCGCGAGCATCGGCTTGAGCATGTTGCCGGCGTCCATCGAGGAGTCGCCGGACGCGCCCGCCCCGACGACGGTGTGGAGCTCGTCGATGAAGGTGATGACCTGACCCTCGGCGTCGCGGATCTCGTTGAGGACGGCCTTGAGCCGCTCCTCGAACTCGCCGCGGTACTTGGCCCCGGCCACCATCGCGCTCAGGTCGAGCGAGACGAGCCGACGGCCCTTGAGGGAGTCGGGCACGTCGCCGGCGACCAGCCGCTGGGCCAGCCCCTCGACGACGGCGGTCTTGCCCACGCCCGGCTCGCCGATCAGGACGGGGTTGTTCTTGGTGCGCCGGGCCAGCACCTGGATGACGCGGCGGATCTCGGTGTCGCGGCCGATGACGGGGTCGAGCTTGCCGGTCCGGGCGACGGCGGTCATGTCGACGCCGTACTGGTCGAGCGCAGACTCGGTGCCCTCGGCCTCGGCGCTGGTCACGCGCTTGCTGCCGCGCAGCTCGTTGAACTTGGCCGCCAGGGCGTCGGGCGAGACCTTGAGGTCCTTCAGGACCTGAGCCGCGTCGGAGGCCACGGCGGCGAGCGCGATGAGCAGGTGCTCGGTCGCGACGTAGGAGTCGCCCAGCTTCTCCGCCCGCGTCTCCGCGTCGGCGAGCACCCGGGCGAAGCTCCCGGACAGCTGCGGCTGCGCGACGGACGAACCGGTCGCCGACGACAGCTTGCTGATCGCACCCTGCGCGGCGGCGTCGACCACGGCCGGGTCGGCGCCGACGGCGGAGATCAGGGACGCAGCGGCGTTGCCGGGGACCAGCAGCATCGCGTGCAGGAGGTGGCTGGGCTCGACGTAGGGGTTGCCCGCGGTGAGCGCCAGCCGGAGCGCCGAGGAGACGGCGTCGCGGCTCTTGGTGGTGAGCTTGTTCGTGTCCATGTGTGGCAGTGGTCCTCTGGGTTGAGTGTCCTCTGCTCAACTATGCGTCGGAAAGCGTCACGGGCGCAAGCCGAAGTTGAGCGTCCTCGACTCAACTTGCCTTGCACGCCCGGTATTCCCAGCAACCGGATCGATAGTTAACCGACGGAAACTATCTGGCAGACTCCTTGGCAGGAGGAACGACCACCCATGACCACACCTGCTCCGGCACCCGCTGCTGCCCCCGGGTCCGTCCGCTCAGCCGGCCGGTTCCACCCCAGCCACCCCCACTACAAGTGGGTCGCGCTGTCGAACACGACGCTCGGCATGCTGCTGGTGACCATCAACTCGTCCATCGTGATCATCAGCCTGCCCGCGATCTTCCGCGGGATCGGGCTCGACCCGCTCGGCGAGGGCAACGTCAGCTATCTGCTGTGGATGCTGATGGGCTACCTGCTCGCCACCGCGGTCTTCGTGGTCGCGTTCGGTCGCCTCGGCGACATGTTCGGGCGGGTCAAGATCTACAACCTCGGCTTCGTGGTGTTCACCGCGTCGTCGCTGGCCCTGTCCTTCGACCCGTTCCACGGCGGCCACGGCGCGCTCTGGCTGATCGGGTGGCGCGTCGTCCAGGGCATCGGCGGGGCGATGCTGTTCGCCAACTCCACCGCGATCCTGACCGACGCGTTCCCGTCGCACCAGCGCGGGTTCGCGCTCGGGATCAACCAGATCGCCGCGATCCTCGGCTCGTTCCTGGGCCTGATCATCGGCGGCGTCCTGGCCGAGGTCGACTGGCGCGCGATCTTCTGGGTCAGCGTCCCGGTCGGCGTCCTCGGCACCATCTGGTCGGTCAAGTCCCTGCACGACACGGGCACCCGCCGCAAGGGCAGCCTCGACTGGCCCGGCAACCTCACCTTCGCCGGCGGCCTCACGCTGCTGCTGACGGGGATCACGTACGGCATCCAGCCCTACGGGTCGCACCTGATGGGCTGGACCAGCCCGAGCGTGCTGGTCGAGCTAGTCCTGGGTGTCGCGCTGCTGGTGGCGTTCTGCCTCATCGAGGCCAGGTCCAAGGACCCGATGTTCCACCTGCAGCTCTTCGGGGTGCGCGCGTTCGGGCTCGGCAACCTGGCCGGCCTGCTGGCCAGCATCGGGCGCGGTGGCCTGCAGTTCATGCTGATCATCTGGCTGCAGGGCGTCTGGCTCCCGCAGCACGGCTTCAGCTACGAGCAGACCCCGCTGTGGGCCGGCATCTACCTGCTCCCGCTGAGCATCGGCTTCCTGGTGACCGGTCCGGTCTCGGGCTGGTTGTCCGACCGCTACGGCGCCCGTCCGTTCGCCGTGGGCGGCCTCGTGCTGGTCGCCATCTCGTTCGGCCTGCTCGCGCTGCTCCCGATGAACTTCCCCTACTGGGCGTTCGCGCTGGTCATCGCGCTGAACGGCCTCGGCTCGGGCATCTTCTCCTCGCCCAACACCACCGCGATCATGAACAGCGTCCCGGCCCGGCAACGCGGGGTCGCGGCGGGCATGCGGGGGACGTTCTTCAACTCCGGCTCGGCGCTGAGCATCGGCATCTTCTTCTCCCTGATGATCGTCGGCCTGTCCGGTTCGCTGGCCGGAGCCCTGCGGGCCGGGCTGACCAGCCAGCACGTGCCGCTCGCCGTCGCCGACCAGGTGGCGGGCCTCTCGCCGGTGGGCAGCCTGTTCGCCGCGTTCCTCGGCTTCAACCCGCTGCAGACGCTGCTCGAGCCGTCGGGGGTGCTGGCCACGCTGCCCCCGGCCAACGTCGCGACGCTGACCGGGACCACGTTCTTCCCGCAGCTGATCTCCGGCCCCCTGCACGCCGGCCTGGTGCTGGTGTTCACCGCCGGCGCCGTGATGATGCTCGTCGGCGCCGTGGCCTCGTGGTTCGCGGGCGGGCGGTTCATCGCGGGTGAGGACGCAGCGGGCGAGAAGGCCGCGACCGAGGGCGCAGCGGCTGAGGACGGAGCCGGCCTCGAGCCGGCCCGGACCTGACGGCCGTGGACCCGCGGACCGACACGCTCGAGCTGACCGAGGCGGAGCTGGCGCTCGGCACCCGGCTCTTCGTCGCCATGGGGCAGCTGGCCCGGTGGAGCGCCCGGCAGAGCCTGGACCTCTACGGTCCGGGTGTGCTCACCGCGCTGGCCACGGTGGTCGACGTCGGTCCGGTGCGGCTGGGTGACCTGGCGGGCCGGCTCGGGGTGCTGCCGGCCTCCGTCTCCCGCTCGGTGGCGACCCTCGAGGCCGCCGCGCTGGTCGACCGGACCGTCGACCCCGAGGACCGACGTTCGTCCTTCGTCTCGGCCAAGGTTGAGGGCGCACGGCTGGTCGTCGAGCGGCGCGCCCAGCGCGGCCAGCACCTGGCGCGCCACCTCGGCCCGCTGACCGAGGACCAGCAGGACGTCCTGAGCAGCGTGATCGACGCGATCCACGCGCTCGCGGAGAGCTAGCGCCGCGGGAGCGTCGCGATCGGGCGGGCCGCGAGCAGGGCCCGGTCGGCGGCGAGGTCGGCGGCAGCGGTCAGCAGCCGGGGCAGGTACTCGTTCACGAGCACCTCCATCGACGTCTCCACCGCGTGCGCGTTCACGTTCATCGCGTACGGCACCTGTCCGTCCGCGTCGACGACCGGCACGGCGACGGACCTGATCGCCGGTGCGAGCACCTGGTCGGTGACGGCCCAGCCCCGCTCGCGGACGGCGGCGAGCTCCTCGAGCAGCTCGGAGCGCGTCGGGGTGCGCGCCGGAGTGATCCCGGACCGGGTCGGCTGGGCGACCGCCGCGTCCCGCAGGGCGTCCGGCAGGTGGGCGAGCAGCACCTTGCCGAGCGACGTCGAGGCGGCGGGGAACCGGGTCCCGATGCCGACCGAGAGCGCCACGAGCTTCGGCACGGCCACGCGGGCGACGTAGACGATGTCGCCGCCGTCGAGCTCGGCGATCGAGCAGGACTCGCCCGTCTCGGTGCTGAGCCGCTCGAGGTGCGGGCGGGCGAGCGACCAGACGTCGCTGGCCGAGACGTACGCGAGCCCGAGCTCCAGGACGCGCGGGGTCAGCCGGTGCAGGCCGCCCTCGGCGCGGACGTAGCCGAGCTCGGTCAGCGTGATGAGGATGCGCCGCGTCGTCGGCCGGGTCAGCGACGCCGCTTGGGCGAGCTCGCTCAGCGAGGCCGGTGCCCCGGTGGTGCCGAAGGCCCGGATGACGTCGAGGCCGCGCGCCAGCGCCTCGATGAAGTCGGGGTCTTGACGAGGTGGCGTCATGAGGGCAGGATGCCGCATGTCCGCTAGGCGGACAAGTGTCCGACGAAGCGGTCGACGAAGGAGCACAGGTGGCGGTGGAGACCTCGTCCGAGGCCGCGCTCGCGCTGCACCCGGAGGTCGGGCCCCTCACGGGTCTCCTGGTCGCCGACCTCTCCCGCGTGCTGGCGGGCCCGTACGCGACGCAGATCATGGCCGACCTCGGTGCGACGGTGGTCAAGGTCGAAGGCCCGGCCGGCGACGAGACCCGCGGCTGGCGCCCGCCCGAGCGCGACGGCGTCTCCACCTACTACCTCGGCATCAACCGCAACAAGCGTGACGTCGTGCTCGACTTCGGCGACGCGGCCGACCGGGCGGACGCGGCCGAGCTGTGCCGTCGCGCGGACGTCGTGATCGAGAACTTCCGTCCCGGGGGCCTGGTGAGGTTCGGCCTCGACTACGACACCGTGGCCGCGACGAACCCGGACGTCGTGTACGCCTCGATCAGCGGCTTCGGCGCCGCCGAGGGAGCGCGCCTGCCGGGGTACGACCTCGTCGTGCAGGCCGCGTCGGGCCTGATGAGCCTCACCGGCGACCCGGACGGGTCGGCGTACCGCAGCGGGGTGTCGGTGTTCGACATCATGAGCGGGCTGCAGTCGGTGATCGGCGTCCTCGCGGCCCTGCGCCACCGCGACGCGACCGGCGAGGGACAGCACGTCGAGGTCAACCTGCTGTCGACGGCGCTGGCCGCGATGGCCAACCACTCCTCGACCTACGTGGCGGCCGGCAGCGTCCCGTTCCGGATGGGCAACGCGCACCCGAGCCTGTTCCCGTACGAGCCGCTGCCGTGCAGCGACGGCGAGCTCGTGGTCGTCGCCGCGAACGACCCGCAGTTCCGCAAGCTCGCCGCCGCGCTCGGCCGTCCCGAGCTGGCCGAGGACCCCCGCTTCGCCGCCACCCACGAGCGCAACCGCAACCGGGAGGCGCTGCGGCCGCTGCTGCTCGAGGTGCTGGCCACGGACACGGTGGAGGGGTGGTTCGACCGGCTGACCGCGGCCGGGGTGCCGTGCGGCCCGATCAACACCATCGACGGCGGCGTCGCGCTGGCCGAGCGGCTCGGTCTCGACCCGGTCGTGCAGGTCGGCGAGGGTGCTGGGGCCGTGCCGATGATCCGCAACGCCATCCGCTTCTCGCGGACCCCGGCCCAGTACTCCACACCGGCCCCGGCGCTGGGGGCGGACTCGACGGCGGTCCGGGCCTGGCTGCGGGACGGCGCACCAGAAGGAGGAGACGCCTGATGCCCGAGTTCCCCACGTCGATCGGCACGAGCGACGAGACGACGATCCGGCTGCTCGGGCACGACCTCGCGGCCGACCTGCTCGGTCAGGTCGGCTTCGGCGAGCTCGCCTTCTGGCTCGCCGCCCGCCGCCGCCCGACCGCCGGGGAGGTACGGCTGTTCGAGGCCGTGCTCGTGTCGCTCACCGACCACGGCTTCACCCCGACCGCGATCGCCGCGCGCCTGACCTACTACAGCGCGCCCGACTCGCTGCAGGGCGCGCTGGCCGCCGGGATCCTGGGCGGCGGCTCGCGGTTCCTGGGCGTCACCGAGGACACCGGCCGGTGGCTGCACCGGGTGCTCGAGGGCCTGGCAGACTCGCCGGGTCGCAGCGACGAGCAGTGGGACGCGGTCGCCCTGGAGGCGGTGCGCGGCGCCCGCGAGGCCGGCGTCAAGGTCCCCGGGCTCGGCCACCCCGTGCACAAGCAGGCGGACCCGCGCGTACCGGTCATGTTCGCGATCGCGGAGGAGAGCGGCAGCCTGGGCGACCACCTGCGCCTCTTCGCCGCGGTCGGGCGGGTGCACGATCAGGTGCTCGGCCGTCGGCTGCCGCTGAACGGGGCCGGTGTCGCGGGCGCTGCGCTCGCCGACCTCGGCCTGCCGATCGACCTGCTGCGCGCCTTCGCGCTGCTGGCCAGGACGGCCGGGCTGATCGGGCACCTCGCCGAGGAGCGCGAGATGCCGATCGCCCCGAGCGTCTACGCCGAGGTCGACCGCAACGCCGTCTACGTCCCCCTGACCCACCAGCCCGGCGACGCCGGCCGGCCCTGACACCTGCCCCTTCCCAAGACGACCTGCCCCTTCTCAAGACAAGGAGCCTCGATGGCGAGGTTGAGCGCGGTGCTCGCGACGACGCACCACCCCTTCTACCTCAAGGCGACGCAGCTGACGCCGCCCGAGGAGCGCATGCCGCAGGCGGACGAGTGGCGGCGCAAGGTCGAGGCGTACCGGGAGACGCTGACGGCGGCGCAGCCGGACGTCCTGGTGATGGTCGGGGCCGACCACTTCCACCAGCTCTTCGCCGACAACTACCCCGCGTTCCTGATCGGCAAGCAGCCGATGTACGACGCGACGTTCTACAACGAAGAACGCGAGTTCTCGATCCCGCCTTACCTGCTCCAGGGCCACGAGGAGCTGTCGGGGTTCCTGCTCCAGGGGCTGCTCGACCGCGGGTTCGACATGGCCGTGAGCCACGAGCTCAAGCTCGACCACTCGATCATCTGCCCGATCATCACGACCCGGCCGGACGCGGACCTGCCGGTCGTCCCGATCTACACGAACATCTTCGCGCCGCCCCTGCCGAGCCCGAAGCGCTTCTGGCAGCTCGGCCGGGCGATCCGCGAGGTGATCGACGCGTGGCCGAGCGACCTGACCGTCGCCGCCGTCGGCTCCGGCCACCTCTCCCTCGAGCTGGGCGGGCCGCGTCAGTTCGGCGAGACCGGACCGGACCCGGTGTTCGACCGGCAGGCCATCGAGTGGCTGTCGAAGGGGAACATCGACGCGATCCTCGAGAACGTGACGTTCGAGTCGATGTCGGGCGCCGGGAACGCGACCCACGGCTTCATGGACCTGATCTTGATGATGGGCATCGCCGGGCCGATCGAGGCGTCGTACGTCGACGAGCTCGACCTGTTCCACACCCGCGAGATGTACATGACCTGGACGCCCGAGCAGGAGAGGGCAGCGCGATGAGCCGGTACTACGTGAACAAGTTCCTGTACCAGGTCGACGGCGACCCGGCGCTGCTCGAGGCGTACAAGGCAGAGCCCGCCGAGCTGGTCACCCGCTGGGAGGACGAGTACGGGCGCTACCTGGGCGTGAACAACCACGTGGAGCGGACGACCTGGCTGTCGTTCACCGACGCCGAGCGTCAGGCGCTCGTCGACCACGACTACGTCGCCCTGTTCGAGCTCGGCGCGCACTTCTTCCTGACCCTCACGATCATGATCGCGCTCTACGACGAGGACTACGTGGCCGCGAGCGGCCCCCTCTCCTTCCAGCGCGAGTACGCCGCGAAGCTCTCCCACTGGTTCGGCCAGCCCTACCCCTCGGTCGCGCTGTAGCCGACCGCTCGTGCTCGACGAAGGAGTCGCCATGACCACCTCTCTCACCACAGAGCTCCCCGCCGACGGCCAGCCGGTCGTCCTGCGGCACGGCACCGTCGTCACCGTCGACGACGAGCGGCGCGTCCTGCACGACACGGACGTGCTGGTCGTCGGCACCGACATCGCCGCCATCGGGCAGGACCTCACCGTGCCGGACGGCACGTTCGAGATCGACGCGACCGGCGGCATCGTCATGCCCGGCATGGTCGACACCCATCGGCACATGTGGCAGACCGCCATGCGCGGCTACGGCGCCGACTGGACCCTGACGCAGTACTTCGTCTGGTACTACCTCGAGCACGGCAAGAGCTTCCGGCCGCAGGACGTGCACGCCGGCAACCGCCTCTCGGCGCTCGACGCGATCGACGCCGGAGTGACGACGACCGTCGACTGGTCGCACGGCCTGCGCACCCTCGAGCACGCGGAGGCCGCGTTGGACGCCCTGGTCACCTCGACCGGGCGCTACGTGCTCGCGTACGGCGACATCTTCGCCGGGCCCTGGGAGTGGTCGGCCGACAGGGGCGTGCAACGGTTCCTCCGCCAGCACGCCTCCGGGTCGGACTCGCTCCGCCTGCAGATGGCCTTCGACGTCACCGGCGACCCCGCGTTCCCCGAGCGCGCGGCGTTCGAGGTGGCCCGTGAGCTGGGCCTGCCCGTCACGACGCACGCGGGCGTGTGGGGCGCGACGAACGACGACGGCATCCGGCTGATGCACGACGCCGGCTTCATGCAGGCCGACACCGTCTACGCCCACGCCGCGACGCTGTCGGACGACTCGTACCAGCGGATCGCCGCGACGGGCGGCTCGGTCTCGCTGTCGACCGAGAGCGAGCAGAGCTGCGGGCAGGGCTACCCGCCGTCATGGGCGCTGCGCGAGCACGGCATCCCGGTGTCCCTCTCGGTGGACACCAGCGTGTGGTTCTCGAGCGACCTCTTCTCGGCGATGCGCTCGACCCTCGGGGCCGACCGCGCGTGGGAGCACACCAAGGCGCACGAGGCCGGCGACACCGTCACGCACGCGCACCTGCGCGCCGAGCACGTGGTCGCCTGGGCGACCCGCGGCGGGGCGGAGGCGCTCGGCATGGCCGACCTCGTCGGCTCGCTCGAGGTCGGCAAGCGCGCGGACGTCGTGCTGATCAAGAACGACCTCTCCCCGACCCTGTTCCCCGTGCTCAACCCGTACGGCCACATCGCGCTGCAGGCGAACCGTGGGGACGTGCAGACCGTGCTGGTCGACGGCAAGGTCGCCAAGCACGGGGGCAAGCTGGTCGAGGACCTGGCGAGCGCCCGGCGCGAGATCGACGACACGGTCTCCTACCTGCGCTCGACGCTCGGCGAGGAGGTGTGGGCGCAGGGCATGAACCCCGACGTGCCGCCGACCAAGGTCCTCGACAACCCGTACACGTACACCGAGTTCCGGACCGCGGACACGCACCGTTCCGCGGCCGAGCGACGGGGGCAGGAGACCCTCGGCACCTCGGTCTAGCCGTCGGGAGGCCCTGCAGCTCGGCCCCCGTCGAGCGAGGCGGCCCTGGTGGCAGCTGCCCGGCCCACGCCGTCGTGCGGCCCGACGGCCGGTGTGCTGGGAGGCTGGGGGCGCGGACCGGGACGAGCAGCGGGTCCCGCGTCCGACCGCGCACCTCCGGCGCAGCACCCCCACCGAAGCGGGTGCCGGCGCCGGTGTGCTCCCACGACCCGACCGGCAGGAGCGTGCCTTGACCCGTCCCGAGCGTCCGAGCCCCACGCCGGGGACCACGGTGCTCGGCGTCCTGCACGCGCCCCGCCAGCTGTCCCGCGAGGTGCTCGCAGGCCTGGTGACCACGCTCGCGCTGGTGCCCGAGGTCATCTCGTTCTCCGTCGTCGCCGGGGTCGACCCGATGGTCAGCCTGGTCGCCTCGGTCGTGCTGGCCCTGACGATGTCGGTCCTCGGCGGCCGGCCCGGCGTCGTGACCGCGGCTGCCGGGTCGGTCGCCCTGGTCATCGCCCCGCTGGTGCACGCGCACGGGGTCGGGTACGTGCTGCCGACCGTGCTCCTCGCCGGGGTGGTCCAGATCGTCTTCGGGCTCGCCGGTCTCGCCCGCCTCATGCGCTTCATCCCACGCTCGGTGATGATCGGCTTCGTCAACGCCCTCGGGGTCCTGATCTTCACCGCGCAGGTCCGCCACGTCGTGCACGTGCCGGTGGCCGCGTACCTGCTGTTCGCGGCCACGCTGGTGGTGATCGTCGTGCTGCCGCGCTTCACCAGGGCCGTGCCCGCGCCGCTCGTGGCGATCGCCGTCGTCACCGCGGTCGTGGTCGTCGCAGGCCTGCGGGTCCCCGACGTCGCCGATCAGGGGCCGCTGACCGGACGCCTGCCCGGCCTCACCCCGCTGCTGGTCCCGCTGGAACTGAGCACGCTGCGCCTGGTCCTGCCGACGGCGTTGAGCGTCGCCTTCGTCGGGCTGATGGAGACGCTGCTGACGGCGAAGCTGGTGGACGACCTGACCGGCACCCCCTCCCGCAAGGGCCGCGAGTCCTGGGCGCTCGGCGTCGCGAACATCGCGGCCGGCGCCTACGGCGGCATCGCCGGCTGCGCGATGATCGGGCAGACCGTCCTGAACGTGAAGACGGGCGGGGCGCGCACCCGGCTCTCGACCACGGTCGTCGGGGTGTTCCTGCTCGCGCTGATCACCGGGCTCAGCTCGACCATGGGCCGGATCCCGATGGTCGCCCTCGCGGCGGTCATGATGGTCGTCGCGGTCACCACCGTCGACTGGCACAGCGTGAAGCCGTCGACCTTGAGGCGGATGCCCCTGCCCGAGACCTCCGTCATGATCGTGACCGTCGTCGTCGTGGTCGCGACCGGCAACCTCGCCCTGGGCGTCGTCGTCGGAGTGGTCCTCGCGATGGTCCTCTTCGCGCGGCGCGTGGCGCACGTCATCACCGTCGAGCGGGTCGTCGGCGACGAGGGCCAGGCCCGCTACACCGTGGACGGTCCCCTGTTCTTCGGCAGCAGCAACGACCTGGTCGACCGCTTCGCGTACGCCGACGACCCGTCCCGGGTCACCATCGACCTCACCGCGGCGCAGATCTGGGACGCCTCGACCGTTGCGGCGCTCGACTCGATCGAGACCCGGTACCGCGAGCACGGCACGACCGTGACGATCGAGGGTCTCGACGCGCGCAGCACCGGTTTCCACCGTCGGCTGTCGGGCGGCTTCGGCGTCTGAGCCGGGGTGTCGGCCCGATCAACCAGGTTGGTCTGGTCTGATTGACCAGCCGTCTTAGGCTAAGGACCATGGCGCAGGTGAACGTGCAAGAGGCGAAGACGCAGCTGAGCGACCTCCTGCAGCGCAGCGAACGCGGCGAGGAGATCATCATCGCGCGGGCCGGACGGCCCATCGCGCGTCTGGTGGCCCTGGACCAGGCACCTCCCCGCCGCTTCGGCGTCATGGACCTGGTGGTGCCGGACGACTTCGACGAGCCGCTGGACGAGAGCGAGCTGTCGGCGTGGGAGTGAGGTGAGCGAGTCCTACCTGCTCGACACCCACGTCCTGCTGTGGTTGCTGGGCGACCCGGGCCGGGTGCCGGAAGCCGTTCGGGTCGAGCTGGCCGACCGCGCGAACCCGTTGTTCGTGTCCGCCGCGTCGGCCCTGGAGATCAGCACCAAGGTGCGCATCGGCAAGCTCGACGCGCCGACGCTGCCGACCACCCTGGGCCGGCGGGTCGCCGACCTCGGCGCGACTCCACTGCCCGTGACCGTCGAGCACGCGCTCCTGGCCGGCTCGCTGCGGTGGGACCACCGCGACCCGTTCGACCGTCTCCTGGTGGCGCAGGCCACGCTGGAGGAGCTCGCCCTCGTGACGGTCGACGCCGCGATCACCCACCTGCCGGTACCCCGGATCATCACTTGGTGACCCGGTCTCGTTCTCCGGGAAGTGGTCGCTGCGAGCCTCCGGCCCAGCGGGCTGGGGCTCCGGAGGGACCACTTCCCGGGTCGAGCGGTGCGCTCAGCGCGACAGGCGAAGGGTGACGATCTGGAACGGTCGCAGCTCGAGCTCGGCGACCGGTCCCTCGACCGCCCGCAGACCGGCGGCGTCGACCGGACGTTCGAGCAGGTCGGTCTCGATCACGCCCGTGACGTCGAACCCGGCGGTCAGCCGGCCGCGGGCCCGTGAGCCGTACGCCTCGTAGAGCCGGACGACCACGTCACCGCTGCCGTCCTCGGCGAGCTTGACCGCCTCGACGACGATCGCGGGCGAGCTCACCGTGACGAGGGGCTCGACGGGGTCGCTGCCGACCCCCTCGACCAGCCGCAGCGGCAGGTTGCGGCGGTAACCCTCCGCGACGGCCTCCGGGATGCCGGCCCCGACCACGACGGACACGTTGAGGACGTGCTCGCCCTGGTCGGCGTCCGGGTCCGGGAACAGCGGCGCGCGCAGGAGGGAGAGCCGCACGTTCGTGGTCGTACCGGCAGTCGTCGAGCCCCGCACGCCCGCGCTCGCCCGCGTGATGTCGTGGCCGTAGGTCGAGTCGTTCGACACGGCGACGCCGTAGCCCGCCTCGCCGACGTGCACCCAGCGGTGCGCCACGGTCTCGAACCGCGCGCTGTCCCAGGACGTGTTCGCGTGGGTCGGACGGTTCAGGTGACCGAACTGGATCTCCGAGGCCGCCGCGTCGGCGTGCACGTCGAGCGGGAAGGCGAGCTTGAGCAGCTTCTGCCGCTCGTGCCAGTCGATCGTGAAGCCGAGGTCGATGCGCGCCGCGCCGGGCGCGAGCGAGATCGTCTGGACGAGCGACGAGTCGCCGAACCGGCGCTCGACCCGCAGGCCGGCGTGCTCGGTGTCGGCGACCTCGACCGACACCGCCTCCACCAGGTCGGTGGTCGTGCGCTGGTAGGTCCGGTCGATGTCCCACGCGTCCCAGCGGTTGGGGACGTCGCGGTGCAGCTGGAGGAGCCCGGCCGCCCGGCCCTCGGGCACGAGCTCGCGCTCCGCCGTCCGGTCGAGGATCGAGACGATCAGGCCACGGGCGTCCACGCGGACCCGGAGCAGGTCGTTCTCCAGGACGAAGCCGTCACCGTCGGGCGAGGCCACGACGGACGCGGCGGGCACGGGCACGGCCGTCACCGCCAGGGCCGGCACGCCGTCGACCGCGTACGGGCCGGCGTTGGCCCCCACGGTCGCCGAGCCGGAGCCGAGCAGGGCGCGCAGGGCGTCGTCGATGACCTGGGCCGTCGACGCGGCGACTCGCGCGTAGCCGGCCTCGGCGTCGGCGTAGACCCACGAGATCGACGTGCCCGGGAGGATGTCGTGGAACTGCTGCAGGCAGACCGTGCGCCAGGCCGCCTGCAGCGCCTCGTACGGGTAGGCCGCCCCGGTGCGGACGGCGGCGGTCGTCGCCCACAGCTCGGCCTCGCGGAGCAGGTGCTCGCTGCGCCGGTTGCCGCGCTTGGTCCGGGCCTGGCTGGTGTACGTGCCGCGGTGGAACTCGAGGTAGAGCTCGCCCGACCAGACGGGCGCCTCGGGCAGCTCGGCCTGCGCGTCGGTGAAGAACTCGACCGGGCTGGCGAGCCGGACGGCGGGCGACCCCTCGAGCGACGCCGTACGCCGGGCGGCCGCGACCATCTCGCGGGTGGGTCCGCCACCGCCGTCGCCGTGCCCGAACGGCACGAGCGAGCGGTTCGCGACGGCCTTCTCGGTGAAGTTCCGTTCGGCCCGCGCGAGCTCCTCGGCGGAGAGCTCGGAGTTGTAGGTGTCGACCGGCGGGAAGTGGGTGAAGACCTGGGTGCCGTCGATGCCCTCCCAGCGGAACGTGGAGTGCGGCATGACGTTGGAGTCGTTCCACGAGATCTTCTGCGTGAGGAACCACTTCGCCCCGGCCGCCGCCATGATCTGCGGCAGCGCCCCGGAGTAGCCGAACGAGTCCGGCAGCCACACCTCCTGGGTGTCGACCCCGAGCTCGGAGGAGAAGAAGCCCTTGCCCAGCACGAACTGGCGGGCCAGCGCCTCGCCGCCCGGCAGGTTGGTGTCGGACTCCACCCACATGCCGCCGACCGGGACGAACCGGCCTGCGCGGACGTGGCCGCGCACCCGCTCGAACAGGCCGGGGTAGAACTCCTGCAGCCACGCGTACTGCTGCGCCGAGGAGGCGGCGAAGACGAACTGCTCCTCGCGCTCGATGAGGTCGCAGACGTTGGCGAACGTCCGGGCGACCTTGCGCACGGTCTCGCGCACCGGCCACAGCCAGGCCGAGTCGATGTGGGCGTGCCCGACCGCGTAGAGCTGGTGGGCGCTGGCGTTGGCCGGCTTGTCGAGCACCGTGCGCAGCAGCGCGCGCCCCGCCTCGGCGGTGCCGGAGACGTCCTGCGGGTCGACGACGTCGACCACCCGGTCCAGCGCCTCGCGCACCTCGGCCCGCCGCTGGCTCTCGGGCGGCAGCTCCAGCAGCAGCCCGGCCAGGGTGAAGAGGTCCCGGTCCAGCTCCCACACGGCCACGTCACGCAGCGCGAGCTCGAGGCGGCGCAGCCGGTAGAGCGGCTCCTTGCCGGCGGTGGTCCGGCTGCCGAGGTGGGTGGGCACGAAGGTCATGTGCTCGAGCACGTGCGGGTTGGAGGCGGCCTCCACGAGGACCTCGACGCGCGACCCGGTCCGCGCGGGTGACGCGGTGTCCAGGGGCACGGCCTGGTTCATCGGCTCGACCGCCTTGAGGACGGTCCCGTCCGCGGTCCAGACCAGGCCCTCGGCCTGGAAGCCGGGCTCGGTGTCGCTGAAGCCGAGGTCGACGACGACCTCGACGGCCGTCCCCTCCCGGGAGTCCCAGCCCTGCGGGACCTCGCCCGTCGCCCGGAACCACGTCGTCGCCCACGGCGGCCCGTACGCCGAACCGATCTCGAACGGGGTGAAGTCCGAGACCTCCGGGTCCACCGCCTCCGCGAACGGCACCGGCTCGCCCGGCACCTCCCAGGCGGTGACGTCGAGGGCCACCCGCTCGCGGTAGAGCGCGGGCAGCAGCCGCTCGGCGCGGAACCGCGCCAGCCGCTCCTCCACCGGGTCGGTCAGGTCAGGCATGGAGCACCTCTCGGATCGGGGGTCTGGACGTGGGACGAGCGGTCGTGCACGGGGAGGGCGGCGTCAGCCCTTGAGGCCGCCGGCGAAGCTGAAGCCACCACCGAGAGCCTTCGAGAGCACGCCGTAGAGGGCGATGATCGGCAGCGTGTACAAGATCGAGAACGCCGCCAGCTGACCGTACGCGACCGCGCCGTACGAGCTGAAGAAGGTGTAGATGCTCACCGACGCGGGCTGCTTCTCCGGGCTCTGCAGCAGCACGAACGGGATGAAGAAGTCACCCCACTGCTGCACGAAGACGAAGATCGACACCACGGCCAGACCCGGCGCCATGAGCGGCAGGACGATGCCGCGCAGCGAGTCGAACCAGCCCGCCCCGTCGGTCCAGGCCGCCTCCTCCAGCGACACCGGGACGCCGTCCATGAAGTTCTTCATCATCCAGATCGCGAACGGCAGCGACGTCGCGCTCATGAACAGGATCGTCGCGATGCGGGAGTCGGTGATCGCGAACGTCGCGAACAGCACGTACACGGGCACCATGACCGCCGTGATCGGCAGACCCGTCGAGAAGACGATCGTGTAGAGGAACGTGCGCCGGAAGCGCATCGAGTAGCGCGACAGCGGGTACGCCGCCAGCGCGGAGCAGACGACCGTCAGCAGGGCGGTGCCGGCCGAGAGCAGGAACGAGTTCAGCAGCGGCAGCCAGAGCGTCTCCGGCGTCATCACCGCGACGAAGTTGGCCAGCGTCCACTGCCCCCCGAGCTCGACCGTGAGCGCCGAGTCGGCGTGCAGCGAGCCGAAGATCAACCACAGCATCGGGGCGAGGAACGCCGCCACCACGAGCAGCAGCGCCAGGTGGGCCAGGATCCAGGTGGGCAGCTTCCGCGGCGAGGTGATGCCGAGGACGCGACGCCGGGGCGGCTGCTCCACGGCAGCGGTACCCGTGGTCGAGCCGGCGCTCAGGGTGGCGGTCATCGCTCGTCCACCGACACGAAGCGCAGGTAGATCAACGAGAACAGCGCCCCGACGAGGAGCAGCACCAGGGCCATCGCGGTGCCGTAGCCGAGGTCGTAGAACTGGAACGCCTGCTCGTACATGTAGAGCGGCGTGGTCTGGCTCGCGCCGCCCGGCCCGCCGCCGGTCAGGACGTAGATCACCGTGAACACGGCGAGCGTCTGCAGCGTGATCAGCATCAGGTTGGTGAGGATCGAGCGCCGGATGAGCGGCAGCGTGATCGACCGCAGCCGGCGCCAGCCGCTGGCCCCGTCGACCGACGCCGCCTCCTCGAGCTCGGGCGGGATGTCGGACAGGGCGGCCGAGTAGACCATCATCGAGAACGCGGTGCCGCGCCAGACGTTCGCGAGGATGACGGCGAAGACCGGGGCGGTGTAGAGCCAGTTCTGCGTCAGCCCGAAGCCCGCGACCCAGGAGTTCAGCGAGCCGTCCGGGTTGAGGAACGCGTACCAGCAGAACGCGGCGACGATCTCCGGCATCACCCACGCACCGACGACGACGAGCGAGACCGCCGCCTGGGTGACGCGCTGACGGTGCCGCAGCAGCAGCGCGATGAGCAGGCCGAGGGTGTTCTGCCCGATCACCGCCGAGCCCACGACGAAGACCACGGTGAGCACGATGGAGTGCCAGAACGCCGGGTCGGCGACCATGCGCGAGAAGTTCGCCAGGCCGATGAACTGGGCGTTCGACGCGCCGGCGCCCGAGAGCGACTGGTCGGTGAAGGCGGTGTAGACGCTCCAGATCACCGGTCCGGCGAAGAAGAGCAGCAGCAGGGCGACGGCCGGCAGCAGCGGCAGCAGCTTGGCCGCCAGGCCGGGTCCGCGGTGGCGCCGCCCGCCGGGCGCGACGCGCGCGCCCGGCGGAGCAGTCAGGGTGGCCGTCACGACAGATCAGGCCGTGGTGGCCGCGTCGGGGCCGACCAACGCGTCGGCGGTCTTCTTGAACTGCTGCAGCGCCTGGTCGACGGGCGCCTTGTCCGTCATGACGGTCTCCATCGTCGTCTGGATCGCGTCGGACACCCGCGGGTACTTCGAGTACGCGGGACGGAAGTGCGTGTACTGCACCAGGTCGGTGAACGTCTTGGTGAAGGGGTCCGACTTGAGGTACTCGGGGTCGGACGAGACGTCCTTGCGCTCGCTGATCTGGCTGGCCGCGATGTCGTAGGACTTGGTGTTCTCCTGGTTGAGCGCCGTGCTCACGAAGTCCCAGGCGGCGTCCTTGTTCTTCGACTTCGCCCCGACCGACAGCAGCCAGCCGCCCGACATGCTGGTCGCGCCCGGCGCCTCGCCGTGCTGCGTCGGCATGGAGGCGACGCCCAGGACCTTGCTGTACTCGGGCCACGGCTTGGCCCCGTCCTTCTTCCAGGTCCCCGTCTGCCAGGACCCGTCCAGGGCGATGCCGACCTTGCCGCCGGGGATGAGGCTGGTGCTGAGCTTGGTCCCCCACTGCGGGTCGAGCGCGTCCTGCGGCTTGGGCGCGAGCCCCTCGTCGAAGACGGTCTTGAGGAAGGTGAAGGAGTCGGTCAGCCCGGGCGAGGCGGTGATCCACTTCTTGGCGGCGTCGTCGTAGAGGGTGTTCTGGGTGCCGTAGAGCAGCATCTCCAGGCCCTGCATCGTCGAGCCCTCGCCGGCGCCCTTGCCCGAGTAGATGTTGAACGGCAGGACGTCCGGCTCCTTGGCCTTGATCGCCCGCGCCGCGACGAGGATGTCGTCCCACGACTTCGGCTGCCAGGTGGTCGGCAGGCCCGCCTTGGCGAAGATCTCCTTGTTGTAGTAGAGCGCCCGCGTGTCGGTCCCCATCGGGACGCCGTAGATCTTGCCGTCGGCACCCTTGCCCGCGCTCTGCGCCGACTCGGTGAACTGGCTCCAGTCGGCCCACTTGCCCGTGTAGTCGTCCAACGGCGCGAGGTAGCCCGCGTCGATGTCGGAGTTGACCAGGAACGTGTCCTCGTAGAGCACGTCCGGGGCTGTCGACGCGGTCCGGTTCATCAGGTTGAGCTTGGTGTAGTAGTCGTTCTCGTCGGCCTGGATCGGGTTGAGCTTGACCGTCACACCCGGGTGCGCGGCCTCGTACTCGGCCTTGACCTTGGTCATGTGCGAGTCCATCTGGGTGAACGCACCGAACTTCTGGTACGCGACGGTGATCGTCTTCGGGGCGCTGTCGCTGGACGCGCCACCCGAGCCTCCCGAGCCGGAGGACGAGCAGGCGGGCAGGGCGCCCAGGGTGAGGGCGAGAGCGGCGGAGACCAGGGCGGTTCGGCGGGACATCATCGTTGACTCCTACGGGGGTCGGTCCAGGGACGGCGGACGGGCGTGCAGGGGTGGGCGGGGGGCTGCTGCGGGAGCGGGACGGCGCGGTGGGCGGAGCTGGACGCCGCTCGTACGGCGAGGGCGGGGGCGTGCGCAGCGCGAGCTCGGCGGGAGGACGTCGCCCGCTCACGCGTCATGGCTTCCTCTCGTCGTCGAGATGAGCACCACGGTCTCGGCCGGCTCGGCTCTGACCGACTCGGCCTTGACCGATCCGCACCGAGATGGAAACGTATCCAGCCCGGTCTTGGAAACGTATCCAGGGCCGGGATCGAAGTCAAGACCCCGATACGCTGCGTGTCGACGCCGAGGCCGAGGGGGCCGTGGGGCGCGCAGCCCGGGAGAGGGGCGACGTGCCGGAGACCGTGACGAGCGAGGCCGCACGCGATGGCGTACGCGCGGACGTCGCCTCCGCCCCGACCATGCGCGACGTCGCGGAACGGGCCGGGGTCGGTCTGGCCACCGTCTCCCGCGTCGTGAACGGTCTCGGTTCTGTCCGGCCCGTCACCGCCGAGCGGGTCCGGACGGCGATCTCCGAGCTCGGGTTCCAGCGCAACGAGGTGGCCCGCGCCCTCCGCCCCGGCCAGCACTCCTGGACGATCGGGCTGCTGCTCGGGGACCTGACCAACCCGTTCTACGCCACCCTGGCCAAGGCGGCCGTCGCGGTGGCCAACGCGTCGCGCTACGCGGTCGTCCTGAGCACGGTCGACGAGGACCCCGAGGTCGAGCGGCAGGCGATCCGGGAGCTGCTCGGGCGGCGCGTCGCGGGCCTGGTGATCGTCCCCGACCAGGGCGACTACCGGTTCCTGCAGGAGGAGACCGGCCGCCGGCCGCTGCCGGTGGTGTTCGTCGACCGGCCGACCGCCGGCGCTGAGGCGGACACCGTCGTGCTGGACAACGAGGGCGGCGGCCGGATGGCGACCGCGCACCTGCTCGCCCACGGGCACCGCCGGGTGGCCGTGCTCGTCGCTCCGTCGTACTACACGACCGGTCGGCGCCTGCGCGGCTACCGCCGCGCGATGCGCGAGGCCGGGGTCGGGGTCGACGAGCGGCTCGTCGTCACCCTCCGGGAGGGCACGCCGACCGAGGCCGAGGCGGGGATGCGCCGCCTGCTCACCCTGGACGACCCGCCCACGGCGGTGTTCTGCACGACCGGGTTCCTGGCCGAGGGCGCCATCCGCGCGGTCGGCCCGACCAGCCGGTCGGTGGCCCTGGTGGGCTTCGACGACTTCCCGCTCGCCGATCTCCTCCCCGTCCCCCTCACCGTCGTGGCGACCGACCCCGAACGCCTGGCCGAGACCGCGACCGAGCTCCTGCTGGCGCGGATCGCGGGCTCGACCGCGGAGGCCGTGCGGGTGGTGCTCCCCGTCCGCCTGGTCGAGCGCGGCAGCGGCGAGATCGCGCCGCCGGCCTGAGGCTCCCGCGCTGGCTCGACCCGCTCAGGCCGTGATCCGGCCCGCGACGATCGCGGCCCGGTCGGCAGCCTCGCGGCCGGCCTCCCAGCCGCGCGGGTCGACGTAGCTGGAGCCCCCCTGCCGGACGTGGGGGAACTGCCGCTCGAACTCGGCGGTGACCGCGTCCGCCTCCCGCTGCAGCAGCGGCACGAGCTCGGCGCCGTAGGTCGCCGTCGTCGACCGGTCGGCCTCGCGCAGCCGCTCGCCGATCCGGGTCGCGTACGCGAGCAGGAACGACCGTCGGAAGGTGGCCGACCGGTCGGCGGACCCGGCGCCACGGTGCCCTGCGTCGGCCATGGCTCGCGTCGCCTGGATGAGCAGCGAGGTGAAGAGCAGCTCGGTCTGGTCGACGTCCGTCGGCGTGCCGACCAGCACGGCGATGTCGTACTCGTTCATCAGCACCGTGCGGCAGCGGTTGGGCCGGGCCACCGCGTTCAGCAGCGTCGCCTTGACGTTCGCGTACGGCGACTGCAGGTGCACGCGGCGCGACGCGACCGGGATCTCCTCGTGCTGGAGCCCGCGCAGCAGCGCCTCGTCGACGGCGTGCCGGGTCATCAGCTCCTGCGCCTTCGCCGTGAAGGTCTCCGCCTCGGCTGGGTGGTCGGTGGCCTCGGCCTTGGCGAGCAGCCCGCGGATGCGGTTGAGGAGCCGGTCACGACCGGTGGTCGACGACCCGGTCGTGGACGACGGTTGCCGCCCCCACTGCGAGGGCTTCGGTCCGACCGGCTCCAGCGGCCGGAGCTCCGCGAGGAGCTTGAGCAGGAGCAGGAGGTCGGTGAAGGTCCGGATCTGCGTGCTCGTGCTGTCCGTCGGATCCACCGGCCGCCAGCGTGTCCCCGGGGTCCAGCCCTCGTGCTGGAGGTCGGCGAGCTGGTCGCGCCAGGGTTGCGGCGCCAGCCTCATCGCGCCGCTCGCCGCCGCCTGCACCGCGACCAGCGTCCTGGCGTACGTACCGGTCCGCGTGCTCGTGCTCGCGGCGTGCACCAGGTCGCGTGGCTCCCAGCCGGCCTCCCACGCACGGGCGACCCGGGCGCTCAGCTCGTCGACGAGCAGCCGCTCGACCGTCGCCAGCAGCTCGGGGTCGCGACCCCGGACGGCCTCGGCCACCAGGAAGCGGACGCGATGGACGCTCGACCTCGCCACCGCCCGGCTCCAGCTCTGCAGGAGGGCGTACGCCTCGTCCCGCGTCGGCTGCTCACGGTCGGACCTCACGAAGGCGTTCGCTCCCATGCTCGTCAGGATGCCCGACCGGTCTGACACTTCTCCGTGCCACGGGGCCGGGACCAGAACGGGGAAGTTCCGACCGCGTGGTCGCGGTCAGAACTTCCCCGGTCTTGCGGTTCGAGCTCTCAGCGCCAGCCGAGGGCCGGGGCCACGTCCTTCACGATCGACTCGAGGACGTGCAGGTTGTAGTCGACGCCCAGCTGGTTCGGGATGGTGAGCAGCAGCGTGTCGGCCGCGTCCACCGCCTCGTCCTCCTTGAGGTCGCGGACGAGGTCCTCGATCTCGCCGGCGTACGTCTTGCCGAAGCGCGCCGCGCCGCCGTCGAGGATCCCGACCTGGTCGGCGCTGCGGGTCTCGCGCCCGAAGTAGGCCCGGTCGAGGTCGTTCGTGATCGGGAAGACGCTGCGGCTGACCGACACCCGCGGGGTGCGCTCGTGGCCGGCGTCGGCCCACGCGTCCCGGAACTTCTGGATCTGCTCGGCCTGCAGCTGGTGGAACGGCACACCGGTGTCCTCGGACAGCAGCGTGGAGCTCATCAGGTTCATGCCCTGCTGGGCCGTCCACTCGGCGGTCGCGCGAGTGCCGGCACCCCACCAGATCCGGTCGCGGAGCCCGGGGGCGTGCGGCTCGAGGGGCAGGAGGCCGGGCGGGTTGGCGAACATCGGCCGCGGGTTCGGCTCGGCGAAGCCCTCACCCTCGATCACCTGCAGGAACAGCTGCGTGTGCTCGCGCGCCATGTCGGCGTGGTCGGTGCCCTCGCGCGGCGCGTAGCCGAAGTAGCGGTAGCCGTCGATCACCTGCTCGGGCGATCCCCGGCTCACGCCGAGCTGCAGCCGGCCGTTGCTGATGAGGTCCGCCGAACCGGCGTCCTCGGCCATGTAGAGGGGGTTCTCGTAGCGCATGTCGATGACGCCGGTGCCCAGCTCGATGGTGCTGGTCCGAGCGGCCATGGCCGCGAGCAGCGGGAACGGCGAGGCGAGCTGGCGCGCGAAGTGGTGCACGCGCACGTACGCCCCGTCGACGCCGATCTCCTCTGCGCCCACCGCGAGGTCGATCGTCTGGTGCAGGACGTCCGAGGCCGACCGCGTCTGGGAGTGCGGCGACGGGTTCCAGTGACCGAAGGACAGGAAGCCGATCTTCTTCATGATGTCTCCAACACTAGTTGAACGCTAAATCTTCCGCTACCCCTGCATCCGACGGCGCTCCTCCGCCTCGCCCTGCACCCGCTCGCCCTGCACAGCCTTACAGCAGTACAGCCGCACAGGTGCGAGTCAGCCGCACAGGTCGCGACCTGTGCGGCTGGCTGGAGCCTGTGCGGCTGCATCGGAAGGTGTGCGCCTGGAACAGAAGGTGTGCGGCTCGAACCGCCGGCGTGCGGCTGGGCGTACGAGGTCAGCGGGAGCCGATGGCGCGGGGGGCGCGCCAGGGGCGGTCGGCGCCCATCTGGACGCCGCCGGCCGGGTCGGCCGTGAACACCCGGCTGCCGGGCGGGGCCGAGCGGACGAGGTTCAGCAGCTGCGTGAGGTCGGCCAGCCGCGTCCGCAGCTCGTCGATCTCGTCCTGCATCACCAGGACGCGGCGGATGCCCTCGAGGTTGACGCCCTCGTCCTGGCTGAGGCGCTGGACCAGCCGGAGCCGGGCCACGTCGCGCCGGGAGTAGCGCCGCCCGCGCTTGGCCGTGCGGCGCGGCACGACCAGGCCCATCCGGTCGTACGTCCGCAGGGTCTGCGGGTGCATGCCCGCGAGCTGGGCCGCGACCGAGATGACGAACACCGGCGCGTCGTGGTCGATGTGGCTCGGCAGCGGCCCCGGGTCTGACGCCGTCATCGCTCAGCCGGTCCGGGTGAAGAGACGCGCCCGGGGGTTGCTCCCGCCGACGGCCTCGCCGTACGAGGTCAGCGCCTCGCGGGCCTGGTCGTTCAGCGACTGCGGCACGACCACCTCGACGGTGACGAGCAGGTCGCCCCGACCGCCGTCCCGCTTGGTCACGCCCTTGCCCCGGACCCGGAAGGTCCGACCGTTGGGCGTGCCCTGCGGCACCCGCAGCTTGACCGGGGCGCCGTCCAGCGTCGGCACCTCGATCTCCGCCCCGAGCGCTGCCTCGTTGAACGTGACGGGCGCGGTCAGGGTGAGGTTGTCCGCCTTGCGGCCGAAGATCGCGTGCTGGTTGACGTGGACCACGACGTACAGGTCGCCCGCCGCGCCGCCGTTCTCGCCGGCACCGCCCTTGCCCTTGAGCCGGATCCGCTGGCCGTCGGTGACGCCCGCAGGGATCCGGACCTGCATGGTCCGGGTCGACCGCGCGCGGCCGGAGCCGTGGCAGACCGGGCACGGGTCGTCGACGACCATGCCGCGACCGCGGCAGTCGCGGCACGGCTCGGTCACGGCGAAGACGCCCCCCGCGGCCGAGGTCTGCATCCCGCTGCCCTCGCAGGTCGTGCAGACCTTCGGGACCGTCCCGGCCTTGGCGCCGGTGCCGTGGCACGCGTCGCACGCGGCGTCGGACACCATCTGCATCGGCACGGTGACCCCGGCGATGGAGTCGGTGAAGTCGACCGTCACCTCGCCCTCGACGTCGCTGCCCCGACGGGGACCGCGGCTGGTGGCCCGCTGCGTACGAGCCTGCCCGGCCTGGCCGAACAGCCCGCCGAACAGGTCGCCCAGCCCGTCGGCGCCCGCGGCGCCGCCGTTGCGGAACAGGTCCTCCATGGAGGGCCCGCCGCCCTGGCTGCGGTTGCCGCCACCCGAGCCGGGGAAGCGGAAGCCGCCCCCGCCGAACAGCCGGCGCGCCTCGTCGTACTCCTTGCGCTTCTCGGTGTGCGAGAGCACGTCGTTGGCCTCGGAGACGTCCTTGAAGCGCTGCTCCGCCGCCGGGTTGCCGGGGTTCTGGTCCGGGTGGTTGTCCCGGGCCAGCTTGCGGTAGGCCTTCTTGATCTCGTCAGGCTTGGCGTCCTTGGCAACGCCGAGGACCTTGTAGAAGTCCTTCTCGATCCAGTCCTTGGTGCTCATCGCACGCCTCCTCTCAGGAGATCAGTGGGGTTCAGGCCTGCGCGGACGGGTCAGGCTCGTCCGCCTGCGTCTCGACGGGGTTCGTCCCGGGCTCGACGGCCGGCTCGGGGGCCGACCCGTCGGGCTCGGCGACCGCGACCCGCGCCGGGCGCAGGACCCGCTCGCCGACGCGGTAGCCGGGCTGCAGGATCTCGACGCAGGTCGGTCCGCTGACGTCGGGCGACAGGGAGTGCAGCAGCGCCTCGTGCACGTGCGGGTCGAAGGGGTCACCCTTCTCGCCGAACGCCACCAGCCCGTGCTTGGCGGTGACGCGGGTGACCTCGTCACCCACCGCCCTGAACGCGCCGGTCAGCTCGCCGTGCTCTCCCGCCGACCGGACGTCGTCGAGGACGCCGAGCAGGTCCTTGAGGACCGACTCCTCGCCGGACTTGCGGGAGACGTCGCGGTCACGGTCGACCCGACGCTTGTAGTTGACGTACTCGGCCTGGAGCCGCTGCAGGTCAGCGGTCCGCTCGGCCAGGGCCGTCTCGAGCTCGGTCACGCGGCTGTCCTTGTCTGCGGTCGGCGCGTCGCCAGGCTCGCCGGAGGGGTTGGTCGTGCTGGTGGCGTCGGGCCCGCCGGGGGCGGGAGCCGCGTGCTGCGGCTCCCGCACCTGGTAGGTGTCCGGGTCGATGCGGCGACGGTCGTAGACCTTCGGCCCGCTCTGCTCGCCCTCGTGCTCGGAGTCGGGTCCCGGGTGGGTACCGCTCATCGGGCGGATCCGGCGTTGCTGTCGTCGTCGATGACCTCGGCGTCGACCACGTCGTCGTCGTCAGCGCTCGAGCCGTTCGAGGACGACCCGTCCGCGTCGGCGCCGGTCGAGCCGTCCGCCGAGCCCTGCTGCGAGGCCTGCGCGGCGGCGTACATCGCCTCGCCCACCTTCGCGGCAGCGGCGTTGAGCTTGTCGACGGCCGTCTTGACGGCGTCGTCGTCGGTGCCCTCGAGC
Source organism: uncultured Friedmanniella sp. (assembly GCA_964251895.1). GTDB lineage: Bacteria > Actinomycetota > Actinomycetes > Propionibacteriales > Propionibacteriaceae > Microlunatus. The sequence continues at coordinate 31,892 of CAXULL010000002.1, forward strand.
GCGGTCCTGACCTCGGTCATGGCCTCCTCGACCGGACCCTTGGTGGCGTCGTCGATCTTGTCGGCGTTCTCGCTGAGGAGCTTCTCGGTGCGGAACACCAGGTTGTCGGCCTCGTTGCGCAGCTCGACACCCTCGCGACGCTTGCGGTCCTCCTCGGCGTGCGCCTCGGCCTCCTGCACCATCCGGCTGATGTCGTCCTTGCCCAGGGCGGAACCGCCCGTGATCTGCATGGACTGCTCCTTGCCGGTGGCCAGGTCCTTGGCGTGCACGTGCACGATGCCGTTGGCGTCGATGTCGAAGGCGACCTCGATCTGCGGCACCCCGCGCGGGGCCGGCGGCAGGCCGGTCAGCTCGAAGTTCCCGAGCGACTTGTTGTCGCGGGCGAAGTCACGCTCGCCCTGGTAGACCTGGATCATCACCGAGGGCTGGTTGTCATCGGCCGTGGTGAAGACCTCGGACCGCTTGGTCGGGATGGTCGTGTTCCGCTCGATGATCTTGGTCATCACGCCGCCCTTGGTCTCGATGCCGAGGCTCAGCGGGGTGACGTCGAGCAGCAGGACGTCCTTGACCTCACCCTTCAGGACACCGGCCTGCAGGCTGGCGCCGAGGGCGACGACCTCGTCGGGGTTGACCGACTTGTTCGGGTCCTTGCCGCCGGTCAGCTCCTTGACGAGGTCCGCGACCGCAGGCATCCGGGTGGAGCCACCGACGAGGATGACGTGGTCGATCTTGCCGACGCTGATGTTCGCGTCCGCGATCACCGCGTTGAACGGCGTACGGCAGCGGTCGAGCAGGTCGGAGGTGAGCCGCTGGAACTCGGAGCGGGTGAGCTTCTCCTCCAGGTGCAGCGGACCCGAGGCGCCGAGGGTGATGTACGGGAGGTTGATCGAGGTCTCGCTCGCGCTGGACAGCTCGATCTTGGCCTTCTCCGCAGCCTCCTGCAGGCGCTGCTTGGCGATCTTGTCCTGGCTGAGGTCGGTGCCGTTCTTGTTCTTGAACTGCTTCACCAGCCAGTCGACGATCCGGGAGTCCCAGTCGTCGCCGCCGAGGCGGTTGTCGCCCTTGGTGGCCTTGACCTCGAAGACGCCGTCACCGATCTCCAGCAGCGACACGTCGAACGTGCCACCACCGAGGTCGAAGACGAGGATCGTCTGGTCGGCGCCGCCCTTGTCGAGGCCGTACGCGAGGGCCGCGGCCGTGGGCTCGTTGATGATGCGGTCCACGGTCAGACCGGCGATCTCGCCGGCCTCCTTCGTGGCCTGACGCTCGGCGTCGGAGAAGTACGCCGGCACGGTGATCACGGCGTTGGTGACGGACTCACCGAGGTAGGCCTCGGCGTCGCGCTTCAGCTTCTGCAGCACGAAGGCGCTGATCTGCTGGGGTCGGTAGGTCTTGTCGTCGACCTTCACGGTCCAGTCGGTGCCCATGTGGCGCTTGACGGACCGGATGGTGCGGTCGACGTTGGTGACGGCCTGGCGCTTGGCGACCTCGCCGACCAGCACCTCGCCACCCTTGGCGAAGGCGACCACCGAAGGGGTGGTCCGGGAGCCCTCAGCGTTGGGGATGACGGTGGGTTCGCCACCCTCGAGCACGGCGACGACGGAGTTCGTCGTGCCCAGGTCGATGCCAACTGCACGAGCCATGGTGTGTGTTCCTCCAGATAAGGATGTGGTCTTCAGGTGTTCCGGACGTTCCCGAGATGAACCGGGCGTCCTTGAGTGCACCTGGCTCAACTATGCCACTCGTGGCTTCATTCCCTCAAGCGAGGTTGAGTCCCCAGGGCTCAACCAGGGTGTGGCCGTCTCGGCACACCCTGCCGGCGTCGGCACACCCTGCAGGGTGTGCCGACGTGAAGAAGGTGTGCCCGGGCGAGGAAGGTGTGCCGCGGTGAGGGGAAGTGCGCCTCCGCTGCAGGGGACGGGCGGGGCCACGGCGTGGCAGCCGGGCGCACAGAGGTGCGCTCACTAGCGTGAACGACGTCAGCCGCACCCCTGCACAGGAGAACCCATGAGCCGCTTCGTCTCGTTCTGGCGCAGCTTCGCGCTGCTGGTCGCGCGGCTCGGGCTGGGCGGCATCCTGCTCCTGCACGGTGCGCTCCGCTACCGGTCCGGCATCTCGTCGCAGGTCGCGTACCTGACGCAGTTCTCGACGCCCTACCCCAAGGTCGCCGCATACGGCGCGACCACCTTCGAGATCGTCGGCGGCGTCTTCCTGATCCTGGGCGCCCTGACGCCGCTGGTCGGTCTGGGGGTCCTGGTGCAGCAGGTGCTCACCGTCGTGTGGACCAGCTATTACAAGGGCCCGCAGCTGCTGAACGCCGACGGCACTTACCACGGAGGCTTCGAGTACTCGGTGGCGCTGGGCCTGCTCGGCCTGCTCTTCCTGGTCTCGGGCGGTGGCGTCGTCAGCCTCGACCGGGTGTTCCGTCGCAAGAAGGCCGAGCCCGAGCTCGACGAGCCGACGGACACGGCCATCGCGCCCGACACCGCCGCGCCGACCACCAAGTCCTTCCCGGTGCGCTCGAGCGTCTGAGGCGCAGCGCTGCGTCCCGGCTGACGCGGTGAGACCCGAGCTGGTGGCGCTGGTCGACCTGCTGCCGGAGGACGACCCCGACCCCGACGGCTCAGCCGACGCCCGTACGCCGCAGCGCGGCCACGCCGTCGGCCCCGGCTCGTCGGGCGGCTTCCGGGGTCCCGCCGACCAGGGCGGCGATCTCGGCGTACGGCAGCCCGCCGAGGTGGTGCAGCGCGACCGCGAGCCGCTGACGTTCGGGCAGGGCGGCGACGGCGTCGCGGAGCACACGGTCGTCGACGGCCCCCTCGGGCCCGGCCCCCGCTGACGTCTCCGGCAGCTGCGCCACCGGCAGCGCGCGTCGCGCACGGGCGCGCAGCAGGTCGACGCAGCGGTGGTGGGCCACGGTGACGAGCCAGGCCTGCAGGTTCGTCACCGGGTCGAGACCGGGGTAGGCGCGCAGGGCGGCCAGGAACGTCTCCTGCCAGGCGTCGTCCGCCTCGTCCCCGCCGACCAGCGCGCGGCAGACGCGCAGCACGACCGGGCCGTGCTCGCGCACCACGCGCTCGAACGGCGGCAGCCCTGGCACCCGGTGACGGTAACCCGTGCCCCTGACAGGACTCGCCGGCCAGCAGGTGCGCGAGTCACAGGAACTTGACAGAATCGACACAGCCCAGCACCACCCAGCGATGGGAACCTGTGGACATGGCTCGAACCGATACCGCTGCACCGCCGCTCACCCGACCGGACGGGACGCCCATCCGCGTGCTCGCGGTCGACGACGAGTCGAGCCTGACCGAGCTGCTGTCGATGGCCATGCGCTACGAGGGCTGGCAGGTCACCACCGCGAACTCCGGGACCACGGCGGTGAAGGCCGCCCGCGAGGTGCGGCCCGACGCCATCGTGCTGGACATGATGCTGCCCGACTTCGACGGCCTCGAGGTGATGCGGCGGATCCGCACCGAGGACCCCGACGTGCCGGTCATCTTCCTGACCGCCAAGGACGCCGTCGAGGACCGGATCGGCGGGCTCACGGCCGGCGGGGACGACTACGTGACCAAGCCGTTCAGCCTCGAGGAGGTCATCGCGCGGCTGCGGGCCCTGCTGCGCCGCAGCGGTGCGAGCACGACCCGGAGCGACTCGACGCTCGTGGTCGGCGACCTGACCCTCGACGAGGACAGCCACGAGGTGAGCCGCGGCGGGACGGAGATCTCGCTGACCGCGACGGAGTTCGAGCTGCTGCGCTACCTGATGCGCAACCCGCGCCGGGTGCTGTCGAAGGCCCAGATCCTCGACCGCGTCTGGAACTACGACTTCGGCGGCCAGGCGAACGTCGTCGAGCTCTACATCTCCTACCTGCGCAAGAAGATCGACGTCGACCGGCCCCCGATGATCCACACGATGCGCGGGGCGGGCTACGTGCTGCGCCCCGCGAGCTGATGGCCGGGGCGGTCGTCCCGCCGCCACCGCCCTGGGCGCCGGCGCCCGACCCCGCGCAGCCCGTCCCGTTCGCGCGCGGCACCCTCGGGCGTCGCCTGGTCGTCCAGGTCACGGTCCTGGTCGCCCTCGTGGCCATCCTGCTGAGCACCGCGACCGCCCTGGCGACCCGCGCCCTGCTGCTCGGCTCGATCGACCGCCAGCTCGACGGGGTCAGCTCGCGCGCCCAACGGTTCGACCCGGGCGGCCAGCGCGGACCGAACTTCCAGCTGCTCGTCCCGGGTCAGCTGCCGGGCAGCCTCGCTGCTGCGGTCTCGACGGACGGTGCCACCGGGCAGGGCAAGATCATCGCGCAGGACGGCGACCTCGAGGACCTCTCGGCGGACGCCATCGCCGCGCTGCACCGGGTGGGTTCGCCCGACGGCAAGGAGACCGTCTCGCTGCCGGGCCTGGGCAGCTATCGCGTGGTCGCGCGCGACGCCAACCTCATCGACCGGTCCACCGGGCAGTCGATCGGCGCCGGTCAGGCGTACTGGGGCCTCCCCCTCAGCGCGGTCGACCGTCAGCTGGCGCAGCTGATCGGGCTCGAGCTGGTGCTCACCGGGCTCGCCATGATCGGTGCCGTCGTGGCGTCGCGAGCGGTCGTGCGGCGCAGCCTCCGGCCGCTCAACCGGGTGGCCGCCACGGCGCAGCAGGTCTCGCAGCTCCCGCTCGACCGGGGCGAGGTGGCGCTCGCCGTCCGCGTGCCGCCCGAGGACGCCGACCCGACCTCGGAGGTCGGGCGCGTGGGGCAGGCGTTCAACCACATGCTCAACAACGTCGAGGACGCGCTCGCGGCCCGGCAGGCGAGCGAGACCAAGGTGCGGCAGTTCGTCGCCGACGCGTCGCACGAGCTGCGCAACCCGCTGGCCGCCATCCGTGGCTACGCCGAGCTGACCCGGCGCGAACGTGACTCGATGTCGCCGAACGCGGCGTTCGCGATGAGCCGCGTCGAGTCCGAGGCCGAACGCATGTCCCACCTCGTGGAGGACCTGCTGCTGCTCGCCCGGCTAGACTCGGGACCCAACCTCGACGTGCGCCCGGTCGACCTCACCGAGGTCGTGATCAACGCGCTGAGCGACGCCCGAGCCGCCGGTCCCGACCACGTCTGGCAGCTGGACCTGCCGCCCGAGCCGGTCGTGGCCCTCGGCGACCGCTACCGGCTGCACCAGGTGGTGGCCAACCTGCTCGCCAACGCCCGTACGCACACCCCGGCCGGCACCCAGGTCCGTGCGGCGGTGACGGTCCTCGGCCCGGACGCCGTCGTCACGGTGACGGACACCGGGCCGGGGATCCCCGAGGACATCCAGGCCCGCGTCTTCGAACGCTTCACGCGTGCCGAGGTGAGCCGGGTCCGTACGCCCGGGTCGGAGACCGGTCGCAGCACCGGGCTCGGGCTGGCCATCGTCGCCGCCGTGGTCGAGGCCCACCACGGCTCCGTCGCGGTGCAGAGCCGGCCCGGTCTCACCGAGTTCGTCGTGTCGTTGCCGCTCGCGGTGCCGGAGGAGGCAGCGTTCAGCCGGCCCAGCACGGCCGGGGTCGCCTGACGGCGCCCGGCCCGTCGGACGGGAGTCGACGCCAACCCCTTCGAGGACCTTCGACGAGCTCAGGGAGCGTTCGGGCGGCCCTTCGACAGGCTCAGGGAGCGTTCGGGCGGCCCTTCGACGAGCTGAGGGAGCGTCTCAGCGCAGGCTCTGCAGCTCCTCCTCCGCCTCGGCCTCGCTCGTGGCGAACTGGGTGCGGTAGAGCTCGGCGTAGCGACCGCCGAGGGCGAGCAGCTCGGCGTGGCGGCCCTGCTCGACCACGCGGCCGTCCTCGAGGACGACGATCGAGTCGGCGGCGCGGACCGTCGAGAGCCGGTGCGCGATGACGAGCGCCGTACGCCCTTCGAGCGCCTCCCCGAGCGCGGCGGTCACGGCGGCCTCCGACGTGGAGTCGAGCGACGCCGTCGCCTCGTCGAGGATCACGACGCGCGGGTGCGCAAGCAGCAGGCGGGCGATGGTCAGGCGCTGGCGCTCGCCGCCCGAGAGCCGGTAGCCGCGCTCCCCCACCACCGTGTCGAGCCCGGCGGGCAGGCTCTCGATCAGGTCGCGCAGACGTGCGCGGGTCAGCGCGGACCACAGCTCGTCCTCGGTCGCGGTCACCTTGGCCAGCAGCAGGTTGTTGCGGATCGACTCGTGGAACAGGTGCCCGTCCTGGGTCACCATCCCCAGGGTCGCGCGGATGCCCTCGAAGCTCAGGTCGCGCACGTCGACGTCGCCGATGCGGACCGCACCCCCGTCGACGTCGTACAGGCGCGACAGCAGCGACGCGATGGTCGACTTGCCGGCGCCCGACGACCCGACCAGGGCGACCATCTGACCGGCTTCGGCCCGGAACGAGACGTCGTGGATGACCTCGATGCCGCCACGGTTGTCGAGGACCGCGACCTCCTCCAGCGAGGCCAGGGAGACCTTGTCGGCGGTGGGGTAGGCGAAGGAGACGTGGTCGAACGTGACGGAGACGGGGCCCGGGGGGACGTCGACCGGGTGGGCGGTCTCGGTGATCAGCGGCTTGAGGTCGAGGATCTCGAAGACCCGCTCGAAGCTGACGAGCGCGCTCATCACCTCGACCCGTGCGCCGGCGAGCTGGGTCAGAGGCGCGTAGAGGCGGGTGAGCAGCAGGGCCATGGTCACGACCGAACCCGCGGCGAGCGTGCCGCGCAGCGCGAAGAACCCGCCCAGGCCGTAGACGAGCGCGAGGGCCAGCGCGGACACGAGCGTCAGCGCCGTCACGAAGACCATCTGCACGGTGCTCGACCGGACGCCGATGTCACGCACCCGGCGGGCCCGCTCGGAGAACTCGACCGACTCCCGCTCGGGGGAGGAGAAGAGCTTGACCAGCGTCGCTCCCGGCGCGGAGAAGCGCTCGGTCATCTGCGTGCTCATGAACGAGTTGAGGTTGGCCGCCTCGAGGCGCAGCTTGGCCAGGCGCGAGCCCATCCGGCGGGCCGGGAGCACGAACACGGGCAGCAGCACCAGCGCGAGCACGGTGATCGGCCACGAGATGGTCAGCATGGTCACCAGCGCGAGGACCACGGCGACCAGGTTGGTCACGACGCCCGATAGGGTGTCGGAGAAGGCGCGCTGGGCGCCGATGACGTCGTTGTTCAGGCGGCTGACGAGAGCGCCGGTCCGGGTGCGGGTGAAGAACGCGACGGGCATCGTCTGCACGTGGTCGAAGACCGCACGGCGCAGGTCGAGGATCAGCGTCTCGCCGATCCGCGCGGACAGCCAGCGGACCACCAGACCGACGCCGGCCTCGGCGACGGCGATGACGGCGATCAGGACCGCGAACCGGACGACGACGCGGACCGAGCCGTTGGTCGTGATGGCGTCGACGACCTGCCCGGCCAGCAGCGGGGTGGCGATCGCCAGGAACGCGGTCACCACGCTCAGCACCAGGAAGACCGAGAGCACGCGTCGCTGCGACCGGGCGAAGCCCCAGATCCGCTGCACGGTCGCCCAGGAGAACGGTCGCTTCTCCGTCTGGGCCACCATCGTCCGATACAGGGCCGACCAGGCCACGCTCTCCATGCTCATGCCGCTACTCCCTCGTCAGACGGCTTCCGAACGAGTTCACGGTAGGCGCCGGTACTGACAACGCGGGGGCGCGCGCGTCGCTTCCCGTGCTCACAGCCAGGTCACGGTCAGACCCGCGCACCGCCACAGCGCCCGGCCGGATCGTCGTGGCCATGACGACCTCGACCTTCCCCGGCTCGACCACGCGCCGTGACGCAGCCGCCAGCGAGCCCGACGGGCCCGCACCCGACACCAACCCACCGTCCGGGCACGGTGCGACCGACGACGTGACGACAGCACCCCGACCCGGTGGCAAGGCCGGCCGCACCGTCACACTCCTGGCCCTGCTCGCCGGGACCGCGGTCCTCTACCTGTGGAGCCTGTCGGCCTCGGGCTACGGCAACTCCTTCTACGCCGCCGCCGTGCAGGCGGGCTCGCAGAGCTGGAAGGCGTTCTTCTTCGGCTCGCTCGACGCCGGGAACGCCATCACCGTCGACAAGCCCCCGGCCTCGCTCTGGCTGATGGCGCTGTCCGTCCGGATCTTCGGCCTCAGCTCGTGGAGCGTCCTCGCGCCGCAGGCGCTGCTCGGCGTCGCGACGGTCGGGGTCACGTACGCGTCGGTGCGGCGGACGTTCGAACGTCCCGGACCGCTGCGCGAGGCCTTCCGCGACACCGTCGACGGCCACCGCGCCGGTCTCGTCGCCGGCGCGCTGCTCGCCCTCACCCCCGCGGCGGCGCTGATGTTCCGCTTCGACAACCCGGACGCGCTGCTGGTCTTCCTGATGACCCTCGCCGCCTACGTCACCCTGCGGGCCACCGAGCGGGCGAACGGCAGGACGCTCGCCTGGGCCGGTGTGCTCATCGGCTTCGCCTTCCTGACCAAGATGCTGCAGGCCTTCCTGGTGCTGCCCGCGTTCGTGCTGGTCTACCTGGTCGCGGCACCGACCACGCTGAAGAAGCGCCTGCTGCACCTGGTGGGGGCGTTCGCGGCCATGATCGTCGCGCTCGGCTGGTGGGTCGCGATCGTCGAGCTGGTGCCCGCGTCGTGGCGCCCGTACGTCGGCGGGTCGACGAACGACTCGGTCCTCGACCTCGTCTTCGGCTACAACGGCCTCGCCCGGATCCTCGGCCGCAGCACGAGCGTGTCCGGCGCCGGCAGCCAGGCCGGCGGCGGTGGCGGGTTCGGCGGCACCCCGAGCCTCGCCCGCCTGTTCGAGCAGGTCTCCGGCGGGATGATCACCTGGCTGCTGCCGGCGGCGCTGCTGCTCGCCGCGGTGGCGTTCGTGGCGCTGCGGCACGCTCCGCGCACGGACGGGCGTCGGGCCGCGCTGATCCTGTGGACCGGCTGGACCGTCGTCACCGGCCTCACCTTCTCCCTGATGGAGGGGACCTACCACGACTACTACGTCGTGGCGCTGGCCCCGGCGATCGCCGCCGGTGTCGCGGTGGGCGGCACGATCCTCTGGAACGCCAGGCACACCTGGCTCGGACGCGCCGGGCTGGCCCTCGCGGTCGCCGTGAGCGCCGGCTGGGCGTTCGTCCTGCTCGGTCGGGCGACCGGGATCTACGAGACGCTGCGCTGGCCGGTGCTCGTCGTCGGCGTGCTCGCCGCGCTGGCGCTCCTCGTCGCCCACCGCCTCCCCCGCGCCGTCGCGGGTCTCGTCCTCGCGGTCGCGCTGGCCGGCGCCGTGACCGGACCGGCCGCGTACACGCTGAACACCGTCGCCACCCCGCACACCGGCTCGATCGTCACGGCCGGTCCGGTGAGCTCGTCGAGCGGACCCGGCGCCGGCACGCGGGGCGGCTTCGGACCCGGGCAGCAGGGCCGGGACGGTCGCGGCGCCTTCCCGGGCGGCGGCACAGCCCCGCAGGGCCAGACCGCTCGGACGGGTGGGGCACCCGGCGGAGCGGGCGGCATGGGTCAGAGCGGCACGGCGAGCGCCGAGCTGGTCACGCTCCTGCAGGCCGATCCGGGCACGTACCGCTGGGCCGCGGCGACGACCGGCTCGCAGAGCGCGGCGACCTACCAGCTCGCGAGCGAGCAGCCGGTGATGGCGATCGGCGGCTTCACGGGCAGCGACCCGAGCCCGACGCTCGCCGAGTTCCAGGCGTACGTGGCGGCGGGCGACGTCCACTACTTCATCGCCGGCGGCGGCTTCGGTGGCGGCGGGGGTCGCGGCGGTTCGTCGGAGATCTCCACCTGGGTCACCGCGCACTACACCGCCAGCACCGTCGGGGGCGTCACGGTCTACGACCTCACGCAGCCGACCTCATGAGCGGCGCGCTCGTCGCCCGGCCGGGCACCCGGCCCGCCCGCGGCGTCCCCAGCAGCACCCCGAGCGACGTGATGGTCGACGTCGTGGTGCCGGTCTACAACGAGGAGGCCGACCTGCGGCCGTCGGTCGAGCGCCTGCACGCGTTCCTCGCCGCCGAGCTGCCGTACGGCTTCCGCGTCACCATCGCCGACAACGCCAGCACGGACGCGACCTGGTCCGAGGCGCTGGCGCTCGCCGCGGAGCTCGACCACGTCACCGCCGTGCACCTGGACGCCAAGGGTCGCGGTCGGGCCCTCAAGGCGGTGTGGTCGGCGTCCGAGGCGCCGGTGCTCGCGTACATGGACGTCGACCTGTCGACCGACCTCCGCGCGCTCCTGCCGCTGGTCGCGCCGCTCATCTCCGGGCACTCGGACGTGGCGATCGGGACCCGGCTGTCCCGCTCCAGCCGGGTGGTCCGGGGGCCCAAGCGGGAGATCATCTCGCGCAGCTACAACCTGCTGCTGCGCGGGGCGCTGTCGGCGTCGTTCTCCGACGCGCAGTGCGGCTTCAAGGCGATCCGGGCGGAGGTGGCGCGCGACCTGCTGCCGCTGGTCGAGGACGACAACTGGTTCTTCGACACCGAGCTGCTGGTGATCGCCCAACGCGTCGGGCTCCGGATCGCCGAGGTACCGGTCGACTGGGTCGACGACCCCGACAGCCGGGTCGACATCGTCGCCACGGCGCGGGAGGACCTGCACGGCGTCGTCCGGCTGCTGCGCGGCTTCGCCGGTGGCCGCATCCCCGTGGCCCGGCTCCGGGCCGAGCTCGGCCGCGACGCCGAGGTCCCGTCGACCGTGCCCGGGGTGCCGCGGGGGATGTTCTCCCAGCTGCTCCGGTTCGGCGGGGTCGGGGTGCTGAGCACGCTCGCGTACTTCGTGCTCTACCTCGGGATGCGCGACCTCACGGGTCCGCAGACGGCCAACCTGGTCGCCCTGCTCGTCACGGCCGTGGCCAACACCGCGGTGAACCGGCGCCTCACGTTCGGCGTCCGCGGCTCCGACGGCGCGCTGCGCCACCACGCGGGCGGCCTGGTCGCGTTCGGGGTCGGGCTCGGGCTGACCAGCGGCTCGCTCTGGGTGCTGCACCAGGTGTCACCGGACCCGAACCGCGGGATCGAGGTCGCGATCCTGGTCCTCGCCAACGCGGTGTCGACCCTGGTCAGGTTCCTCGCGCTGCGCCAGCTGATGGCCCACCGCCGCTGATCCCCAGCCCCTGCCCCTGCCCCTGCCCCTGCCCCGAGAAAACGCTGACTCCCGACAGCCGGCCGGGCCCGCGAGATGCCGGGAGTCAGCGTTTCCCGGGCGACGGAGGCGGAGGACCGGCGAGGATGGACCCCGTGAGCCAGGTCGTACGTCCGCGGCCGACCGGGCGCCAGCTCGTCCGGTTCGCGGTGATCGGGGCGGCGAGCGCGGCGGCGTACCTGCTGCTCTACCTGCTCCTGCGGGCGGTGACCGGCGCCCAGGTCGCGAACGTCGTCGCCCTCGTGGTCACGCAGGTCGCGAACACCGCGACGAACCGACGGATCACCTTCGGGCTGCGCGGGTCGACCGGCGCGCTGCGCCACCAGGCGGGCGGGCTCGCGGCGTTCGCGTTCGGGCTGGCGCTGTCAGCGGGGGCGCTCTGGCTGCTGCACCGCCTCGACCCGGGGACCGGCCGGGTCGCCGAGGTGGCGGTCCTGGTCGTCGCGCAGGGGATCGCGACGTGCGTACGGTTCCTCACCCTGCACGCGATGATGGCCCGCCGGCCCGGTCCCGCCCAGGCCTAGGCTCACGACGTGGCCACGGAACGTGTCGAGCTCGACGTCGACGGCCGGACGGTGTCGATGAGCAACCCGCATCGGGTCTACTTCTCCACCCGCGGCGAGACCAAGCTCGACCTCGCGCAGTACTACCTCTCCGTCGGCGACGGCATCGTCAACGCGCTGCGCCACCGGCCGTGCATGCTGCACCGCTTCCCGGACGGCGTCGACGGGGAGAAGGTCCACCAGAAGCGCCTCCCGAAGGGGGCGCCGCCGTGGATCGAGACGGTGCGCGTGCACTTCCCGCGCTACAACCGTGACGCCGACGAGCTGTGCGTCACCCACGTCGCCGACGTCGTCTGGGCGGTGCAGATGTCGACCGTCGAGTTCCACCCGTGGAACTCGCGCCGCGCGGACGTCGAGTCGCCCGACGAGTGGCGCATCGACCTCGACCCGATGCCGCTGGCCACGTTCGCGGACGTGCAGCGCACCGCGGGCGTCGTCCGCGAGGTCCTCGGCGAGCTGGGCGCGGTCGGCTACCCCAAGACGTCGGGCGGCAAGGGCCTGCACGTCTACGTCCGGATCACGCCGGACCACGGCTTCGCCGACGTCCGGCGGGCGGCGTGGGCGTTCGCCCGGGAGGTCGAGCGGCGCAGCGACGGCGGCGTCGACACCACCTGGTGGCGCAAGGACCGCGACCCTGGCTCGATCTTCGTCGACTACAACCAGAACGCCCGCGACCACACGATCGCCAGCGCCTACTCCGTGCGCGGCACCCCCGAGGGTCTGGTCTCGGCCCCGATCACCTGGGACGAGGTCGCCGACGTCGACCCGCACGACTTCAGCATCGCCACGATGCCCGAGCGCTACGCCCGGATCGGCGACCTGCACGCCGACATCGACGACCACCCGTACGCGATCGACGAGCTGCTCGCGTGGGCCGACCGGGACGAGCGCGATGACGGCGCAGCTCCGGCCGAGCCGGAGTAGCGCGACCCGCCCGTACGCTACGGCCGTGACCGCGACCTTCCGCTCCGACGTCCGCGCCACCCGCCTCACCGGCTCCGCGGTCCTCGTCACCGGCGGCGCTCGCGGCCAGGGCGCCTCGCACGCGCACCGGCTGGCGCTCGAGGGGGCGACCGTCTGGGTGTGCGACGTGCTCGACGACGAGGGTGCGGCGCTCGAGGCCCGCCTCGAGGGTGAGGAGCTCGACGTCCGCTACCGGCACCTGGACGTCACCAGCCCCGAGGCCTGGGCCGCGGTCGTGGCCGAGATCGAGGCCGCGCACGGCCACCTGGACGGGCTGGTGAACAACGCCGGCATCATCCACACGACCGCGCTCGAGGACGAGCCGCTCGACGCGTGGAACGGCCTCCTCGCGGTCAACGTCACCGGCGCCCTGCTGGGCATCCAGGCCTGCCTGCCGCTGCTGCGCCGCAGCGGCTCCGCCTCCGTCGTGAACGTCGCGTCGATCTTCGGAGCCGTCGGCGCCCCGGGCTACGGCGCCTACTGCGCGAGCAAGGGGGCGCTCACGGCGCTCTCGAAGGTCGCCGCCCTCGAGCTCGCGCCCGACGCGATCCGGGTCAACACCCTCGTCCCGGGCGGGGTGAGCACCCCGATGAACGAGCACGAGAAGGAGGGCGGGGTCATCCCCGACACCCCGCTCGGGCGGCGGGCCCACGTCTCCGAGATCTCGGGCGCGGTCGCGTTCCTGCTCTCCTCCGACGCCTCGTTCGTCACGGGCACCGAGCTCGTCGTCGACGGCGGCTACCTGAGCCGCTGACCCTCCCGCTCGGCCGGAGGCGCACGGGGTGCACGAGAGCACGCGACGAGGAGGGGCCGTGACCGTCGGACGTCCGACGCTGCACCAGCTCGTCTACTTCCTCGCCGCCGTCGAGCACCGCTCGTTCGCCGCCGCGGCCTCGGCGCTCTACGTCGCGCAGCCCAGCCTGTCCGACCAGGTGCGGCGCCTGGAGAGCACGCTCGGCGTCACGCTCTTCACCCGTACGAACCGGCAGCTCCAGCTCACCGACGCCGGCCGGATGCTGGCCCCCTGGGCCGAGAAGGTCCTGCGCGACGTCGACGACCTGACCGCGGCCGTGCGCGACGTCCGCGAGCTGGCCGGGGGGACGGTGTCCTTCGGGACGTTCAGCAGCGCCCACCTCTACCTGCTGCCGGCGCTCACCGCCGAGTTCGGCCGGCAGCACCCCGACGTCACGATCCGGGTCCAGGGCCTGAACTCCTCCGAGGTCGCCGACGCCGTCCGGGACGGCGACCTCGAGGCCGGTCTCGTCCAGCTGCCCATCGACGACCGGGGCCTGTGGGTCGGACCGCCGGTGCTGACCGACACCGTCGTCTACGTGAGCGCCGACCCGACGAGCACGAGCCGACCGGTCGACGTCGAACAGCTCAGCCGTGCCCGGCTGATCCTCTCCGAGGCGCGCTGGACCCGTGACGACCCGCTGCGCCGCAGCCTCACCGAGCGCGCCCAGCGAGCCGGCGTCACGCTGCACCCGTCGGTCGAGGTGGAGTTCCAGACCGCCGCGGTCGAGCTGGCCGCGTACGGGGTGGGCGACTCGCTCGTGTCCTACCTGGTGACGCAGTGGTCGGGGTTCCCCCCGACGCTGCGCTGGACGCACCTCGACCCGGTCTTCGAGGAGCACTTCGCCTTCGTGACGCGGCCGAGCGGGGCGTTGTCACCGGCGACCCGCGCGTTCATGGACCTGGCCGAGCAGCACATCCGTGCGCTCCAGGCCAGGGCCGACGCCGGGCGCTGACCCTTCGAGGGCTCAGGAGACGTCGCAGGCGCCCACGAGGGTCCGGCTGACGGCGCGGTCGACCAGGTCGAGGACGTCCTCGCGCCGCGTGCGCGGGTCGTCGTTCCAGGCGGTGAGGACACCGAGCTTGGCGTGGCGACGGGCGTGGGAGTCGACCCGCCCGGGCGGCAACGAGGTGTGCCCCATCCGCTCGTGCAGCGCCTCGTAGAGCTCGTCGACGGCGCCCCACACGTCGGCGTGGGTGGTGGCCCGGTCAGGGTCCTCGGCCCGACGCAGCAGGGCGCCCACCAGGCAGGCACCGGAGACGGTCGACGTGGGCCGGACCAGGTCGAACGACTCGGCCGCCGTGGCGAGCCGGGTGGTCCCGGCCGCACCCGCGGAGCTCACGCTGAACCACGCCCGCTGCGTCCAACCCTGCTCGACGAGGTCGGAGCGCGCCTGCTCCAGGGCGGCCCGGACCCGGTCCAGCCGACGCCGCCAGGCGACGGTGGGGTCGTCCTGCGGCTCGACGTAGGAGGGGGGCGGCGCGACCGGCAGCGTCGCGCGCACCTTGGACAGCGCGGCCCGGATCGCCTCGGCCGGCCCGGCCCGGTGGGTGGTCGTCATGGTGAACAGAGCATGCGCCTGGGCGGTCGAAGATCACAAGGCCCCCGGCGGGTCTGTGACCGGACTGTCAGCGGCGCGGCGTACGGTCGCGCTCGTCACCCTGACCCTGGAGGTTGCTCGTGCCGCAGATCCGTCCCTCGGTGCTCGTCGCCGGCCTCGCCGCCGCTCTGCTGAGCACCCTCGCGGCCGCGCCCGCGTCCGCCGGTCCCGCCGCCGCACCGGTCGCCCAGCAGACCAGCAGGACCGACGTCGCCGCTCGTGCGGCGTCGTCCAGCGCGGCCCTGACGCCGCGCACCCGCTTCACGATGAAGCCGGACGGCTCGAGCGGGCGCACGGTCGGGGGTGAGGGCATCCCGAACATCGACTCGGTCAAGAAGACGATCGCCACCTACTACGGCGACCAGGGCAAGGGCATCGCCAGCAAGACCACCTCGCCCTACATCTCCGAGGTGCGGTCGATCCTCCGCCGTCAGAGCGCGACGCTGCAGAGCCGCTACGACGAGGCCCGGCGCGAGCACAAGGGCAAGCGGCCGGCACTGGTCTTCGACACCGACGACACCACCCTCTTCACCTACGACATGGAGGTGGCGGCGATGCACTTCACCTTCGACCCCAAGCTCCAGGACGAGTGGGTGCAGGACGAGCGGTTCCCGGCCACGCCGGCGATGGCCGCGTACGTGAAGAAGGCGCAGAAGATCGGCTACACGATCGTCGGGCTCACCGGCCGTTCCGCCGGCCAGGAGTCCGCCACCCTGAAGAACCTCGCCAAGGTCGGCTACGGCGGCGCCTTCACCGACGCGAACTTCTACACCAAGTGGTCCGGCACGAAGCCCTCCTACATCACCTGCAAGGTCGTGACCGCCTGCACGACCGTCGAGTACAAGGCGGGCACGCGCCGCTACCTGGAGCAGAAGCGCCGCCTCACGATCGTCGCCAGCTACGGCGACCAGTGGAGCGACCTGCAGGGCGGCCACGCCGACCACAGCGTCAAGCTGCCGAACCCGACGTACTACCTGCCCTCGGCGAACCTGCCGGGCAAGAAGCAGCCCAGGCTGGCGCCGCGCACGAAGTTCACCATGGCGCCGGACGGCTCGAGCGGCACGTACGTGAGCGGTGAGGCGATCCCGAACATCGACTCCGTCAAGAAGACGATCGCCACCTACTACGGCGACACCGGCGACGGCACCGCGAGCAAGACCCGCTCGCCGTACATCTCCGAGCTGAAGTCCCTGGTCAAGAAGCAGCGCAAGAGCCTCGAGTCGCGCTACCGCGCGGCCGTCGCGCGGGGCGAGAAGCCGGCGCTGGTCTTCGACGCCGACGACACGACCCTGTTCACCTACGACATGGAGGTGAAGGCGATGCACTTCACCTTCGACCCCGCCCTCCAGGACGAGTGGGTGCAGGACCGCCGCTTCCCGGCGACCCCGGCCATGGTGGCCTACGTCAACCAGGCTCAGAAGGTCGGCTTCACGGTGTTCGGGCTCACCGGCCGCAACGACGGGCAGAAGAACGCGACCGTCCGCAACCTGCAGAAGGTCGGCTACGCGCCGGGCACGTTCACCTCGTCGCGCTTCTTCACCAAGTGGGTCAGCGGGTCGACCCCGCCGGCCTGGATCGAGGGCTGTGCGGGCGGCTCGACCTGCACGACGGTGGAGTACAAGTCGAAGACGCGGGCGCACATCGAGGACGACCTCGGCTACACGATCGTCGCGAGCTACGGCGACCAGTACTCCGACCTGACCGGCGGCTACGCCGACCACGCGGTGAAGCTGCCGAACCCGACCTACTACCTCCCCTGACCGGCGACGACGCCCGGCGGGCGGCACCGCTGGTGGTGACGCTCGCCCTGCCCGACGACGTCCAGGACGAGCTGGACGGGTTGCGCCGCCGCTGGTTCCCAACCGGTCGGACGGCGGTGGGTGCGCACCTCACGCTCTTCCACGCCGTGCCGGGTGAGCTCGAGGAACAGGTGCGGACCGACCTGGCCGAGGTGGCGGCCCCGGGCCCGCTCGCGCTCCGGGTCACCGGGGTGACGAGCCTCGGGCGCGGGGCGGCGTACGCGGTCGAGAGCCCCGACCTCGTCCGCCGGCACGACGAGCTCCAGCGTGCGTGGTGGCCGCACCTGACGCGGCAGGACCAGCAACGGCTGCGCGCGCACGTGACCCTGCAGAACAAGGTCGACCCGGCGGTCGCCCGCTCGACCGTGGCGGCCCTGCGGGCCGGGTTCACCCCGTTCGACGTCGAGGCCCCG
This sequence comes from uncultured Friedmanniella sp., assembly GCA_964251895.1. Taxonomy (GTDB): domain Bacteria; phylum Actinomycetota; class Actinomycetes; order Propionibacteriales; family Propionibacteriaceae; genus Microlunatus. The sequence goes on from CAXULL010000002.1 coordinate 49,126, forward strand.
GGCTTCGACCTGTGGCGCTACGACGACGGGCCGTGGACCCACCTGGCTCGCGTCGCTGCCGCCTCCTGAGCCCGGACGCAGGACGCCCCCGGTGCAGCAGCACCGGGGGCGTCACGTACGGGCGTCAGGTCAGGCGAGGCCCTTGCTCTTGAGCCAGGCGCCGGCGACCTCGTTCGGGTCCATCTTGTCGACGTCGACCTGCTTGTTCAGCGCGGTCAGCTCCTCGGTGGTGAGCGCGGCCTGGACCGGGTCGAGTGCCGCGGAGACCTGCGGGTTGTCGGCCACGTCGCCGCGCATCAGCGGCACGATGTTCTGCGGCAGGATCATCGACTGCGGGTCGGCCAGCGGGACGAAGCCGTTGTCGGCGATCGCGCTCTCGGTGGTGAAGTACTCGCCCATCTGGATCTTGCCGTCCAGCAGGTCCTTGGTCTTCACGGCCGGGGAGTCGTACGGCTTGAACTGCTTGAGCGTGGCGCCGTAGACGCCCTTGAGACCTTCCGGGCCGTACGCGCGCTGCGCGAGCTCGGAGGGGCCTCCCAGGACGACGTTCGACGAGACCTTGCTGAGGTCGGCCAGCGAGGTCAGGTTGTTCTGCGCCGAGAACTCCTTGGTGACGACGTAGACGTCCTGGTCGGCGGCGGCCGAGACCTTGCCGATCTTGAGGTTGTCGGGCTGCAGCGCCGTGGGCAGGGCGGTGGCGAGCTCGTCCTGCGTGGTCGCCGTGGCGCTCTTGTCGACGAAGAGGAGCAGGTTGCCGGTGTACTCGGGCACGATCTGGATCGAGTTGTCCTGCAGAGCCTTGATGTAGACCTCGCGGGACCCGATCGGCGGCTTCGTGGAGGCGGTGAGGCCCTTGGCCGTGAGCGCCTGGGCGTACACCTCGGCCAGGATCTGGGACTCGGTGAAGTTGGCGGCGCCCACGACGATCGGGGTGCCACCTCCGCCGGTCGAGCCCGAGGGGGGCGCCGAGCTGCTGCCGAGCGGGTCGGCGGTGCCACCGCCGCCGCACGCGGCGAGGACGAGCGTCGTGATGGTCAGGCCGAGAGCGGCCAACGAACGCTTGATGGTCATGGGACTGTTCTCCGTGTTCTGGGGTAGGAGTTCCCTACCGTCGGACTAGGTTAGGCGGACGCCGGGGCGGCAGCCGCACGCGTCTTGGTCGCGGGGCGCACCCGGCGCGAGGCCAGCAGGCCGATGAGGCCGATCAGCAGGTCGAGCAGGATGGCGAGCGCGGCGATGAGCACCGCGCCGGCCAGCATCTGGGAGTAGTCGCGGCTGCGCTGCCCGCTGATCAGCAGCTGGCCCAGCCCACCGCCCGCGGCGAACGCCGCAACCGTCGCCGTGGCGACCACCTGCAGCGTCGCGCTCCGCAGACCGGAGATCACCAGCGGCACCGCGAGCGGCCACTCGACCCTGCTCACGATCTGCCCACCGGTCATGCCGAGCGCGCGGGCGGCGTACACCGCGTCCGGGTCGGCGCCGGCGACCCCGGCCGACGTCGCGGTGAGGATGGCCGGCAGGGCGAGGACGGCGAGGACCAGCACCGTCGGGCCGAAGCCCGTGCTGGTCGCGAGCACGACCAGCACCAGGAGCCCGATCGAGGGGATCGCCCGGGCGGCGTTGCTGAGCCCGATCACGAGGAAGCCGCCGCGCCCGGTGTGGCCGATGAGGATGCCGAGGGGGATGGCGATGACCGCCCCGATCAGGACGGCGACCACGGTGTACTCGAGGTGCTGCAGGAGCAGCTGGCCGGTGCCCCCGGCGCCACCCCACTTGCTGGCGTCGAGCAGGTAGGAGAAGTAGCTCATGCCGCTCGCCGCCTTCGCGCCCAGGGAAGCGTCCCTCGTTGGACCAGCAGGATGATCGCGTCCGCGACGAGGGCCAGCAGGAGCGTCAGGACGAGCCCGACGATGATCGGGGTGAAGAAGTTGCGGTTGAAGCCCGTGTCGAAGAGCTGCCCCAGCGCTCCCCCACCGACGACGACCGCCACGCTGACCAGGGCGATGTTGGACACCGTGACGACCCGCAGCCCGGCGAAGATCACGGGCATCGCGAGGGGCAGCTCGACCTTCATCAGCCGCCCGAACCCGCCGAACCCGATCGCCGAGGCCGACTGCTTGACCGCCGACGGCACGGACCGGAGCCCGTCGACCACGCTGCGGACGAGCAGCGCGACGGAGTAGATCGCCAGCGCGACGGCGATGTTCACCGGGTCGAGGATCTGGGTGCCGAGCAGGACCGGCAGCGCGACGAACAGGGCGAGCGAGGGGATCGAGTAGACGACGCCGAGGACCGAGAGGATCACGTTGGCCGCCCGACCGGTCCGGTAGACGAGGAACCCGAGGGGGATCGACACGACCAGGGCCACGAGCACCGGCAGCACGGCGAGGACCGCGTGCTGCGCGGTGAGCCCCCCGATGTAGCCGAGGTTGCGCCCGATCCAGGACCAGTCGAGGTTCATCCGCGGGGCTCCGGGTCGTGCGGCAGCGAGCGCGGCTGGGTGTAGATCGCCGAGCGTGGCGCGGCGTCACCGCCCGCCCCGTCCGACGGCTCGTCCACGACCGGCACCCCGCGGACGGACGTCGGCTGCTCGTCCTCGGGGGGGTCGCCGGCGGCGACGGCGTGCGCGGCGGTCTCGCGCGTCGTGCTCTCGTCCACGGCTGTCTCGTCCGCGGCCGTCTCGTCCGCGGCCCTGTCGTCCGCGGCTGTGTCGTCCCCCGGGGTGGCGTCCGTGGGAGTGCCACTGGCGGCCGTGTCGTCGCTCCTCGCGGCGGGCGTCGCCTCCAGGTCCGTCGCGGTCGCTCCGCCCGGGCCCAGCTCCTGCACGACCGCCGGCTCGCCGGTCGCGGTCTCGGGCTCGTCCACCCTCCCGTCAGGCTGCTGCCGCGTCAGGCCGGCGTCGGCCGGCTCGTCCTGCGCCGGTTCGTCGGTCACGCTCGCGTCGGAGTCGGAGTCGGAGTCGGCGCCGTCGTCGAGCTGCGCGTACGCCGTCGTGACCGCGGTCTGCGCCTGCGTGGACTGCTCCTCGCGGGCCTTCGCTGCGCTGAGCGTGACCGACTCGGGCGCTCCGCTGCGCTGGGTGGCGACCTGGGCGAGGATCGCGTCGGCCGGGACCACGCCGGCGTAGCGCCCGGTCTCCGGCTCGAGCGCGACGGCGAGGGCGTACGGGGAGGTCAGCGCGGAATCCAGGGCGGCCCGCAGGGTGTCGGTCTCCCGCACGAAGGTCGAGCCCATGGGGTGCACCAGGCCCGAGCGTTCGGTGTCGATCCAGCCCACCGGACGCGCGTCGCCGTCGATGACCAGCGTCGGACCCTCGCCCGGCGCGGAGGTCGCCTCGCGCACCACGGCCACCTCGTCCAGCGCAAGGCCGGCGGCCGGCAGGAAGGAGAGCGAGCGGTAGCCGCGGTCACGGCCGACGAACCCCTCCACGAACGCGTCCGCCGGTTCGTCGAGCAGCTCCTGCGGCGGCCCGGCCTGGGCGAGCCGGCCGCCGACCCGCAGGATCGCCACCTGGTCGCCGAGCTTGATCGCCTCGTCGATGTCGTGGGTGATCAGCACGATCGTCTTGCTGATCTCGCGCTGGAGGCCGAGGAAGAACTCGTGCAGCTCGGCCCGCACCACCGGGTCCACCGCCGAGAACGGCTCGTCCATCAGCATCACCAGCGGGTCCGCCGCGAGCGCCCGGGCGACGCCGACGCGCTGCTGCTGGCCGCCGGAGAGCTGGGCCGGGTAGCGGTTGGCCATGGCCCGGTCCAGACCGACGTTGGCCAGCAGCTCCATCGAACGCTTGCGCGTCTTGTCCTTGCCCCACCCGAGCAGGCCCGGGACGGTCCCGATGTTCTCCACGACCGTGCGGTGCGGGAAGAGCCCGCCGCTCTGGATGACGTAGCCCATCTGGCGCCGCAGGGTCGTCTTGCGCCGGCTCTTCAGCGGGGTGCCGTCCCAGGTGATCCGGCCGCTGGAGGGCTCGAGCATCCGGTTGACCATGCGCAGGGTCGTCGTCTTGCCGCAGCCCGACGGGCCCACGATCACCGTGATCTTGTCGGACGGGATGGTCAGGCTGAGGTCCTGCACGGCGTGCGTGCCGCCGGCGAACGTCTTGCTCACGGACTCGAACTCGATCACGCTGGCTCCACCGACCTGTCGACCCACAAACCCGAACGTCTGGCCCACGACACTAACGGGGCGCACCGACAATTCGGTCGGGCACGACCGGCGCGCCTCGCACCCGCCCTCGCGCCGGCCACGTCCCGGGCCGCGGTCAGACCAGCTCCGGGGCGACGGCCGCCGCCAGCTCGCCCACGTCTCCCCGCGGCCCGTCGGTCCACGGCGACCACCACGGCTGGTCGGCCGGCGCTCCCGGCGGCACCGCGAGGACGTGCTGGTGGAAGTGGTCCACGTGCAGGCCCGCGACGAAGGCGTGGACCCGGACGGAGCCCAGCTCGCGGCGGAGCGCCCGGGCCAGGCGGGTCGTCAAGCGGCCGACCGTCGCAGCCTCGGCGTCGGTGAGCCCGTCCACGCCGCCGACGTGGCGCCGCGTCTCGACGAAGGCGTGCCCCAGCAGCCCGTCCCCCCGGTGGCTGACCACGACCAGGTCGTCGGCGTAGCTCACCGGTCCCTGGAGCGGCCCCTCGCCCCGGTGCTTCGCGCAGATGAGGCAGCTCGCGTCGCTCATGCCGCCATCGTGTCCTGGACGGTCGTCTCGTCGCCAGGTGCCTGGGCGGGTTCCTCGAGATCTCGACCCTCGAGGTGCCCGGACGCAAGTTACCGATGAGTAACCTGACCTTCCGAGCCGGGCCGACCGTTCCAGGAGGCGCACGTGCAGCAGGTCGTGGTCGACGTGGCGATCGTGATCGCTCTCGCGGTCTCCGTGGTCGGGGTCGCGCTCTTCGTCCGTGCGGTGCGGACGATCGTCGGCGTCGTCTCCCTCGGCGGGCCGGCCCGCCGCGACGACTCGCCCGGCCGGCGCTGGCGGAACCTGCTCGTCGAGACCCTCGGCCACACGCGCATGGTGCAGCGACCGCTCGTCGGGGTCGCGCACTGGTTCGTGTTCATCGCGTTCGGTGCCCTGTTCTTCACGCTGGTCACCGCGTACGGGCAGCTGTTCGAGCCGCGCTTCGTGCTGCCGGTGATCGGGCGCTGGCGCGCGTACGCGTGGGCCGCCGAGCTGATCGCGTGGGCCGGGCTCCTCGCGATCGGCTACCTCATCGGCGTCCGCCTCGCGGCGCGCGGCCGCGGTCGCGCGTCGCGCTTCTTCGGCTCGCACGGCGGCAAGGGTGTCTACGTCGAGCTGACGATCCTCGGCATCGTCGTCTGCGTGCTGGCCCTGCGGGCCCTCGAGGCGCAGCTGCTCGCCACCGGACCCGATCCGACGACCCGCTGGGACTTCCCGCTGACCTGGTTCCTGCTGCCGGCCGGGATCGGCACGACCATGCTCGAGACGGCGATCCCGCTCGTGGCGGCGGCCAAGATCGTCATCTCGACGGCCTGGTTCGTCGTGCTCGGGCTCGACACGACGATGGGCGTGGCCTGGCACCGCTTCACCGTCTGGCCGAACGTCTGGTTCAAGCGCGAGTCCTCGGGCGCCCCGGCCCTCGGTGCCCTGCCGCCGCTCCGCGCGGGCGGAGAGCCCGTCGACTTCGACGACCTCGACGCGCTCGACGAGGACGCGAGCCTCGGCACCGCCCGGATCGAGGACTTCACCTGGAAGGGCCTGCTCGACCTCACCTCGTGCACCGAGTGCGGCCGCTGCCAGGACGCCTGCCCGGCGTGGGCGACGGACAAGCCGCTGTCGCCCAAGCTGCTCGTGATGGGTCTGCGCGACCACGCGTACGCGAAGGCGCCCTGGCTGCAGACGGCCGAGGCCGACCGGGACGCGCTGCCGGAACCGCTCCGGCTCGAGGCGGCGCGTCCGCTGGTCGGGCCGAACGGTGGAGGCGGGACCGGCGGTACCGGCGGCGCGGGTGAGCCCGACCCGATCGTCGTGACGGCGAGCGGTGTCGGTCTGGCGGCGGGCGTCATCGACCCCGACGTGCTGTGGTCCTGCACGACGTGCGGGGCCTGCGTCCAGGCGTGCCCGGTCGACATCGAGCACGTCGACCACATCGTCGACCTGCGGCGCCACCAGGTGCTGATGGAGTCGGAGTTCCCCGCGTCGCTGAACGGGCTGTTCAAGGGCCTCGAGACCAAGGGCAACCCCTGGAACGCGAGCCCGCGGACCCGGATGGACTGGGCCAAGGACCTGCCCTTCCCCGTGCCGGTGGTCGGCGGGTCCGGCGAGCACGACGTCGAGGACCTGAGCGGCGTCGACTACCTCTTCTGGGTCGGCTGCGCCGGGGCGTACGACGACCGTGCCAAGAAGACGACGCGCGCGGTCGCCGAGCTGCTGCACACGGCCGGCGTCGCGTACGCGGTCCTCGGCAAGGGCGAGACCTGCAGCGGCGACCCGGCGAGGCGGGCGGGCAACGAGCTCGTGTTCCAGCAGCTCGCCGCGCAGAACACCGAGACGCTGCGGGGGGCCGGCGCGACGAAGGTCGTCGCCACCTGCGCCCACTGCCTCAACACGCTGAAGAACGAGTACCCGCAGCTGGGGCTGTCGATGGAGGTCGTGCACCACACCCAGCTGCTCAACCGGCTGGTCCGCGAGGGCCGGCTGACGCCCGTCGCGCCGGCCGAGGGCGACCCGGACGGCCCGGGGCGGACGATCACCTACCACGACCCCTGCTACCTGGGCCGGCACAACCAGGTCTACGAGCCCCCGCGCGAGCTGCTCGCCGCGCTGCCCGGCGCGACCGTGGCGGAGATGCCGCGCTCGGGCAAGGAGTCCTTCTGCTGCGGGGCGGGCGGGGCCCGGATGTGGATGGAGGAGGACCTCGGCACCCGGATCAACGCCAACCGGACCGAGGAGGCGGTGGCCACCCTCACGGCGGGCGCGGGCACGACCGCGAAGCCGGGCGCGATCGCGACCGGGTGCCCGTTCTGCCGCACGATGCTCGGCGACGGGGTGGACGCGCTGGAGGGCGCCGCTGCGGGCAACGTCGAGGTGCTCGACGTGGCCCAGCTCCTGCTGGAGTCGGTCCGCCGCGCCCGCTGACCCGGCGCCCCCTCGGCCCGGCGCACGCGCGCCGTACGGTCTCCCTGACCGGTCCCCGATCCCCGGCCGCGGTCCGCGCGGCCGGGACGACGCACCACGGAGGAACACCCATGAGCGAGCAGCACCACGACACCGTCGTCGAGCACCGGGCCCACGAGGAGGAGCACACGCACCAGCACGGCGCGGACTGCGGGCACGAGACCGTGACGCACGACGACCACGTCGACTACGTCCACGACGGGCACCACCACGCGAGCCACGACGACCACTGGGACGACCACCACTGAGGCGGCCGGCGTCCTGGGCCTCGACGGTTCAGGGCGCCACCCGTCCGTCTCTGATTTTGACAATCGTTTTCAACTTGGTAGCGTCCTTCGTGTGCTGAACCTGTCGCCGCCGCTGAGAGCTGCTCGCGTGCGACGGTCGGCCGCCCTCCCGGTCGTCGCCCTGGTCCTGGGCCTGGCGGCCTGCTCCGGGTCGGCCTCGCCCACGTCGGCGTCGTCCGACGGCTCGGGAGCGACCATCAGGGTCGTCGCCTCCACGAACGTCTACGGCGACATCGTCTCCGCGATCGGCGGCGACGCCGTGGCCGTGACGTCGATCATCGACAGCCCCGACAAGGACCCGCACGAGTACACGGCGGACGCCCGCACACAGCTGGCCGTGAGCAAGGCCCAGCTCGTCGTGCAGAACGGCGGCGGCTACGACGACTTCGTGGCCACGATGGTCTCGGCGACCAAGGTGAAGCCGCGTGTCGTCGACGTCGCCGACGTCTCGGGCTACGACCAGGAGCCTGCTCAGGGTGAGTTCAACGAGCACCTCTGGTACGACTTCCCGACCATGATCAGGCTCACCGACCGGCTGAGCGACGACCTCGCGGCCCTCGCGCCCGTCCGGGCGGAGACGTTCCGGGAGAACGCGGCCGCTCTCACGACGCGGCTGCAGGGCCTGGAGCGGGCGGAGTCCGACCTGAAGAAGGCGCACACCGGCACCGGGGTGGCGATCACCGAGCCCGTCCCGCTCTACCTGCTCGACGCGTCCGGCCTGGTCGACAAGACCCCGGAGGCGTTCAGCGAGGCCGTCGAGGAGGGCCGCGACGTCGCTCCGGCCGTGCTGCGGCAGACCCTCGCCCTCTTCAGCGGCCACCAGGTCGGCCTGCTCGCGTACAACGAGCAGACCAGCGGACTGCAGACCGAGGCGGTGCTGAAGGCGGCGAAGGACAACGGCGTGCCGGTGGTCGCGGTCACCGAGACGCTGCCCGCCGGGACGACCTACCTCGCCTGGATGCAGACCAACGTCGACGCGGTCTCCTCCGCGCTCGAGGGACGATGAGCACCATGACGTCCGGTGCGGGCCCGCGCCACGACGAGCCGGCGCTGCGGCCCGTTCTGTCGATCCACGACGCGGCCCTCGGCTACGGCGGGGCGCCGCTGTGGGCCGGGCTGGACCTGGACGTCGTACCGGGGCAGTTCGTGGCGGTCCTCGGCCCGAACGGGTCGGGCAAGACGAGCCTGCTGCGCGCGATCCTCGGCACGCAGGCGCTGACGCGCGGGACCATCGAGATCCTCGGCGAGCCCGTCCGGCGCGGCCACCGGTCGGTGGGCTACGTGCCGCAGCAGCACCTCGCCGACCACGGCACGCCGCTGCGTGCCCGCGACTTCCTGGCGCTCGGCATCGACGGCAACCGCTTCGGCCTGCCGCTGCCCAGCGCGGCCCGACGCCGCAAGGTCGACGCCATGCTCGACACCGTGGCGGCCCGGGCGTTCGCGGGCACCAGGATCGGCAGCCTGTCGGGCGGCGAGCAGCAGCGGCTGCGGATCGGGCAGGCGCTGATCGGCGAGTCCTCGCTGCTGCTGTGCGACGAGCCGCTGATCTCGCTCGACCTGCACCAGCAGCGCGCCGTGAGCGACCTGATCGACGCGAGCCGACGCGACCAGGAACGCGCCGTGGTCATGATCACCCACGACGTGAACCCCGTGCTCGACATGGTCGACACGGTCGTCTACCTCGCCAACGGCCAGGCACGGGTGGGCACCGTGGACGACGTGCTCACCTCCGAGGTGCTGACCGAGCTGTACGAGACGCCGGTCGAGGTCATCCGCGCCCGCGGCCAGCTCGTCGTCGTCGGCCTGCCCGACCACGCGCACCAGGGCCATGAGCACGCGCCGCACCACGACGGGACGGACCACTGATGCACGGAGCCCTGACGGACCTCTGGTCGCAGCTCTTCCAGTTCGAGGGCTACGGCGAGCTGCTCGCACTGGTCCGCAACTCGATCGTCGCGGGCGCCGTGCTCGGCCTCACGGGCGGCCTCATCGGCGTCTTCGTGATGGCGCGCGACCTCGCCTTCGCCGTGCACGCGATCAGCGAGCTGTCGTTCGCGGGCGCGGCGGCCGGGCTGCTCTTCGGCATCGGGGTCGTCGAGGGCTCCCTGGCCGGCTCGCTCGCGGCGGCGCTGCTCATCGGCGTCCTGGGCAGCCGTGCCCGCAACCGGAACTCGATCATCGCCGTCCTGATGCCCTTCGGGCTGGGGCTCGGCATCCTCTGCCTGTCGCTCTACTCGGGCCGTGCGGCCAACAAGTTCGGGCTGCTCACCGGCCAGATCGTGGCCGTCGACAACCCGCGCCTGACCGCGCTGCTGATCATCTGCGGGATCGTCGTCGTCGCGCTGCTGCTGGTCTGGCGCCCGCTGATGTTCGTCAGCATCGACGCGGCTGTCGCCGAGGCCCGCGGGGTGCCGGCGGTCGCGCTGTCGATCGTCTTCATGCTCCTGCTGGGCATGGCCGTCGCCGTCTCGGTCCAGATCGTCGGGTCGCTCCTGGTGCTCTCGGTCCTGGTGACGCCGGCCGCCGCGGCGCTGCGCCTCTCGGCCTCGCCGGTGCTCGTCCCCGTGCTGTCGTGCGTGTTCGCCGTGGTGTCGATGGTCGGCGGCATCATGCTGGCCCTGGGCGGCGCGATCCCGATCAGCCCGTTCGTGACCACGCTGTCGTTCCTGATCTACGTCGCCTGCCGGGTCATCGGCGGCGTGCGCGACCGCCGACGGCTGCCACGGGCACCGCACCTGGCGACGGAGGGAGCCTGATGGCCCAGCGGAACACCCGCCAGCGCACCGCGGTCGGCGAGCTGCTCGGGCGTACGGCGGAGTTCCGCACGGCGAGCCAGATCCACGACGACCTGCGCCACGCCGGCGAGGACATCGGCCTCACCACCGTCTACCGGACGCTGCAGCTGATGGTCGAGGCCGAGCAGCTCGACGCGATCCGGACCGACGACGGGGAGACGGCCTACCGCCGCTGCTCCACCGGGCACCACCACCACCTGGTCTGCCGCACCTGCGGTCGTACGGTCGAGGTCGAGGGGCCCGCGATCGAGAGCTGGTCCGACCAGGTCGCCGCCGAGCACGGCTTCACCGAGGTGGAGCACCAGCTGGAGATCTTCGGGGTCTGCGGGAGCTGCCGGCACTGACCCGACGGCCGGGTCAGCCCGGGTCGGTTTACCAGGTAAACCTGGTGTTCTGCCCGTGACCACGGCGAATTCGCCATGGTCACGGGTGGTTCACCACGCAAACGTGGTAAACCGACCGACCAAGACGCGGGCTAGACACCACCGCGGACGAAGCCCAGGTGCGAGCGGCTCGGGGTCGGGCCGCGCTGGCCCTGGTAGCGCGAGCCGTAGACGGCCGAGCCGTACGGGTGCTCGGCCGGCGAGCTGAGGCGGAAGAAGCAGAGCTGGCCGATCTTCATGCCCGGCCAGAGCTTGATCGGCAGGGTGGCGACGTTCGACAGCTCGAGCGTCACGTGCCCGGAGAAGCCCGGGTCGATGAACCCGGCCGTCGCGTGGGTCAGCAGCCCGAGCCGACCGAGGGAGGACTTGCCCTCGACCCGCGCGGCGACGTCGTCGGGCAGGGTGACGACCTCGTAGATCGAGCCGAGCGCGAACTCGCCCGGGTGCAGGATGAACGGCTCGTCGCTCGGCACCTCGACCGCGCGGGTCAGGTCGGCCTGCTCCTCGGCCGGGTCGATGTGGGGATAGCGGTGGTTCTCGAACACGCGGAAGTAGCGGTCCAGCCGCACGTCGATGCTCGAGGGCTGCACGAGGCCGGCGTCGTACGGCTCGAGCCCGATCCGACCCTCCTCGACCTGGGCGCGGATGTCGCGGTCGGAGAGCAGCATGACCGCGACCCTATCCGGCGCGCCGCGGGACCCCGCCCGCTCGTCGTCAGCGCGCGAGCCGGCGGATCCGCACCCAGTGGTCGCCGATGGACAGCACGGAGCCCTCGCTCACCGAGGTCGCGTGGAAGGCGCCGATCGGCACGGTCGGCTGCCCGGGCGGGGTGATGGTCGAGCCGTTCGTCGAACCGCGGTCGACGACGAAGAGCCCGGCGTCGTCGACACCGAGCGCGAGGTGCGTCTTGGACACCGTCCGCGACTCGTCGGACAGCTTGACGAGCTGCGCGTCGCCCTCGCCCTCGCTGGGGGCGGGGTTCCGACCGAGCAGGACGAGGCCGCGGACGTCGATCTCGCGCCCGTCGTCGAGCTCGGCGACCCAGCCGTCGACGATGGTGCGCCGCTCCGGTCCCGGTGCGGCGTGCTCCGGACCGGCGGTCTCGGCACCCGCGGGCTGCAGAGGCTCGGCCGCGAGCGGCGCGAGGTCGGGCCCGACCGCCGGGTCTCCCGCCACCGCCGCCGGCACGGACGCCGCGAGCGCGCCGGCGGGTGGCGGGCGTACGCCGGCGTCGTCCGAGGCAGGTGCTGCGGTCGCTTGCGGCACAGGCGGGGCCGACGTGCCGGTCGAACGCGTCCGCCCCGGACGCGGGGCCAGCGGTCGCTCGACGATGACGACCGCACCGGCCGCGCGGTCGTGCCACCCCTGGTGACGCGGGCTCACGAGCACCGACGCGATCAGCAGCAGGAGCCCGATGCCGGTCGCGCTCAGCACGGCGAAGACCAGCCAGCGCAGCAGCACGCGGCTCCAGCCGACCGGGCGACCGTCGAAGAACCCGACGAGCTGCAGCTTGAGCAGCCGCATCCCCGGCGAGGCCGCCTTGACCGCCAGCTGCTGCCAGCACAGGGCGGCCCAGGCGAGCAGGACGACGACGCCGATGACGACGAGGGGGACGTTCGCCCCGTCACCACCGTCACGTGCGCCCAGGTCGACCAGCAGGGTCGCGACGCCTGGGACGACGGAGTCGACGACGTACGCGACGACGCGGCGCGCGAGCGGACCCACCTGGACGCCAGGCGGCAGACCGGTGTCCCTGGCTGGTACGGGTGGTCGTGCCGCACTCAATGTCGCTCCTCCGGCCGGTCGGCGTGCGACCGCGTGAGTCGTCGGCCGCACCGGGGGTTCCGGCGCGGGCGTGGGGGCGCGCCCACGCTACTGCGGAAAGTCGATCAGCACCGAGATACCGTCGGCGAGCTCCAGCGACGTGCCGAGCTCGACGATGGCGGTCTCCCCCGGGTCCATCGTGCGGATCGAGGCGTCCGGCGCGACGAGGACCGTCCCGTTCGTCGAGTGCAGGTCGGTCACGCCGACGTCCCAGCCCGACGCGAACACCTCGAGGTGCGTACGGCTGATGTCGTGGCTCGGGCTCGTCACCGTCAGCAGCGCGGGGTCGGCGACACGCGCCCGGTCGCCCGCGGGCGCCCGGCCGACCAGCACGGAGCCCACCACGTCGGCCGTCGCCCCGCTGCTCGCGCGGAGGACGGCGAGCACGGGGGCGGGGACGACCTGCGGCCGCTGCACGGCGATGAGGGCGGTGCAGACCCGGCAGCTCCCGGCGCCCGGCGGGTTGGGGTGGCCCCAGGCGCAGAAGACGGCCGACACGGTCGCGCCGGCGTCGGGCTCGTCGGGCTCCACCGGCGCGGCGGGCTCGTCGAACAGCTCGCTGACCGACATCATCCGGGTCTCGGCGTTCTCGTGCTCCGTCCGCGTGGTCGGCTCGGGCTGGTCGAGCGGGCTCCCCTCGAGCGCCTCCGGCTCGGGCTCGGCGGCTCCGGGATCGACCGGCTCGGGCTCGTCGGACTCGGCCTCGGAGCCGTCCTGCTGCTGCGGCGACGACAGCGAGGCCTCGTCCGTCGCGTCGAGGAACGCCGCCGAGACGCCGACGGCCCCGACGACGAGCGGCAGGGCGAACGCGCCCGGGCTGGGTTCGGCGGGCAGCTGGACCCGGACCTGCCGCAGGTCCCCGAGCCCGGTCTCCACCCAGGTCTGCACGCCCTCGCCGGTCGCGACGACGTCACCGCTGTCGGCGTCGACCACCACCACCGCACCGCGGACGAGCGAACGCATGCCGTCGGGGCCCCAGAAGAACGCCGCGAAGCTCGGCATGGCGTCGATGCGGTACCAGGCGAGCCGGGCCGCGAGATCGGCGATCGACTCGGCCGAGACGACCTCGTCCCACAGCGTCTCGACCAGGTCCGACCAGCTCGGGTCCGCGGGTTCGAGGACGACCGCCGCCGCCGGGCCGCAGAGCAGCAGCCACGAACCAGGCGTGTACGTGGCGCGCCAACGACCCACCGACCCCGCGCTCATCCGGCCTCCTCCGCCGAGAACCTGAACGGTCCCGACCGCTGCGCATCGTATCCGGGAGGTGTGCTGCGCTCGTGCGGACGAGGATCAGCTCGACGCGCGAGCCCCGGGCCGAGGGTCAGGCGGAGACAGCCGAGACGAGCACCGACGGCTCGGCCTCGGTCACGACGTTGAACTCGCGCTTCGTCGCCTGCCAGAGGTCCTCGGTCGCGCCCGGACGCCAGTAGCCGGACATCGAGATCGCCGACCTCGTCGTGCCCCGCTCGGCGCAGAGGTAACGGCGCAGGTCGCGGACCATGTACGCGTTCCCGTGCACGAAGATGCTGAGGCAGCCCTGCGGCAGGTGGGCGGCACGGACCGCCTCGGCCAGCGCCTCGCCGTGCGGCCGGTCGCCGCGCACGACCCAGACGAGGCGGAGACCGTCGGGACCGTGGACGGGCTGGCGGCAGTCGTCCTCCTCGATCTCGACGAAGACGTGCGCCTCGGCACGACGGTCGAGCCGCTCCAGGCTCGCCGCGATCGCCGGCAGCGCCGCCTCGTCGCCGATCATCAGGTGGGCGTCGGCCGCCGCGTCGGGAGCGAACGCCCCGCCAGGACCGTAGAAGCCGATCTCGGCGCCGGGCTGGACCCGACGCGCCCACGGACCGGCGATGCCCTCGTCGCCGTGCACGACGAAGTCGACGGCCATGGTGTTGGAGAGCTCGTCGTAGCTGCGGACGGTGTAGGTCCGGGTCACGGGCCACTGCTCGGGCGGACGTTCGGCCTTGACCTGCTCGGGGTCGAAGGGCCACGCGTACGAGGCACCGGCGGGCGGGAAGACCATCTTGATGTAGTGGTCGGTGTAGGGCAGGTCCCGCATCACCGCGAGGTCGGGGCCGGTGAAGCCGATCCGGACCATCGAGGGGCTGAGCCACTCGGACGAGACCACGGTCGCACGACGCAGGACCCTCTTGCGCTGCGGTCGTTCCACGTCATCTCCTCGTGCCCTCGGCCCTGCTGTATTTGTAAGGCTAACCTAACCAGCCCTGCGGCGCAGCATGACCTGGAGCACACGCGGGGCCGTGAGGTCAGCGGCGGGAGGCGATCGGCGCCGTCCGCCTCCGAGCAGGACTTCGGAGCCGGGACACTGGGGGGATGGCTGAACCTGACGGCGTCGACCGCCTGCTGCTCGAGGAGGCCGCGGCGTACGCCGGCCGGCGCACCGTCGTCGTCGACGACGTGACCGGGGCGCTGGTCAGCGGGCTGGCCGACGTGCAGGGCTTCTGCTGCGACTCGCTCGTCGACGAGCGGACGGTGGGCGAGGCGGCACCGGACGTCCCGGTCGGCGCGTGGCTCGACCCTGCGCTGCTCGCGGACGCGCAGCTCGTGGTCGCCCGGCTGCCCAAGAGCCTCGCGGCGCTGGACGAGCTCGCCGGCGCGGTCGCGGCGTACGCGGCGCCGGACGCGGTGCTCCTGGCCGGTGGGCTCGTCCGGCACCTGAGCCGCGGGATGAACGACGTGCTGGGCCGCCACTTCGGGCAGGTACGGGCGTCGCTCGGTCGGCACAAGGCACGGGCGCTGGTCGCCGAGGGCCCGACGCCGGACACGTTCGACGAGAGCGCCTGGCCGCAGCGCGAACGGCACGAGGCGGAGGACCTGACGGTCTGCGCGCACGGCGGGGTGTTCGCCGGGACCGGCATCGACGTCGGCACCAGGGCGCTCCTCGACGTGCTCCACCGCGTGCCGGAGGACGCGGTGGACGTGGTCGACCTCGGCTGCGGGAACGGGGTCCTGGCCGTCGGGGCCGCGCGGGTGCTGCCGCGGGCGTACGTCGTCGGCACCGACGTCTCGGCGGCGGCGGTGGCGTCGACCCTCGCGACCGCCGAGGCGAACGGGGTGTCGGACGCGATCGACGCGGTCCGGACGGACGGGCTGGAGGGCATCGCCCCGGGCTCGCTCGACCTCGTCCTGTGCAACCCGCCCTTCCACCGCGGCACGGCGCTGGACCGCAGCACGTCGCCGCACCTGTTCGCGGAGGTGGGCGCCGCCCTGCGGCCCGGCGGCGAGCTGTGGACGGTGTGGAACTCGCACCTGCCCTACCTGCCGATGCTGCGCGCGAGGGTCGGCTCGACGACGGTCGTGACGCAGAACCCGAGGTTCACGGTCACCCGGTCCCGTGCCCCTCTTCCCCGGGAAGTGGTCGCTCCCGAGGCACGACACGCCGAGCAGCTGACCTGGGACTGACCACTTGCCGGGGAGAGCCGCGGGACGCAACCCGGGTCAGGGGGCGACGAGGGGTGGGTGCAGGTCCTTCACGCTCAGCTGCTGGCGCCGGGCGACGGTCACGACCGTGAGGCTCAGGGCGACGACGGCCATCGCGGCGAGGATGCCCACGTCGCGCGCCAGGTGCGCGGCGAGACCGCCGGAGACCACCACGCGGAAGGCGTCGATCAGGTAGCTCATCGGCAGGTACGGGTGGATCGCGGCGAAGAACCGCGGCAGGATCGCCGCCGGGTACGTGCCGCCCGCAGCCGCCAGCTGCAGGATCAGCGTCACCAGCAGCAGGCTCGAGCCGACCGTGCCGAGGGCCGTCCGCAGCAGGTGCGCGAACGACGAGAACGCGACAGCGCCGAGCGTCACCACCGCGAAGGCCAGGACCGGGTGCACCGGGTCGAGGCCGAGGGTCAGCCACACGACGCCGAGCATCAGCCAGCCGGCCGCGACCGCGACAGTCCCGACCGGCGCCCAGCCGGCGAGCCCGAGGCGGACGGCGCTCGCCCGTCCGACCAGCGCCCGGCCCGAGATCGGCCGGATCACCAGGAACACCGAGATGCCGAAGACCCACAGCGCGATCGAGAAGAACAGCGGCGCGAGGCCGCGGCCGTAGTAGGTGGCCGGGTTGTCGACGGTCATCGAGACGTCGGCGGGCGAGGACAGCACCTGGACGGCGCGGTCCTGCTCGTCCGCGGTCGGCGTCGGGATGCGGTCGGTCCCCTGCTGCAGCTGGGTGGCCAGCGTCCGCGACCCGGAGTCGAGCCGGAACAGCCCGGTGTGCAGGTCGTCGGCCCCGTCGGCGAGGTCGTGCACCCCCGAGGCCAGCGTCGTGGCACCGGCGCTGAGCTGGTCCGCCCCGGAGGTCGCGGTCCCGATCCCGGCGTCGAGCCGACGCGCGCCGGACTCGGCCGTGCCCAGGCCCTGGTCCAGGGTCTTCGCGCCCGAGGCGACGTCGTGGGCGCCGTCGTTCAGGCGGTCGAGGTCACGGCTCGCCTTCCTGGCCTGGCCGGCCAGGTCGCCGGCGGACTGGACGAGCTGGTTGGCGCGGTGCACGCGGGCGGCCCCGGCCTTGACGTCGGCCGCGATCTCGTCGGACCGGCCCGACGCCTCCTTGACGCGCTGCCGCGCCCGCTGGAACGCCGGGTCGTCGGCCAGGCCCGGGTCGGCCTTCGCCAGGGCGTCGAGCGAGGCGCTGATCGTGCTGAGGTCGCTGCCGATCGAACCGGTGCTCCCGGCCGCGGTCTGCGCGAGGTCGTCCAGGTCGTCCGCGACGTCCTTCGTCTCCCGCTCGACCGCCGGCAGGTCGCGCGCAGCGACCTTCAGCACGGGCTGGGCCTTGTCGTTGAGCTGCTGGGTGCCGTCGGCCACCTGGTCGGCGCCGTCGGCGAGCGTGCCGGCCCCGGTGTGCAGCCGGTCGATCCCGCCGACGAGGTCGCCCGACCCGGCCTGGGCGGTGTGCAGCCCGGCCGCCAGCTGGGCGGCGCCGTCGCGCAGGTCGTCGGCGCCACCCGCGGCGGTCGTCGCCCCGTCAGCGAGGGTCGCCGAGCCGGAGTCCGCCGTGGCGACGCCGCGGTGCAGCCGGTTCGCACCGTCGGTGGCGTCGGTCAGGCCGCTCCGGATCGTGGCGAGGTTGGCGAAGACGGCGTCGAAGTAGCTGGCGGTCGCCGACTCGTCGACCGAGCGCGCGATGGCGTTCTGCGCGCTGTTGGTGATGCTGCCGATGACGAAGCCGTTGGCGTCGTTGCGGCGCAGCAGGATGCCCGCCCGCTGCGGGTCGTCGCCCTGCCCGCTGACGAGGTCGGCGGAGAAGTCGGCCGGGACGGTGATGGCGAGGTAGTAGTCGCCCTCGCGGAGCCCGCGGTCGGCCTCGGCCGCGTCCACGTCGCGGTAGTCGAAGTTGTGCTGGGTGTGCAAGCTCTCGACGAAGTCGTCCCCGGCGTGGACGTCCTTGTGGTCGTACGTGGTCCCCGTGTCCAGGTCGACCACGGCGACCGGCAGCCGGTCGAGGCGGCCGTACGGGTCCCAGTTGGCCGCGAGGTAGATGGCGCCGTAGAGCAGCGGGACCAGCAGCACGAACACCAGCGCGAGCTTGGGCAGCCGGCCCTTGAAGCGGTGCAGCTCGAAGCGACCCAGCAGTGGCAGGTGGGACAGCGGGGACATCACGATTCCTGGGGGGCGGCGAGGACGGGGACGGCGTCGGTGGGGACGGACGTGAGCTCGGTGGTGCTGGCGAGGACGGCGGGACCGGCCGCAGCGAGCCGGACGAGCGCGTCGGCGAAGCGGCGCTGGTCGCGGAGGTCGAGGTCGGCGTCCAGGTCGTCGACGACGACCAGGTCGGCCGGCCGCACCAGGGCGAGCGCGACGGCGAGGGCGGAGCGCTCGTACGCGGTCAGCCGCTCGACGAGCGTGGCGCGGTCGAGGTGGACGTCCAGCAGGTGCTCCGTCGTCGCGAACGCCTCCTCCGCCGCGGCCGGGCGGACGCCGTCGACGAGCGCCCGTTCGACGACGGACTCGGCCACCGTCAGGCGCGGCTCGGGCAGCACGACCGAGGAGATCCGGGCCAGGGCCGTACGGCGGCGCAGCGCGCGCAGGTCGCGGCCGGAGCGCACCGGCGCACCCTGCGCGTCCAACGTGCCGGTGCAGCCGCGCATCCGGCCGGTCAGCGCCAGCAGGAGGCTCGACCGGCCGCTGCCGCCCGGGCCCACGAGGACGGTCAGCCGCCCCGGCCGCACGATCATGGAGACGTCGGTGAAGACGGGACCCTCGGGGCCGACCAGGCTGAGGTGGTGGGCCTCGACCACAGGGGTCTCGACCTTCGCGGGCCTGGCCTTCGCGTGCTTGACCTTCGCGTGCTTGACCTCTGCGGACCCGGTCTTCGCGGGCCCGGCCTGGGCGCGCTCGACCTCCGCGGTCGTGACCTCGGCGGGCTCGGTGCTCACGCGAGGATCCCTTCGAGCACGTGGGTGAACAGGCCCTGGACCAGCGCGGTGGGCATGGAGTCGGGAGCCGCGGAACGTTCGACCGACAGCCCGTGGACCACGGTCAGCAGCAGGGTGGCCGCGACCTCCAGGTCGAGGTCGGCCCGCAGCGGGACCTGGTCCCCGGCCCGGCGGAGCGCGGCGACGAGCTGCTGGCGCTGCGTGACGCGGAGCTCGGAGTAGAGGTCGCGCAGGGCGGGCTCGTGGCCGACGACGGACCGGAACTCTCCCAGCAGGGTCGGCCACCGCTCGCCGAGCACGACGTTCTCGGCCAGCGCCGACGCCATCGCCCGCGCCGGCTGCCGCTCGGTGCTGGAGGCGGCCGCTCCCAGCGCGTCGCCGATCGCCCCGACGACCGCACCGACAAAGTACGCCTGCATGGCGGCCGCGAAGAGCTCGGGCTTGCCGCCGAAGTTCGAGTAGACGGCGCCCTTGGTGAACCCGGCCCGGGCGGCGACCTGCGCGACCGAGGTGCCGACGTAGCCGCGCTCGACGAACTCCTCGCCGGCCGCGACCAGGATCTGCTCGCGGACGTCGGACCGCAGCGGTCGAACTCTCGTGGTGGTCATCTCGGCCTCCTTCGATACCTAGAGTATCGAGGGATCGACTATTGCGTACCGTCGGTATCGAGTGACGTTCAGCACGCCTTGCTCGACCAGGGCGGGCACCCGGGAGAATTCTCGCCGTCTCACCACCTCAGCGGTGGTCGAACGGCGAAAAGTTTCCGCACAGGGCCGCGGGTCAGCCCGCGAAGAGGCTCGCGTACGCGTTGAGCGCCGGCTGGCCGCCGAGGTGGGCGTAGAGCACGGTCGAGTCGGGCCCGATCTCGCCGCTGGTGACGAGGTCGACGAGCCCGGCCATGGACTTCCCCTCGTACACGGGGTCGATGATCATCGCCTCGAGCCGCCCGCTCAGCTTGATCGCCTCGATCGTCGAGTCGACGGGGACGCCGTACTCGTCACCGGCCCAGCCCTCCATCACGGTGATCTCGTCGTCGCGCAGGACGCGTTCGAGGCCGATGAGGTCGGCGGTGTGCCGGGCGATCCGGCCGACCTGGTCGCGCGTCCGCTCCAGCTTGGCGGAGGCGTCGATGCCGATCACCCGACGCGGCCGGCCGCCCGCGTCCTCGAGCGCGGCGAACCCGGCGATCATCCCGGCGTGCGTGGAACCCGTCACCGTGCAGACGACGATGGTGTCGAAGAAGACCTCGAGCTCTGCCTCCTGCCGCTCCACCTCGTACGCCCAGCCGGCGAAGCCGAGACCGCCCAGCGGATGTTCCGAGGCGCCGGCGGGGATGCCGTACGGGGTGCCGCCGGCCTCCTCGACCTCACGCAGCGCGTCCTGCCAGGACGCCCGGATGCCGATGTCGAAGCCGGCCGGGTCGAGGCGGGAGTCTGCGCCCATGACGCGGGAGAGCAGCAGGTTGCCGACGTCGGTGTAGCCGGGCTCGTCCCAGCTGACCCAGTGCTCCTGCACGAGGCGGCACTTGAGCCCGAGGTGCGCGGCGACCGCGGCGACCTGGCGGGTGTGGTTGGACTGGTAGCCGCCGATCGAGACCAGCGTGTCCGCGCCCGAGGCGAGGACGTCGGGGACGATGTACTCGAGCTTGCGGGTCTTGTTCCCGCCGTACGCGAGGCCGCTGCTGACGTCCTCCCGCTTGGCCCACACCTGCGCGCCGCCGAGGTGCTCGGTCAGGCGGCGCAGCGGGTGGACCGGGCTCGGCCCGAAGGTCAGCGGGTAGCGCGCGAAGTCAGCGAGGCTCATGGGCGAACTCTGCCAGCGCTGACCGGCACGAGCCCCCGGCGACTGGAGGGTGACCACGGCAACCTGCCCGTGACCACGGCAGATCTGCCACGGTCACGGGCGGTTTACCACGTCACCGTGGTAAACCGACCGCGCTTCGGGGCAGGGCTCAGAGGTCGAGCTTCTTGACCTCGGCGCCGTCGTACGCCTCGCCCGTGGCCTTCGCCTTGACGAAGCTGAAGACGCTGGCGACGCGGCCGCCGGGGGTGTCCCAGTACTCGGCCGAGTCGCTGTCGACGTAGATGAGGGCGACGCTGGCGTCCTCGGGGCCCTGCGGGAGCCAGGCCTCCGCGCCGACGTTCCAGAGCTGCTTCTTCTTGGCCACGTCGTCGACGATCGTGGCGGTGCCGGCGATCGACACCCAGACGCTGGCGGAGCTGAGGGCGACGCCGACGTGCGGGTTCGCGGCGATGTTGCGGACGACGTTGGAGTCGCGCTCGGTGAAGAAGTACAGCGAGCCGTCCGCCTGCACCTCCTGCTGGGCCATCGGGCGGGCGGCGAAGGCGCCGTCCTCCTCGACGGTGGTGAGCATGGCGATCTTGATGTCCTTGGTCAGGTCGACCAGCTTGGCGATCTCGTCCGGGGTGGCCATGGTGGCGTCCTCTCGTGGGTGGGTGTCTCACCTCCGACGTTACCCACGGCCCTGGCGGCGCCGGGTCCAGGTGCGGCCCGGCGCTAGCCTCGCGGACGTGCGACTCCTGGTGCTCGGCGGCGGCGGTTTCCTCGGCTACCACGTCGTCACGCAGGCGCTGGCGGCCGGGCACGACGTGACCGTCTTCAGCCGCTCGGCCCACGCGCCCGTCGACGGGGTGGACGTCGTCACCGGGGACCGCCAGGGCGACCTGTCCGGGCTGCGCGGACGCGCGTGGGACGCGGTCTTCGACACCTTCAACGACACCGACGACGGAGCTCCGGCGATCGCGGCCACGGCGTCCCTGCTCGCCGGCTCGGTCGGCACGTACGGCTACGTCTCGGGGATGAGCGTGTACGCGCCCACCGGCCCCGAGGTCCCCGACGAGACCGCGCCGGTCCGTACGGCCGGACGCGAGACCGACCGCCTGCAGGAACGTTCCCTGGCCAAGCTGGCCGGCGAGGCCGCCGTGCGCGAGCACTTCGGCGACCGGGCGTTCTTCCCGCGCGTCGGGATCATGGTCGGCCCGCGCTCGACGCGCTACACCTACTGGCCCGTACGCCTCGCCGGCGCGCTCGACGGCTCCCTCCCCCGGACGGTCCTGCTGCCCGGCGACCTGGACCGCGCTGTCCAGTACTCCGACGCCCGCGACATCGCCGCCTGGTCGGTGCGGATGCTCGCCGACGGGCGCGGCGGCACGTTCAACGCCGTCGGACCGGGCCGGCCCGACACGCTGCGGGAGGTGCTCGACGCCTGCGTCGTCGCCGCCGGCGGCACCTCGTTGGCCGACCTGGACCCCGCGTACGCCCCCGAGGACCTGATGCGTCGCCTCCTGCTCGGGGTCGACGAGGAGGAACGGCCCCTCTGGTTCCCCGAGGACCAGATCCCGCAGCTGGCGATCGACTCGTCGAAGGCCGTGGCGGCGGGCCTGGTGTTCTCCTCCCCGCTCGAGCTCGCGACCGGCACGCTGGCCTGGGCCCGCGAGGCTGGCGAGGCTGCGCTCACCGACGGGGCGTTCGCCGCCCTCGAGCCGGAGCTGGTCGCCCGCGTCCGCAGTGCCGGCTGACCCTCCGCCCTCAGTCCTCGCGCACGACGAACAGCCGGTAGATCCTGGCGTCCAGGGACGTCGGTGACGGCGGGGTGACGTGGGTGGCGACCCGGGCGTCGTAGTAGTCGACGCACGACGAGACGACGCGGTAGTCGTGGGCGTCCAGGTAGTCGAACACCGCCGGCCACCCGACCAGCTCGGCCTGGTCGGGCACCTGGCAGAGCCAGGCCTTCTGGCTGGGGTCGAACCTGACGATGAGCATCGCGTTGCGGGTCACGCGGCCATTCTCCCGGCCTCGTCGGACGGGCTCGCCTGCTCGTCGTCCTGCACCCTCGGGCAGAGTGGACCCCGGCTCGGCGGGACGCCGCCCACCGGCCGGAACCCTCTGATCAAGGAGCGCTCGTGATCTTCATCGTCGTCAAGTGGCCCGTCCGTCCCGAGTACGCCGACGACTGGCCGGCGATCGTGGCCGACTTCACCGAGGGCACGCGCGGCGAGGTCGGCAACCTGTTCTTCGACTGGTCGCGCAGCCTCGACGACCCGAACGAGTGGGTGCTCGTCGAGGGGTTCCGCGACGGCGAGGCGGGTTCGGCTCACGTGGGTTCCGACCACTTCAAGACGGCGGTCGCGATGCTGCCCGACTACGTCAGCGCCACGCCCAAGATCATCAGCGAGACGATCGACGCGACGGGCTGGAACGAGATGGGCGAGGTCCGCCCGCGCTTCCAGCCGTAGTCGCCGGCGGCGACCACGAGGCTCGGCGGACCCTCCTCAGGTCCCCTGAGCCCGGCGGACGGCCACCTCCGCGACGTGTCGGCGGAACCTCTGGCGGCGGACGAGCCCCATCATGATCACCGCGCCCGCGGCCACGAAGGGCGTGAGGACGAACACGGTGTCGAACACCTTGCCGTAGCCGGCGACCCGGTCCCTGCTCGAGTCGTCCCGATCGGCGTAGACCACCACCGCCTTCGGCTGCAGAGGCGCCTCGTGAGGGTCGTTCATCGTGCGCTGCTGACCGTCGACGGTGTAGAAGATGATCCCCGCGTCGTCCGTCGCCAGCACCCGCTCGCCGGTCCAGTAGATCGTCGACGGCGACTGCAGCTCGACCAGCAGGCAGAGCACGCCCAGCACCAGCAGGACGATCGCCGAGACGCGGTACGGCCGCAGGAACGCGTCCCGCTCGGGCCTCTCCGTCCGCCTCCGTGACACGCGCACCATCCTCCATCCCGACGCTGGGCTCCGCCACACCGACCGGGGAGGTGCGGGCCGGAGCGCGCCAGATTCCACCGCGTTCTCGGGGGGCGCCGTCAATCGAGCGGCAGAACCCGAGGGCTTGGTCGTTTCCAGCATCTGCACCGGCCGGCGACGTTACGTTCTCGCCATGTTCGGGGGAGCTGTCAGGGGCAAGGACGCCAGGACGCGGGCGAGAGCAGCCTTGCTGTTGATCACGGCCGGTCTGATGATGCTCGGGGTCTTCTCCCCGCGGGCCGACGCCGACGAGGGCGACCTGCACCGCTCGTCCGTGCTGGCCGCCTGGAACTGCACCGGGACCCCCTGCCCCTGGGGTGACCAGACCACCAGCGAGGCGGCCGAGTGGCCCGCCGCCGCCGAACCCACCCGGGCCCGGCACGGCTACACCGTCACCCACGACGTCTACGCCACCGCCCCCAGGGTCGCCGGCTGGACCATCAGCCTCGTCAAGGGCAACGCCACCGTCTACGCGGGCCCCGTCTCCGGCTCCCACACACCGCTCGCGGCCCTGCAGGCCGGGCAGAGCTACACCGTGCCCGCCACCCTCGCCGCCGACGCCAAGGTCAGCGTCCAGAGCGGCGACGAGTTCGACTACACCCTCACCCCCGGCGTCACGCCCACCCCAACGCCGACGCCGACTCCGAGTCCGACGCCGACCCCGACATCAACCCCGACTCCCACGCCCACGCCCACCTCAACGCCGACGGCCACGGGCAAGCGCGAGTCCGTGCTCGCGGCCTGGAACTGCACCGGGACCCCCTGCCCGTGGGGTGACCAGACCACCAGCGAGGCGGCCGAGTGGCCCGCCGCCGCCGAACCCACCCGGGCCCGGCACGGCTACACCGTCACCCACGACGTCTACGCCACCGCCCCCAGGGTCGCCGGCTGGACCATCAGCCTCGTCAAGGGCAACGCCACCGTCTACGCGGGCCCCGTCTCCGGCTCCCACACACCGCTCGCGGCCCTGCAGGCCGGGCAGAGCTACACCGTGCCCGCCACCCTCGCCGCCGACGCCAAGGTCAGCGTCCAGAGCGGCGACGAGTTCGACTACACCCTGAGCCTCGGCGTCACGCCTACCCCGACCCCCATCGCAACGCCCACCCCCACCGTCACGCCGACCGCCACCCCCACGTCGACCCCGACGCCGACGCCAACCGCCGCCTGCACGGACCCGACCGTCTGCGACCCGGTCTCGTGGGTCGACAGCCGGTGGGTCTACACCGGGCCGGAGGAGAACCCGGCCCCTGGTACGGCGGGGTCATCACCTGGCCGTCGTGGTCGGCGTACTCCAGCAACAACCGCCAGGGCATCGACGGCCGGACCGTCTACGCCGCCACCGGGCAGCAGCTCTACCCCTAATGGGCGCGTGGGCCGACGGCTGCCGGGTCGAGGTCGTGAGCGGCGGGGCTCTGATCATCGAGTGGGAACGCGGGACCGACGACTGGCGCGAGACGGACCTCGCGGTCGGCGACACCTACACGATCGACCTCACCGGCGACGAGGACGGCGCCATGATCGAGTCGCCGAACAACTCCGAGCCGTTCGCGGTGTCGCTGTCGAGCTGCACCCCGCAGCACATCGACAAGGGCTCGTCCGAATGAGTGGGGACCGCGCACAGGGCGCGGCGAGAAGGGGATGGCGCCTGAGGCGTCCAGCGGAGCGGACGACGGGAATCGAACCCGCACTATCAGCTTGGGAAGCTGAAG
Organism: uncultured Friedmanniella sp.; assembly: GCA_964251895.1. Lineage (GTDB taxonomy): Bacteria > Actinomycetota > Actinomycetes > Propionibacteriales > Propionibacteriaceae > Microlunatus. The sequence goes on from CAXULL010000002.1 coordinate 74,420, forward strand.
TTCTACCATTGAACTACGTCCGCAGCGCGGCTCCAGGTGCTTGGAGCAGCGGATGAGGAGTCTAGCGGAACCGGGACGGAGCGCCACCCGCCTCCGTCCGGGCGGCCCCGGAACCGACCCTGAGGTGCGCGCCCAGGTCTCGCCAGCGGCGTACGGGCGGTCCTAGCGTGAGCCTGTGAGCACCTGGACCCCGATGAATGTCCCGGCCGGCACCCCCGACCGCGCGCAGGACCACGACGCGTACGCGCCTGAGCACCTCGCCGAGCCCACCGACGTCGGACCGGTCGCCGGAGGCTCGCTGCGCGCCTCCGACGCCGACCGTGACCAGGTCGCCGCGCTGCTCGGCGCCGCGTACGCCGAGGGCCGGCTGACCCGCGAGGAGCACGACGAGCGGCTCGAGCAGGTGCTCGCCGCCCGCACGTTCGACGACCTGATCCCGCTCACCACCGACCTGGTGCCGCTCGACCCGGTCCCGACCACCGTCTCCTCGGGCACGCCGCAGTTCGTCGTCGGCCAGGGCGGCAGCACGGAGCCCGACCGGATGGTGGCGGTGTTCGGCGGCGTCGAGCGTCGCGGCCGGTGGCGCGTCCGGGCCCGCAGCCAGATCACCGCGGTGTTCGGCGGGGTCGACCTCGACCTGCGCGAGGCCGACTTCGACGCCCCGGTCGTCGAGCTCAACGTCCAGACCTGCTTCGGCGGCGTCGAGCTCAAGGTCCCGGCCGGGATCACGGTGCGCAACGAGACGGTCAACATCTTCGGCGGCACCGAGGTCAAGAACATCGGCGACCCGGTCGAGGGCGCACCGACCCTGGTCATCAAGGGCACCGTCTTCTTCGGCGGCGTCTCGGTCAAGGGACCGCGGCCCCGGCTCTTCGGGCGTGGCACCGCACGTCCGGGCCTCGCCGCGCTCGACCCCCGGCCGCACCGCATGCACGAGCGCCAGGGCGATTCCCGGCACTGACCGGCGGGCAGCGGGTTCGTGGGGCGGGGCGCCAACCTCTTCGAGGCCCTTCGACGAGCTCAGGGAGCGTTCCATGCCCCCCGATCAGCTCAGGGAGCGTTCCAGGCCCTTCGACGAGCTCAGGGAGCGTTTCGGGGCCTTCGACGAGTGGGGCAGGCCCTCCTGCGTACGCTGGCCAGACCATGGACGACCTGTTCGCCCCACCCGCGTACGCCTGGCAGCGGCTCTCCCCGCGCTACGTGTCGCTGCGCCGGGTGACCACGCTGGTGGTCGCCCCGATCGTCTTCTCCGTCCCGGCGCTGGTGGTCGGGCTGGCGTTCGACCTGTGGTGGCTGGCGCTGGTCCTCTGGGCGATCGCGGCGGTCATCGTGGCCGTGCGCTGGGTGCTGATCGGCCGCACCTACCGCTCGTGGGGCTACGTCGAGCGGGACGACGACCTCTACATCACCAGCGGCGTGCTGTTCCGCAGCCTCGTCGCCGTGCCGTACGGACGCATGCAGCTCGTCGAGGTGGCGTCGGGACCGCTCGAGCGCTCGTTCCGGCTCGCGACCGTGAGCCTCAAGACGGCGAGCGCCGAGACCGACGCGTCGATCCCGGGCCTCGACCCGGTCGAGGCCGCCCGGCTCCGCGACCGCCTGACCGAGCTGGGCGAGGCTCAGGCCTCCGGGCTGTGAGCCAGCCCCCGCTCCCCACGACCGACGCGACGCCGGTCGCGGACGAGGCTCCCGACGCGGCGCCGGTCGTCCCGGGCGCACCCGTGGTCAAGCAGACGGAGCGCCCGCACCCGCTGACGCCGTTCATCCGCGGCTGGATCGTCTTCGTCGCCATCGTCGTCGGCTTCGGGCGCCAGATCGTCGACAACGTCAGCAACGGCCAGGGCCTCGCCAGCCTCGGGCTGACCTGGATCGTCGGCGGCGTGCTCGTGCTGGCCCTGCTCGCCGGGGGCGCCGGCTACGTGTCGTGGCGCTTCACCCGCTTCGTCATCGACGACGACGAGCTGCGGATCGAGACCGGGGTGCTGTTCAAGACCTCGCGCAAGATCGCGTTCGAGCGGATCCAGTCGGTCGACATCATCCAGCCCTTCGCCGCGCGCATCTTCGGCCTCGCCGAGCTCCGCATCGAGGCCGGCGCCGGGGACAGCGGCATCCGGCTGCGCTACCTCGCGCGGGCCAAGTCGGCCCGGCTGCGCGACTACCTCCTCGCCCGCGCCCACGGCTCGTCGACCCGGTTGGCCGACACGGCGGACGGGCCGGCGCGCGACGTGCTGTTCGACTCCGGGGTCGCCGACAAGACGCTCGTGGCGGTCCTGCCCGGCGCGCTCGTCGGCAGCTTCCTGCTGTCGACCGAGTTCCTCGTGCCGACGCTGGTCGTGGTGGCCCTCGCGGTCGTCGCGGCGGTCAGCGGGATCGGGTTCGTCGCCCTCGGCGGCATCATCCCGATGGCCTTCGGCGTGTTCTCACTGGTCAGCCGCCGGGTGATCGCGATGTTCCACTTCACCCTGGCGGAGTCCTCCCGCGGCCTGCGGGTGACCCGAGGCCTCACGAACCTCACCAGCCAGTCCGTCCCGGTCGACCGGATCCAGGGCGTACGGCTCTGCCAGCCGGTCCTGTGGAAGCCGTTCGGGTGGTGGCGGGTCGACGTCGACATCGTCGGCTACGGGTCGCGCGACCGGGAGAACAACGCCGGCGAGGCCACGAGCGTGCTGCTGCCGGTGGCGAGCCAGGCCCAGGTCCGTCTCGCCCTGAGCCGGGTGCTGCCAGGCTTCGCGGTGGAGGCGATCGAGCTCCGCGGCGCGCCCCGCCGGGCGCGGGTGTTCCGCTGGTTCGACTGGTGGACCCTGCGCTACGGGTGGGACGACCGCGCGATCGTCACGGCGCACGGCTGGGTCGTGCACGAGCGCCACATCGTGCCGCACGCCAAGACCCAGTCGGTCCGCATCGAGCAGGGTCCGCTGCAGCGCCGTCTACGGCTGGCCGACGTGCACATCGACACCCCGCGCGGTCCTGTGCACGCCGTCGCCCAGCAGCTGGACTCCGCGGTCGCCCGCGAGCTGGCCCTCGGCCAGCTGGACCGTGCCCGGGCCGCGCGCGAGGCCGCCGAGCTCCGGCTGTCGCACCCGGGTGAGCTGCGTCCGGAGTCGGACGAGGAGCGGGCCACGGGCGACGCCGTGCTCGCCGGGCTCGGCACGGGTCGCGACCGGTTCCTCGGCGAGGGCGGCGAGAGCCAGGTCTTCGCGCTCGACGCCGACCGCGTCCTGCGGCTCTACCGGGCCGGCCACGAGAGCGCGACGTCGCCGGTCGTCGACCAGCTCCGCCAGCTGTACGGGTTCTGGGACCGGGTCCGCCCGCCGGCCGGCTACGGGGTCGAGCTGCCGCTCGTGCTCGACGCCGGCGTCGCCCAGGGACGCACGTGGACCGTCGACCGCCGCTTCCCCGGACAGTCCCTGGCGGCGTGGCTGCCCACGGCCGGCACCGGCGCGCGCCGCGCCGCGCTGGCGAGCCTGCTCGACGCGGCCGAGGCGGTGTCGCGGCTGCCGACGCCCGTCCCCGGCTTCGCCCGGCTGGTCGGCGACGGGGCTCCGCAGACGTACGGGTCGCTCGTCGAGCTGCTCTCCGCCATGCTCGCCGGTCCCACCACCCGCAGCCACGACGACCTGGCCCGCGACGTCCCGGACGTCGCGGGGGCCTGGGACCGGCTGCAGCGCGACCTCGCGCAGCGCCACGTCGCCCCGACCCTGGTGCACGGCGACCTCGGCGCCCCCAACGTCTACGTCAGCGCCCGGACCGACGCTCAGACCGGCGCCGCCGAGCAGGATCCGCGCGTCACCGGCGTCGGCGACTTCAGCCCGCACACCCTCCAGGCCGACCCGCTGATGGACCTGACCGGCGCGGTCACGTTCCTCGAGCTGGAGCCGTACGAGGAGGCCGTCGCCGACAGCGAGTGGCTGCTGGGCGTGGCCGTCCAGCGCTACGGGCCGGAGGTGGCCCGCTGGATCGGGGTCTATCGCCGCTACTTCGGCTTCTACTTCTCCGACACCGCCGAGCTGGACCCCCGGACGTACGCCTGGTGCCTGCGCCAGCTGGAGGGCGAGTAGCGCCGCAGGGTCGTCGAGCGGCGTGTTGTGCACCGGGCGGGCGCGTCGCACACTGATCGGGGAGTGCCCTGTGGCGAGAGGTGGTCGGCCGGATGCGCTCGGAGGACGTCCGCACGCTGCAGCTCGGTCCGCTCTGGGTCCTGAGCGCGCTCGTCGGCACCCACACCTGCTTCGCCGCGCCCGACCTGGACGCCTTCTGGGACGCGGTCGTGAGCGAGGGCCTGCGCGCCCCGCAGGAGGCCCGGGGGCTGCTGGGCTCGCTGACCCGTGACCGGTCCGGGCTGCTGCTGGACCTCGAGCTCGACGGACGTTCCGTGGTGTCGGGCCTGCGCGACGTCGTGACGGTCCTGGGTGCGCCGGAGCGGGTCGAGGGCTACCGCCGCGCGGTCGTGCGGATCGGTGGGGCGGTCGGCCGGGCCCGCGGACCGTACGGGCGCCAGATCAGCACCGAGGACCTCAGCCGGCTGCTGCTCGTCGCGCAGCTCCTCGACTACTCCCCCTCGCGGGCCGACGCGGCCTGACGCCCGTCCCTCCGGCGACACCCGGCCGACCGGCCCTAGCGGCAGAAGGACGCGCGGACGGCGGCGGCGAGGGCGGCCCGACGGGGGGCGTGGACGGCCTCCGGCTCGTCGGCCGTCGCGGTGATCGTCAGCGACGACTGGGCCCACGCGCTGGCCATGGCGATGGTCAGGCTGAAGATCTCCAGCGCCCCCACGGACCCCACCAGCACGCCGCTCTCCTGCGCGACCTCGATCCTGGCGACGACCTGCGGGTCGATCCCACCCGACCGGACGAAGAGGTCGCCGGTCGGCGTCCGCTCGAGGCGGGCCCAGGTCGCCAGCCGGACCAGCACCGGGTCCCGCAGGTAGTAGTCGTAGATGTCCACGGCGTACGCGGGCAGGTGCTCCGCGTCGAGCGGGACGTTGGCGAGGTTGAGCTCGACGTAGCGGTCGAAGACCAGGTCGAACAGGGTCTCCTTGTTGCCGAAGTAGTGGTAGAGCTGCGCCTTGTTCGTCCGGGCCGCGGCGGCGATCCGGTCGACCCGTCCCCCGGCGAGACCGTGCTCGGCGAACTCGGCCGTCGCGGCCGCCATGATGCGGGCGCGCGTGGCGTCGGCGTCACGGATCGGCATGTCCCGGATCTTACAACCAACCGGTCGGTTGATTATCCCTGGAGGCTGCCCTACGCTTCCAACTATCCGGTTAGTTAGAGAGGTTCGACGCATGACCATGAACGACATCCGGGGTCTGACCAAGGACTCCACCGCCGACGACGTGCTCGCCGGCATCGACCTGACCGGCCGGCGCGCCGTGGTCACCGGCGCGGCGAGCGGCATCGGGGTCGAGACGGCGCGGTCGCTCGCCCGGGCCGGCGCCGAGGTGACGATCGCCGTACGGAACACGGCCAAGGGCCGCGCGGTGGCCGACGACATCGAGGCCACCACCGGGCGCGCCGTCAGCGTCTCCGAGCTGCACCTCGACGAGATCGCGTCGGTCCACGCCTTTGTCTCCGCGTGGTCCGGACCGCTGCACATCCTGGTGCTGAACGCCGGGATCATGGACAGCCCGCTCGCCTACACCTCCGCCGGCTGGGAGTCGCAGCTCGCCACCAACCACCTGGGCCACTTCGCCCTCGCGACCGGTCTCCACGAGGCCCTCGTCGCGGCTGGTTCGGCCCGGGTGGTCTCGGTCGCCTCGAGCGGTCACGCGAGCTCCCCCTTCCACTTCGAGGACCCGTTCTTCCTGCGGCGGACCTACGAGCCCGGGCTCGGCTACGGCCAGTCCAAGACCGCGAACGTGCTGTTCGCGGTCGAGGCGCAGCGCCGCTGGGGCGCCGAGGGCATCACGGTGAACTCGCTGATGCCGGGCGGCATCTGGACGGGCCTGCAGAAGCACTGGGACCCGCAGCTGCTGGCGGACCTCAAGGTGCAGGCCGTCGGCCTGGTGAAGACGACCGAGCAGGGGGCGTCGACCTCGGTCCTGCTCGCCACCGCGCCCGAGCTCGAGGGCTACGGCGGGCGCTACTTCGAGGACAACCGCGAGGCGCGCGTCGTGCCGGAGATCTACGACGTCGTCTACGGCGTGGTGCCGTGGGCGCTCGACCCCGAGGCGGCGTCGCGGCTGTGGGACGTGTCGACCGCGCTGGTCGACGCCGAGACCGTACGGCTGGGTCTCACCCCGTCGCGCTGAGGTCGCCTGCCGTGCTCGCGACCTGCCTCGCTAGGGTGCGGGCATGAGCGAGGCAACGGCGGCCAGCACCCCACCTGTCCTGGGGATCGACATCGGCGGCAGCGGGATCAAGGGGGCGCCGGTCGACCTCAGCACCGGCGAGTTCGCGGCCGACCGCATGCGGATCGACACCCCGACGGACTCGACGCCGCAGAACGTGGCCGACATCGTCGCCCAGATCGTCGAGCACTTCAGCGACCAGATCGCCCCCGACGGACCGATCGGGGTGACGATCCCGGCCGTCGTCACCCACGGGATCACCCGGTCCGCGGCGAACATCGACAAGTCCTGGATCAACGCGGACGCGGAGAAGATCTTCGAGGACCGGCTGGGCCGCGACATCCTGCTGGTCAACGACGCGGACGCCGCCGGCGTGGCCGAGGTCAAGTACGGCGCCGCAGCGGGTCACCCCGGACTGGTGGTCCTCACGACGCTGGGCACCGGCATCGGGACGGCGATCCTCTACCGCGGCGTGCTCGTGCCCAACTCCGAGCTAGGCCACCTCGAGATCGACGGCTACGACGCGGAGAAGCGTGCGGCCTCGAGCGTCAAGGACAAGGAGGGCCTCTCCTACGCCAAGTGGGCCAAGCGCCTGCAGCGCTACTACGAGACGCTCGAGGCGCTGCTCTGGCCCGACCTCATCGTGGTGGGCGGCGGCGTCAGCAAGGACGCCGACAAGTTCCTGCCGCTGATCAAGGTCAGCGCCGAGATGGTCCCGGCCAAGCTGCGGAACACGGCCGGGATCGTCGGCGCCGCGTGGCTGGCCGCCAACCGCGAGCGTCAGCCCGGCCTGGTCAAGCAGGCCGCCGAGGCCGCGCTCGTCGAGTAGGTTCACGTCTCGCCGGTGACGCCCCCACCGAGCTCGGCCACGATGTCGAGGTGACCCAGGTGGCGGGCGTACTCCTGCAGCACGTGCAGCAGGACCCGCTCCAGCGTGGCCGGCGGCTGACCGTCCCAGCGTCCGCCGGGTCGGCCCACCTCGTCGAGGTCGTGCCGCTGGACCACCACCCCGGTCCGCGCCGCCTGCCGCCGCCACGCATCGAGCACCTCACCGACGCCGAGACCGGCGGGCACCACCCACCGGCCGTCGACCTCGTCGCCGAACGGGTCCTCGACCGCCTCGCCCTCGAAGCCCCAGACGAACCAGCGCTGCTCCATGAAGGTCAGGTGCCGGACCAGCTCGAGCGGCGTCCAGCCGGAGGGCACGCGGCTTCGCCGCACCTCGTCCTCGCTCATCGCCCCGACCCGTCGCCCGACGCCGTCGCGGAAGTAGGCGAGGTAGCGCAGCAGCACCTCGCCCCGTGACGAGGCAGCCTCGGTGGGCTCAGGGAAGGGGACGCTCACGACGTCGGGACCGCCACCGGGACGAGGACGTCGAGGAACCACCCGCCCCGCGGGTCGGCGACCAGCTCGCACCCGCGGTGCTCGGACACCAGCGCGGCGAGCGCGACCGGCGTACGCGGTGCGCGGTCGGCCTCGCAGAGCCAGCGCGCGACGAGCCCGCGGGTGTGCTTGGCGGAGTGCGAGACGACGCTGCGTCGCCCGTCGACCTCGGTGAACACGCGCACCCCCACGTACGCGCGGGCGGCCGGGCCCGTCGGACGCCAGACCGACGCGTACGACGAGGAACGTCCGTCGACCACGAGGCCGTCGCCGGCCAGGCCGGTCATCACCGGCCCGAGCACGCTGCGCCACCGGGCCGCGACCGGCCCGACGCCGGGCAGCGACGCGGTCATCGGCAGGCGGTAGGGCGTGATCGGGTCGGTCGGCCCGACCGGACCCCACAGCGCGCTCTGCACCCGGACCCAGCGGTTGGCCCGGCGGCGCGCGGCCGCGTCGAGACCGGCGTGGTCGAACGCGGCGAAGAGCACGCCCGTGTAGACGTCGATCGCGCGGCGGGCGGGCGTCGTGCGCAGGTGGACGTTCCGGGCGACCTCGTCGGCCAGACCGGGGCTCAGCCCGAGCGCCTCGGCGGCCCCGGGCCGGGCACCGGCGGCGGCGAGAGCGTCCAGCAGCTCCTCGCGCAGCGCGCGGAGCCCGGGGTGGGGCAGGGTCGCCAGGTCGACGGGCCGACCGCGGCGGGCCGGTGCGGCCTTGCCCTCCGACGGCGGGAGCAGGATCAGCACCGGCTCACATCCGGTCGAGGGCCTCGATGCCGAGCAGGTCGAGCCCGGCGGCGAGGACCCGCTTCGACGCGCAGCACAGGGCCAGCCGGGAGCTGCGCACCTCGCCCTCCGACCGGAGCACCGGGCAGCGCTCGTAGAACACCGAGAGCGTGCCGGCGAGGTCGTAGAGGTAGGTGCAGAGCTTGTGCGGCTGGAGGGTGCTCGCGACCTCGGCCACGACCTCGCCGAAGCCCGACAGCAGCAGGGCGAGCGCCTGCTCCTGCGGCTCGGCCAGGACCGTCACCGCCTCCCGCTCGGGCATGACGCCCTCCGCCGAGGCGCGCGCGAGGACCTGCGTCATCCGGGCGTGGGCGTACTGCAGGTACGGCCCCGTGTTGCCGGTGGTCTGCACCATCCGCTCGACGTCGAAGACGTAGTCCTTGTTGAGCCCGTTCGAGAGGTCGGCGTACTTGATCGCCGCCAGCGCGATGGGCGGTGAGGCGATCTCCTCGGCCATGTCGAGCAGCGTGGAGAGGTGCATCGCCTTGCCGTCGCGGGTCTTGTACGGCTTGCCGTCCGCGCCGAGCACCATGCCGTAGCCGACGTGCTGGGCCGAGACGTCGTCGGGCAGCCAGCCCGCCATCCGGCTCACGGCGAACACCTGGGCGAAGTGGTCGCCCTGGCGCACGTCGACGACGTAGATCAGCCGGTCCGCGTGCAGGTCGCGCACCCGGTGTCGCAGCGCGGCGAGGTCGGTGACGTCGTAGCCGTAGCCGCCGTCGCGCTTGCGCAGGATCAGCGGCGCGTTGAAGCCGGGGACGAAGACGCAGAGCGCGCCGTCGTCGACGACCGCGACGCCCTTGGCCTTGAGCTCGTCCGCCACCTGCCCGAGCACGGCGTTGTAGATCGACTCCCCCGCCAGGTGCTCGTCGGTGAGCAGCAGGTGCAGCCGCGCGTACATGACGTTGTGGGCCGCCAGCGAGACGTCGACCAGCTCGCGCCAGATCCGTAGCGTCTCCTCGTCCCCGGACTGGAGCTTGACCACCCGGAGCCGGGCCAGGTCGGCGAAGTCGTGATCGGCCTTGAAGTGCGCCGCGGCCCGCTTGTAGAGGTCCTCGACCTCGTTCAGGTCGAGCGTGGCGGCGTCGACGCGCTCGACCAGGATCTGCTCGACCAGCTGCCCGAACTGCGTCCCCCAGTCCCCGAGGTGGTTCTGCGGGAGCACCTCGTGACCGACGGCGGTGAGGACACGGTTGAAGCAGTCCCCGATGATCGAGGTCCGCAGGTGCCCGACGTGCATCTGCTTGGCCACGTTCGGCGACGGGTAGTCGATGACGACGCGCTGCGGGTGCTCCGCCTGCACGACGCCGAGGGCCGGGTCGGCCAGCTGTCCGGTGACGTAGTCGGCCAGCACCGAGGAGCGCAGCCGGAAGTTCAGGAAGCCCGGGCCGGCGATCTCGACCGGTTCGCAGAGGTCGTCGACGTCGAGCCGCGCGACGATTTCGGCCGCGACCTCGCGCGGCGACCTCTTCTCGGTCTTGGCCAGGCGGAGGGCGACGTTCGACTGGAAGTGGCCGAACTCCGGGCGGGTGGCCGGACGCAGCTCCGGCTCGATCCCGGCGACGGCCTGCACCCGGGTGCTGAGCTGGGAGGGGAGGGAAGCCACGATCAGGAATTCTCCCACTCCGGTCGCGCGGACCTGACCACGATTCCGGGGCGCCGGGCCCGAGGGGCAGCATGGGCGCGTGCCGCAGCTCCAGCCGTTCCTGCACGACCTCGTCAGCCAGGTCGCCGCGCCCACCCAGGTGTGGTCGACGCGCGACGGGCAGGTGGTGCTGCGCACCGACGACGGGGCGGGGGTCGTCGGGCTCCTGCACGGCGACGTCCGGGTGCTGGCCGGCATCGAGGCGACGGTGGACGGCGACCCCGGCGTCCCGGTCGCGCACCTGGTCCACGAGGACGGCTCGGTCGTGTTCACCTCGCTGCTGCGCCGGCTCGACGCCGCGTACGCCGCCGGCAGCGACCCGCACGTCCGGCTGGACCGGAAGCGGGACGTGGCTCCCGGTCGGCTGAGCGAGGAGCTCGTGGTCACCTCGACGCTCGACGTCGGGGTCGAGGTGCGCATCGAGGTGCGGCTCACGCCGGACGCGACCCCGATGGAGGCGGTGCGGGTCGGGGGCCCACGGGTCCCCGTGGAGCTGGAGGCCACCTCGGCGGACCACGGCTGGGACGCCGCCGGCATCGACGTCACCCTGGACGCGCCCGGCGCGAGCCGGGCTGTCGAGGGCGAGCACGTGACCCTCCGCTGGACGGTCACGGTCCCCCCGCACGGGTCCGTCGCCGTGGGCTGGACGGCCGACGTGGTCGACGACGCCCCGGTCGTGGTGGCCGCACCGCCGGACCTCGGCGCCCCGACGCTGCTGCTCGGCCCGGACCTGGACCAGCGGCTCGCCGCCTGGCTGGAACGTTCCGTGGCCGACCTCGCGAGCCTGACCCTGGCGCTCCCCGACAGCCCGGGCGACGTCTTCTACGCGGCGGGCGCGCCCTGGTACTTCACCCTCTTCGGCCGCGACAGCCTGTGGGCGGCGCGGCTGACCCTGCCGCTCGGGCTGGACGTCGCCCGCGGGACGCTGCGGACGCTCGCCCGCCTGCAGGGTCGGACCGACGACCCGCGGACCGGGGAGCAGCCGGGCAAGATCCCGCACGAGCTGCGCCGGAACAGCTACGAGCTGGGCGGCATGTCGCTGCCCCCGCTCTACTACGGGACGGTCGACGCGACCCCGCTGTGGATCTGCCTGCTGCACGACGCCTGGCGGGCCGGGCTCGACGAGGCCGACGTGACCGCGCTGCTGCCCGCCCTGGAGGCTGCGCTCGGCTGGCTCACCGCGCAGACCTCCACCGGGTCGGACGGCGGCGTCGAGGGGTTCGTGCGCTACGTCAGCGCGGGCAGCGACGGCCTGGCCAACCAGGGCTGGAAGGACAGCGACGACGCGGTCCGGTTCGCGGACGGGAGGTTCGCGGAGGGAGCCGTCGCGCTCTGCGAGGTGCAGGGCTACGCGTACGAGGCGGCGATGTCCGGCGCCGCCCTGCTGGACGGCTTCGACCGGCCCGCCGGTGACGGGCTGCGGTCGTGGGCGCTGGGCCTGGCGGAACGGTTCCGGGCGTCGTTCTGGTGCGGGTCGGAGGACGCGGCCGAGCCCGACCGGCCCCCGTACCCCGCGCTCGCGCTGGACGGCACGGGCCGCCGCGTCGACGCGCTGACCAGCAACATCGGCCACCTGCTGGGGACGGGCCTGCTCAACCTCGACGAGGAGTGGCACGTGGCGCAGCGGGTCACGTCGCCCGCGCTCGACTCCGGCCTCGGGCTGCGGACGATGTCCACCGGCGACGCCGCGTACGCGCCCCTCAGCTATCACTGCGGCTCGGTCTGGCCGCACGACACCGCGATCGTCGTCGACGGGCTCACCCGGGCGGGTCTCGCCGACGCGGCGGAGGGCCTGGTCGAGGGGCTGCTCGCGGCCGCCGTCGCGTTCGACCACCGGCTCCCCGAGCTGTGGAGCGGCGAGGGCGCCCCGGTCCCCTACCCCGCCGCCTGCCGACCGCAGGCCTGGAGCGCCGCCGCGGCCGTCGTCGTCGCGCGCCGGGCAGGGGTGTTCGGGTGATTCCCTGAGATCCCTTCACTCGATCGCTCGGACCGCCCTCGGCCGCGCTCAGGCCGTCGGGGCAGCGCGATCGAGTGAGCGGATCTCAGGGCCGAGCCATCGCGCGGCTCAGGCCGGGAAGCCGTAGTCCTTCAGCGCGAAGGTGTCGACCGCGGGGGCGAAGAACTTCTCCCCCACCCACGACGGCAGGGACGCCGCGACGCGCAGGCCCGTGTGGAACGCGCCGATCCCGATGCGGGACCGTGGGTTGGCCAGGCGCGGGGTGCCCGGCGGGAGCTTCTGCGCCTGGTCGACGTAGGGCCGCAGGACCCGCTCGTACGCGGCGAGGCCGGCCCGCAGGTCGTCGTGGGTCACGAGCTCGCCGGCCAGGACGTACGCGCCCACGAGCGACAGGCTCGTGCCCATGCCGCTGACGGGGGCGGCGCACCAGGCGGCGTCGCCGAGCAGCGCCACCCGGCCGCGCGACCAGGCGGGCGCGAAGACCTGGCCGATCGACTCGGAGTAGAGGTCGTCGGCCTCCTCGAAGCCGGCCAGGACCCGCTCCGCCTGCCAGCCGGCGTCGCCGAAGTCGGCGCGCAGCCGCGTGAGGAGCTCGCCCGAGGACCGGTCCTGCACCCCCGCCCGCGATCCGCCGTCGGTCAGCCGGGTCAACGTGGCCCGGGTCGTCCCGTGGGTGTCCGGGCGCAGCGTGACGCTGCGGCCGCCGGGCGCGTTGTACCAGCGCCACCAGGGCTTGTCGGAGTCCGCGCGCGGGATCGTGCCGTAGGTGATCTGGAGGTTCAACGAGCGGATCTCGACCTCCTCGCCGAAGACCAGGTCGCGCGTCGAGGAACCGATGCCGTCGGCCGCGACCACGAGGTCGAAGCGCTCGTCGGGGGCGTGCTCGAAGGCGACGAGCACCTGCTCGCCCTGCTCGGTCAGGCCGGTGATGCGGTCCCCGAAGCGGTACTCGACGGGCCGCTCGCCCGCGACGGTCGCCCCGACCAGGATCTCGGAGAGGTCGCCGCGCAGGATCTCGCGCTCGCCGGTCGCGCCACCCGTGTCGGTGGTGCCCGCCGGGAACGCGGCCACCACCTCCCCGGACCGGCCGATGAACTCCGTGCCCTCCTCACCGGTGGTCCCGGCCGCGACCGCGTCGTCGAGGCCCATCCGGCGGACCGCCTCGCGGGCCGCGCCGCGGATGTCGATGTTCTGCCCACCCGTCCGCAGCTCCGGCGCCCGCTCGACGACGACGGGCTCCCAGCCCGCCCGTCGGAGCCAGAAGGCCAGGGCCGGTCCGGCGATGCTCGCCCCGCTGATCAGCACGCGTCTCATGGCGTCGACCCTAACCCTAGATGACCAATGACGTTAGCAATCTGCTTTGGTAATCTGATGCTCGTGGTCGACTCCTCCGGGCATCCCCGCGACGACGAGACGGCGTCGCCGTCCCCCGAGGAGCGCGCCCGCGAGCGGCTCGACGGCACGCCGCTGCGCGACCACGACCTACGGGCCCGGATCCAGCAGCTCGGCCTCCGGCACCGGCACCTCGAGAAGAAGCTGGCGGCCGCGCTGCGTACGGACGTCAGCGGGCTCGAGGTGATGGACCATCTGATCGCTCTCGGACCCACGACCCCGTCGGTGCTGGCCACACGGCTGGGCACGTCCACGGCGGCGATGTCGCTGGTGCTCAACCGGCTCGAAGACGCGGGGCACATCACCCGGCAGCGGCACCCGGACGACGGCCGCAAGCTCGTGGTCACGGCCGCCGCGCACAGCACCGAGCAGGTCTGGGACCTCATCTCGCCGCAGACGGAGGCGATCGACGCCCTGATCACGCGCTACACGCCCGAGCAGCAGGACCTCGTCGAGGGCTTCCTCGACGCCGTGCTCGCCTCCTACGACGACGCCGAGCGGCGGTTGAGCGTCACGAGAGTCCGCTGAGCCGTCAACTTCCCCCTGAACCGGCGAACGTTCCCTGAGCCGACGACCGTTCCCTGAGCCTGTCGAAGGGCCTCGACGGGCTCAGGGGACGTCCGCGCTCAGGGGACGTCCGGCGTGCGCAGGGGCTGGCAGTGCGGGCACCAGTAGCTGCGCCGCTCCACGCCCGACGGGCCGAACTCCTCGGTCTCGATCCGGGTGCCGCAGCGGCGGCAGTCCTGGCCCGGCCGCTCGAACACCCAGTGGGCGCCGAGCCGGCGGTTGCCGGTCGTGATCTGGTCGTGGGTGTTCTTGTTCGCCTCGAGGAGCTGCTTGGCCCGGCCGACCACGCGCCCGAGGTCCCGGACGTCCGCGACGGGTGTCCGCGGGTGCACGCCCTGCAGGAAGAGGATCTCGGCCCGGTAGAGCGTGCCGATGCCGGCGAGGTTCCGCTGGTCGAGCAGGGCCTCGCCGACCGTACGGGCAGGGTCAGCCCGCAGCCGGCGCAGCGCCTCGGCCGCGTCCCAGTCGTCGCCGAGCAGGTCGGGCCCGATGTGGCCGACCACCGTGTCCTCGGCGTCGGTGCGCACCATCTCCGTGACCGGGAGCCGGTAGCCGACGGCGGCGGCCTCGGCGTTCACCATCAGGACGCGGATCTGCCAGGCCGGCCCGCCGGACCACTTGCGCCCGGTCGGGTAGACCCGCCAGCTGCCGTCCATCCGCAGGTGGGTGTGCAGCGTCCACCCGTTGGCGAACCGGGTCAGCTGGTGCTTGCCGCGCGAGGCGACCTGGAGGACCTCCACCCCGGTGAAGTCGGTCGTGGCCAGCTGCGGGACGCGCAGCTCGCAGCGGGTCAGCACGCGTCCGGCCAGCGCCGCGTCCAGCTGGCGGCAGGCCAGCCAGACCGTGTCTCCTTCGGGCATCCACCCATTCTCCCGCCGCCGCCGCAGTGCGCCGGGGGGCGCCTCCGCAGAGGCTCGGCCTCATCGCGCGGCTCGCCCGGACAGCGCCCGGAGCATCACCGAGACCCACGTCCGGAACGGTCGCCAGGACTCCCCGAGGGCGGTCATCTCCCCCACGGTCGGCGGGTGGTCGAAGCCGTACGCCTCCTGCACGACGTCGCGCACGTGCGACTCGCCGGCGGCCAGCACGTCGGCGTGCCCGCACGCCCGGACCACCACCAGCGAGCTGTAGAAGGGTCCGATGCCGGGCAGCCGCTGCAGCCGTTCCTGGGCCTCGACCGGGGGCAGCGCCCGGAGCACACCGACGTCCAGCTCGCCCCGCTGCGCCGCCTCGGCGACGGCGTGCAGCCGCGGGACACGGTCGGCGGGCAGTCCGGGCAGCGACTCGAGCCGGAGCAGCGCGCTGGGCGTCGGCACGGCCTCGGTCGAGACACCGGCCAGCTCGACCGTCGCCCCCAGGGTCTGGGCCAGGCGCCGGCGGACGCCGATGCCCTGGGCCCGTGCCCGGCGGGCGCTGAGGACGGACCAGACCGCCGCCTCGTACGGGGAGTAGAACAGCGCCGGGCGGAAGCCCGGCGCGACCGCGTGCACCGGCGCCAGGACGCGGTCGGCCTCGCAGAGCGCGTGGAACGCCGCCCCGTCGTGGTCGAGCGAGACGACCCGGGCGACCTGGGTCGCCGCGGTCTCGACCTCGGCGTCGGAGAGCGGTTCGTCGCCGGCGACCGGACGGACGACCAGCTCGAGCCGGTCCCCGACCTGCCGCGCCTCCACCCCGACGTGGCACTCGTGGTCGCCGTCCAGGCAGAAGGCCATCCGCATCACGCCGTCGAAGGAGGACTCGTCGCGGTGCCCGAATCCCATCAGCGCGACCTCGCGCAGGTCGTACGGCCCGGTGATCGGCAGAGACGTGGTCCTCGGACTCATAGGGCCATCCTGGTGCTCGGTCCTGACAGTTCTGCACACCCTTCGACAAGCCTGTCCTGAGCCTGTCGAAGGGCTCAGGCAACGTGCTCGGGCCCTAACCTGGGCGCATGGTGTCGAGGCGGGCGCGCTGGGTGCGCCGGGGTGTGCTCGCGCTGGTCGGCCTCGGGTTCCTGGGCGGCGCCACCGTGCTCGGCTCCGTCGGGTGGGTGCGCGCCACGGCGTCCGGGCACACGTACGCCGACGCCGACCTGGCCAGCGTCCCGGCGGCCCCGGTCGCGCTCGTGCTGGGCGCGCAGGTCTACCCCAGCGGCGCGCCGTCGCCGTTCCTCGCCGGACGGCTCGACCTGGCCAAGCGCCTCTACGACGCGGGTCTGGTCAAGGTCATCCTCGTCTCCGGCGACAACGGGGCCCGCGAGTACAACGAGCCGGACGCGATGCGCGGCTACCTCATCGACGCCGGCGTCCCGGCGGACAAGGTCGTCGCCGACTACGCGGGCTTCGACACGTACGACTCCTGCTCACGGGCCCAGCGCATCTTCGGGGTCGACCGGCTCACCGTGGTGACGCAGGGCTACCACCTGCCCCGCGCGGTCGCGACCTGCCGGGCGCTCGGCCTGGACGCGAACGGGGTCGGGGACGACAGCTTTCGCGGGACGGAGGCCTGGCGCCGCGGCGCGCTGCGCGACCAGGTCGCCTGCGTCAAGACCGTGATCGACCTGGCCACCGGGCGCGACCCGGTCCTCGGCCGGCGCGAGACCTCGGTCGACCACGCCCTGCAGGGCTGAGCCTCCCGCCGCAAGCCCTGACCTCCGCCGCGCGCTCGCCTCGCGTCCAGCGGGACCGACCTCCGCGTTCGCCCACACCGAACAGCCCTTCCCCGCGCCGTGGCTCTGATGTAATCATGTAAGCAACGTAAAGGAGCAAGCATGTGGCACGGAGCTGAAGGACAGGGCGGGGCAGAGGACGAGGGCGGTCGGCGCCGCGGACGGGGCGCCCGGCCGGGCGGTTGGCAGAACGTCGACCTCCCGCCGGCCGACGACGCGCAGTCGTGGTTCGAGGGTCGGTTGCCCGACGGGTGGTTCAGCACGGTGGCGGTGACCGTCGACCGCGAGGAGATCACCGTCGTCGGCACGCTGACCGACGAGACCGCCGACGAGGCCGCGACGCAGGGGCGCATCAGCCGCTTCCGCGAGGAGACCCGTGACCCGCGGATCACCATCGCGAACGAGGCCCAGGCCCGCTACGGGCGCAAGGTCTCGTGGGGCGTACGGCTCGGGGGCACGTCGGCGTTGTTCACCAACGTCTCGGTCCCCGTGATGACGCGGCTGCGGCAGCCGGAGCGGCAGGTGCTCGACACCCTCGTCGACGCCGGTGTCGCCCGGTCCCGCTCGGAGGCGCTGTCCTGGGCGGTCAAGCTGGTCGGTGAGCACACCGAGAGCTGGCTGGCCGACCTGCGCACCGCCATGGAAGAGGTCGACAAGCTCCGTTCGCAGGGCCCCGACCTCTAGCCCGACCCCCGCCTGAGAACTCCGAGGACCCTCCCGCCGCTGGTGGGAGGGTTCTCGTGTGTCCAGACGCTTCACGCAGGTCGACGTGTTCACCACCGAGCTCGGCTACGGCAACCCGGTCGCCGTCGTCCACGACGCCGAGGGTCTCGACGACGCGGCGCTGCAGCGGTTCGCGGCCTGGACGAACCTGTCGGAGACGACGTTCCTGCTCCCGCCGACCGACCCGGAGGCCGACTACCGTCTGCGGATCTTCACGACCGCCCGGGAGCTGCCCTTCGCCGGGCACCCGACGCTCGGTTCGGCGCGCGCCTGGCTCGAGGCGGGTGGGACCCCGCACGACCCGGACGTCGTCGTGCAGGAGTGCGGAGCCGGGCTCGTCCGCGTCCGGCAGACCGCGGACCGCCTCGCGTTCGCCGCACCTCCGCTGCTGCGCGGCGGGCCGGTCGACCCCGCCGACCTCACCGAGATCGTGGCTGCGCTGCGGGTCGACCCGGCGCAGGTCGTCGACGCGCAATGGGGCGACAACGGACCCGGCTGGGTGATGGTGCTGCTCGACAGCGCCGAGACGGTGCTCGGGCTGCGGCCGGACGCGGCCGGCATGGCCCGGTTTCCCGACCTCGGCGTGGCCGGCCCGTACCGGGTCGGCGGCGAGGCCGCGTACGAGGTCCGCGCGTTCTGGTTGCCCGGGCCGAGCGAGGACCCGGTCACCGGGAGCCTCAACGCCGCGCTCGGCCAGTGGCTGACCCGGACCGGCCGCGCGCCGGGCTCGTACGTCGCCGCTCAGGGCACCCTGCTGGGCCGGCGCGGGCGGGTGTTCGTCGAGGCCGTGGGTGACGACGTGTGGGTCGGCGGGGGCACGGTCCTGGGCGTCAGCGGAACGGTCGCGCTGGGCTGAGCGGGGATGCCGGCAGACCGGAGCGGATCCGACCGCGTCTGCCCGGTCAGATCCGCTCCGGTATCGGTCGATCAGGCCTGGCGGGGGACGACCCCCGCAGCGGTTCCACCCGCTAGCGCTCGCGGAACCGTCGGTGCAGGCCGTGGACACGCTCGGCCAGCTCCTCGTCCGGTCCGTCGACGGGGATACCCGGCGCGACGGCGGTGATCGGCAGGGCCGCGACCGGGGACGCGGGACCGCCGAGCTCGGCGTACCACTGCGCCGTCTGCGCCGACGACGACGCGTAGACGATGCGGCCGAGGCCGACCCAGGCGTGCGCGGCCGCGCACATCGGGCAGTGCTCGCCCGAGGTGTAGACCGTCGCCGTCGAGCGCGCGTCGGCCGGGAGGTGGTCGCCGGCCCACTGCGCGAGCGTGAGCTCGGGGTGGACCGTCGCGTTGCGGTGCACGACCTCGTTCACCGCGGTCTGCAGCACCCGACCGTCCGCGTCGACGAGCAATGACCCGAACGGCTCGTCGCCCGCCTCGAGCGCCTCCTTGGCGAGGTCGACCGCCTGGCTCAGGTGACGACGGTCCTGCTCGCTCAGCGGCACGGTCAGGCCCGGTGCTCCCGGTAGTAGCGGATCAGCGCCTGGGTGGAGGCGTCCTGCTTCGCCAGGGCCTCCTCGTCGCCGCCGACCGCGGGCGTGACCTGCTGGGCGAGCTGCTTGCCGAGCTCGACGCCCCACTGGTCGAAGCTGTCGATGCCCCAGACCACGCCCTGGGTGAAGGTGATGTGCTCGTAGAGCGCGATCAGCTGACCGACGACCGACGGCGTCAGCGCGGGCGCGATGACCGACGTCGTCGGTCGGTTGCCGGTGAACACGCGCGCGGGCACGATCGCCTCGGCCGTGCCCTCGGCGCGCACCTCGTCGGCCGTCTTGCCGAACGCCAGCGCCGCGGTCTGGGCGAAGAAGTTCGCCAGGAACAGCTCCTGGACGTCGGTCTCCCCGTCCTTGAGCGGGTGCGCGGGCGTCGCGACGGTGATGAAGTCGGCCGGGATCACCCGGGTCCCCTGGTGGATCAGCTGGTAGAACGCGTGCTGGCCGTTGGTGCCCGGCTCGCCCCAGAAGACCTCGCCGGTGGCGGTCGTGACCGGGGTGCCGTCCCAGCGCACGCCCTTGCCGTTCGACTCCATGGTCAGCTGCTGCAGGTAGGCCGCGAAGCGGTGCAGGTACTGCGCGTACGGCAGCACCGCGTGCGACTGGGCGTCGAAGAAGCCGTCGTACCAGACGTTCAGCAGGCCCATCAGCATGGGCACGTTCTGCTCCACGGGGGTGTCGCGGAAGTGCACGTCGACCGCGTGGAACCCGGCCAGGAAGTCGGCGAAGTTCTCCGGGCCGATCGCCACGCAGACGCTCGTGCCGATCGCGGAGTCGACCGAGTAGCGCCCGCCGACCCAGTCCCAGAAGCCGAACGCGTTCTTGGGGTCGATGCCGAAGGCCTCGACCTTGTCCAGCGCGGTCGACACCGCGACGAAGTGCTTGGCCACAGCGGCCCGGGCCGCGTCGTCCCCCTCGCCGACGGCGCCCGAGGCCCGCAGGCCGTCGAGCAGCCAGGCGCGGGCCAGCCGGGCGTTGGTCAGCGTCTCCAGCGTCGTGAACGTCTTGCTCGCCACGATGAACAGCGTCGTCTCGGGGTCGAGGTCGGCGGTGTTGACGGCGACGTCGGTCGGGTCGATGTTCGACACGAACCGGCAGGTCAGACCCTCCTGCACGTAAGGCTTGAGCGCCTCGTAGACCATCACCGGACCGAGGTCGGAGCCGCCGATGCCGATGTTCACGACGGTCTCGATGCGCTTGCCGGTCACGCCGACCCAGGCGCCGCTGCGGACCTGGTCGGCGAAGGCGTAGACCTTGTCCAGGACCTTGTGCACGTCAGCCACCACGTCGGTCCCGTCGACGACCAGCGTCTCGTCACGCGGCGCGCGCAGCGCGACGTGCAGGACGGACCGGTTCTCGGTGACGTTGATCCGCTCGCCCGCGAACATCGCGTCCCGCCGCTGCGGGACGCCGACCTGGTCGGCCAGCTCGACCAGCGCCGCGAGGACGTCGTCGTCGACGAGGTTCTTGGACAGGTCGACGTAGAGGTCGGCCGCCGTGCGGGTGAAGCGGGCCGCGCGATCGGGGTCCGCGGCGAACGCGCCCCGCAGGTCCGGCTCGTACGCGGCCCGCAGCTCGGTCAGGCGGGCCCAGGCCGCGGTGGTGGTGGCATCGACCGGATCGCTCATGTCCGGCAGCCTAGTGATCCCGGGCCCGGCGCCCGTGCCGGGTGGCATCCGCCGAGGACCACCTCTTCGGCCGAGCACGAGCGGAGCCGGGGCTCCCCGCTTATGCTCGCCGGACCGGGGGGACCGCAGGGCCGCCGCGCGGCCCCGACCCAGGAGCCGACCACGTGGTCTCGACCTCCCTCCCCACCCACCGGCGGGTGTCCCGTGTCGCGGGTGCCCTGCTCGCCCTCGCGCTGGCCGTGACGCTGCAGGCCGGGACCGCCCCGCCCACGGCCTCCGCCGCCCCACCCCCGGCCGCCCCACCCTCGGCCGCCCCACCCTCGGCCGACGTCGCCGCGCCACCGACGGCCTCCGCACCCCGACCGCCGGCACCGCCCGTGGTGCCCGCCGGGATCGAGGACCTCGCCGCGTACGTGCCCGCGAACTCCTGCACCCCGAAGGCGCGTCCGGGGACGGTGAGGCTCGGCAGGCTCCTGACCACGACGTACCCCGGCACGACCTTCGGCGGGTCCCGGGCGTGCCCCGCGACGCCGAACAGCGAGCACCACGACGGGCGGGCGGTCGACTGGATGAACAGCGTCCGTAACGCGAAGCAGAAGAAGCAGGCGAAGGCGGTCATCGACTGGCTGTTCGCCACGGACGCGCAGGGCAACAGGTACGCGAACGCCCGACGCCTGGGCGTGATGTACGTGATCTGGGACAACCACATCTGGGGCGCCTACCGGGCGTCCGACGGCTGGCGGACCTACAACGGCTGCACGGCCAAGAGCAAGCAGCGCACGTCGCTGGACGCGGCCTGCCACCGCAACCACATGCACCTCTCGCTGTCCTGGGCCGGCGCGACCGGGCGCACGTCCTACTGGTCCGGGACGGTCGCCGCGACCGACTACGGCCGCTGCCGACCCGCCGACCTGAGCTGGGCGACGGGCTACAAGGCGCCCAACCCGGTGCCGTGCCCCCGAGCAGGCAGGCCGAAGGCCCCCAAGGGCGCGTCGAAGACGCTCAAGACGATCGTCACCTACTCCGGCCGCGGGATGAGCCGGGGCAGCAGCTACGGCGCGGTCAGAGCGGTCCAGAAGGCGGTCGGCGCCGAGCAGACCGGCACCTACTCCGCCGCCACCGAGAAGAAGGTGCGGTCGTGGCAGGCCGCCCACCACGTGAAGGTGACCGGCAAGGTCGGCTACGCGACGTGGCGCGCGCTGAAGAAGGCGCTGGCGCCCTAGCGCACGTGCTCCCTCGTCGCGGTCACCGGTCGGCGAGCTTGACCTCCAGCCGCGTCACCCAGCGGGCCGGGTCCGGCTCCTCGACGGGGCTGGTCTCGTACCACTCCAGCCGGCTCACCCAGACGTCGCCCGCGTCGGACGGGTGGTGGTCCAGGTGCAGGCCGTGGGCCCCGGCGTAGGCGAGCAGCGCACCGGTTGCTCCGTACAGACCGTCGTACGGCCCCACGTGGACGGTGGTCACGTAGTCGCCGGCCGGCAGCTCGTCCGGCAGGACGTGCTGGTCGGCCCCGACCGGGACGGCCACCGGGACGCCCGCCTGCACGACCATGTCCGCGGCCATGTCGATGACGAGGTAGCGCAGGAAGGGTGGGCCCGACGGCGTCCGGCCGTGCGCGGCGAGCCAGTCGAGCAGCGGGGCGATCTCGTCCACGATCTCGTTCATCGTCGCCATGGTCACCGTCCGGGTGACGGTGGCGACCGGACGAGGTGCGTGGTGGACGACCTCGTAGGTCGTCAGGGTGTCGGTCATGCCAGGTCGACCCGGGACGAGGGCGTCACTCATCGGGTTCCGTCCGAGCCCCGGGCCCGCCGGTGGGTCCGGCACCTACGGTGAACCCATGGACCCTCGCCTCGTCCGTGCCCGCCCGGAGGCGGAGCGGCCGTACGCCCCCGGCGAGTCCGAGTTCCGCACCGACCTCGAGCGCATCCGCTTCTCCCAGTCCTTCTCGCGGCTCGCCGAGGTCACCCAGGTCGTCAGCGCGGGCGCGACGGACGGGGTGGTGCACAACCGGCTGACCCACACGATCAAGGTCACCGCTGTCGCGCGGGCCATCGCCGTCCGGCTGCTGCGCAGCGAGGAACCCGACCTGCTCCGCGACCTCGGCGGGCTCGACCACGTGGTCGTCCAGGCGGCGGCGAACGCGCACGACCTCGGCCACCCGCCGTTCGGTCACCTTGGCGAGCGCGCGCTCGACCGGCTCGCGCGGCAGCGGTTCGGGCTCGCCGACGGCTTCGAGGGCAACGCCCAGACGTTCCGGATCCTGACCGAGCTCGAGGTCCACGGACCCGGCGACGAGGGCATGAACCTCACCGCCGCCGTCCGGGCCGCCGTCCTCAAGTACCCCTGGGCGCGCAGCCACTGGCCCGACCCGCACCCGACGGGCTGGCCGGTCCCGCCCCGCGGTGCCGGTCACGGCCGCGGAGGCAGCGGGGCGGCGAAGTTCTCCACCTACCTGATCGACCTGCCGGAGATGCAGGACGCGCTCGCCGCGTTCCCCGGGCTGCCCGCCGGGCGCCAGACGCTGGAGTGCTCGGTGATGGACCTGGCCGACGACATCGCGTACTCCCTGCACGACGTCGAGGACTTCCACCGCTCCGGGGTGCTCCAGTTCTCGCCGGTGTCGAGCGAGTTCTTCACCTGGGAGACCGAGCGCACGGTCTTCACCGGGGTCGGTGAGCGCAAGCTGGTCGAGATGGGGCGGACGCCGGGGGCCGGCCTCGAGCGCCTGCGTCGGCGTCTCCGCACACGCGACACCTGGATGTTCGACGAGACGACGTTCGCGGCGGCCGTCGCCACGGTCGCCGACGAGTTCGTGGACGGGGTGCTCGCCGTCCCGTACGACGGCTCCATGGTGAGCGACCGCGCGATCTCCGGCTTCACCTCACGCTGGATCGACCACCTGGTGACCTCGGTGACCCCCGACCTGGACCCGAACGTGCGATCCGGCTACGTCCAGATGACGTCCCAGGCCTGGCACGAGGTCCAGGTCCTGAAGTTCGTGAACACGTACTTCATCCTCGAGCGCCCCGACCTGGCGATGCTGCAGCGCGGCCAGGAGCGGACCATCGACCAGCTGGTGACCGGCTTCGACGACTGGCTGTCCGACCCGACCGACGCGTTCCGGGCTCCCCGGCGGCTCGTCGACCTGGTCAAGGCGGCCGAGTACGGCTACGAGCGGCTCGCACGCGACCACCCCGACCGGCTGGACGACAGGACGACGGACGCCGACCTCGCGCGGATGGCACGCGGACGCGGGATCATCGACTTCGTCAGCGGCCTCACCGACGCCCAGGCCGTCGCCTTCGCCGTCCGCCTGACCGGCGGGAGCGGGCTGCTCTGGACCACCGGGGCGCTGTAATTCTGTCCTCGCTCCGCTCGGACGCGCCTCGGGCTCTGACCCGATGCCTTCGTCGTCGTTCGTGACGACGAAAAGCGTGTCGTCACGCCCTCCTCCTCCAGGCACCGGCGCCCGAGTCGGCCGTGGTCTCGTCCGGGCTGCAACTCTGTCCTCGCTCCGCTCGGACGCGGTCCGGGCTCGAACCCTCTGCCTTCCTCCTCCGTGAGGACGACGAAAAGCGTGTCGTCCTCCCGTCGTCGTCCAGGCAGAGGCGCCCGGACCGACGGAGGTCGGGAGGCGGCGGGGGTCCGGAGGCGGCGAACGGGGCCGCGATGGGCCAGCCGAGGGCGAGGGCGTGGGGGGACGACGAAGGGCTCCCCTCGAGGAGGGAAGCCCTGGTGCTCTCGCTGAGCGGTCGAAGCCTGATTACCTCAGGTCGGAGTAGTTGACGAGGTGCTCCAGCTCGGTCCGCATGTCGGAGCCCGACGCCGAGCGGTACGCGCGGGCGAACTCGCGCTCCCGGCGGCTGGTCTCACGGTGGCGACGGATGGCCTGGCCGAGGCTGATCATGGTCTTGCTTCCTTTCGGGAATCTTTGATGTGGTTCTCTTAGGCTCGAAAGCCTTCGATATCGAACTGTACCAGATCAACGCTTCCCCGGGCGGATTATTCCGGGCGCTCGCGGTCGGGCTGCGGGCGCTCCCTGAGCGGGCTGGCGGAGGTCGCGCCGCAACCGGACGCGAACGAGGGCCCACACGGCGGCTGCCCCCAGCGCGCCTGCGTGAGCCCTCGTCACCGTGCGGTCGTCTCCCGACGATGCACGGTCCCCGTGCCGGTGGTCGGACCGGTCCGACCACCTCTTGACGAACGTCCCCCCGTTCGTCAAGCTCCCTGCGTCCCGGCCGACGTCCCCACTCGTCCACCGGTCCCCTTGGTTCCCGGTCCCCGACACCGGTCCCCCGTCGGACATCCCCCGTCCGACGTCTGCACGCCCGCCACACGTCGACCGGCTCCCCCGACGGGTGCGGTCCGACGCCTCTCGGGCGCGAAGCTGTGCGTCCTGCCCGGGCTCAGCGCCGGGGCGTGCCGCCCACCGGTGCCAGGTCGGCCCGGTGCTGGGTCCCGTGGTCATGGGACCGGTGCGCCGTGACGGCCGAGGACGAGGCGGGCCTGTGGACGGGATCGTCGGTGATGCGGACCGTGTCCGGCGCCCGGACCAACGCGGTGACGGACGGGATCCTGCGCGGCCGGCGGGTGGTCCGCGAGGCGGAGGCGAAGACGGTCATCGGGGGCTCCTGACAAGTGATCGGGGTCTTCCGAGCCAGCCCCCGCTTGCTCCTCAGCCCCATCGGGGCTGGTGAGAACAACATTGCCCGCGCCACCTCGGCGATCGCTCAAGGCGAGCGACCCGCTTCGCTCAGGACGTGCAAAAGATTGAACCGTTAAGCATCAAGGCTCAAGAATGGCTCAGGACGCGCTGAACGGAGCGCGTGAACGAGTCGTGGGCCGCTCAGGTGAGGTGGCTTCCAGGTCGAGCCGCATCGCCCACGACGTCGGATCCACGCCGACCCGGGCGCATCGTGAACGACGGGCCGTCAGCAGAAACGCAGTCAGCAACGAGCAGTCCGGACGAGAGACGTCCGGACGGGAGGTGCGGAGGGGTCAGGCAGCCTGACCGAAGTCACGCTCGGTGACCGTGACGCCGGCGCGCTCGAGCTCGGCCTCGACCCGGAAGCGCTCGATGTCGCGCTCGAAGCCGGTCGTGTCGTCGCGCAGCTCGTGCTCGATCTCGAGCATCGAGCAGGCCTGCATGAGCACCTGGTCGTACGCCATCCGGTTGCCGAGCTGCTGGGCCGCGGAACGGTGCGCGTCGGCCCGGACGACCTCGCGGAGCCGGCGCAGGTCGGCGGCGAGCCGCTCGAGGGGTGCACCCTGGATCCGCCGGAGCGCCTTGACCGTCCGGCGGTGCTCCGCGGCCATGATCTGCCGCTCGCGGAACCGGGAGATGCTCTCGTCCCACCGGCCGGCCAGCAGGTCCCAGAGCAGGACGCAGCCGATCGGCACCATGACCATGATGAAGACAGCCAGGGCGCCGAGCACCACCTGGTACGAGTCCATCATGGGCAAACCCTAAGTCTCGTACGGAGCCGCTACAAGCGCCGCGGGAAGGAGGCCGGCACCTCTGCACGGCTCATCGAGAGTTCGGAGCAATACGCCTTCACGGATGCCGGAACCCCAGACGCAGCAACTCACACCTCAGTCGCAGCAACTGCCCCAGCAGGGAGCCGACTCCTCCCGAGCGTCGGGTGGCGGGCGCCCCTTCGCTGGCGTCTGGACGACGAGCGCGTCACGACAGTGCTTTTTCGTCGTGACGAGCGAGGAGGAAGACGTCAGATCGCGGGGCACGACCGGGCGCGAATGAGACTAGGCAGCCCGGTGCCCGTAGACCGACACGTGCACGTGGTCGTAGTGGTTCGCCGTGCGGGAGCCGCGGTCGGACATCGAGCGCCAGCCCTCGCCCGCCCGCTGCACGGTCCAGATGTGCTGGGAGTAGATGACCTCGCTGACGCCCAGCTCGCGGGCGTGGGCGCGGACCCAGTCGGCGAGCTGACGCCCGACCTTCGGGTCCGAGATCATGCAGTCCACGGCCTGCCCGGACGCGTGGAAGCCGCCGCCGCCGCGTGTCCCTCCGAACGAGGTGACCTGCGGGTAGCGGGCGCACACCGTCCGGTGGACCAGGACGGCGTCGGGGGTCAGGCCCTGCTCCATCGCCGAGCCCTTGCTGCAGGGCGCGTCGGTGACGCCGCCCGTCTTCGCCGGGTCCGGCTTGTCCTTGGAGACGTAGCGGGCGGTGACCCAGCGGCCCTTCCCCTTGAACACGACGAGCCGGAAGCCGTCGCGCACGGTCGAGGTGGCGGCCAGGCGGGTGCCGGCGGAGACCTCGTCAAGCACGTCGGAGCCCTTGTCCGGGTCCGTGCGGATGTTCAGGTCGTCGGTCGCCCACATCGTCTTCGAGGCCTTGGCGTGGGCGGCCAGGTCGTCCGCGGTCGGCTCCGGGCGCTTCGTCGGGCGGGGAGCGGTCGCGGTCTTCGGCGCGGCCGCGACGGTCGGGGTCGAAGTCGCGGTCGGCGTCGGGGTGGCGGTGGGACTGGCCGTCGCCGACGTGGCGAGGACGGGCACCGGGCTGGCGGAGCGGACGACGTCGCGGCTCACCGGCTGCTCCCTGACCACGGCCGCGGCGCTCGAGGCGGGAGCCGGCACGGCCGTGCGGCCCTCGTGGCTCGGCAGCGCGAAGGCCACGACACCGCTCGTCGCGAGCCCGACCAGCGCGAGCGGGACGGCGACGCGGGCCACCCGTACGGTGGCCGACGGACGCAGCGCCCGGCGAGGTCGGGGACGTGTCACAGAGTTCCTCCGGGCGTCGTGATCAGATCGTGACCTTGGAAACCGCGGAGTCTGGCACATCGCGCACGCCTTGCCCAATCCGTAGGCGCTGCCCCCGGGCGGGCGGCGACCGTTAGCGTGAGGGTGCGGGGCGGTCCGCCCTCGACGGACGGAGAGAACAGTGGTCCAGTACGACGCCGTGGTGATCGGGGCCGGGCAGGCGGGGCCGAGCGTCGCCTTCGCCTATGCGGCACAGGGCAAGCGGGTCGCCGTCGTCGAGATGGCGGAGCCCGGTGGCACCTGCCTCAACCACGGGTGCCGCCCGACGAAGGCGCTGCGCGCCAGCGCGACGGTGGCGCACTCCGCCCGCCGCGCGGCCGAGTTCGGTGTGCACGTCGGCGAGGTGCGCGTCGACTTCGGACAGGCGATCGGACGGGTGCACACCCTCATCGACGGCATGCGGGCGTCGCTGCAGCACGCCCTCGACACCACCGACGACCTCGACTACGTCCACGGCCGGGCGACCCTGGTCGGCGACCCCGCCGGGCAGGAGCACCGCGTCCTGGTCACCACCGAGGACGGCGGGTCCGAGCAGGAGCTGACCGCGGCCGAGGTCTTCCTCAACGTCGGGACGCGGGCCGCGATCCCGTCCATCGACGGGCTCGACGGCGTCCCGTACCTCACCGAGATCGAGCTGCTGAACCTCACCGAGCTGCCCGAGCACCTGGTGATCGTGGGCGGCGGCTACATCGGGCTCGAGTTCGGCCAGATGTTCCGCCGGTTCGGTTCCGAGGTCACGATCGTCGCGGGCGGCGGCATCGCGGCGCGCGAGGACCCCGACGTGCAGCAGATCCTCACCGACCTCTTCACGAGCGAGGGCGTGCAGATCGTCGCCGGCCGGCCGAGCAGCGTCCGGCGGGACGGGGACGGCATCGCGCTCGAGGTTCCCGAGGTGGGCACGATCTCCGGGAGCCACCTGCTGGTCGCGACCGGTCGACGGTCCAACACCGACCTGCTGGGCCCCGACACCGGGCTGACGACGGACGAGCGGGGCTTCGTCGTCACCGACGAGCGCTACGCCGGATCGGTCCCGGGGATCTGGGCCCTCGGCGACGTGAACGGTCGGGGCGCCTTCACGCACACCTCGTACCAGGACGGGGACATCTACCTCCACCCGCCGCGGACGGTCGCGGGGCGCGTGACGACGTACGCGATGTTCACCGACCCGCCGCTGGGCCGGGTCGGCTGGACCTCGCAGCAGGCGCGCGAGTCGGGGCGGAACGTCCTCGTGGGCGAGGTCCCGATGGCCTCGGTCAGCCGCGCACGCCTGGAGAGCGAGGAGACCGGCGTGATGCGGGTCCTCGTGGACGCCGACACCGAGGAGTTCCTGGGCGCGACCATCCTCGGGCTGCAGGCCGACGACGTCGTGCAGGTCGTCGGCGTCGCGATGCAGGCCGGCGTGCGCTACCCGGTCGTGCGTGACGCGCTGCCGATCCACCCGACGGTCTCGGAGTTCTTCCCGACGATCCTCGGTGCTCTCGAGCCGCTCGGAGACTGATCTTCTGACGCCGTACCCGCACGTCAGGTGGTCAGGCGCACCGAAGTTCGTCGAACAGGCGGCGGGGAGCTAGACAGCCCGCGGGCTGCGTTTGTAGGCGGACACGTAGCGGTCGCCCGCCAGCCAGAAGCGCCACGGGACGTCGGCGGCCTGGGACACCCCCACCCGGGGGCCGGTGGCGACCTCGAGCTCTTCCGGAGCGACGGGTCCCGCCTCGAGCCGCACCGGTCCGCCGGCGAAGAGGTCGAGGCCGCGGTGCTCGGGCCCGAGGCCCAGCGCCTGGGTCAGCCGTCCCGGGCCCCGGGCCAGGTCCCGGTCGGGGACGCCGCCCCGACGTCCGCGGGCCAGCTCCACCCCCTCGACCACCTGGCCGGCGCGCAGCAGGCACGCCGCCGCGGTCCCGTCCGGGCCGCAGACGACGTTGGCGGCCCAGTGCATGCCGTAGGAGAAGTACAGGTAGAGGTGGCCGGGCGGGCCGAACATCACCTCGGTCCGCGGGGTCGGGCCGCGGAACGCGTGCGACGCCAGGTCGCGCGGACCCGCGTACGCCTCGACCTCGGTGATCCGCACCGCCACCTCGCCGTGCCGCAGCACCGTGCCGAGCAGCAGCGGCGCGACCAGCTCCGCAGGTCCGGCGAGCAGGTCGGCGTCCAGCACGGTCACGAGCGTACGGAGCAAGATGAACGTCATGGAGGCAGCGCGCATCTTGGTCGTGGAGGACAGCGAGGCCATCCGGGTCCCGGTCCGCACGGCGCTGCGCGCCCAGGGCTTCGAGGTGGAGGCCCGTCGGGACGGGACCGACCTGGAGGCGACGCTGGGCTCGTTCGTCCCGGACCTGGTCGTGCTGGACGTGATGCTGCCGGGCCGGGACGGCTTCGAGCTGCTGCCGCTGGTCCGCCGCGGCAGCCGGGCAGCGGTGGTCATGCTGACCGCCCGCGACACCGTGGCCGACCGGGTCGCGGGCCTCGGTGCGGGCGCCGACGACTACCTGGTCAAGCCGTTCGCCATGGCCGAGCTGGTGGCGCGCATCCACGCGGTGCTGCGGCGGTCGGGACCGGCCGGGAGCGTGACCGCGGTGGGCGACCTGACCCTGAACGACGACGTGAGCGCCGTGCAGCGGGCGGGCCGGACCATCGAGCTGACCGACACCGAGCGCCGCCTGCTCGGCTACCTCGCCGCCCACCGCGAGCGGGTCGTCAGCAAGACCCAGATCCTCACCGCCGTCTGGGGCTACGAGGGTTTCGACGCCAACGTCGTCGAGGTGCACGTGTCGTCGCTGCGCCGCAAGCTGGAGGCCGCCGGGGAGCCCCGGCTCGTGCACACCGTCCGGCACCGCGGCTACCGGCTCGGCACGACGCCGTGACGCCGCTGTCGTCCGTGTCGATCCGCGTCCGGGTCATCGCCGCCGTGATGGCGGTCCTCGCCGTGGTCCTGCTCGGCCTGTCGGTCTCGGTCCAGTCCGTCTTCGTGACCCAGTCGAACCGCAACCTCGACGCCCTGCTCAGCGGGCGCGCCCAGCTCGCCCGCCAGCTCGCGCGCTCGGGCGTGCGCCCCCAGCAGATCGTCAACCGCGTGGGCGTCGACGGCGTGGTCGCCTCGCTGGAGCTGCGGGACGGGACGGTCCTCGGCAGCCCCGCGGCCGTGGGGACCGGGGTCACGACGGTGACGACCGCCCTGCCGGGCTCCGGTCGCCTGGACGGTTCCCGCCTCACCCTCAGCGTCAACACCTCCCTCGTCTCCGGGGCGCGCGACACCCTGCGCCGGACCCTCCTGATCAGCGCCCTGGCCGCCCTGGTCCTGAGCGGCCTGCTCGTCGCGGTCGCCGTCCGGCTGGCGCTGCGGCCGCTGGACTCGATGGCGTCGCTGGCGTCCGGGATCGCAGCGGGCGCCCGCGGGTCCCGGCTGGCGCCCAGCCGCACCGACACCGAGATCGGCCGGACAGCGCACGCGTTCGACGCGATGCTCGACGAGCTCGAGGGCGCCGAGTCGCGCGCCCGCCGGGCCGAGGAGCAGACCCGGGCGTTCCTGGCCGACGCCGCCCACGAGCTGCGCACGCCGCTCACCGGCGTGCAGGCCGCGGCCGAGACCCTGCTGCAGCACCGGGACCGGATGAGCATCGACGAGCAGCAGCACATCGAGGCGCTGCTGGTCGGCGAGGCCCGGCGCGCCGCCCGGCTGGTGGGCGACCTGCTGTCGGTGGCCCGGCTCGACGCGGGGGCACCGGTCGGGCAGGACCCGGTCGACCTGCACGCGGTGGCCGAGGCGGAGGTCGCCCGCGCCCGGCTCGTCTGGCCGGGGACGATCACCCTCTCCGGGACCGCGCCGCCGGTCACCGGCGACTTCTCGGCCCTCGGCGGGGTGGTGCGCAACCTCGTCGACAACGCGAGCCGCGCGGCGGGGCCGGCCGGGACGGTGCAGGTCGTGCTCGGCGTGCAGGGTCCGCTGGCCGTGGTGGACGTCGTCGACGACGGCCCCGGCGTGCCCGAGGCGGACCGGGACCGCATCTTCGAGCGGCTGGTCCGTCTCGACGCCGCCCGCAGCGTCGACTCGGGCGGGTCCGGGCTCGGTCTCGCGATCGCCCGCGGCACCGCCCGGGCGCACGGCGGCGACCTGGTCTGCCTCCCCGCGCCGGCACCGGGCCGCGGCGCCGTCTTCCGGCTGACGCTGCCCTCCTCCTCGGACCCGCTCACGCGCTAGCGGTCCGGTCGTCCTCAGGTCGTCAGCGGCGGTCGTACGCGCGGAC
This sequence comes from uncultured Friedmanniella sp., assembly GCA_964251895.1. Taxonomy (GTDB): domain Bacteria; phylum Actinomycetota; class Actinomycetes; order Propionibacteriales; family Propionibacteriaceae; genus Microlunatus. Next base: position 105,947 of record CAXULL010000002.1, read on the forward strand.
GGCCAGGGGCAGCAGCGCGAGGGCCAGCAGCACGACCACCGACACCACGCCCGCGGCGGTTGCCGCCCCCCGGCCGGCCACCACGTCGAAGATGAGCACGACCGTGCCACCCAGGACGAGCGCGACGCCGACCAGCACGATCCGCAGGATCATGTGCGAGGCCCGCACCAGCGCCGCCTTCTCGTGGCGGCGGAACAGCGCGCGGTGCAGGTTGACGGGGGCCAGCGCGAGCGCGGTGGTCAGCACCGCGACGACGATCAGGCCGAGGTAGGCGTCGTGCTGCACCGGGCTGAGGTCGTCGAACTTCTGCTGGAACGCGACGGCGAGCAGGAAGCCCGTGAGGATCTGGGTGCCCGTCTGCGTGACCCGCAGCTCCTGGAGCAGCTCCACCCAGTTGCGGTCCAGCCGTTCGTTCAGGGTCTCGTCACGACCGTCGTCCGGGTCGACGTCGAGCCTGGGCTCCCTCTCGCTCACGAGCGACCGCCTCTCCCGCTCCGTCGCGGGGCGCTCGCGGACCGCGTACGGCGCCGCGGCAGACTGCAGCGATGACCGACCTGCCTGACGACCCGCAGCCCACCGACCCGAGCACCGGCACGAGCGCCGACGACCCGCTCGCGGACGACGACCAGGGCGCGGCGCTCGACCGCGCCGCCGGTTCCATCCGCGAGGCCAAGGACGCCGAGGGGACCGTCGCCGCGAACGACGACATCACCGCGGAGGACGAGGACCGGGCGGGAGAGCACAGCGACAACCCCGACGGCGGTGGCGGCCTCCCCTGACCTCGGCCGGAGGGCGACCCGTCCCGCCGGGACGGGTCGCTCCGGGCGTCCGGTCAGGTGCAGGAGCGGGTGTCCTTCGACAGGTCGTACCAGCCGTTCATGTACTGGCTGTAGACCCGCCGCATCGGCTCGAGGTACTTGCCGGACGCCGCTCGCGTGTCGAGGGTGATGACGTGCTCCTCGCTGTAGCGGAGCCCGGCGACCGACATGTTCTGCGTCCCCATCAGCACCCGGCCGAGGTTGCTGTGCTCCGGGCCGATCAGGATCATCTTGGTGTGCATCGCGACCGTGGTGCACCGCGTCGGGATGTTCGCCTTGCGCAGCGCCTTGATGACCGTGGGCGAGATCGTCGTGCTGCCGCCCTGGTAGGTCAGCAGCATCGAGATGTCGCACCCGCGCGCACGCAGGCGGGACAGCGAGGACACCATCTGCTCGGCCTTGGCGTCGGTGAGCTTGAACATCGCGATGCGGATGTTCTTGTCCACGGCGCAGTCGACGTCGTCGAACTGCTGGACGTAGAAGTCACGGGCGTTCTGCGTCGCCGGGGTGAAGGAGACCGTCGTCCCCCGGCCGGCGTCGGTGTAGTGCCGGTAGATCGGGTCGACCCAGATGCCCCGCTGCTTGGTCAGCTTGATCGACTTCGGGAAGCCGGACGCCGACGCGCAGCCCTTGGTGGCGCAGTACTTCATCGCGTCGTAGCGCGCGTCGAACATCTTGAACATCGTCTGGTCGTCGTAGATCAGCGTGGTCTCTTGGTGGTAGTTCCGCAGCTGCGACCGGGCGAAGTTCCCCGACATCGACAGGATCGCCGGGTGCTTGCCCGAGGCCGAGTTCGGCCAGATCGTGTCGGAGATCGTCAGGAACTTCTCGTGGTTGATCGCGTACGGCCACACCTTGGCCTTGTTGACGTTGAAGCAGCCGTTGGAGCAGTAGTAGACGTTGGCGATCGACCGCAGCCGGGCCGAGACCTTGTTCTTGTCGCCCTTCGGCATGATCGTGCCGCCGTCGAGCACGAGCCCGACCTTGACGCCGCGGTGCTTCTGGACCCACTCGAGGGCGTTGTAGACGACCTCGGGGTCGGACTCGGGCCGGTCACCCTGCGCCGTGCCGCTGATCGTGCCGAGGGCCCGGATGAAGAACATGCCGATCTTGATCTCGGAGTTCTTCGACGCCCCGCAGATGATCTGCGACATCTTCTTGTAGTAGTCCCAGGGCGTGCTGTCCTTGGGGTCCCAGAAGCCGCGCTGCTCCATGTCGTCGATGTTGAACCAGGCCTCGTACGGCGCCGGCGTCGCGATCGTCGGGCACTCGTCGCCGCTGGGCAGCGCGATCGCTCCCTTGCTGTCGCGGTCCAGGGTGATCGCGTCGGCCGGACCGACGACCAGGCCGAAGGTCACCGCGAGGGCGCTCAGCAGGACCACGAGGCGCAGGTGAGCGCCGCTACGGGAGCGGAACGACCGCCATGCTCGGATCGACACCTTTGAGAAACTCCTCCGACTGCTCAAGCCCACGTCCTGCACCCCGCGGACGGAAGACCCCGACCGCGATGGCCAACGGTCGCACCGCGCGGCGCAGCGCTGGTCACGACGCACCGAACCATACAATGATTTCTCACCCGGAGGACTGGTGGCGGCCGCATCAGCGTCGCCCGCACGGGTCGGCTTCCAACCGGAGAGGGACCACCGTGGCGCACCGTCGCAGGGCCGTGGGCGCTCGGTCCTCGTGGGCGCTCCTACCTCTGGCGCTGCTCGCGTCGCTGCTGCTCGGCGGGACCTTCGCGGCGCTGCCCGCCGCTCCCGCGCACGCGGTGGCACCCGTCGCCTCCGAGCCGCAGGACCGGGAGAAGGTGTCAGACCCGCCGAGCGCGGTGACCCTCGCGTTCTCCCGCGAGGTGGACGCCAGCGTGGCCAAGGTCGTCGTCGTCGGCCCGGACGGCGAGAACGTCACCAGCGGCCGGCTGATCGTCGAGGGCACCAACGTCACCGCCCAGCTGAGCGACGACCTGGCGCGCGGCACGTACACGGTGCACTACCGCATCGACGGGCGCGGCGGGGAGCCCGAGGGCGGCGCCTACCAGTTCAGCTACGGCTCCGGCAGCTTCAGCGACCTGCCGGACCGGTCCTGGTCGGGCGAGGACGACGAGCCTGCGGTGCTGAGGGGCACGAACCCCAACGGTTCCGAGGCGCCCGACCCGCCGTCGGCGTCGGCCGAGAACACCCCCGGCATCGAGGTGACCTCGGAGGCGCCGTCCGCCGAGCCGCCGCCCCCCACCGACCCGCCGTCCGAGGTGGCGCCGCCGCCCGGCCCCGCCACCGAGGAGACCAGCGGGGCGGATCCGTCGGCCGCGGTCACGGCCAGTCCTGAGCCCGAGTCCGGCGGCAACGGCACCCCCTGGGTCGTCGGCGGCGCGCTGATCCTCCTCGCGGTGGGCGGCACGGCCTTCGGGCTGTGGCACAAGAACAAGGAGGGCCGCTCGGCCGCCAAGCACGACTGACGCCGCGCGTCGTCAGGTGCGGGGCGCTTCGTCCCAGCCCTCGTCGTCGAGGCGGTGGAACAGCTCCGACCAGCGGGCCACGAACGACTCCTCGCTGAACTCGGTGCGGGGCTCGGCCGCGTTCCGGCTGAGCCGGCGGCGGAGGTTCTCGTCGGTGAGCACCTCGACCACGCGGCGGGCCATCTGCTGCTGCATGGCCGACCCCACCAGGAAGCCGTTCACCCCGTCGGCCACGATGTCGGACGGGCCGTACTTGACGTCGTAGCTGACCACCGGGCAGCCGTGGCTGAGGCTCTCCAGCAGCACCAGGCCGAAGCCCTCGAAGCGGCTGGTCAGCAGCGAGCAGGACGCCCGCTCGTAGACCGCGGCCGGGTCCTTGGTGTAGCCCGCGAGCGTGACGTTCGCGCGGAGCCCGAGCTCGTCGATCAGCTGCTGGAGCGCCTCCGCCTCGGGCCCCTGCCCGTAGATCTCCAGGCGGGCCTGCGGCAGCGCCTTGACGACGTGGGCGAACGACGCGATGGCGTGCGGGATGCGCTTCTGGCTGTCCAGCCGCGCGAGCATCACGACCAGGTGGGGGTCGCGGTCCTCGAACGGCACCTGCGCGACCGGGGCGACGGGGTGCGGGATGACGGCGAAGCGGTCCTGCTCGCCGTAGACGGCCTCGGCGTCGGCACGCTGGGCGTTGGTGAGGAAGACGACGGCCCCGTGGCTGTCCCGGGCGTCGAGCATGGGCTTGTACGAGGGCCGGATCGCCGCCAGGTCGTCGAACGGCGGCACGATGTGCGGGTTGTGCAGGACGTAGACGTGCTTCACGTTCGGCCGGACGTAGGTCAGCGTCTCCCCGTCGGAGCGACGCGACTCCACGGACAAGAAGGTGGGGGCGTCGCCGATCAGGCGGTCGAGGTAGGACTGGATGAGCGCGACGTTGCTGAGCAGCACCTCGTACGGCGCCCCGTGCTCGTCGAGCATCGTGATGCGCTCGACGCTGCTGGTGCGCGACACGGGGTCGACCCGCAGCCACTTGTTCATGTACGGCGTGCCGTCGGCCCGGTAGAAGATCTCCTGGCGCGGCTTGTTGTAGTGCAGGTCCATGTAGGTGGTCCGGCGGACCGTCCCGTTGTCGTTGAACTCGTCGCGCCGGGTCCGCGTGCGGTTCTCGTTGAACCAGTCCCGCACGATCAGCCGGCCGGCATGGTCGAACCGCTTGTACAGCCGGTAGACGCCCGCGGCGTCGTAGTAGCGGTAGACCTCCTGGTCGGGGTCGCGGATGTGCGCCATGCCGGGCTCGTCCACCGGGTGCTCGACCGGGTCGGCGACGCCGGTCGACTCCTCGTCGAAGTAGTCGTGCAGGTTGACGATCTCCACGCCGTCGACGAGCAGCCCGCGCCGGCGCAGGTCGGCGGCGATGTCGTCGACCTCGGAGGAGTAGTTGAGCGTGACGATCGTCGAGTCGACCCCGCCCAGCTCCTTGAGCAGCCGGCACTTGTTCAGGATCGACGCGGTGCGTCCACCGAAGTTGCGCGGGATCGCGCCGACGACGAACACGTACTTCGCCTGCGGCAGGGGGCGCAGGGACGGCAGCGGGTCGAGCCGCGGCGCCACGTCCGGTGCGGCGGCCGGGCCGGACGGCTTCGGAGGCGCAGCGGCCCTGCTCGTGGGGCTGCTCGAGACGGACGCGGCGTCCCACACGCGCCGCGCTCGTCGGACGGCCTGCCTGGCCCGGGACTTCAGCACGGCGGCAGCGTAACGCCGCACCGCCCGTACGCCGGTCGCCCCGCACGGGTGTCCTGGAGGCCGTCGGACCGGTCGTCCGGGCTAGAGTGACGGCCGTCCGGGCACGCTCTCCTCCCTTTCCCGACGCCCCTGACACGGCCGGAGAGCCCGAGCCCGGCGGGAGGAGATCATGTCCACACGGGTCATCACGTACGGGACCTTCGACCTCTTCCACGAGGGTCACGTCCGGCTGCTGGAACGCGCCCGGGCGCTCGGCGACTACCTCATCGTCGCGGTCACCACCGAGAACTACGACAGCACGCGCGGCAAGCTCAACGTGTCGCAGTCGCTCATGGAGCGCATCCACAACGTGCAGAAGAGCGGTCTCGCCGACGAGGTGATCATCGAGGAGTACGAAGGCCAGAAGATCAACGACATCCAGCGCTACGAGATCGACATCTTCGCGATCGGCTCCGACTGGCTGGGCAAGTTCGACTACCTGAACGACTACTGCAAGGTCGTCTACCTCGACCGCACCAAGGGCGTCTCCTCGACCCAGCTGCGCGACGAGACGGGGATCCTGCGGATCGGCGTGCTCGGCTCCGGCCGCATCGCCAACCGGATGGTCGACGAGGCGCGGTTCGTGTCCGGGGTCAACGTCGAGGGCGTCTGGAGCCGCCAGCCGGCCAGCGCGCAGAAGTTCGCCGACGTCCACGAGCTCCGTGTCGTCGCGGAGTCGGTGCCCGACCTGCTGGCCGAGGTCGACGCCGTCTACGTCGCGACCCCGCACGGCACCCACGGCGCGCTCGCCCGCCAGGCGATGGCCGCGGGCAAGCACGTGCTGTGCGAGAAGCCGCTGGCGCTGACGCGGGCCGAGGCCCTGGAGCTCTACGCCCTCGCCGAGCACCACCAGGTCGTCCTGCTCGAGGCGATCAAGACCGCGTTCTCCCCCGGCTTCCAGCGCATGGTGGCGGTGGCGCGCAGCGGGTCGATCGGCCAGGTGCGCTCGGTGGACGCGACATTCACCAAGCTCGTCACCTCCGGCCGCGAGCTCGAGGCCCCGGACGGCGGGTCGATCTCCGAGCTCGCGAGCTATCCGCTGGTCGCCATCGTCAAGCTGCTCGGGACGGGCTACACCGACGTCACGAGCTCGTCGCTGCGCCCCGAGGGCAGCGAGGTCGACACCTTCTCCCGCATCGACCTGACCTATCCGCACGCCCTGGCCTCGGCCCGGGTCGGCCTGGGCGTCAAGGCCGAGGGCGACCTGGTGGTGGCCGGGACGCGGGGCTACATCTACGTCCCCGCCCCGTGGTGGAAGACGGAGTACTTCGAGGCGCGCTTCGAGGACCCGGGCGACAACAAGAAGTACTACTACAAGTTCGACGGCGACGGGCTGCGCTACGAGGTGGCCGAGTTCGCCTGGCTGATCCGCAACCGCACGCCCGAGTCGTTCAAGCTGCGCTCCTCGGAGTCCACGGCGATCGCCGCGATCATCGAGGCGGCGCGCGCCGACGCCACCGTCCTGCGGTGAGGGCCCCTCGCCTGGACCTCGTCCGGGCCCGTCGGCAGGCGCGCGCACGCCTCCGCGAGGCCCTCCTCGAGGCGTCCCGCTCGCACAACCCGTGGGTCGCCGGCGGCTACCGGCGGGGCCGGCAGGCCGCCCGGGCGCTCGGCACGCGCGTCACCGGGCGCCAGCTCGGGTGGGTCGCGCACCTGCGCACGGCCCGCTGGACCTCCCCGACCACGTTCGAGGTGGGCGGCTGGGCGTACGAGCGCGGCTACGGCCACCTCGACGGGCCGCCCGAGACGCGGGTCTGGCTGGAACGGGGCGGTCGTCGCCTCGAGGCCGAGGTGGTCCACCGCTACGACCCCGAGGTGAACGCGGCGGCCGCGGCGGGCAGCGAGCACGACTACGCCAACACCGCCTTCACCGCGACCTTCGACCTGGCCCCGCTGCTGCTGGACACGGCCGGCGGCGAGGCTCCGTGGGTGGTGCACGTCCGGGTGGTGGGCGCCGGCCGCGACCGCACCGGGACGTTCACGACCCGTTACCGGCTGGGCTCGGTGCGGCACCTCTTCGCCAGCACCGCTGACGACGACGTCCAGCTGGTCGCCCGCTGGTCCGGCGGGCACGGGCTGAACCTGCGCCGGCGCCGACCGGCCGCGCTGGCCCGGTCCGTGGACCTCCACGGTCGCGACGTGTCGGTCCTGGTCACCACCGACGGGCGGGAGCTGGTCGGGGCCTTCCTGCGCACCCAGGACGAGCGCACCCCGCTGACCTGCACGCCCGAGGGCCGCGACGAGGCGGGGCGGCCGCGGTTCCGGGTCACCGGCGCCGTCCCCCGCACGATGCCCGTCGGCACCGACGCGGAGGCGTCGCTCTCGGTCGAGCGGGACCTCTGGGTCCGTACGGCCGACGGGGACGAGGTGCACGTGGCGACCGCGCTCGACGACGCCGCCCCGACGCTCGTCGAGGGCTCGTCGCTGATCTGCACCGCCGACGCGGAAGGACGGCTGTCGCTGCTCGACGCGCCCGGTCGCGTGCTGGTCGACGACCTCACCGTGAGCGAGCGTCCGCCCGGGCTGGTCCTGCGCGGGCGGTACGTCCTGGGCGACGGGCTCGAGGGGGACGAGACCCCGGTGCTGGCCTTCACGGGGGCGCGGCAGGTGCTGGGCGTGGAGGCGACGTTCACCCCGACGAGCGCCCGCCAGGGCACCTGGGAGGGCTGGGCTCCCCTGCTCGCGTCGGTCTGGGACCGCCAGCCGTTGCCGCCGCGCGTGGGCGGGTACGTCCTGCGTGCCCGGACCCCGGGCGGCGTGGTGCTGCCGGTCTCGAGCGTCCCGGCCATCACCCGGCGCACGCCGGAGCTCCACCACCTCGAGGGCTTCCGGCTCCGCCTGCAGTCCGGTGGCGGCCGGTCGATGCGGTTCAACGTGGCCCCGCCCCGTCGCGACGACGAGGTCGGGTCCTTCCAGCAGCGCCGGCTCGAGCGGCTCTACCGCCGGACGACGTGGAGCCCGCGCAACGCGATCTACCTGGAGAGCTTCTACGGCCGGGGTGCCACCTGCAACCCGTACGCGATCGACCGCGAGATCGCCGCGCGCTACCCCCAGCTCACCCGTTTCTGGGGCGTGGTCGACGCGTCCGTGCCGGTGCCCCTCGGGGCGATCGCGGTGGTCCGCGGCACGCGCGAGTGGTGGCACGCGCGGGCGACGTCGCGCTACGTCGTCGCGAACGACTGGCTGCGCCGCACCTTCGCCCCGCAGCCGTTCCAGGTGGTCCTCCAGACCTGGCACGGCTCGATGCTCAAGCGGATCGGGCTGGACCGATCCGGTCAGCCGAGGTCCAAGATCGACACGATCCGTCTCGAGCAGTCCAAGTGGGACGTCCTGCTCTCGCAGAACCACCACAGCAGCGTGATCCTGGCGTCGGCGTACGACTGGCACCGCACCCTCTTCGAGGAGGGCTACCCGCGCAACGACCCGCTCACGCCCGGCAGCCCGTACGCCGGCGACGGTGCCGCGATCCGGGACCGGCTCGGCATCCGGCCCGACCAGACGGCCGTGCTCTACGCACCCACCTGGCGCGAGAACCAGACGTCGATGGTCACGTTCCTGGACCTGGAGCGGCTCAGCGCCGACCTGGGGGACGGCTACGTGGTCCTGCTGCGCGGGCACTCGCGGACGGTCAAGTTCGGGGAGAGCCTGGACGACCTGCCGGGCGTCATCGACGTGACCACCTACCCCGAGGTCACCGACCTGTTCCTCGCCGCGGACGCGATGATCACCGACTACTCCTCGGTGATGTTCGACTACTCGGTGACGCGGCGGCCGATGATCTTCTACGTCCCGGACATGGACGACTACCGCGACTCGCTGCGCGGGGTCTACTTCGACCTGTCCGAGGTCGCCCCGGGCCCGGTGCTGTCCACGCAGGCGGAGGTCACCACCGCCGTCCGCGAGCTCGACCGGGCCGGCGAGCGCTACGCGGCCGCGTACGACACCTGGGTCGAGCGCTTCAACCACCACGACGACGGACGTTCCGCCGAACGCGTGGTGCGGCGCCTGCTGGCGATCCGCAAGTAGTCGGTACCTTCTGTCCTCGCTCCGCTCGGACGCGGATCGTGCTCTGACCCGGCGCTTTCGTCGTCTCAGGTGACGACGAAAAGTGTGTCGCCACCTGCTCCTCCTCAACGCGCCGGCGCACGATCCGGCGTGGGCCGGATCCCTGGCTTCCGTTGACGCAGGGCTCGAGTTCCCTCTACGGCAGGACCACCGTCGCGCGCTGCAGGTTGTGGTCGGAGGCCTGCTTGCCGATGTAGCCGTGCTGGGCGTTCAGGCGGGCGACGTTCTCCCACTCCAGGACCCGCACCTTCTTGGACGTGAAGATGTAGTCGATGTAGGTCCCGTTGGGGCGGCGGCCGAAGTAGTTGGGGCTCGGCTTCGCCTCGAAGTCGTTGAAGCTGCTCAGCGGGGTGTTGATCCGGTGCTCGACCGTGGCGCCGGGGGTGCCGGTGGTCGAGCCCGAGCTGTTGCCCAGCGGGTCGACGTAGCCGTAGCGGCTGACGAAGACGCGGTGGACCGGGTTGTCCTTCTTCCCCGCCGGGTCGAGCGAGTTCTTGTGCGCGTTCATGTCGCCGGTGAGGAACGCGGGCAGGTGGCCGGGGTTGCGCCGGGCGGCCTCCTTGGCCATCGCGGTGGCCTCCTGCACGTGCAGGTTCCAGTCCTTGTCCGGCTCCAGGTGGGTGGTGGCGAAGAAGAACTTCTTGCCGGTGCTGCGCTGGGAGAAGATCGCCCACGCCATGTAGCGGTCGTCCTCGGGGCTCGGCAGGAGCTTGGACCCCTGGCTCAGCAGCGTGACCCGGGTGGAGTCGTAGAGGATGCGGGCGTCCTTGGAGGCCCCCTGGTCCCTGTAGACGCAGCGCGAGGGGGTCTTCGCCTTGACGCAGTTGTTGCGGTTCGCGTTCGTCACCTTCCACGCCGTGCCCAGGCGGTTGCGGAGGTCCTCGAACTGGCTGAGGTCGCGACCCTTGCCACCCTTGACGGCGGGCAACCACGCCTGGCTGGCCTCCTGCACACCGAGGACGTCGAGGCGCTGGGACCTGATGTCGCGGACCACGTCGGCGCGACGGTCCCACCACGAACGCTCGTTGGGCTGGTCGCCCTGGCAGTTGAAGCACTTGACGTTGAAGGTGCCGAGCCGCAGCGGGGACCGCGAGGACGGGACCGGGGCGGGCGCCTTGGCGGTCGTGGCGCGCACGGCGGCGGAGTAGGGGCTCCAGCTCTCGCCGCCGCTGCTGATCACCCGCACCTTGAACCAGTAGCCGTGCGCCGCGCGCAGCCCGGTGATCGTGCCCGACGTCGAGCTGAAGCGCTTGTACGTCGCACCCGACATCGCGGCGTTGTCGGCCCACTGGACGCGGTAGGTCAGCCCGGACCCCCGGCTGCCCCAGCGCAGCGCTACGCTGGACGACTTCCTGCTGGTGACCTCGAGGTCGGCCGGCGCCGCGTACGGCTTGCGCGTGGTGGCCCGCACGGCCTTGGTGTACTTGCTCAGCGCCTTGCCCTCGGCGCTGATGACGCGGACCTTGACGTAGTAGCGCGTCCCGGCCTCGAGCCCGGTCAGCCGCAACCGGTTCGCGGTGACGCGCTTGTAGGTCGCCTTCTTCATCGAGCTCGTGGTCGAGTAGGCGACCCGGTAGCGCGGGGCGCCGGGCACGGCCTTCCAGGCGACGTCGAGGGTGGTGACCCCGCTCACGCCGACCTTCAGGCCGGTCGGGACGGCGGTGGCCGCCGCGGCGGGCAGGGCCGACGTGACGACGGCGGAGAGGGCGACGACGACCGCCACCGCCAGAGCGGCGAGGCGACGACGGACGGCTGAGGTGGGTCGCGGACGTGGACGGAGATGGGCCATGCTGCTGGGCTCCTCGAATCAGAGTTGCGCGATCGTCAAGCCCCCCGGTTGCCGGAACCTTAACCAATGCCGAGAACTAAAACCACCCCTTCTGTCAATGACCGACACACCTTTAACCGCGTTGTTTGTTGTATTTCTCGGATTAATTGCAGGTGACCGATCGCCCGACACAGGCAGGCGCGCTGTCGTCGTGGCCACCCGGAGCCCGAGGTCGTTGCTAGAATCCGCAGCGGTTGGACGTCGAGGAGTGGAGTTGGGAACTGTGACGAGCGCAGGCGGTATCACCGCCAAGAGGGTCCGGACGAGCCTCGGCGCGCTGGTCGTGATCGCCCTCGTCGGTACCGGTCTCACGACGAGCACCGCGACGGCCGACGTGACCAAGCCGAAGGTCGCCGCCGCCGATAAGACGTCGGGCACCGACCTCCAGGTGGACTGGGCGGCCGTCAAGGGCGCCGCGTCCTACCGGGTCCAGTACTCGACCAGCAAGAGCTTCGACGACGGCACCACGACCCTGCCCGCCGCGGGCCAGCCGCCCATCACCGACAGCGACACCACGCTGACGGGGCTGGCGCCGGACAAGGTCTACTTCGTCCGCGTCGCCGACGTCTCCAGCGAGGGCAAGGTCGGCGCCTACAGCGCCGCGACCGAGGCCACCGCCAAGCTCGGCTTCGCCGCTCCCGGCGACCTGTTCCGCACCAAGGTCGACCGCGACAGCATGACCGTCTCGTGGAAGGCCGTGAGCGGCGCTCCGGGCTACACGGTGCGCGTCTGGTCCAAGGGCAACCCGACCAAGTTCTTCACGACGACGACCAGCTCGGTCAACCTGACGGGCCTCAAGGCCTCGACGTCGTACGCCATCCGCGCCTACGTGGTGAAGCCGGCGGCGGGCTCGACCTCGGAGACGCGGCTCAGCCCGGACTCCCTCGAGGTCGTGCAGCCGACGACCAGCTACAAGCTGGCCACGCCGGACGCGTTCCGCGAGACGAGCCAGAGCTCGTCCTCGGTCGGCCTCGCGTGGACCGGCGTCGCCGGCGCACCGAGCGGCTCGGGCTACAAGGTGTCGTACGCGCTGAACGGCGCGCAGACCGACCACCAGAAGACGAGCGGGCTCTACAAGGGCACCTCGGGCACGCTCAAGGGCCTGGCCAGCGACACCACCTACTACGCGACGCTCTACCTGGTCGACAAGGACGGCAAGCGGCTCACGGCGTCGAGCGACTTCATCGTCGCCAAGTCGCTGGTGCCCCGCGGGACGATCAGCGGCAAGGTCTCCGGCGTCAGCGGGAGCGACCTGACCGCGGCGGCGTACACCACCGACGGCGACGTCGCGCAGGCCGTCACGGTCGGCTCGGACGCCAAGTACTCGCTGAACGTGCGCCCCGGCCGCTACAAGGTGCAGCTGATGTACACCGGCGGCGGCAACAAGGCCTCGGCCTGGGCCCGCGCGGGCGGCGACGGCGGCTGGACCTTCGGTGCGGCGTCCATCATCGAGGTCGCCCGCGGCAAGACCACGAACGCTCCGGCGGTCGAGATCCACAACGGTCACGTTGTATCCGGGACGGTCGTCGGCCGGAACGGGCAGCCGATCCGCGACGTCGACCTGACGGCGATCGCCGCCCGCGGCGACGAGCGCGACGTGATCTCGCTGACCCGCAGCTCGGCGGGCAGCAAGGACCAGGGCAAGTTCACCCTCGACGGGCTCAACACGGGTCGCTACTGGATCCGGGCCTCGTACTCCGGCGACGGCTTCCGCATCGAGAGCGTCAACCTCAACGTCAACCGCGACCTCGGCGTCAAGGTGGTGCTCGACACCCTGCCGTTCCGCAAGCGCTACGGCGCCTCCATGCACGGCACCCGCAAGGTGGGCAAGACGATGAACGTCACGGCCACCCCGTGGCTGGCCGGCACCTACCCGACGACCCGGGCGTCGATGAGCTACCAGTGGAAGCGCAACGGCAAGGCGATCAAGGGCGCGACCAAGGTCAAGTACAAGCTGGCGAAGGCCGACAAGGGCAAGAAGCTCAGCGTGACGGCCACGGCCAAGCGCTACGGCTACACCACCGGCTCCGTCACCAGCACGGCCAAGTCGATCTCCTGAAGCCTGCTCCCCTCGCACCGCGTCCTTGGACCGGCGCGAGGGGAACGTCCGGCCCACCCGTGGCCAGGCCCACGTCTTCAGACCAGTACGCGAAGACGACCACCCCGGGTGAGCCAAGGCCCACGTCTTCAGACCAGTACGCGAAGACGACCACCCCAGACTGAGCCAGGGCCCACGTCTTCAGACCAGTACGCGAAGGCGACCACCCAGATTGACCCCGGGCCCACGTCTTCAGACCAGCACGCGAAGACGGACCACCCCGGTCGTCCTGCCTGGTCGGCTCCCACAGAACGAGGCGCCTCCCGCGTCAGCGCTTGCGCAGGCTGACGTTGCCGTGGGCGGTGGAGTAGAGCTGGCCGCTCGCGACCTCGACGCCGGTCGGCCCGTTGAGGCGCTGGCGGCGGACCGACGAGCCGGCGGTCACCTCGAGGTAGACGTCGGCGAGACGTTCGCCGACGACCACGGCGAGCGGGTCCAGCGCACCGTCCAGCCGCAGCATGGCCCCGTCCGGCCCGGTCGTCGCGTCCACCACCAGGGGCCTTCGCCAGGGCCGGCCGGTCTCGCGCCCGACCAGCAGCCAGGACGCCGTCGGCGCGGCCGGCGGCTCGGGATCCGTCCAGGCCTCCGCGTCCCAGGTGACCGTCGCCTCCGCGGACAGCACGAACCGCCCGCCCGTGGCTGCCTCCACCGAGAACGTGGGCACCTGCAGCGTGGTGAGGCTCAGCCGTCGCGCCCGACCGGCGACCGCCGCCTGCTGCACCTCGACCCAGCGGCGGAACACCTCGGCGTCGGTGAACGCGGCCAGCCGTTCCCGGGCGTTCGCCCGGAGCTGGCGGACCCGCTTGGCCGGCAGGGTCAGGAAACGCTCGATCGTGTCGGCCAGCGCCGAGACGTCGCCGCCCGGCACGAGGAAGCCGGTCTCGCCGTCGACCAGCAGCTCGTCGGGCCCGTAGCGGATGTCGTACGCGATGGGCACGCAGCCGGCGGCCATGCTCTCGAGCAGCACCAGCGACTGGCCCTCGGTGGTCGAGGTCATCAGCGAGAAGGACGCCGCGGCGAAGTGCCGGGCCGCGCCCGGCGCGTACCCGTGCAGGACGACCTGGCCCGCGCTGGCGGTCTCGGCGACGGTGGCCTCGATCGAGGCCAGGCTGCCCGCGTCCTTGCCGTAGACGTCGAGCCCGAAGTCGGCGGCCCGGCCGCCGCGGCCCTGGACCAGCGCCACCGCCCGGACCGCGTGCTCGATCCGCTTGAGCGGCTTGAGGGTCGCGACGACGACGCCCCGTTCCGGTCGGTCGGGACCGGGACGGAGCCGGGACAGCAGCGACCCCGACCGGGTGGCCTGGGGTGGTTCGGGCACGACCGGCGGGCCGGCGTTCGGCACGGCGTGCAGGTTCGGGGCGGCACCGAAGCGTTCCGCGACGTCGCGGCGCTGCCGGTCGGTGAGGAACACGACCGCGTCGAAGCGGTCGAGGTGCGGGATGATCCGGCGGTGGGCGACGTAGAGGTCGCCGAGGTACGGGTTCGACGCGTCGGCGAGGTGCGACTCGTGGAACACGTGGATGGTCGTCGCGCGCGGGTTGAGGTAGCGCGACAGGAACCGCGCGGTGCTCTTCGACTCGTTCGTGATCACGGCCGGGCCGTCCCCGACCAGGTGGTCGAGCCAGGTGTAGTAGACGTCCCAGGTGCTGCCGGCCAGCACGGTCGGGCGGCCCGAGGCGTCGAAGAACTGCTGGTAGCGCTTCTTCTGGCCGTCGACCTCGACCGGGAAGTCGCGGGCCAGCAGGCTGCCGTCGGCGCGGAACATCTGCGAGTGGACCAGCTCACGGTGCTCGTCGTACGTCCGCAGGCACCAGCGGCTGCCCTCCTCCTCCACCGTCGGCGCGCCGGTGTCGGCCGCCGGGTCCGTGGGCGGCAGGCCGGCGAACCGCTCGAGCAGGACCCCCTCGGCGTCCCACGTCCGCAGGTCGCTGAAGAGGGTCCGGACGGTCACCCCCTCCGGCAGGGTCCCGCGCCGGGTCAGCCGGTCGGTGATCTCGGCGCTGTCCTGGAGCGCGCTGAAGGTCAGGAGGTCGACGGGGCGCCCGCTGCGCTGGACCTGCTCGCCGACCCGCCGCAGCGTCGCGGTGGTCTGGCCGGCGTACTGCTCAGGGACCCACCAGGTGGTCACGAGCTGGCGGGCGGGCGGGAGCTCGTCGGGCACGCGCCCACTCTTCCATCGACGTCGGGGCGCGTCGCGGACCTCCGCGCGCACGGCGGACGCGCACGCCGGGTTCCCGCGGGTCGACTAGGTTAGCCGCGCTATGGCTGTGCTGCTCGATCTGACCCCCCTCCGCAGCGCGCCGGCCTACCGTCGCCTCTGGCTCGGCCTGAGCGTCTCCAACCTCGGCACGCAGTTCACCGTCACCGCGGTCGGGCTGCAGGTGTACGCGATCACCGGCTCGACCTTCTCGGTCGGGGTGCTGGGCGTCTGCGCGCTCGTCCCGCTGGTGATCCTCGGCCTCTACGGCGGGGCGCTCGTCGACGTGTACGACCGGCGCAAGGTCGCCCTCATCGCCTCGGTCGGGCTCTGGGTCGTCTCCGGGCTGCTGGCCCTGCAGGCCTGGCTGCACGTCGACTCGGTCCCGGTGCTGTACGCGCTGGTCGCGCTGCAGTCGGCCGGCTTCGCCGTGAACAACCCGGCCCGGTCCGCGATCATCCCCCGGCTCGTCCCGACCGACCTGCTGCCGGCCGCGAACGTCCTCCAGACCGTCTCCTGGAACATCGCGTTCGTCGTCGGTCCCCTGCTGGGCGCGTTCATGGTCGCGGGCGGCAACTTCGGGCTCGCGTACACGGTGGACGTCGTCCTGTTCAGCGCCGCGCTCTGGGCGCTCTGGCGGCTCCCCGACCTGCCGCCGGTGGAGGCCGCCGCCGGGGAGCCGACCAGGCGCGGCCTCGCCTCCGTCCTCGAGGGGCTGCGCTACCTGGCCACCCGGCCGAACGTGCGCATGACGTTCATCGTCGACCTCACCGCCATGATCCTGGCCATGCCGCGGGTCCTGCTGCCCGCGGTCGGCGTGCTCTGGCTCGGCGGCGGCGCCGCGACCACGGGCGAGCTGAGTGCCGCGTTCGCGGTCGGCGCGGTCCTCGCGGGCCTGCTGTCCGGAGGGTTGGTCAAGGTGCGCCGCCAGGGCCGGGTGATCGTCGGCTCGATCGTCGTCTTCGGGCTGGCGGTCGCCGCCTTCGGCGCGGTGCTGCTCGGGGTCGGTCGGACGTCGCCGGCGCACGTGCTGGTCCCGGGTCTGCTCGTCGCCTTCGTCTTTCTCGCGCTCGCCGGCGGCGCGGACGCCGTGAGCTCGGTGTTCCGGCAGACGATCCTCCAGGCGGCGACCCCGGACGCGATGCGCGGCCGGCTGCAGGGCGTGTTCATCGTGGTCGTGGCCGGCGGGCCCCGGCTCGGCGACCTCGTGCTCGGCACCGCGGCCGACCGGGTCGGCGAGGCCTGGGCCGCGCTCGGCGGCGGGCTGCTCTGCGTCGCCGTGCTGGTCGTCGTCGTGCTCCTGCAGCGCCGGTTCTGGGACTACGACGCCCACGACCCGCAGCCGTGAGCCGTACGACCCGGACCGTGCGGGTCGCGTTGTTAGGGTCGACGGCGTCCGCGTGCCGTCCAGGCGCCCGAGGTAGGGGAGCCAGATGAGTGACATCGGCGGTGTCCTGATCCATCAGCGCCGCCGCGTGGTCGAGATCGTCGACGTCTTCGCCCGGTACGGCTTCACCCAGCTGGCGTCGGTCTTCGGCGCGGCCACCGGCGACGAGCCCTCGCGGTTCCCGCTGCACCGGGCCGGTCTGCGGATCGCCGGTCTGGCCGACCCCGAGCTCGTCGCCCTGTCCACCGGCGAACGGCTGCGGGCGGCGCTCGCCGAGCTGGGCACCACGTGGGTCAAGCTCGGCCAGATGCTGAGCCTGCGGGCCGACCTCGTCGGGGCCGACATCGCCGCCGCGCTCAGCGGGCTGCAGAGCACCGTCCCCGCCGACGCCCCCGGCCTGGCCACCGCGACCGTCGAGATCGAGCTCGGCCGCCCGGTCGGCCTCGTCTTCGCGTCGTTCTCCGACGAGCCGCTGGCCTCCGGCTCGGTCGCCCAGGTGCACGCCGCGACCCTGCACGACGGGACCGAGGTCGTGGTCAAGGTCCTGCACCACGACGCCGACCGCAAGGTCAAGGGTGACGTCGAGCTGATGAAGGTGCTCGCCCGCTCGGTCGAGTCGCTCGACCCCGGGCTGGCCCGCTACAACCCGGTGGCGATCGTGGCCGAGTTCAGCGACCTGATGACCGGTGCCGTGGACTTCACCTTCGAGCTCGCCAACCTGCAGCAGATCGGCGCCAACCTCGCGGTCGAGCCCGACATCGTCGTCCCGCAGGCTTACCCCGAGCTCAGCACCGCGCGCGTGCTCACGATGACCCGGATCCACGGCGGCCCGGTCGACTCCCGAGCCGGCCTCGAGGCGTACGGGTGGACGGTGGAGCGGTTCGTCCAGCGGACCAGCGACGTGTTCCTGGCGATGATCTTCCGCGACGGGATGTTCCACGCCGACCCGCACCCCGGCAACTTCATCGTGGTCGATGCGGGCCACCTCGCGGTCCTCGACTTCGGCGACGTCGGCTACCTGACGCCGAGCCGGCGCCTCGACTTCCAGGCGCTGCTGCTGGCGATCTCGGAGCGCGACGCCGGCGACTTCACCCACGCCCTGATGGCCGTCACGCGCGCCTCGGTCGAGGTGGACGAGGACGTCGTCCAGGGTGACGTCGAGGAGTGGATGCAGCGCTGGCTCGGCGGCGGGGTCAGCGAGCAGGACCTCGGTCCGGCCCTGGAGAACCTGCTGGTGCTCATCCGCGAGGACCACCTCACGTTCCCGTCGGACCTGCTGATGCCGCTGCGCGTCCTGCTGCGGCTGCAGGGGCTCGGGCTGCAGCTGGGCAGCACCGTCCCCCTCGACGACATGCTGCGCCCGTACCTGACGCAGATGCTGGCCGACCGCTACAAGCCGGCCGCCCTGCTCAAGCAGGCCCGCCGGACGTTGCGCAGCTGGGAGCGCCTGCTCGGCCCGCTGCCCGACGAGCTCGCGGGCCTCGCCGTACGGCTGCGCCGCGAGGGCGCGCAGGTCGACGTCAAGGTGCACGACCCCGACGAGGTGATCGACAAGCTGATCGACGGCCTGCTCGCCTCCGCCTCGATCGTCGGCGCCTCGCAGCTGCTCTCCCGCCGGACACCGCCCACCGTGCAGGACATGTCGATCCCCGGCGTCGCCGTCGGCGTGCTCGCCGCCGTCACCTGGCGCCGGCTCCAGGTCCGTCGCGTCTCGCACAAGCCGCTGCGCAACCGCGTGGTCGGTTTCATCAGCCGTCGCTTCTGACGTTCCCCCTCGCCTCCCCGCCCCACGCCACGCCACGCCACCACGCTGCGACGACCGCTCCGACGAGCGGTGGTTTGCCGCGGGATTTGGGCGCTGGAAGACGCGGCAACCTAACGCTCACCGGGGCGGGGGGTGATGGGCGTGGTGGGAGTGGGGGTCAGGACGGTTCCGAGCCGCCGCCGAGCGGCGGGATGACACCCACCTGCTGGAAGACCTCGAGCAGGTTCAGCTCGTCCCAGTGCTCGACGAACATGCCGTCCGCGACCCGCCAGATGTCGATGCTGCGCATCTCCACGGACCGGCCGGTGGCGGGGATGCCGAGCAGGTCGCCGGTGTGGGTGCCGCGGTAGACGAAGCGGCCGACGACCCGGTCGCCCGCGACGACGACGTCCTCCACCGTGGCGGTCAGGTCCGGCAGGCCGGTGAAGAAGGAGCTCCAGAACTGGCGGTTCGCCTCGCGTCCGTCGGCGACGACCACGTTGTGGTTGAGGTATCCCTCGGCGACGAACGCGTCGACCAGGTCGGGCTGGTGGGTGTTGAGCATCTCGACGTAGATCTCGACGAGCGGGTGCTGGGTCATGCGGGTTCCTGCTTCCTCATCACGGCTAGCGACGCTAACCACTAGCAACGCTAACCGGCATCGGGCGTCTGCGCAATAGCGCTGCTAGACAACCGAGCCGCGCTAGGATGCAGCAGTGGCCGGCACCGATCGACGTGATCGCGAACGCGCTGCCCAGCGCGCGCTGATCATCGCGGCGGCCCGCGGCCTGGCCGAGCGCGAGAGCTGGGACGCGGTGACCACCCGTCGGTTGGCCGCCGAGATCGAGTACAGCCAACCCGTCATCTACCGGCACTTCGCGTCCCTCGACGACCTGGCCGAGGCGGTCGCGCTCGACGGCTTCGCGGAGCTCGCCGTGGCCCTCGCCCAGGCCCGCCAGGGCGCTCCCGACGCCGACGAGGTGCGGGCGGTGGCCCGCGCCTACAGCGCGTACGCGGGCGGGCACCCGGCGCTCTACGACGTGATGTTCACGCGGGCCACGCGCCTCCTCTTCGGCCCCGACGACGCCCCGGCACCGCTGACGAGCGCGTACGCCGAGCTCCGGGCTGCGGTGGCGACCGTCGCCGGCGACCGGGACGTCGACACGCTCGCCGAGGTCCTCTGGGCCGCGCTGCACGGGCTCGTCGTGCTCGACCGGACCGGTCGGCTACGTCCCGACCAGGCCGACCAGCGCCTCGACCTGCTCGTCGACGAGCTGCACGAGCGGTAGGTTCCCGGCCTTCCCCACGCTGGAGAGCCCGGCAGCCGACCTCTCGCCGGGGTCGACCCGGGGGCGGACGCGACGCCGGTCAGGCGGCGAGGTCGCGCAGCACGGCCTCGAGGGCGTCCAGGCCGGTGTCGAGCTGGTCCTCGGTGATCACCAGCGGCGGGGCGAGCCGGATGGTCGAGCCGTGCGTGTCCTTGGCCAGCACGTGGCGTCGCGCGAGGGCCTCGCAGACCTCGCGGCCGGAGCCGAGGGCGGAGTCGATGTCGACGCCGGCCCACAGGCC
Organism: uncultured Friedmanniella sp.; assembly: GCA_964251895.1. Taxonomy (GTDB): domain Bacteria; phylum Actinomycetota; class Actinomycetes; order Propionibacteriales; family Propionibacteriaceae; genus Microlunatus. Next base: position 125,881 of record CAXULL010000002.1, read on the forward strand.
GCGCACCCGGACGCCGACGACACCGTGGCCCAGCAGCGCCTCGAGGCGGGTGCGCAGGTGCTCGCCGAGACGCAGCGCGCGCTCCTGGAGCTCACCCGTCGCGAGCATCGCGACGACCTCGGCCCCGACGGCGCAGGCCAGCGGGTTGCCGCCGAACGTGCTCCCGTGCTGCCCGGGCTGCAGGACGCCGAGGACGTCGGCATCGGCCACCACGGCGGAGACGGGCACGATGCCCCCGCCGAGGGCCTTGCCGAGCAGGTAGACGTCGGGGACCACGCCCTCGTGCTGGCAGGCGAGGGTCCGGCCCGTCCGCCCGAGCCCGGACTGGATCTCGTCGGCGATGAAGAGCACGTTCCGCTCGCGCGTCACCGCCCGGACGCCCGCGAGGTAGCCGGGCGGCGGGATCCGGACGCCCGCCTCGCCCTGGATCGGCTCGAGCAGCACGGCCACGGTGTCGTCGGTGATCGCGGCGCTCAGCGCGTCGAGGTCGCCGTAGGCCACGGTGACGAAGCCCGGCGTGTAGGGGCCGAAGTCGTCGCGGGCCTCCGGGTCGTCGGAGAAGCTGACGATGGTCGTCGTGCGACCGTGGAAGTTGCCGCCCGCCACGATGATCTGCGCGCGTCCGGCGGGCACGCCCTTGACCGTGTAGCCCCACTTGCGCGCGACCTTGATGCCCGACTCCACGGCCTCGGCGCCGGTGTTCATGGGCAGCACCATGTCCTTGCCGACCAGCGCGGCGAGCGCGGTGGCGAACGGGGCCAGCTGGTCGTGGTGGAACGCGCGCGACGTCAGGGTGACCCGGTCGAGCTGCGTACGGGCCGCGGCGAGGAGGCGCGGGTGCCCGTGGCCGAAGTTCGTCGCCGAGTAGGCCGCGAGGAAGTCGAGGTAGTCGACGCCGTCGACGTCGGTCACCACCGCGCCGAGCCCGTGCGAAACGACGACCTCGAGCGGGTGGTAGTTGTGCGCGACGTGCTCGGACTCGGCCGCGAGCAGGGCCGACGCCCCGGGCGAGCGGGTGGGGACGTCGAGGAGGGTGGTCATCGTGGATCTCCTTGAGGGGTGGGACGGATCTCCTGGGTGCAGCACTTGACGCTGCCGCCGCCGAGGAGCAGCTCGGAGGTGTCGATCTCGACGGGCACGTAGCCGAGGGCCTCGAGCGCGTCGCGCAGGTGCGGGGCCCCGGTCGGCAGGAAGACGTTCCGGCCGTCGCCGACGAGGTTGAGGCCGAACGCGCAGGCGTCGGCCTCGTCGGCCAGCACCGCGTCCGGGAAGCGTTCGGCGAGCACGACCCGCGAGGCCGGGCTGAAGGCGGGTGGGTGGTAGGCGATGTGGTCGGTGTCGGCGTCGAGGACGGCCAGCGCGACGTCGAGGTGGTAGAAGCGGGGGTCGACCAGCTCCAGGCTGATCACCTCGTGCCCGGTCAGGGCCGCGAGCTCGGCGTGCGCCTCGAGGCTCGTCCGGAACCCGTGGCCGGCCAGGACCACCGAGGACAGCACCGCGAAGTCGCCCTCCGCCTCGTTCACCGCGACCGGCTCGGCCAGCCCGCGGCCGCCGTAGAGGACGCCGTGGCGCGCGTGCCACGACCGGTGCAGGGCGGCCTCCCCCGCTCGTTGGGATGTGGCGAAGCGGGCGCCCAGCGTGCGACCGTCGACGACGGTGGCCCCGTTGGCGGCGTAGACCATGTCCGGGAGACCGGGCGCGGCGTCCAGCAGGTCCACCCGGTGCCCGGCCGTCCGGTAGGCCTCGACCAGCGCGGACCACTGCGCGTACGCACGGTCGCGGTCCACCGGGAGGCGGGGGTCCATCCACGGGTTGATGGCGTAGACGACGTCGAACCAGGTGGGCGGGCACATCAGGTAGTGGCGGGGGCGTACGCGCCTGCGCTGCTGCGGCGGTCGGGCCGACACCGTGGTGGTCACCCTTCCAGGGTATTTCTCGCGGACGGCACAAGCCGTACGATGACGTGCGAAGTTGAGGGGCGAACGTTGCGTATCGATGACATAGACCGCAAGATTCTTGCGGCGCTGGGCGAGAACGGTCGCGAGAGCTACTCCGCGCTGGGGAGCCGGATCGGGCTCAGCACGGCGGCCACGAAACGGCGGGTCGACCGGTTGCGCGAGGACGGCGCCATCCAGCGCTTCACCGCGGAGATCGCGCCGGCCGCGCTCGGCTGGACGATCGAGGCGTTCGTCGAGCTCTACTGCGAGGGGCGCGTCCCCCCGGACCGGATGGCCGAGATGGTCGCGACCATCCCCGAGGTCGTCCAGGCGTGGACGGTGACCGGCGAGTCCGACGGCATCCTGATGGTCCGCGCCCGCGACGCCGGTCACTTCGAGAAGGTGCTGGGGATCATCCGGACGCATCCGGGCGTCAGCCGGACCCGGTCCGCGATCGTCCTGTCGCACCTGTGACGGACCCCGGCGCCGACGCCGCGCAGGTCGAGGCCCTCGTCACCCGGCTGCGTGCGGCGGGCTGCGTCTTCGCCGAGGAGGAGGCCGCGCTGGTCCTCGAGCAGGCGGCGCGCGTCGGGCCGGCGGACCTGGCGGGGGAGGTCGACCGGCTCGCCGCCCTGCGCGAGAGCGGCCTCCCCCTCGAGCAGGTGCTCGGCTGGGCGGAGCTCGCCGGCGTCCGGGTCGCGGTCGAGCCGGGCGTGTTCGTGCCCCGGCGGCGGACGGAGCTGATGGTCGCCGCGGCGGTGTCCCTCGCGCGGGCCGTCCCGCACGACCGGCGCCCGGTCGTGCTGCTGGACCTGTGCTGCGGGTCCGGGGCCGTCGCCGCCGCCGTGGCCCACGGGCTGCGGACGGCCGGAGTCGCGGTCGAGGTCACCGCCGCCGACCTCGACCCGGTCGCCGTCCGCTGCGCGCGGGGCAACCTGCCGGGGGCCCGGGTGCTGCGCAGCGACCTGTTCGAGGCCCTGCCCGACGACCTGCTCGGGCGCGTGGACGTGCTCACCGCGAACGTCCCGTACGTGCCCACCGACGCGCTCGCGCTGATGCCGCGCGAGGCGCGCGAGCACGAGCCGCGCGCGACGCTCGACGGCGGCGCGGACGGGCTGGACGTGCTGCGCCGCGTGGCCGACGCCGCCCCGGCCTGGCTGGCGCCCGGCGGGACGTTGCTCGTCGAGACCAGCGAACGCCAGCAGCCGGCCGCGCTCGACGCGGTGGGGCGCGCCGGGCTGGCGGGGACCGTACGGACCGACGACGACCTGGGCGCCGTCGTCGTGCTGGGGACCCGGCAGACCGGTCGAGACGCCGGAGCGGTCCCGCGCGCAGAGAGCCCGGCCGCGCCCCGACGGTAGGCTCGCCGGGTGACGACGACGGCTGGTGGTGACCGCGCGCCGGCCGAGGCGCGGCGCATCCGGCTGACCGATTTCGTACGCGCCAAGCGCGAAGGGCGCCGGTGGGCGATGCTCACCAGCTACGACCAGTACACCGCCTCGATCTTCGACGGCGCCGGCGTGTGGGCCCTGCTCGTCGGCGACTCCGCGGCCAACAACGTGTTCGGCTACGAGACCACGCTGCCCGTGACGGTGGACGAGCTGCTGCCGCTGGTGCGCGCCGTCGTGCGGTCGACCCGGCGCGCGTTCGTCGTCGGCGACCTGCCCTTCGGCTCGTACGAGGACGGCCCGTCGCAGGCGCTGGAGACGTCCATCCGGTTCATGAAGGAGGGCGGCTGCCACGCGGTGAAGTTCGAGGGCGGCGTCCGCGTCGCCGAGCAGATCCGCAAGGTCACGGGCGCCGGCATCCCGGTCATGGCCCACATCGGCTTCACCCCGCAGAGCGAGCACCAGCTGGGCGGCTACCGCGTGCAGGGCCGCGGCAGCGCGGCCGAGCAGCTGCTCGCGGACGCCCACGCCGTGGCCGACGCGGGGGCGTTCGCGGTCGTCATGGAGATGGTCCCGGGAGACCTGGCCGCCCAGGTCACGTCCGAGCTCGACATCCCGACGGTCGGCATCGGGGCCGGGCCGGGCTGCGACGCCCAGGTGCTGGTCTGGCAGGACGCGATGGGGCTGCGCCAGGGCACCATGGCGCGCTTCGTCAAGCAGTACGCCCAGATCGGGCAGATCCTCGAGCAGGCCGCCGCGACCTACGTCGAGGAGGTGTCCAGCGGCGTCTTCCCGGCCGCGGAGCACACGTTCCTGGACACGCCCGCGCCCACGGCCGTTCCCGCTCCTGAGCCGACCGACCCGACTGAGCCGACCGGGTCGACCGGGCCGACCGCTCCTGTCGCGCCCGCTCGCGCATGAAGGTCGCCCGCAGCATCGCCGAGCTCGTCGGGCTCCGCGCCGAGGTGCCGACGAGCGACCGCGTCGGCTTCGTCGCCACGATGGGCGCGCTGCACGCGGGCCACGCCTCGTTGGTCGCGCAGGCGCAGGAGCTGAGCGACACCGTCGTGGTCAGCATCTTCGTCAACCCGCTGCAGTTCGGCCCGGACGAGGACTACGCCCGCTACCCGCGCCCGCTGGAGGCGGACCTGGACCGGTGCGCCGAGCTCGGCGTCGACCTGGTCTTCGTGCCCGCGGTCAGCGACCTCTACCCGCCGGGCCGGCAGGTCTCGGTGAGCGCCGGGACCATGGGCACGGTGCTCGAGGGTGCCGTCCGCCCCGGCCACTTCGACGGCGTGCTGACCGTCGTCCTCAAGCTGTTGAACCTCGTCCGCCCGCACGTGGCGGTCTTCGGCCGCAAGGACGCCCAGCAGCTCGCGTGCGTGGCCCGGATGGCGGTCGACCTCAACCTCGACGTCCGGGTCGTCGGCGCGCCGACCGTCCGGGAGCCCGACGGGCTGGCCCTGTCCAGCCGCAACGTGTTCCTCAGCCCGGCCGACCGCGGGCTCGCCCTCAGCCTGGTGAGCGCGCTGGAGAAGGCCGAGGCCCAGACGACCCTCGCGGGTGCGCTCGACGCCGCCCGGGAGGTGCTGGACAAGGCGGGCCTCGACCCCGCGTTCCTCCTCGACTACCTGTCCGCGGTCAACCCGGAGACGTTCGCCGAGGTGGGCACCGACCACGGCGGCGACGCGCTGCTCGTCGTGGCGGCCAGGGTCGGAGCCGTGCGGCTGATCGACAACGTCACGCTGCACCACCCCGAGCCCTTCGTCTCGCCCACGCTCCCCCGGCTGCCCTCGCCGCGCTAGGCCCGAGAACGCCCCGGACGCCGTCGTCATGACCGACCTCGAGGACGCCGCCACGCAGCTGTACGCGCTCGCGCCCGAGGAGTTCGTCGCGGCACGCACGGCCCTCGTCAAGCAGGCCCGCGCCGCCCGCGACCGGACGCTCGCCGGCGCGATCGGGTCGTTGCGCAAGCCCACCCGGACCGCCTGGCTGGTGAACCTCCTCGCCCGCGACGACCCGACCGCGGTCGGCGCGCTCCTCGACCTCGGTGACGCGCTGCGGGCGGCGCAGGAGCAGCGCGACGGTGCGGCGCTGCGCGAGCTCTCGGCCCGGCGCCGCAAGGCGATCGACGCCCTGGTCCGCCGGGGCACCGTGCTCGGGCGCGAGGCCGGGCACCCGCCGACGGAGTCGACCCTCAACGAGGTCGCCCAGACCCTGCAGGCCGCGCTCGGCGACGGGGCGGTCGCCGAGCAGGTGCGCGGCGCCCGGCTGGCGGGGGCCGCCGTCTACGGCGGGTTCGGCGGGCCGGCCACGGCGGACGAGTCGCAGGAGGCCGGGGGCGGCGGCGACCTCGCGGCGCTGCTCGCGGCGTCGATGCCCGCCGAGAAGGGCGCCGCACCGGCGAAGGACGAGCTGGCGGAGCGCAAGCGCCGGGCTGCGGCCGAACGCCGGGCCGCGCTCGAGCGGGCGCGCGACGAGGCCCGCGACGCCCTGGCGGAGGCGCAGGAGGCCGCGGAGCAGGCGACCGAGGAAGCGGACCGCCGGGCCGAGGAGGTCGAGCGGCTCGCCGGCGAGCTCGCGCAGGCCGAGGAGGCGGAACGTTCCGCCCGCACGGCCGCCCGCGCCGCCCGCGAGGAGGTCCGGGACCGCCGGGCGTCCTACGAGGAGGCCGAAGAGGCCTGGTCCGCACCCGAGGCCTGAGCTCCCCCGGGGCGCCCGTCGGAGGTCAGCCGCACACCTCCGCGCCAGCCGCACAGGTCGCAGCCTGTGCGGCTGTCGCCAGCCCCTGCGGCTGACACCGGCGGTGTGCGGGTGTCACCGGCGGTGTGCGGGTGTCGGGCAGGGTCAGGCGAGCTCCAGCACGTACGCCACGTGCTCGCGCAGGCGGTGCCCAGGCGGGAACCGTGGGTGCTCGAAGCGACCGTGCTCGACCAGTCCGAGCCGGCGCATGACCGCGATCGACCGCACGTTCGCCGGGACCGTCATCGACCAGACCCTCGCCAGACCCCGCTCGCGGGCGACGCGTACGCCCTCCGTCGCCGCCTCCGTCGCGTAGCCGTGCCCCCACGCGGCCCGGGAGAGGCGCCAGCCGACCTCCCACTCCCCCGCACCCGGGGTGCCCACCGGCATCGGGTTGAGCCCGGCCCAGCCGAGCAGCTGGGAGTCCGAGCGGCGCTCGACCGCCCACAGGCCGATCCCGCGCTCGGCCCAGACGGCCCGGAGCCCGTCCAGCAGGGCGTCGCTGGCCGCGCGGTCCAGGACAGCGGGCAGGTGCTCCATCACCGCCGGGTCGGCGTTCATCGCCGCGAACGCCGGCCGGTCGGCGTCGGTCCAGGTGCGCAGGCGCAACCGCTCGGTGAGCACGTCGTCGACGGGGTCCATGCCGCCCACCCTGCCGGACGCCCGTGGAACCGACGGCTCCCGGGCCGGGCTCCCCCTAGTCTTCGCCCATGACCGAGACACCACGATGGGCCGTCGTGGCGAACCCGACGAAGCTGAGCGACGTCGACGCCGCTCTCGTCCGGCGCAGGCTCGCCGAGGAGGGGCACGACCCGCTCTGGCTGGAGACCACCGCCGACGACCCCGGCCGGGCGATGACCAGGCAGGCGCTGGAGGCCGGGGTCGAGCTGGTCCTGGCCGCCGGCGGCGACGGGACCATCCGGGTGGTCGCGGCCGTGCTGGCCGGGACCGACGTCGCGATGGGCATCATCCCCGTCGGCACCGGCAACCTGCTGGCCCGCAACCTGTCCCTCCCGCTCGACGTGTCCGGGGCGCTCGAGGTCGCCCTGAGCGCGGACGAGCGACGCGTCGACACCGTGGTGCTGACGGTCGACGGCGGCGACCCGGACCGGTTCGCGGTCATGGCCGGGACCGGCCTGGACGCGCTGATCATGGACAACGTCGACGACCGGCTGAAGAAGTTCATCGGGCCCGGCGCCTACTTCATCGCGGCGACCAAGGCCCTCGGCCACCTGCCCGTCCCGGTCCAGATCGTGGTCGACGGCAGGCGGCACAAGCGCAACGCGGTCGTCTGCCTGCTGGCCAGCTGCGGGGAGCTGCCGGGGAGCCTGGGCCTGATCCCGGACGCGCGCCCCGACGACGGGATCCTGCACGTCTACGTGGCGTTCCCGAGCCGACCGAGCCACTGGCTGAAGGCGGCGATCCGGATCCTGACCCGGCGGCCGCAGAAGGACGACCACGTCAAGATCTGGACGGGCAGGCGGGTGGAGATCCGCCTGCAGGAGTCCGACGCCTACCAGCTGGACGGCGACGTCGAGGGTCAGGGCCGGGTGCTCGTGGCCGAGGTCGACCCCGGCTCGCTGCGGATCCGGGCCGCGGTGCCGCATCGCGCCGACGAGGCGCCGCCGAAGGTTGGGTGACGGATCGTAGGCTCGTCGGAGTCCGCGTCATGTGGGGGGCGACCCCCACACCCCCGCGGTGTTCCACTCGCTGGCGCTCGCGGAACCATCGACGAAGGAGCAGGACGTGCCGCTGACCGTGACGGTCACCGGGGCCTCGGGTTTCGTGGGCTCCCACCTGTGCCAGGCGCTGGTCGAGGCCGGCCACGAGGTCCGGGCGATGACCCGGCACCCCGAGACGTACGAGGGGGCCGGCGAGCCGGTCTTCGGTGACGTCTCCGACGCCGACAGCCTGGGCCCGGCCCTCGACGGGGCCGACGCTACCTACTACCTCGTGCACTCCCTGGACCGCGAGGACTTCGAGTCCGCCGACGCGGAGGCCGCCAAGGACTTCAGCGCCGCGGCCGCCAAGGCCGGCGTACGCCGCATCATCTACCTCGGCGGCCTCGGCCGCGAGGACCAGCACCTGTCGGCGCACCTGCGCTCGCGCCGCGAGGTCGAGCACCTGCTGGCGGCCGACGGCGTCCCCGTCACGGTCCTGCGGGCGGCGATCGTCGTCGGGCACGGCGGCATCTCGTGGGAGATCACCCGGCAGCTGGTCGACCACCTGCCGGCGATGGTCGTCCCGCACTGGACGACCACGCGGACCCAGCCGATCGCGCTCGCGGACGCGGTGGCGTACCTGGTCGGGGTCCTCGAGCCGGCCGACGCGGAGGGGCGGGTGTTCGAGATCGGTGGGCCCGACGTCCTCACGTACGCCCAGATGATGCAGCGGGCGTCGCGGGTGATCAAGAACCGGCCGCTGCCGATGCTCGCCGTCCCGCTGCTCACGCCGCGCCTGTCGTCGCACTGGCTCGCCTTCGTGACCGACGTCGACACCGAGACCGCCCGCAACCTGATCGACTCGATGAGCAACGAGGTCGTGGTCCACGACGACGCGATCAGACGGGTGGTCCCGCGACGGCTCCTCGGCTACGACGACGCGGTCCGCGCAGCCATGGCCGACCGCGAGCGCGCGCTCGCCGAGACGTCGGCCGACTGACGCCCCGATGACCACCGAACCCACCCGCGAGAGCGCCGAGAGCGCGTCCCGGCGCCGCGCACGGCTGGCGGAACGTGCCGTCGACGTCGTCCGACCCGTGCTGATCGACAAGGTCGAGCGCGACCACCACCAGTCCGACGCCCAGTTCCTGCGGCGCCGCATCGTCGTCGCCGTCACCATCGTGGTCGGAGCGACCCTGCTGGGGCTGTCCTTCTCGACCGAGCCCGGCGACCCCGCCTTCTACCCCCTGACCTTCGCGCTGGCGGCGACCTGGGTGGTCGGCAGCCTCGCCTCCGGTCCTCTGCACCTCGGGCACATCGTCTTCGGCGCCCGCGTCCGCCGCCCGATCGTCACCCCGATCGTCGTCGGGCTGCTGCTGGCGGCGGTGTTCGTCGTGGGGGGCCTGGTCACCCGGGAGATCCCCGTGCTGGCGGGCTACACGAACAACGTGCTCGGCTACGCCAAGGCCGGCAGCATCTGGCTCGTCGCGCTCGTCACCCTCGTGAACGGGGTGGCGGAGGAGCTGTTCTTCCGCGGGGCCCTGTTCGCCGCGATCGGGCGAAAGAACCCGGTGATCATCTCGACCCTGCTCTACGCGCTCGCCACCGTCGCGGGCGGCAACCCGGTGCTGGTCTTCGCCGCCGCGATCCTCGGCCTCGTCACCGGCCTGCAGCGCCGGGCCGGCGGCGGCGTCCTCGCGCCGATCCTCACCCACGTCACCTGGTCGATGGGCATGCTCCTCGTGCTGCCGCACATCTTCCGCTGACCCCGGCGTCCGGAACCACGGGCGCCCGGCACCACAGGACTTTCATGTTCACATGAAACTCCCGCGCTCTGCACGGCAGATCTGCCGTGCAGAGCATCGAACTCGTGCGGTCAGCCACGGAGTTTCATGCCAGCATGAAACTCCCGGGACAGGTGCGGCGGGCAGCTGCCCCGCCCCCCACGCGCGCCTTTTGCCCTCCTGAGCCCAGCGGCAGGCGGCTACTGGCTGGGTCCGCGGTAGCGCGTCTCCTGGACGCTCTTGGTCCGGCTGCGCTGGGCGTTCACGATGATCACGAGCACGATCGTCAGCACACCGGCGACGATCAGGATGGTGCCGAGGACGTCGTCGTCGACGTAGGGGATGTTGCCCGTCCACGCGAACTCGAGGATCGCGCCGAGCACGATCAGCACGATGCCCGTCCCGATTCCCATGACCCCAATCTAGGCGGGACGCGCTGCGGGCCCGGTCAGGCCGACTTCTTCGCTGCCGCCTTCTTCGCCGGGGCCTTCTTCGCTGCCGCCTTCTTCGCCGGGGCCTTCTTGGCCGCCGCCTTCTTGGCCGCGCTCTTCTTCGGCGCCGGCTCCTGCTTCGCGGCGGCCTTCTTCTCGGCTGCCGGGGAGCCCGAGCCGGCCGCGCCCGCCCGCTTCTCGCGGTTGGCCTCGACGCTGCGGCGCAGGGCATCGACGAGGTCGATGACGTCCGCCGAGGCCTCGGCCTCCGGCTCCTCGCCGAACGTGGCCGCCGTGTCGAGCGCGTCGCCCTGCTCGAGCTTGGCCGCCACGAGCGTCCGCAGCTGCTCCTGGTAGTCGTCGGTGAAGCGGTCCGGCGCGAAGTCGGCGCTCATGTTCTCCACCAGCGAGGACGCCATCTTCTTCTCCGCGTCCGAGACCTTCGGCGGGTGCTTCACCGCGTCGAAGTCGGCCTCGCGGACCTCGTCGTCCCACAGCAGCGACTGGAGCATCATCACGTCGCCGTACGCCCGCAGCGCACCCAGCCGGGTCTTCTGCCGCAGCGAGAACTGCACGACGGCCGTACGGTCGGTCTCCTTCAGCGCCGAGAGCAGCAGCGCGTACGCCTTGGCCGCGTTCGCGTCCGGCTCCAGGAAGTAGCTCCGGTCGAAGCGCACCGGGTCGATCTGCTCGCTCGGCACGAACTCGACCACCTCGATCTCACGGCTGCGCTCCACGGGCAGCGCCTGGAGGTCCTCGGAGGTGAGCACGACCGTCGCGCCACCCTCCTCGTACGCCTTGTCGATCTCGGAGTACTCGACCGACTCCCCGCACACCTCGCACCGCCGCTGGTACCGGATGCGGCCGCCGTCCGCCCCGTGCACCTGGTGCAGGCTCACGTCGTGGTCCTGCGTCGCGCTGTAGAGCTTGACCGGGACGTTCACCAGGCCGAAGGTGATCGCCCCGGTCCAGACCGCTCTCACGACCAGACCCTCTCCTCGCGCAGGATCAGATCACGGCCTTCGAGCCGCGGTACGGGAGCTTGACCGTCGCCGGCTCGGCCCGCTTGGCCGCGACCCGGCTGCTGTCGGGGTAGATCCCGGACTTCGACGTGGCCAGCACGAACGTCGCGTGCGCCGCCGCGTCGCCCAGCTCGTAGAGCGCCTGGGCGTTGAGGTTGCTGACGGTGTCGCAGGCCTGGTGGTAGCACTCGTCGTACGCGACGCCGGAGGTCCCGCCGAACGTCGCGGCCTCCTCGTCGGTCTTGATGCCCTCGGCCCCGCTGAACAGCCCACCGGCCGGGATGCCCGCCTCGATGAAGGCGCCGTAGTCGGAACGTCCGTCGAACGCGGTCGGCGCCGTCGCCAGCTTCTGCCCGGCGAAGTAGTCGGTGAAGATCTTCTCGATCCCCGCCGACCCGGCCGGACCGGCGTCCGGGGTGTCGGACCCGTCACCGTCGTAGACGAAGCGGACGTAGTTGGGCGAGCCCAGCATGTCGAAGTTGAGGTTGGCGTAGATCTTCGAGATCTGCTCCGGCGACAGGTGGCTCACGTAGTACTCCGAGCCGAGCGTGCCCTCCTCCTCGGCGCCCCAGAAGGCGAACCGCACCTGGCGCTGCAGCTTGCCCTTCTTCGTGTAGCCGAGCGCCTTCATCTGCTCGGCGATCTCGAGGATCGTGGAGGTGCCGCTGCCGTTGTCGTTGATCCCGGGCCCCGCGGCGACGGAGTCGAGGTGGGCGCCGACGACGACGGTCTCACCGGTCTTGCCCTTCGGCGAGTCGGCGATGATGTTCTTGGTCTTCGCCTTCAGGTCGATCTTGGTCGAGGTGGTGACCTTGACCGTCACGGGGCCGTCGCCCACCTCCTCGGCCAGCGCGTTGCCGGTGGCGAAGTCGACGGAGACCACGGGGATCGTGCTCGGCGTGGCGAGGGTGCCGTTGACGAGGTCGGTGCGACCCTCCTGGCCCTCGTTGAAGATGATCACGGCGTCGTAGCCGGCGGCCTCGGCGTTCTGGACCTTGACCAGGAAGTCGCAGGTGCCGCGCTGCACGAGCGCCACGGTCGGCGCCGTGGGCGCCTTCGGGAAGTCCGACGGGTCGCAGCCGGACGTGCTGGTCGACGGCTCGGCGCCCGGCGGCAGCACCGTGCCACCGGCCACCACGAGCGAGCCGGTCACGTCCCCGCTGCCCGAGTACTCGAAGCTCGCCGTGACGAGCGGTTGCGGGGTCGGAGCGGTGACCGACAGCGTCGCCGGGGCGAGCTCGGTGAAGAGCGGGAAGGTGAACTTCTGGGTCTTGACCTTGAAGCCCGCCTTCTTGAGCTTCTTGGTCACGTACTTCACGGAGTCCTCGTAGCCCTGCGTGGTGGCCGCCCGGGTGCCGTCGTTCTCGGCGGCGATCGCGTAGAGCGCGCGTTCGTGCTGCAGGATCCCGTTGACCGTCACCGCCTGGCGCAGCCTGCCGGAGTCGACCTTGTCGACGGCGGCGGCGGGCGCGGTCGGGGCGACGAGCGCGGCGATCGCGAGGGCGACCATGGCGGCGGCGGCGGGCTTCTTCACGAGGGCAGCTCCAGTCGGACGTCGGGGCGAGGTAGGTGGCAGCCTGACAGGCGACGCACAGAATGGGAAGGCTTCGGCAGGCAGAGAATGTGGCTGACAAACGGTCGGAGCTTCGTCGTCCGAGGTGAGCCCCCAGGCCTGGGTGCCGCAGCGGCGCACCGGCGAGACGCCGGGGGACGAGCCGACCGGTGGACCTCGGGCGCTACCCTCGCGGGCATGGCCCGTGCGGCGCAGAGCAGGTCCGCGAGCCAGACGGTCACGGTCGACGGTCGGACGCTGAGGCTGACCAACCTCGACAAGGTCCTCTACCCCGAGACCCAGACCACCAAGGGCGACGTCCTCGCGTACTACGCCGAGATCGGCCCGACGATGCTGCCGCACCTGTGGCAGCGCCCGGCGACCCGCAAGCGCTGGCCGGACGGGGTCGACGCGTCCACCGTCTTCTTCGCCAAGAACCTCACGGCCGGCACGCCGGACTGGGTACGGCGCTTCGCCATCTCCCACCGCGACCACGACAACGACTACCCGGTCGTCGACGACCTCGCCACCCTGACCTGGATCGCCCAGCTCGCGGGGCTGGAGATCCACGTCCCGCAGTGGCGCTTCGACGCCGAGGGCGAGCCGCAGAACCCGGACCGCCTCGTCCTCGACCTCGATCCCGGCGAGGGCGTGAGCCTGGCCGACGCGGCCGAGGTCGCCCGCTGGGCCCGCGACATCCTGCGCGACATCGGGCACGACCCCGTCCCGGTCACCAGCGGCAGCAAGGGGATCCACCTGTACGCGCCGCTCGACGGTGCGCAGACGCCCGACCAGGCGACCGCGCTGGCGCGCGAGCTCGCGCTGGCGCTGGAGGCGGACCACCCCGATCGCGTGCTCAGCAGCATGAAGCGCAGTGAGCGCGACGGGAAGGTGTTCGTCGACTGGAGCCAGAACAACGGGGCCAAGACGACCATCTCGCCCTACTCGCTGCGGGGCCGTCCCCAGCCTTGGGTCGCGGCCCCCCGCACCTGGGCGGAGCTGGAGGACCCCGACCTCGCCCAGCTCACGTACGCCGAGGTGCTGGAGCGCGTCGCACGGCAGGGCGACCTCCTGGCCCCGCTCGCGCCGGCCGAGGCGGCCTTCGCCGCGCCCCGGTCGGACCGGCTCAGCACCTACCGCAGCATGCGGGACGCGCAGAAGACCCCCGAGCCCGTGCCGGCGACGCCACCCGAGCCCCGGCCCGACGGGGACGACCCGATCTTCGTGATCCAGGAGCACCACGCCCGGGCGCTGCACTGGGACTTCCGGCTCGAGCACGACGGCGTCCTGGTCAGCTGGGCCGTGCCGAAGTCGCCGCCGACCGACCCGAAGAGCAACCGGCTGGCCGTGCAGACCGAGGACCACCCGATGGAGTACGCGACCTTCGAGGGCGGCATCCCGCACGGCGAGTACGGCGGCGGCGCCGTGAGCATCTGGGACGCCGGCACCTTCCGCCTGCACAAGTGGCGCGAGGGGAAGGAGGTCATCGTCACCGTGCAGGGCCGCCCCGACGGCGGGCTCGGCGGCGGACCGCGCAAGTACGCCCTCATCCACACCGGCGGCGGCAAGAACGCCAAGGGCCCGAAGGCCGACCGGAACTGGCTGATGCACCTGATGGCCCCCGACCCCGAGGACGCAGGAACGTCCTCCGAGCTCGTCGAGGAGCGCCCTGCGACCAGCCCGGAGGACGTGGTCGCGGGCTCGGCGACCCTCGACTTCCCCGCCGAGGTCGACCCGATGCTCGCGACCCTGGACGACGGCGAGCACTTCGGGCCCGAGGAGGGCTGGGCGTTCGAGATGAAGTGGGACGGCGTACGCGCGGTCGCCTACCTCGCCGGCGGGCGGGTGCGGCTGCTGAGCCGCAAGGGCCGCGACGAGTCGGCCGCGTACCCCGACGTCGTCGACCCGCTCTCCCGCCTCGAGGTCCGCGACGCCGTGCTCGACGGCGAGATCGTGGTGACCGACGCCTCGGGCCGCCCGGACTTCGGCCTGCTGCAGAACCGGATCAACCTCGGTCGGGCCGCCGACATCGACCGGGCGACGCAGACCTGGCCCGCGCAGCTGATGGTCTTCGACGTCCTCGAGCTGGACGGGCAGCCGCTGCTCGCCCGTCCGTACGTCGAACGGCGCGAGATCCTGGAGGGGTTGGGCCTGGACGCGCTCGGCGAGCGCGTCCACGTGCCACCGGTCTTCCACGGCGACCTGCAGGCCGCCCGCGACATCAGCCGGCAGCTGCGGCTCGAGGGCGTGGTGGCCAAGCGCACCGACTCCGTCTACGCGCCGGGCCGCCGCGGCCGGACGTGGCTCAAGATCAAGAACTTCCTCACCCAGGAGGTCGTCGTCGCCGGCTGGCGTCCGGGGCAGGGCGGTCGGAGCGGGACGTTCGGGTCCCTGCTCATGGGCATCCCCGGGCCGGACGGCCTGCACTACGTGGGCCGGGTGGGGTCCGGCTTCGACGGCGCGGCGCTGGACGACGTCCAGCGCCGGCTGGACGCCCGGGCGCGCGCGACGCCGGCGCTGGTCGACGTCCCCCGCGAGGACGCGCGCGACGCGCACTGGGTGGAACCCGACCTGGTCGGCGAGGTGACCTACGCCGAGCTCACCGGTCCGGGTCGCATGCGGCACCCGGTCTGGCGGGGGCTGCGCCCCGACAAGGACGCGGCCGAGGTGGTGTGGGAGCGGCTCACGTGAGATAGGGCACGAGTACGGACACCAGGACGCCGTGGGTATTAAGGTGTGGCCAGGCGAGCACCCGACGAAGCCCTCGCCTGTTCGATGATCCGCGCAGGAGCTGTGCCGTCGGATTTCTCGTCGCGCCTTCCCCCCCGAGGCGCGGAGCCGCCGGAACAGACCCCTGTTGCTTCCCCCGATCACGACCCCGAAGAGGATGGCGCATGGCTCGGACCTCAGCGGTTCAATCAGCAGCCCCACCTGCCGCGACAGAGTTCCTGGGCCTGGCGTTCGCGGGCCTGTCCCTCGGGGAGACCGTGGACCTCATCCTCGACCGTCCCTCCGGATCCGACTTCGCGTACGTCGTGACCCCCAACGTCGACCACGTGGTGCGGCTGGACCAGGCCCCGGACGACCCCGCGAGCACCGCCTTCGCCCGCGCCTACTCCGACGCGTGGCTGGTCCTGTGCGACAGTCGCGTGCTCGCCCGGCTCGCGCGCCTGTCCGGCCGGCAGCTGTCCCTGGTGCCCGGCAGCGACCTGACCGCCGCACTGCTCGCGGACCCGCGCCTCGCGGGTCGCCGCGTCGCCGTGGTCGGCGGCGGCCCCGGGCTGCTTCACAAGCTCGAGCAGCAGGTCCCGTCGGCCACGTTCGTCCAGCACCGGCCGCCCATGAACGTTCTCCGCGATCCCGCTGCGATGGCGGACATCGAGACGTTCGTCGAGAACGCCCGGAGCGACCTGGTCATCTTCGCCATCGGGGCGCCGCAGAGCGAGATCGCGGCACGGCAGTGCCTGCTCGCCGGCCGGTCGCAAGGCGTGGCGCTGGCCGCCGGCGCCTCGCTGGAGTTCGTCGTGGGCGAGAAGGCGCGGGCACCGCGCTGGATGCGGCGCGCCGGGCTGGAGTGGGCGTTCCGCCTCGCCACGGAGCCCCGTCGGCTCTGGCGTCGCTATCTGATCGCGGGACCGCGCGTGTTCGCGATCTGGGCCCGCCGCCGCCGCCTGCTCGAGCTCTGACCCTGGTGCCACCGGTTCCCCGAGCACAGTGGGTGGATCTTGACACCGCAGCGGTGTCGAATCGTCCCCGTTGAGGTCAGACCAGCGTCGCGCCCGGTGTCCTGGACGCCCGGGTCGACAGCGTCTGCGTCGGTGACCGCACCCTAGCGACAGCTGGCCGGCGCCCGCGGAGGAAGATGCCGCCATGACCCCCACACCCGCCCTCGGCCTCTGCTTCACCCCGACGATGCGGCCCGAGACGCTCGTGCACCTCGCCCGGACGGTGGAGAGCGCCGGCCTCGACGAGCTGTGGGTCTGGGAGGACTGCTTCAAGCAGAGCGGAATCGCGTCGGCGGCCGTGGCCCTGGCCAGCACGACCCGGATCCGGGTCGGCATCGGCCTGATGCCGACGCCGCTGCGGAACGTCGCCCTCACGGCGATGGAGGTCGCCACCCTCGCCCGGCTGTTCCCGGGCCGGCTGCTGCCCGGCGTCGGCCACGGCGTCCAGGAGTGGATGGGCCAGGTCGGCGCGCGCGCGAGGTCGCCGCTCGGCCTCCTCGACGAGTACGCGACCGCGCTGCGGGCCCTGCTCGCCGGCGAGACCGTGACGACCGAAGGCGCGTACGTCCACCTCGACGGCGTCCGGCTGGACTGGCCGCCGTCCCCGCCGCCGCCGCTGTTCATCGGTGGCACGGGGCCGAGGTCGGTCGAGCTGGCCGCGCGGCTGAGCGACGGCTACCTCGCGCCGTGCGCCTGGACCGACGCGCACGTCGCGGACGTCAGCGCCCAGGTCACCGCCGTCCGCGGGCCGGGGCACCCGTTCGTCTACAGCGAGATCGCGGCCACCGGCCCGGGCGCGCAGGAGCGGGTCGACGCCGAGGTCCCGCGCTGGGGCGGTGAGCCCGGGGCCTCGATCGGCACCGCGGGCGACGTGCCGACCTTCGTCGCCGCCGTCCGGCGCCTGGCCGGCCTGGGGGTGGACCACCTCGTGATCCAGCCCACCCAGGACGAGCCGGACCTCGACGGCTTCGTCCGGTTCCTGGGCGAGGTCCGGACCAGCCTGCTCACCTAGCCCGTGAGCGGTTGCGAGGACCGCTCAGGGACCGGGTGGGCGTACGCGCACCTCGGACCAGCCGCGCAGCACGAACGTGGGCCGCCGGACCGCGGACACGAGCTCCAGCCGAGGCCAGCGCTGCCGCAGGGCGCTCACGGCGACCTGCAGCTCGAGCCGGGCGAGCGGGGCGCCGACGCAGAAGTGGATCCCCGCACCGAAGGACAGGTGCGCCTGCCGGGGATCCTGGGTCCGGGTCGGGTCGAACACCTCGGGCCGGTCGAAGCGCGCGGGGTCCCGGTTGGCCGCGCCCAGCAGGGCGGCGACCCGCTCACCGGGGTGCAGGTCGACCCCGGCGACCGTGCAGGCACGCACGACCGTGCGTTCGAAGAGCTGGAGCGGGGCGTCGTGGCGCAGCATCTCCTCGACCAGGGGCCCGACCTCGGCCTCGGGCGAGCCCGCGGCGAGCCAGGAGACCAGCCCGTTGCCGAAGCCGTTGACGCTCGCCTCGTGCCCGGCGTTGAGCAGCAGCACGACGGTGGCGACCAGCTCGGCCTCGCTCAGCCGGTCACCGGCGTCACGCACGGCGACGAGGTCGCTGACCAGGTCGTCGGCCGGGCGCCGGGAACGTTCGCGGGCCAGCTCCGCGACGTAGGTCGCGAACGCCTCCGCCGCCTCCCGGGCGGCCGCCTCGGCCTGCGGCGTCGGGTCGAGCTCGTACATCGCGACGATCGCCTGCGACCACGGCCGCAGCAGGTGCCGGTCGGCCTCCGGCCAGCCCAGCAGCTCGGCGACGACGAGCACCGGGAGCGGCTCGGCGTAGCCGGCGACCACGTCGAACGACCCCTCGTCGGCCAGCGTCGCTTCGCACGCGTCGAGCAGGTCGGCGGCGAGCCGGGTGACGCGCGGCCGCAGCCGTTCCACGTGGCCGCGGCCGAACGCGCTGGCGACCAGCCGCCGCAGCCGCGTGTGGGTCGGCGGCTCCACCTCGAGCAGCGCGTGCTCGTGCAGCGCGTTGAACGCGTCCCACTCCCCCGCCGGTCGCCCCGGTCGCGGCACCCGCAGGGTGTAGGTCCGGCCGAGGTCGCGACTGCGCAGCACGTCCTGCACGACGTCGTACGCGGTCGCGACGCGTGCCCCGAGACCCTCGTGGACCGGCAGCGGCCCGAGCCCGCGCACCGCCGCGAGCGCCGGGTAGGGGTCGGTGCGGAACTCGGGGTCGCTCAGGTCCAGCAGGACGTCCGCCTCGCTCACCGCACCTCTCCCCCGCACCCGCGACGGCCCCGCGCCCGACGCGGCGTCGACCGTACGCCTGTCGGAGGCGGGTGTTTGACTGACGCCATGCCGATGGCGATGCAGCTGCGGGGTCTGGTCAAGAGCTTCGGCGCCAAGCGCGCGGTCGACGCGCTCGACCTCGACGTGCCGGCCGGCTGCCTCTACGGCCTCGTCGGCCCGAACGGGGCGGGCAAGACCACGACCCTGTCGATGGCGACGGGGCTGCTGCGCCCCGACGCCGGCACGGCCACCGTCCTCGGCCACGACGTCTGGGCCGACCCGGCCGGGGCCAAGGCCCTGATGGGGCTCCTGCCCGACGGGCTCCGGCTCTTCGACCGGCTGAGCGGCGGCGAGCTGCTCACCTACGTCGGCCGCCTCCGCCGGGTGCCCCCGGCCGACATCGCGGCCCGTTCGGCCGAGCTCCTCGAGGCCCTCGGGCTCACCGCCGACACGAACACGCTGGTGGCCGACTACTCCGCCGGGATGACCAAGAAGATCGGGCTGGCCTGCGCCCTGATCCACGCGCCGCGGCTGCTGGTGCTGGACGAGCCGTTCGAGGCCGTCGACCCGGTCTCCGGCGAGGGCATCCGCTCGATCCTGCGGCGCTACGCGCGCGACGGCGGGACGGTCGTGCTGTCGAGCCACGTGATGGAGCTGGTCGAGAGCCTGTGCGACTCGCTGGCCGTCGTCGCCTCGGGCCGGGTGCTCGCCGCCGGTCCGCTGGACGAGGTGCGCGCGGGCTCGACCCTGCAGCAACGGTTCCTGGAGCTCGTCGGCTTCCACGCCGGCAGCGAGGAAGGCCTGTCGTGGTTGCGCTCCTCGTCCAGCTGAAGCTGACGCTGCTGCGCAACGGCCTGCGCCGGAGCGTCTGGCGCACCATCGGTCTCGTCCTCGGCGCGGTCTACGCCCTGGGCCTGGTGGCGGGCACGTACGTCGGGCTGGTCGCGCTCCGCTGGACCTCGACGACGATCACCGCGCAGGTGACCGTGCTGGTCTACGCGGGCCTGACCGTCGGGTGGCTGCTGCTCTCGCTGCTCGTCTTCGGGGTCGACGAGACCGTGGACCCGGCCCGGTTCGCCCTGCTCCCCGTCCGCGCCCGCCAGCTGCTGCCCGGGCTGCTCGCCGCCGCCCTGGTCGGGGTGCCCGGGGTGGCGACGGTGCTCGTCGCGCTCGGCCTGGTGGTGACGTGGGCGAGGAGCCCCGGGCTCGCCGTCTCCGCCCTGCTGGCGGCCGTGCTGGGGACGCTCACCTGCGTGCTGGTGTCCCGGACGGCGACGTCGGCGTTCTCGTCCTTCCTCTCCTCCCGGCGGTTCCGCGACCTCGCGGCGATCCTCCTCGCCGTCGTCGGCGCGAGCCTCGGCATCGGCATCAACCTGCTGAGCCGGCTGGCCGAGAACTACCTCACCGACCCCGCGGCGCTGCTCGCCACGCTCGCGGCAGTGGTGGCGTGGACCCCGTTCGGCTGGGCCTGGGCGCTGCCCGGCGACGTCGCCCGCGGCGCCTGGGCCTCGGCGGGCGCGCACCTGCTGCTGGCCGTGGCCCTGGTCGCCGGGCTCTGGGCGTGCTGGGCCCACTTCCTCGGCCGCCGGCTCGTCGAACCGACCTCGGGTGCCGCCGGTTCCGGCACGGTCAGCGGCGGTGGGTGGGTCGAGCGGCTCTACCCCGTGGGCGCCGCCGGCGCGGTCGCCGCCCGGTCGCTGCGCTACTGGCGGCGCGACCCGCGCCACCTCGCCACGCTGGCCAGCGCGCTGGTCACGCCGCTGGTGCTGCTGGTCGTCCTGTGGGTCAACCCCGGTGCGACCACCCGGTTCACTGTCTTCGTCCCGGCCGTGCTCGCGCTGCTCGTCGGCACCAGCGTGGCCTCCGACCTCTCCTTCGACGGCAGCGCGCTGTGGCTGCACGTGAGCGCCGGCGTCCCCGGCGCCGACGACCGACGCGGCCGGGTGCTGGCCGCACTGACGGTCTTCGGGCCCCTGCTCGTGGTGATGCACGTGCTGGTGGTCGTCGTCAGCCGGGCCTGGTCCGACCTCCCCGCAGCGCTGGGGCTCAGCGCGGCCCTCACCCTCGGCGGGCTCGGGGTCGGCGCCTGGGTCGGCGCGCTGTGGCAGTGGCCCGGCCCGGTGCCGGGGGAGAACCCGTTCCAGCGCGGGAGCTCGGGCGGGCTGCCCGCGCTGGCGTCGGCGCTCACCACGCTGACGGGCACCTTCGTGGCCGCGCTGCCGGCCCTGGCGCTGCTGCTGCTCGGGGTCCTGTGGCGTCCCTGGCTCGGCTGGCTCGCGCTGCCGGTCGGTCTGCTCAGCGGCCTCGTGGTGCTGCGCGTCGGCCTGGTCCAGGGCGGTCGGCTCCTCGACCGGCGCTGGCCCGAGGCGCTGCGCGCGGTGTCGGAGCGGACGGCGTAGCGGCTCGGCCCCGGCTCACGCGTACGCGCGGCGCAGCGCGTCGGTCGTCCAGGCGACCGCTCGACGGGCCGACGGCAGGAACCGGGTGAGGTAGTGCGAGGAGTGCACGTGCCCGCTCGCCCGGTGGGTCGTCACGGCGACGCCCGCGTCAGCCAGCCGGGCCGCGTACGCCTCGCCCTCGTCGCGCAGCGGGTCGCACCCGTCGGTCAGCACCGCCGCGGGCGGCAGGCCGGTCAGATCCTCGGCGCCGAAGGGCCCGGCGTAGGCGTCGACGACACCCGCTGAGCCGTGCCCGTCGCCCGAGCCGGACAGGTAGTGCCGCCAGCCCGTCGCGACGTCCGCGCGGCTCAGCCCGAAGCCCACCGCGTACGTGTCGAGGGAGGGCTGGCTCATGGTGGGGTCGAGCATCGGGATCTCCAGCAGCTGCAGGCGCAGCGCCGGCCCGGAACGGTCGCGGGCCAGGAGCGCGACGGCCGCCGCCAGGCCGCCTCCGGCGGACACCCCGCCGACCGACAGCCGGGCCGGGTCGACACCCAGCTCCGCGGCGTGCTCGGCGACCCAGACCAGCGCCGCGTAGCAGTCCTCGACCCCGGCCGGGTAGGGGTGCTCCGGAGCCAGCCGGTAGTCGACGGAGAAGACCTGGCACGGCACGTTCCGCGCGTACCAGGCGCACAGCGGGTCGTGCCCCTCGACGGTCCCGGCCCAGTACGCGCCGCCGTGGATCAGCACGTGCGCCGGGAGCACACCGGTGGCGCCGGTCGGGCGGTAGCCGCGCACCCGGAACGGCCCGTCAGGACCAGGCACCTGATGGTCCTCGACGGTCAGCGCCCCGCGGCCGGGCCGCGTGACGTTCGGCATGGACAGTACGGAGCGCGCACTCGCCGCCCGGCGCTCGACCACGGTCGTCGCGCCCGACGGCGCGAACCGTTCGAGCAGACCCGTCAGCGCGAGCGCGGCACGCAGGACGACGAGCGGGCGCTCGTCGTCCTGCCAGCGCCCGGGCGAGCCGTTCAGTCGCGCACGCTGGCGCGGCCGCCGCGGTCGTGACCGACCAGGTGCTCGCCCGGGCAGAGGACGAGCAGCGACCGGAACTCGTGCGGACCGAGCCGGACGCCGAAGCTGTAGAGGTCGTCCACGACGCCGATCTCCTCGTCGGTGAACATGTCGACCAGCACGCTGCCCGGCACCAGCTGCTCGGACCGCACGCCGCCCGAGACCTCCTCGCCGGAGAAGTTCAGCACCGTGATCTGCTCGGCGTCGCTGAGCTGGTGGACCATGACGAGCATCGCCTTGTTCGACACCGGCGGGATGTCCAGCTGGACCCCGGTGGCGATGCCGTAGCGCTTGCGCACGGCCAGGATCTCCGCGAGCTGGCGGGCGAAGGAGTGCGGGTCCTCCAGCTGCGTCGGCAGCGCGCCGTAGAGCGAGAGGCCCTTCGGCATCTGCGACAGCGACTCGGTCGCGTCGGGGCGGTAGTCCATCAGGTCGTACGCGGACCGGTGGATCCAGCGGGTGTCGCCGTCGCCGAGCAGGCGGGCGATCTGGCGCCGGTCCAGGGTGAGCGAGCCGACGAGGTCCCAGCCGGACAGCGCGAAGACGCCCGGCTGCAGCGCGTTGAACGCCGCGAGCAGCAGGTGGGCCTGCTTGATCCGCTCGGCCTGCTCGGCGGTCAGGTCGGTGATCGACGTGAACCCGAGCGACGCCGCGATGATCGTGGCGGTCGTCGACGCGATGCCGTTCTGGGTGAACGTCGCGTTGTACGGCCCCGCCTCGCCCGTCAGGTGCTCGAGCAGGTCGTTGCGGATCTTGACCGCGAGGTCGCCGCCCTTGATCGGGGCGCGGTGGTAGGTGAAGACCTCGTCGCGGTGCAGCGTGGCGAAGTGCACCAGCTCGTAGGTCATCTCGTCGTGGTTCTGCAGCGCGTGCACCAGCGAGGCGGCCTCGATGCCCATGTTCTTCGCCAGGTTGAGCGTCAGGCGGATGAACGCGGTGTCCCCGGTCGCCATCGCGTGGTGGTAGGCGGGCCGGTTGACGAAGTCGTACGACAGGTCGGCACCCCGCTCGGAGGTGGCCTTGATGTCGTCCATGGTGAGGTTGAGCTCCTGGAAGGTGAAGCCCCCCACCTTGCGCACCATGCTGGCGATCAGCTGGTTGGCCGCCTCCGACAGCGGGTGGCCCTCCGACCAGGCCGGGGAGTCCTCCTGGCTCTTCTCGACCCCGAGGAAGCCGTTGGCGTCGAGGCGGAGCGCGCCGCTGCCCAGGTCGCCGAGCGAGTGCAGCGCGTCCCCGATGACCAGCCGCATCCCGGCGAAGCTGGGGTCGAGCCAGTTGATCGAGGGCTGGCCCTCCTTGAAGTAGTGCAGGTAGACCCAGCGCCGCTCGACGCCGTCGGGGCCCAGCACGGGCGGCGTGACGCTCCAGTTGGTGTCCTTGACGCCCGGCTCGTAGAAGATGACCCGCTGCAGCCGCCCGATGATGTAGCCCTGCTTGGCCAGCATCGACTCGGCCTCGGTGTCGAGGTTGATCGAGTCACGGCCCTTGGGGACCTTCGGCAGCAGGTGCCAGTCCTTCTCGTCGATCTCCACCATGTGGTAGATCCCGGGGAAGTCGCCGACCTTCATCTCGGCCAGCCGGAAGTCGGCGCCCTTGCCCGTGTGCCCGGGCACGATGTCGTCGATGATCATGCCGAGGTGCGCCGCGGCGACCTCGGTCATCGTCCGGAACTCGTCCTCGGTCCCGAAGGCGTCGTCGATCTGGGTGCTGATCCGGTCGAAGTGCCCGTCGACGCTCGGGGTGGACTCCCAGCCGAGGATGCCGCCGGCCTTCTTGAGCGGGCCGGTGTGCACGCCGTCGATCCCGATGGCCTCGAACGCGGCCCACAGGTCGTCGTCGCCCAGCGTGCCGAGGTAGGACGCGCCCGGCTTGGTGATCATCGAGATCGGGTACGCCGTGAACCACACGGACGCCTTCTCGATCGCCGCGCGGGCGTCGGGGTTGGCGTACGGGTTCTGCCACATGCTCCCCTGCCCGGAGAACTGCTTGGCGAACTCGTAGGCGTCGACCAGCATCGACTGCTCGCGCAGCCAGGAGACGTAGTCGGGGTTGTCGCCCTTGGGACGGCCCGCGCGCTCCTTGTTCCGCCGCGGGAAGAGGCCGCGCAGGCGCCCGCGGGGCCGCAGCCGCTGCGGGCGGGCCGGGTAGCGCGCCTCGTCGAAGCTGATCTCGGTCTCGCGCGCCTCGCCCTGGCTGTCGGTGGCCCGGGTGTCGGCAGGCGCCTCGGCGTCGGTCTCGGGGCGCGTGTCGGTCATCGATCTCCTGGAGCGGTGCGGGGTGTCAGGTGCGGCAGGGCGGGAGGCGCGGCAGAGGGCCTCCGCACCTCAAAAGTAGTGCACGAACCTCGCGTCCGAGACCCGCCCCGACGGGCCCGGGTGGCCGCGGACGACAAGAGGGTGACGGCTCGCGCCGCCACCCTCCGTGACCTTGGTCCTCGAGGTGCTACCTCGCTCGACGTCAGGGTCGTTGTCGGACCCCCGAGCCCGGGCCCGCTCCCCACAAGCAGGTGGTCCGGACTGCTGCTGTGGCCCCCCGACCGACAACGTGAAGATCGTGCTCCGGCGGGCCCGCCCCGTCAAGAGGCCCGAGACGTTGTCTCAGGCCGGCGTCGGGACCGCTCAGCCGGTACGCCCGCCGACGAAGAACTCGCGCGGCAGCCGGTCGTCGCCGGTCACCTCGGCCACCGAGCGCGCCTCGAAGCCGGCGTCCGAGAGCACCCGCAGCCACGTCTCCCGGGGGTAGAGCCCGAGCGTGTGGCTGTCGTGCGCCACCCGGACCGACCCGTCGGGCGAGCGGAGCAGGAAGGCGTACTCGGTGGTGGTCGTCGTGTCCGCCGGGTCCGGGTCGGTCGACCAGGACAGGTAGCGGACACCGCGCCCGTCGGCCGCGTCGCGCCCGCCGTGCTCGGTCTCGGGCTCGAAGTTCTCGGCGATGTCGTCGGGCACCAGGACCGCGACGCCGCCCGGGCGGCAGTGCGCGTACGCGGTGGCCACCGCCGCCCGCAGGTCGGCCTCGGTGGTCATGTACTCGATCGCGTCGTGGACGAAGACGGCGTCGAAGGTCCTCCCCAGCCGGAGCGTCCGCATGTCGCCCTGGACGTGCTCGCAGTCGGGGTTGAGCTCCCGCGACACCGCGAGCATCTGCTCCGACAGGTCGACCAGGGTCATGGCGAAGCGCTGCTGCAGGTGGTGGGCGTTGTTGCCGCCCCCGCTGCCGAGCTCGAGCACCGTGCGGGTCGGCGGCACCGCCCCGGCCAGCAGCTCGGCGGCGAACGCGGCCTCCTCGACGTACTCGTCGGGCGCCGAGATCAGCGGCCACCACGGCGCGAGGTCGCCGTAGAAGACGCCCGCCTCGCCGCCCGCGGGTCCGCTCGTCGCCGCGTCGGTCACGCCACGCCCGCCCGGTTGGCCAGGCCCTTCACGTACGCGGCCTGGCCCAGGTGCTGCAGGGTGTCGCCGAGCACGCTGACCAGGCGGATGGACGCGGTGACCGGCGGGTCCCAGGCGTCGTCCACCACGCGCGCGAGCTCGGCGGCGCCGGCCCCGGAGTCGATCCGCTCGAGGTAGCGCATCGTCAGCGCGTGGACCTCCGCGTGGTAGCCCGCCAGCAGCTCGCCCGGCACCGCGACCTGGGCCGCCTCGTCCGGGCTCTGGCCGTAGCCGAGCTCCCACGGCCCGAAGGGAAGGTCGAAGCGGTCGCGCCACTCCGGCCAGACCTGGTCGACCCCGGCGACCCCGGCCACGTGGTCGTCCTGGATCCGCGTGAGGTGCCACAGCAGCCAGGCGATCGAGTTCGCCTGGTCGTCGGCCCGCCAGGTGGCGAGCTCGGGGGTCAGACCGTGGGTCAGGCCCTCGACCAGGCTGCCGACCCGGGAGAAGGAGTCCGTCAGCAGCTCGCGGACCGGGTCCTGCGGCTGGCTCGTGTCGCTCATGGAGAACGACCCTAATGACGGTGCCGGCCCCTCGCTAGCGTGGGGCGGGTGCCTGGACCCTCGCCGAAGCCACCGCGCCCCACGACCGTCGCCCCCCGCGCGCTCCCGGCGTACGAGCCCGGGCGGACCGAGCTGGACGACGGGCTGGAGTCCGTCGAGCTCGTCGGGGTGGACCTGGCCGACGCGGACCTGGCCGGGCAGAGCGTCTCGGGCTGCGTCCTGCGCCGCTGCTCCCTCGACGGCGCCGACCTCGCTCGGGTCCGGCTGGCCGAGACGGTCCTCGAGGGCTGCGACGCGGCGCACCTGCCCGCGGCACGTTCCTCGTGGCGCGACGTCGTCGTCGACGCCTGCCGGCTCGGTTCCGTGGAGGCGTACGAGGCGGAGTGGCGCAGCGTCCGGCTGGAGGGGACCAAGATCGACTACCTGAACGCGCGGGCGGCGACCTGGCGCGACGTCGAGCTGGTGGGCAGCAGGATCGGCGAGCTCGACCTGACCGACGCGCACGTGGAGCGGCTGCGGCTGGACGGCTGCATGGTCACCACGCTGGTCGTCGGTCACGCCCGGCTGAGCGACGTCGACCTGCGCGGGGCGCGGATCGAGGTCGTCGAGGGACTGTCCGGCCTGCGGGGCGCGTGGCTCACGTCCGAGCAGCTCACGCTGCTCGCGCCGTCCCTGGCCGCCGAACTCGGGATCACGATCACGGACTGAGCTCGAGCGCAGCAACGCCCCCGGAGCCCTTGGACGGGCTCAGGGGGCGTTGCTGCGCTCGGGAACGCTGGCTCAGTGCCCGCCGGGGCGCTGGCTGCGGTCGGTCGGGTTGGCTTCCGGCGGTGCCAGCGGACCGAGCCGCGTCCACAGCAGGAACAGGAGCCCGAGGATCAGCATCCCGATCCCCAGCCACAGGTTGATGTGGATGTTGGCGGCCTTGGCGATCTCCGCGGGGCTGTCGAAGAAGCTGTAGATGGTCAGGACGATCCCGTAGAAGGTGAACAGCCCGCCGATCAGCAGCCGGAGGTCGAACAGCTTGCTGGCCGCCGACGCGACCGTCTTGGAGGTGGTGCTCTCCTTGGAACTCATGGTCCGGCTCCTCGCTCAGATGAAGATGATCGACAGCACGACGACGATGCCCAGGGCGGTGTAGCCCAGGACCTTCGGGGACTCGTACCACTTGCGGACGTAGCCCTCGTGCGGGTCGCCGGCCTCGGGGTCCGGGGCGCCGTAGACGAGGCCCACCAGCTCCGACGTCGGCTTGGGCTTGGTCACGAGGCTCACCGCCACGGTGACGACGGCACCCACGACGATCGCCGAGAACGCGCCGTAGAAGTTGACGATCTGGGCGTTCAGCTCGCCGCTCATCGTCTGGCCGGTGTGCATGTAGGACCAGTTCGGCCCGATGAGGTACTGGAAGATCACCGCGGCGATGATGCCCGCGAGCTGACCGTAGAAGCCGCCCCAGGGCGAGGTCCGCTTCCAGACCAGGCCGATGATGAAGACGATGAACAGCGGGGCGTTGAAGAACGAGAACAGCGTCTGGATGTAGTTCATGATGTTGTCGAACTGCGACGCGATGAACGCCGTCCCGATGCCGATCAGGATGCCCGCGACCGTGACCAGGCGGCCCACGTTCAGGTAGTAGTGGTCCGGGAAGTTCTTCTTGATGTAGGTCTGCCAGATGTCGTACGTGAAGACGGTGTTGAACGAGCTCACGTTCGCCGCCATGCCGGCCATGAACGCCGCGAGCAGACCGGCGAGGGCGATGCCCAGGGCGCCGTTCGGCAGGTAGGTCTTCATCAGCAGGGGGATCGCGTCGTTGTAGGTCGTCCCCGAGCCCTCGGCGCCGAACTTCGGGATCACCGCGATGGCGATCAGGCCGGGGATGATCGTCAGCGCGGGGATGAAGATCTTCGGGAAGGCGCCGATCAGCGGCGTGCGCTCGGCGGCGGAGAGGTTCTTGGCCGACAGGGCCCGCTGGACCTCGGTGAAGTTCGTGGTCCAGTAGCCGAAGCTGAGCGCGAAGCCGAGGCCCATGACGATGCCGAGCCAGTCACCGAGCGGGTTGGTCCAGTGCCCGATGCCGGTGCCGCCCCACGTCGAGAACGCGTGCTGCTGCATCGTCGGCGTGGTCGCGTTCGCGGCCACCTTCTCCTTCAGGCCGTCCCAGCCACCGACGCCCTTGAGGCCGATGATCACCAACGGGATGAGCCCGGCGATGATCACGAAGAACTGCAGCACCTCGTTGTAGATGGCGCCCGACAGTCCGCCCAGGGTGATGTAGGCGAGCACGAAGCCGGCGGCCACGATGATGGCCAGCCACTTGGGCCAGCCGACGAGCGCCTGGATGACCAGGGCGAGGGCGTAGAGGTTGACCCCGGCCGACAGCACCGAGGACAGCGAGAAGGCGATCCCGTTGAGCAGGTGGGACTGGTTGTTGAACCGCCGCCGCGTGTACTCCGGCACGCTGCGGACCCGCGAGCCGTAGTAGAAGGGCATCATCACCAGGCCCAGGAAGACCATGGCCGGCACGGCGCCGATCCAGTAGAAGTGGACCGTCGAGATCCCGTACTGGGCGCCGTTGGCCGCCATGCCGAGGATCTCGATGGCGCCGAGGTTGGCCGAGATGAAGGCCAGCCCGGTCACCCACGCCGGCAGGGACCGGCCGGACAGCAGGAAGTCCTCGCTGGTGGCGATCGCGCGCCGGGCCAGGAGGCCGATGGCCACCACCAGGGCGAAGTAGACGAACAAGATGCCGTAGTCGAAGAAGTTGACGTCCAGCCTGGTCATAACGCTCCTTTGCGGCGGTGGGAACTCACCAACGAGTCGACACGTTAGACCTGTTCTCCAGTGGTCTGCACGCAGGTCCCGCGTGACGCGCGGGACGGATGGGACCACAACCGACCCCGACCGGTGCTGACGGGCTAAGTTACTCACCAGTAACATGGGCGCCGTCACGTTCTCCCCGACCCAGGAAGCTGCCGTGAGCCTGCCGTGAGCCACTACCGGTCCAACCTGCGCGACACCGTGTTCACCCTCTTCGAGGTGCTGCACCGCGAGGAGGTGCTGGGCGTCGGCCCGTGGGCGGACCTGGACCGGGAGACCGCCGAGGAGATCCTGGCCGAGCTCGACACCCTGGCCCGGACCAAGCTGGCCGAGCCCTTCGCCTCGAGCGACCGGCACCCGCCCGTGTACGACCCCGAGACCCGGACGGTCACCGTGGGCGAGGCGTTCAAGAAGTCGTACCGGGCCCTGCTCGACTCCGGCGCCTGGGCGCTCGAGCTGCCCGAGGACCTGGGCGGCACACCGAGCCCGCCGTCGCTGCAGTGGGCCGCCAACGAGCTGCTGCTCGGGTCGAACCCGGCCGCGTTCCTCTACGCGGCGGGTCCCAAGATGGCGCAGGTCCTGTGGCGTGAGGGCACCGGGCGCGACCGGCGGCTGGCGCAGCTGATGGTCGAGCGCGAGTGGGCCGCGACGATGGTGCTGACCGAGCCGGACGCCGGCTCCGACGTGGGCGCCGGCCGCACCCGGGCGCTCCCCCAGCCGGACGGTACCTGGCACCTCGAGGGCGTGAAGCGGTTCATCACGTCGGCCGAGCACGACCTGACCGAGAACATCGTGCACCTGGTCCTGGCCCGGCCCGTCGGGGTCGAGGGCCACGGCGGACCGGGGACGAAGGGGCTGTCGCTGTTCCTGGTGCCGAAGTGGCACGTCGACCTGGAGACCGGCGGGCTCGGGGCGCGCAACGGCGTGTTCACCACGGCGCTCGAGCACAAGATGGGCATCAAGGCCTCGGCCACGGGCGAGCTCGCCTTCGGCGCGGACGGCACGCCCGCCGTGGGCTGGCTGCTGGGCGACGTCCACGACGGCATCAAGCAGATGTTCCACATCATCGAGTACGCCCGGATGATGGTCGGCACCAAGGCGATCGCGACCCTCTCCAGCGGCTACCTGAACGCGCTGGCGTACGCCAAGGAGCGGGTCCAGGGACCTGACCTGACGCGAGCGGGCGACAAGACGGCACCGCGGGTGACGATCACGCACCACCCGGACGTCCGGCGCTCCCTGATGACCCAGAAGGCGGGGGTCGAGGGCCTGCGGGCGCTCGTGCTCTTCACCGCGAGCGTCCAGGACCGGGTGGCCCTGGCGCGCGCCGAGGGCGAGGTCGACGAGGCGGCCGTCCGCCTGAACGACCTGCTGCTGCCGGTGGTCAAGGGCTACGGCTCGGAACGTTCCTGGGTGCTGCTGGGCACGGAGTCGCTGCAGACGTTCGGGGGGTCGGGCTACGTCGAGGACCACCCGCTCGAGCAGTACGTGCGCGACGCCAAGATCGACACCCTCTACGAGGGGACGACGGCGATCCAGGGCCAGGACCTGTTCTTCCGCAAGATCGTCCGCGACCGGGGCCGAGCCCTTGGCGACCTCTCGGGCCAGGTCCAGGCCTGGATCGACTCCGCGGGCGGGCCCGGGGAGACCGAGAGCCGGCTCAAGGAGGAGCGCGAGCTGCTGCAGACCGCGCTGCACGACGCCGCCGGCATCGTGGCGGCGATGATCGGCGACGCCACCGCGGCGCAGGTCCCCGGCCGGGAGCGCGAGGTCTACCTCGTCGGGCTGAACACCACTCGGCTGCTCATGGCGCTCGGCGACGTGGTCTGCGGCTGGCTGCTGCTCCGGGGCGCCGAGGTCGCCCTCGCCCGGCTGGGCGAGGAGCAGAGCGCGGGCGAGCAGGCCTTCTACGAGGGCAAGGTCGCCGCGGCGCGCTGGTTCGCGCGGACGGTCCTGCCCCGCCTCACCGCCGAGCGCGTCGCCGCCGAGCAGACCGACCTGGCGGTCATGGACCTCCCCGAGGCCGCCTTCTGAGGGCTCTGCCCTGAGATCCACTCACTCGATGCGCATGGCCCGCGGCGCTCAGGCGTAGACCCTCGACGGTCAGCGCACCGAGCGAAGGTATGTCAGGGGACGACCCGACCGAGCGACCTCGAGGGCGGACCGGATGGTGGCCAGGACGACGTCGGGGTGCTGATCGAGCATCGTCCAGGTGAAGCGCACGACGATCCACCCGTCGAGCACCAGGTCGTTCTGGCGCCAGCGGTCGTTCTCGAACACGTCAGGGTCGTCCTCGTGCAGGCGCCCGTCGATCTCGACCACGACACCGAGGTCGGGGAACCCGACGTCCAGGAAGTCGTTCCGACCGCCGCCCTGCACGGGCAGGTCGGCCGTCCAGCCCTCGATCCCTGCTCCGTGCAGCAGACGGTGGCACAGCCGCTCGGCCGCTGACCACGGCTCGGAGCGCGAGTCGAGCAGGTGTCGCACGCGCAGGCGGTTGCCCCGCCTTCCGCGGGTCAGCTCGAACGCCCGCCAGAGCTCGGCGAGAGTCGCGGCACGAGACCGGAGGACGTGGTCGATGCCATCCGTGCCCTCGTCGTCGAAGAGGTCGAGGGCGGTCAGCGCCGGTGCGGTCAGCCGTAGCCCGTTCTGCTCGCGGAGCAGCTCGTCCGGGATCGTGCGTCGCACCAGCCGGAAGCCGGCGTGGACGGCCTGCCTGTCGGTCGCCGCGCCGACCTCGGCCACCCCGATCGTGGACCAGAACGTGAGGCGGGCGGCGGCGGCGCCGGTCAGCACCGCATCGGGGCTCCAGCGGCGGAGCGCGAGCAAACGCACGCGGAAGTCGTCGGTCTGTCCGGCTGCCGTGCAGAGGCCGGGAAGGACCGAGGCCAGCTCGCCCGTGCGGATGAGCCAGTCGATCGTCGAACGCAGCCGGGGCTCGTCCCGGCGGGAGACGACACCGTCGCGCCGGACCAGCGCGCGCACCTCGTCCTGCAGCTTCGTCACGCCCCCAGCAAGCCCGACGACCTGCCGTCAGACCGCCTCCTCCGGACGTTGTCCACACAGGTCGCGGACGACGGACAACACCGTGTGCGCTAGTCGGCGGCCCGTGAGTCGCGGTAGCGGGCGGGCGTGACGCCGACGAGGGCGTGGAAGTCGCGGGTGAAGTGCGCCTGGTCGTACCAGCCGTGCTCGGCGGCGAGGTCGGCCAGCGAACCGTCGTGGCCGGCGTCGAGCGCGGCCACGACGTCGTGCATCCGGTAGCGCGCCAGCACCCACTTCGGGCCGACCCCGACGTAGCGGGCGAAGAGCCGCTGCAGGCGCCGGGTCGAGACCCCGTGCCGCTCGGTCACCTGCGCGACCCGCACGAGCGTGCGGTCGGCGAGCATCTCGGCGACCAGGGCGAGCACGAGCTCGTGGTCGGGCTGCAGGTCGATGACCAGCGGCCGGAGCGCCGCCTCGACCGACTCCTGGTCGGTCTCGAGCGGCGCGCCCGTGTCGTGGAGGGCGTCGAGGGCGGCGACGACGTCGGCGGGCAGCACCTCGGCGGCCGCGAGGCTGCGCTCGGCGAGCCGGGCGGCGTCGACGCCGGCGAGCGCCGCGAGCCCGCCGGGACGGAACCGCACGCCCCAGACCCAGCCGCGCCCCGTCGTCGCGACGTCGAAGCGCCGGGTCACCGGCCCGGTGACGAGCACGGCGGCCGGCGGCGCCTCGGGGCGGCGGACGCCACGTTCGACGGTGAGGTTGCAGGTCGGGTGCGGGAGGACCTGGCTCGGGTAGGTCGCCCCGGCGGGCAGGTCCCAGCGCAGCACCCAGTGGTTCTCGACCCAGGGGGCGAGGTCCGGCGCGGGCGCGCGCCGCTGCAGGTCGACGTGGCGGGCGAACTCCTCGGGCCGCAGGATGCCGGCCGTGCTGGCCGTCGCCCCCGTCCCCGTCGCCCCCGTCCCTGTCGCCCCCCTTCGCGTCGTCTTTGTCCTATCCCCCACGGCCTGATCCTAGGAACCTGGCCGGATGACCACGCAGCTGAAGATGACGACCCTCGACTGCTCCGACCCGCGGGCGGAGGCGGCCTTCTGGTCGCAGCTGCTCGGTTGGACCGTGGCCGCGGCGGAGGACGACTACGCGATGCTCGTGCCCGCCGACGGCGGACCCGCGCTCGGCTTCGGGCGGATCGAGGGCTACGACCCGCCCGGCTGGCCGCACGAGCACGGCGCCAAGCAGTTCCACCTCGACCTCGGCTGCGACGACGTCGCCGCGACCGAGGCGCAGGCCCTGGCCCTCGGAGCCACCCTCGCCGACCCGCAGCCGGGGGAGACGTGGCGCGTGCTCCTCGACCCGGCGGGGCACCCCTTCTGCCTCACCGACGTCACGCGCTGGTGAGCGGGCGCGCCCTTCGACGGGCTCAGGGAGCGAAGCGGCTCAGGCGACCCGGCGTCAGAAGAGCAGGCCGAGCCCCGGGTCGGTGAGGATCTGGGCCACCGTCGACAGGAACACCGAGCCCTGCTCGCCGTCGACCAGGCGGTGGTCGAAGGAGACCGCCAGGGTCGTGACCCAGCGCGGCTCGAGGCGTTCGTCCCGACCGGCACCGACGACCCAGGGGCGCCGGGCGATCTGGCCGACGCAGAGGATCCCAGCCTCGCCCGGGTTGACGATCGGGGTACCGGCGTCGACGCCGAACGTGCCGACGTTCGTGATCGTGAACGTCCCCCCGGCCATGTCGGAGGGAGACGTACGACCGTCGCGGGCGGTGCTGACGACGTTGTTGATCGCCTGCGCCATCTCGAGCAGCGTCATGGCGTCCGCACCCTTGAGGTTGGGCACGACCAGCCCGCGCGGGGTCGCCGCGGCGATCCCGAGGTTCACGTAGTGCAGGGTCGCGATCTCCTGGGCGGCCTCGTCCCAGTACGCGTTCAGCTGCGGGACCCGGCTCAGGGCCACGCAGACGGCCTTGGCGACGACGAGCAGCGGTGAGATCTTGACGCCGCGGAACTCGCGCCGCTCGCGCAGCCGGTCGACGAGCTCCATCGTCGCCGTCACGTCGCAGGTCACCCACTCGGTCACGTGCGGCGCCGTGAACGCCGAGCGCACCATCGCGTCCGCGGTCGCCTTGCGCACGCCCTTGATCGGGACCCGGGTCTCGCGGTCCGGGTCGCCCCGGCGCGCCGGGGTCGCGGCCGGGACGGCGGGCACGGCCGGAGCGGGGACCGGCTCGGGCCGGCTGGCCCGGTCGACGTCCTCGCGGGTGATCACCCCGCCGGGACCGCTGCCGGTGAGCCTGGTGAGGTCGACGCTGCGGTCCTGCGCGAGCTTGCGGACAGGCGGCTTGGCCAGCACGGCCGGTCCGCCCCCGAGGAACGGGGCGTCCTCGGTCGCCGGCGACGACGGCTCGGCGGGCAACGAGTTGCCGGTGACCGGAGCCGTGGCCGGGACCGTCGCCGCAGGAGCCGGGACCGCCGGAGCCGCGGGAGCGGGAGCTTCCGGAGCGGGAGCCGCCGGGGCCGGAGCCGACGCTGCCGGAGCCGCCGCCGGAGCACCGTCCTTGCGTGGCCGACGCCGTGCCTCGGTGCTGCGCGGCCCGTAGCCGACGAGGTTGGCCACGCGCCCGTCCGTAGCGGGGGCGTCGCCGTCCGGCACCACGGCGACCTGGTCGGACCCGAGCGCCACCGCCGGGCTCGGGACCACCTCGTCGGCGCCGCCCGCCTCGTCCGCGCCGTCGGAGATCGCGACGATCGGCGACCCCACGTCGACCAGCTGGCCCTCGTCGACGAGCAGCGCCGTCACCGTGCCCGCGTACGGGCTGGGCAGCTCGACGAGCGACTTGGCCGTCTCGATCTCGACGAGGATGTCGTTGACCTCGACCTCGTCGCCCACGGCCACCCGCCAGGTGACGATCTCGGCCTCGACCAGGCCTTCACCGGGATCGGGCAGGCGGAACTCGTTCGTCGCCACGTCTTCTCTCGCTCTTCGTGTCTTCAGTAGGCCAGCGACCGGTCGACCGCGTCCAGCACACGGTCGAGGTCGGGCAGGTAGTCCTCTTCGATCCGGCTCGGCGGAAAGGGGACGTCCATCCCTGTCACCCGTAGCACCGGGGCCTCGAGGGAGTAGAAGCACTCCTCGGTGATCCGGGCGGACACCTCGGCGCCCAGCCCGACGCTCACCGGAGCCTCGTGCACGACGACCGCGTGCCCCGTGCGCCGGACCGAGTCGAACACCGGGCCGAGGTCGAGCGGCGAGAGCGTCCGCAGGTCGATGACCTCGAGCTCACGGCCCTCGTCGGTCGCCGCCTCGGCGGCCTCGACGCAGGTCTTGACCATCGGCCCGTACGCGATCAGCGTCGCGTCGCGCCCGGGCCGGACGATCCGGGAGCTGTGCAGCGGCAGCGGGGTCGTGGTGGTGTCGACCTCCGCCTTCTCGTAGTAGCGCCGCTTGGGCTCGAAGAAGATCACCGGGTCGTCCGAGGCGATCGCCTGCTGGATCATCCAGTAGGCGTCGACCGGGTTGGAGCAGGTGACGACCTTGAGGCCGACGGTGTGCGCGAAGTAGGCCTCCGGCGACTCGCTGTGGTGCTCGATCGCCCCGATGCCGCCGCCGTACGGGATCCGGATGACGATCGGCATCGGGACCCGGCCCATCGAGCGCCAGCGGACCCGCGCGACCTGGGTGACGATCTGGTCGAAGGCGGGGAAGACGAACCCGTCGAACTGGATCTCGCACACCGGCCGGTAGCCGCGGATCGCCAGCCCGACCGCCGTGCCGACGATGCCGGACTCGGCGAGCGGGGTGTCGACGACGCGAGCCTCCCCGAAGTCCTTCTGCAGGCCCTCGGTCACCCGGAACACGCCCCCGAGCTTGCCGATGTCCTCACCCTCGAGCAGGACCTTCGGGTCGTCCTCCATGGCCCGGCGCAGCCCCGCGTTCAGGGCCTTGGCCATGGTCATGGTGCGCACGGGCGCCAGGGCGGCGTCGCTCATCGGGCCTCCTCGAAGCTGTCGACGTACGCCTGGTGACGGGCGAGCTGCTCGGTGAGCTCGGGCGACTTCTCGGCGTACACCCAGTCGAACGTCTCGGCCAGCGTCGGCACGGGGAGCGCCAGGCACTCCCGACGCAGCCGCACGGCCTGCGCATCGGCCTCGGCGTCGACGCGCTCGAAGAACGCGGCGTCCGCGGCACCGGAACGCTCGAGGTAGGTCCGCACCCGGCTGAGCGGGTCGCGCGCACGCCAGTGCTCGAGCTCGTCGGCGAGCCGGTACTTGGTGGGGTCGTCGGAGGTGGTGTGCGCACCCATGCGGTACGTGTACGCCTCGATGAACGTCGGCCCGTTGCCCGAGCGGGCCCGGTCCAGCGCCGCGGTCGTGACCGCGTGCACGGCCAGCGCGTCGTTGCCGTCGACCCGGACCCCGGGGATCCCGAACCCGTCGGCCCGGCGGTAGAGCGGGGCGCGGGACTGACGCTCGGTGGGCTCGGAGATCGCCCACTGGTTGTTGGAGCAGAAGAAGACGACGGGCGCGTTGAACGACGACGCGAAGACCAGCCCCTCGTTGAGGTCGCCCTGGCTCGTCGCGCCGTCGCCGAAGAAGCAGACGACCGCCGCGTCGCGCTCGGGGTCGCCGCTGCCGACGAGCCCGTCACGCTCCAGGCCCATGCCGTAGCCCGTGGCCTGGACGCCCTGGGTGCCGATGATGATCGAGGACATGTACGTCTTGTGCTCGAAGACGTCCCACGTGCCGGTCTCGCACCCGCGGTACATCGCCAGCACCCGGAGCGGGTCGACCCCGCGCGTGATGGTCACGCCGTGCTCGCGGTAGGTGGGGAACACGAAGTCCTGCGGGCGCAGCGCGAACGCGGCGCCGATCTGCGCCCCCTCCTGGCCGAGCGAGGAGGGCCAGAGGCCGAGCTCGCCCTGGCGCTGCAGCGCGATCGCCTCGGCGTCGATCCGGCGCACCAGCGCCATCTGGGCGTAGAAGTCGCGGACCAGGTCGTCGCTGCCGGTGAACGCGTGGTCAGGGTGCTCGACCCGCTCACCCTCCGGCGTCAGCAGCTGGACGGCGTCGTTCTCCGCCGGGCCCGGGCCGCTCTCGCGCACGTCGCTCACGGTGCTCCTCTCGTCCGTCCGACGCCTGAGGTGAAGCGGCCCCCGAGGCGGTGTCGATCAAGTTACCCCCGGGCCTCGGGGGGAGGGAAAACAACTTGCGGTGCCTACTTCCTGCTTCTTCCCGCGGCCCGGACCCGACCCGATGACCTCGCACCGCGGCGGGAGTCACACCCTGGAAGGACGGCGACCAGGAGGAGCACCATGACCGACCTCGCGACCAGCACCCGGGGCGACCGGGTGGCGTACGACCGGTACGGCCCCGACCAGGGCCCGGCGGTGGTGCTCGTGGCCGGGGCGGGCTCGCTGCGCGGCGACGTCGACGTCGTGGCCGCGACGGCCGGGCTGGTGGCCGCCGAGGGCCTCACGGTCCTGGTCCCGACCGGCTCGGCCGCGGCGAGAGCGTCCCGCCGCCGCGTTCGGGGGACGTGCGCTGGGACCTCGACCGGGAGGTCGACGCGCTCCGCGCGGTCGTCGAGGCGGCGGGCGGGCGCGCCGTGCTGGTCGGGCACTCCTCGGGCTGCGCCATCAGCCTGTACGCCGTGGCGCAGGGCCTGCCCGTCGACGGCCTGGTCCTCTGGGAGGGGCCGCTGGCCGCCCCCGCCCAGGAGGCGGCGGCGTGGGTGGACGGGTTCGAGCGGCGCCTGGACGACGGCGAGCTCGAGGCCGCGCAGGAGTGGTACATGAAGGACATGCCGCCCGAGTGGCTGGCGGGGGCGAAGGCGTCGCCCGCCTGGCCGGCGATCTACGCGGGCGCGGTCAGCCTGCGGGCCGACGCGCAGGCGGTGCGCTGGGCCACCGCCCGGCTCGAGTCCGGAGCGCTGCGCGACGAGGTGCACGTACCGGTGCTCGCCACGTACGGCAGCTCGACGTTCCCGAGCATGGTCGAGGCCGCCGTACGGGTGCGCACCGTGCTCCCGCAGACCGAGGTCCGCGAGGTCGCCGGCGCCCACCACACCTGGGAGCCCGTGGCCTTCGCGCCGGTGCTGGCCGCGTTCGTCCGGTCGTGCGCGTCCGCCCGTGCGTGACGCCCTCCCGGTACCCGCCGACGACACGCCGCGCGTCGCCGTGGTCTACCCGGCCGTCGCCGAGATCGCCCACCGGGCCGGGGCGGAGGCGATCGGGATCGTGGACCTCGGCGGCCCGGCCGGGCTCGAGCTCGCGCTCGACCGGGTGGGGATCGCGTACAGCGACGGCGTCCGGCTCGGTGAGGTGACGGCCGCGGCGCAGGTGTCGGCGCGGGTGGTGGGCGGCCGTCGTGTCCCCGACCGGGCGGTGCCCGAGGTCGCCGCGCGGACGAGCGTCGACCCCGCCGAGGTGGAGGTCCAGCTGCCGAAGGTCCTCGCCCGGACGCCCGACGGGGCGCTCCCCGTCGTCGTCACCACCTGGGCGCTGTCGCGGCTCACGCCGGAGGGCCGGCTGCGCTTCCTGCAGCGCCTCGACGACGCGGCGACCGAGCGCCCGGTGGCGTGGGTGTCGGTGGAGGGGGTCGGGGTCGCTCCGGGCGTGCCGACCCTGGGCGACCGGCGCGCGTCGGGGCACAGCATCGTCGCCGTGGCGGTGCTCGACCGCACCTCCCTGCGCGTCGAGGCGGTCGGGCGCTGCTGGTCGCGCGGCCGGCAGCTCGTCTGGCTGGCCCCTCCCTGAGCGGTGGCTAGGCCGGGGAGTCGCGCCGCCGGGCCCGGTAGGCGGCGACGTTCGCCCGGTTGCCGCAGTTGCCGGTGTCGCAGTAGCGCTTGGAGGAGTTGCGGGAGAGGTCGACCAGCAGGGCGTCGCAGTCGTCGGCCGCGCAGGTCTTGAGCCGGCCGAGGTTGTCGGTCCGGATCAGGTCCAGCAGGCCCATGGCCGACTCCGCCCCGATCCGGTGGGCCAGCGGTGCCGACGGCTCGGTCATGTGCAGGTGCCAGTCGAGCTCGTCGTGCTTGATCAGGTACGGCGTGGTGGCCGTCTCGCGCAGGATCGCGTTGACCAGCGCCGCGGCCTCGGCCCGGTCGGACGCCGACCACACGGCCCGCAGCCGCTCGCGGATCTCGCGGACCGCCTCGAGCTCGGCCCGGGTGCCGAGCCGCTCCCCGGTCATCGCGTACTCCTGCAGGAACGCCTCCAGCCCCGCGACCGTCTCGAGCTGGTCGACGCCGTCGAGACGGGTGTTCACCAGCGTCGTGGCCTCGGCCAGCGCTTCTTCCGTGTCACCGGTGAAAAGCATCTTGACTCCTGACAAGCAGCCCGGTTAGTGTCACGAGTGTAAATCACCTTTGGTCGTGACACCACGGCTCGGGACCCGGCGCGGAGGAGCACAGCGGTGACAGCCACGGAGACGACCAGCACCACGACCGGCACCCCGACGACGACCACGTCGGACGGCCGTGCCGCCGGTCTGGCCATCGGCCTCGGCTCGGCGGCGGCGTTCGGGCTCTCCGGTTCCTTCGGCCACGCGCTGCTCGACGACGGCTGGTCGCCGGCCGCGCTCGTCGCGGCGCGGGTGGGCGGCGCGTTCCTCGTGCTGCTCCTGCCGTGCCTGCTCCTGCTCCGCCGCACGGGCCTGCCGAGCCTGCGGCAGTCCGGCAGCCTGGCGGTCTACGGCATCGTCGCCGTGGCGGGTGCGCAGCTCTTCTACTTCAGCGCCCTGCAGTACCTCTCGGTCGGCGTCGCCCTGCTGCTCGAGTACCTCGCGCCGGTCGTCCTGATCGGCTGGCGCTGGGCCCACGGCGACCGGCCGACCCCGGCCATCGGCGTCGGCGCCGGCCTCGCGCTGGTCGGGCTCGCGCTGGTCCTCGACGTCCGGCACGGCCTGACCGTCTCCGCCATCGGCGTGGCGTACGGGCTCGGCGCGATGCTCTGCCTGGCCGCGTACTTCGTGCTGGCCGACCCGAAGCCCGGCGTCGCGCCCGTTCCGCCGCTGCTGCTCACCACCGCCGGCACCGGGGTCGGCGCGGTCGTCCTCCTGCTCGTCGGCGCCACCGGGCTGCTGCCGCTGGCCGCGTCGACGGGTGCCACCACCCTCGCGGGCGCCTCCGTGCCGTGGTGGGTGCCGATGGCGATGCTGATCCTGGTGTCCGCCGTCGTCGCCTACCTGACCGGTGTCATGGCGGTGCGCCGGCTCGGCAGCGCGATCGCGTCGTTCGTCGGGCTGACCGAGGTGCTCTTCGCGGTCGTCTTCGCCGCCGTGCTGCTCGGGCAGGTCCCGAGCGCCGGCCAGGTGCTCGGCGGGCTGCTCGTGCTGGCCGGCATCGTCGTGGTCCAGGGCGGGGCCGCCGCGGCGCCCCCGTGGGCGGTCGGGCGGGTCCTGTACCGCCGGCTCCGCTCTACGATCGGACGGTGATCGCACGGTGAGGAGCCCGGGAGCGTCCGGGCTGCTCGTCGCGGGGACCACCTCCGACGCCGGCAAGTCGCTCGTCGTCACCGGTCTCTGCCGGGCGCTCGTCCGGCGCGGGCTCGACGTGGCGCCGTACAAGGCCCAGAACATGAGCAACAACTCCGGCGTCTGCGCCGACGGGGCCGAGATCGGCCGGGCGCAGATCCTGCAGGCGGCCGCGGCGCGGCTCGAGCCGACCTCGGCGATGAACCCGGTGCTGCTCAAGCCGGGCACCGACCGACGCGCCCACGTCGTGGTCCGCGGCCGCCCGGGCGGCGTGCTCGAGGCCGGTCAGTACGCGACCGGGCGGCGTCACCTGGCCGAGGCGGCCTGGACGGCGTACGCCGAGCTCGAGGCGGAGCACGACCTCGTGGTCTGCGAGGGCGCCGGGTCGCCGGCCGAGATCAACCTGCGGTCCGGCGACTACGTCAACCTCGGGCTCGCCCGCCGGTTCGGGCTGCCGGTCGTCGTGGTCGGCGACATCGACCGCGGCGGCGTGCTGGCCGCCCTCTACGGCACGGTCGCCCTGCTCGAGCCGGAGGACCGGGCGCTGGTGCGGACGTTCGTGGTCAACAAGTTCCGCGGCGACCCGAGCGTGCTCGCGCCCGGGCTGACCGAGATCACGCGGCGCACGGGGGTGCCGTTCGCCGGGGTGCTGCCCTGGCTCGACGGGGTGTGGCTGGACGCGGAGGACACCCTCGAGGTCGGGGCCTGGCGCCGTTCGGCGCGCCCCGCGGACGGCGGTCTGCTGCGGGTCGCGGTCGTCCGCCTGCCCCGCGTCTCCAACGCCACCGACGTCGAGGCCCTGGCCGCCGAGCCCGGCGTCGAGGTGCGCGTGACGAACGACCCCGAGGTCATCGCCGGCGCGGACGTCGCCGTGCTGCCCGGGACCCGGGCCACGTTCTCCGACCTGGCGTGGCTGCGCCGGACCGGGATCGCCGACGTGGTGCTCGACCGGGCCCGGCGCGGCGCACCCGTGCTCGGGATCTGCGGCGGCTACCAGATGCTCGGCGTGCGGGTGGAGGACCCGGCGGGGATCGAGGCGGACGCCGCCGGCTCGCTGACCGGCGTCGACGGGCTCGGGCTGCTGCCGGTCGTCACGCGGTTCGAGTCGGAGAAGTCCCTCGGGCGCCCCGCGGGCAGCTGGCACGGGCACGCCGTGCAGGCGTACGAGATCCACCACGGGCGGGCCGAGCGCACGGGGGCGTGCACGGCGGAACCCTTCCTCGACGGCTGGCGCTCGGGGTCGGTGTGGGGCACGGTCTGGCACGGCGCGTTCGAGAACGACGGGTTCCGGCGGGCGTGGCTGGCCGAGGTCGCGGGCGCCTCCGGGTCGTCGTGGGCAGCCGTCTCGGGCGCACCCGCGTACGGCGCCCGGCGCGAGGCGATGATCGACGTGCTCGCTGACGCCGTCGAGGCGAACCTGGACGTCGACCTGCTGCTCGAGGGAACGCGGGTGGGTCGGTGACGGTCCGCGTCCTCGTCGTCGGCATCGGCAGCGGCGACCCCGCCCACCTCACCGGCGAGGCCGTGGCCGCGCTGAACGCGGTCGACGTGTTCCTCGTCGCGGACAAGCGCGCCGCCACCCGCGACCTCGTCACCCTGCGCGCCGAGCTCTGCGCGGCGGTGATCACCCACGACCGCTACACCTTCGTCGAGGTCCCCGACCCCGAGCGCGGACCGGACGCCGACCGCGACACCGGGGCGTACGCCGCCGCCGTCCGCGACTGGCACGCCGAGCGGGCGCGGCGCCACGCCGACGCGGTCATCCGCGAGGTCGGCGACGACGGGACGGTCGGGATGCTGGTCTGGGGCGACCCGTCGCTCTACGACTCCACGCTGCGGGTGGTCGACACGATGGCGGAGCTGCTGCGCTCGGGTTCCAGGAGCGCCAGCGACGGGAACCCAGCGGGGGGTGTGGGGGGTCGTCCCCCCTCAGGACCGGGTTCCAGGAGCGCCAGCGACGGGAACCCCCCGGGGGGTGTGGGGGGTCGTCCCCCCTCAGGACTGGGCGTCGACCTCGAGGTCACCGTCGTGCCCGGCATCAGCAGCGTGAGCCTGCTCGCCGCGCGGCACCGGATCGCGCTCAACCGGGTCGGCCAGCCGGTGCACATCACGACCGGGCGCCGCCTGCTCGGCGAGTACGACCCCGCGCTCGGCGACGTGGTCGTGATGCTCGACGGCGACCTCGCCTGCGCCGGTCTGGTCGAGGCCCACCCCGGCCTCGAGATCTTCTGGGGCGCCCAGCTCGGGCTGGCCGACGAGGCCCTCGTCCACGGTCGGCTCGTCGACGTGCTGCCGGAGATCCGCACCCGGCGCGACGCCGTCCGGGCGGCTCGCGGCTGGGTGATGGACACCTACCTCCTGCGCCCGGGCCGATGACCCCGGCGCTCCCGCGCCCCGAGCCTCCACGCCCCGAGCCCCCACGCCCAGAACCCCCACGCCCAGAACCCCCACGCCCGGAACCTCAGGGCCTGCGCGCGATGTTCCTGCTGCGCACCGCGCCGCGGACCTGGCCCGTCGCCCTGCGGACGATGCTGTCGGTCGCCGTCCCGGCCTCGGTGGGCTACGCGACCGGGCACGTCAGCCTCGGGCTGCTCGCGGCGGTCGGCGGCTTCGCCAGCCTGTTCGGCGGCGGTCGGCCGTACGGCTACCGCGCCCGGCTCCTGGTGCTGGTCTC
This sequence comes from uncultured Friedmanniella sp., assembly GCA_964251895.1. Taxonomy (GTDB): domain Bacteria; phylum Actinomycetota; class Actinomycetes; order Propionibacteriales; family Propionibacteriaceae; genus Microlunatus. Next base: position 168,713 of record CAXULL010000002.1, read on the forward strand.
GCTGGGCGAGGCGCTCGCGGTCGCCCTCGGGATCGTGGCCGAGCAGGTGGGCTGGGCCGGGGTGCTGACCGTGACGCTGATCGCGGTCGTCGCGACCTGGGTCTGCAACGCGCTGGCCGTGGTGCCGGGGGCGTACCAGTTCGCGCTGTGCTGCGCGACGGGCACGGCCCTGCACGCGGAGGGCGCCGACCCGGTGCAGAGCGGTCTGCTCGTGCTGGCCGGCGGCCTGTTCGCGACCCTCCTGCAGCTGACCGGGGCGCTGGTCGACCGGCACGGCCCGGAGCGTCAGGCCGTGGCGCACGCCGCGGACGCGGTGGCCGACTTCGTCGACGCGCCGGACGGGCCGGAGGCCGACGAACGCCGGCACGCCGCCGCGCTCGCCGTGCAGCAGGCGTGGACGGTGCTGGTCGCCGAGCAGCCGGTCGCGTCGCGGTCGGGTCGTGGGCGTCCGTCGGACGGTCTGCTGCGGCTGCGCGAGATCACCCGGACCCTGCAGCTGGTGCTGGCCGACGCGCTGCGACGGCGCACGCCCGACCCCGGTGCGGCGGGCCGGGCCCGCCAGCTCGGCTGGCAGGCCCGCAGCAGGAACGGCCCGGCCGGGCGCGACGTCCTGTTCGCGCTGCCCCTGGGCCGGCCGCACCCCGGCCGCGTGCTGCTCGCCGCCCTCGAACCCGGTTCGCGTTCCTTCCTGGTCCTGGTCCGGGTGGGGACCGCCTCGGCGGTGTCCGGGGTCCTGGCCTCCGCGCTCGGCCTCAGCCACGCCTACTGGGCCGTCGCCACGAGCGTGCTCGTGCTGGCGACCGGCTTCGACCAGCGGCGTACGGTCCAGCGCGGGCTCGAGCGCAGCGCCGGCACCGTGCTCGGCGTCGGGGCGGTCGCCCTGATCCTGCGCGCCGACCCGAGCGGCCCGGTCCTCGTCGGGGTGATCGCCGTGGTCGTCTACGGCGCGCAGCTCCTGGTCCCCCGCAACTACGCCGCCGCCGCGGTGCTCATCACCTGCTCGGCGCTGCTGATGGGGGTCGCGGGGTCGTCGCAGAGCGCCGGGACGCTGCTGCTCGCGCGGGCGCTCGACACCCTGATCGGCGCCGGTGTGGCGCTGTCGGTCTTCGCGCTGGTCTCGCGCAAGACGCCCGCGGCCTGGCTGCCCGACGCGCTGGCCGCCACGGTCGAGGCGGCGGCCGACGCGGTCGACTCGCTGACGCCCGACCGGGTCGTCGCACCGGCCGGGCTCCGCGCCCGCCGCGACCTCGAGCGTCGCGTGACCCGGCTGCGCGAGACGAGCACGAACAACCTGAACGGGTTCCCCGCCCAGCGGGAGGCCGCCGAGCGGCTCTGGCCGGTCGTCGTGGCGGCCGAACGGCTGGCCTACCGGGTGCTGGCCGAGGCGTACCGGCTCGAGGAGTCCGACGGCCGCGAGGGTTCGGTCGAAGGGCGCGAGCGGCTGCAGCAGGCCGGCCCGCCGCCGAGCGAGGGCCTGCGCCGGCTGGCCCACCGCATCCGGCACGGCGGGCGGGCGAGCGGGCTGGGCGACGTCCCGTCCTTCGTGTCGCGCGACGTCGGCGACCTGCGCCGCGTCCTGCTCTGACCGGGCGCCCCAACGCTCAGAGCGGCTCGAGGAACGCCGTCGCGCGCTCGACGAGCAGGTCCGTCGCAGACTCGTCGTGGTCGGCGCTCGTCGACTCGGTGAAGAGGTGCGCGGAGCCCGGGTAGAGGAAGAGCTCGGCCTCGGCGACGGTGTCGACGATGCTCCGCGCGGCGTCGAGGTCGCCCTCGGCGAGCAGGGGGTCGCCCTCCATCAGGTGGATCTGGACCCCGACCCCGGCCGGCCAGGGCGCGTCGAGGTCGCTCGGCTCGATCGCCGCGCTGACCAGGACCGCTCCCCTCGCCCCGAGCCGGGTCTGCGTCAGCAGCTGGGCGGGCAGCGCGCCGAGCGAGACCCCGGCGTAGACGAGCTCGCGCGGCAGCTCCTCCGCGACGAGCCGGCCGCGTTCGACGATCGTGTCGAATCCGACCTCGTCCGCGTACGCCCGGCCCTGCTCGCGGTCGGTGAAGGTGCGGCCCTCGAAGAGGTCGGGCAGGTGGACGGTGTGCCCGGCGGCCCGGAAGCGTTCGGCCAGCGCCTCCATGCCGGCGGTCCGACCGAGCACGTGGTGGAACAGCAGGATCTCGGCCATCGTGGCTCTCCTCAGGGGTCGGCTAGAGCGACCCTGCCGAACTTCTTGCCCGCTCACCACCCCAGCGGTGGTCGGACGGCGAGAACTTTCGCTCAGCCGTGGCCGAGGATGCGCGCGACCTCGACGACGAGGACCACGCGCTCGGGGTTGACCCGCGGCTCGCGGTAGCGGCCGGCGTAGCGGGCGACCGCGTCCGCCACGGCCGCGGGATCGCGCTCGACGTGGATCGGGCCGCTGAGCGTGAGCCACCGGCGCCCGTCGACCTGGCACAGCGCCGCGACCGCGCCCGGCCGGGCGGCGAGCCGAGCCTTGACCGAGCCGCCGCCGGTGATCACGCGGGCGAGGCGGGTCTCCGGCTCGTAGGTGAAGCCGACCGGGACGACGTGAGGCGTCCCGTCGGCGCGGACGTTCGTCAGCGTCGCCAGGTGCCGCTCGGTCAGGAAGGTCAGCGTCTCCGCGTCCAGCGCATCGGGGTCGAGACTCATCGCCCTGAGATCCCGTCACTCGATCGTCTCGCCGACCTCGGGCCACGCTCAGCACGGCGGCCGGGCGTGATCGAGTGAGCCGATCTCAGGGGAACCCTCACGAGACCCGGTCCTCCAGGTCGCCCTCGACCTCGAGGTAGACCTGCTGCAGCCGGTCCATGAGCTCGGCGTCGGGCTCGGCCCACAACCCGCGGTCGGCCGCCTCGCTCAGCTTCTCCACCATGGCGTGCAGCGCCCACGGGTTGGCGTGGCGCAGGAAGTCCTGGTTCTCCTTGTCGAGGACGTAGGTCTCGGCCAGGGTGGCGTACATCCAGTCCGGCACCACACCGGTCGTCGCGTCGAAGCCGAACAGGTAGTCGACCGTCGCCGCCAGCTCGAACGCGCCCTTGTAGCCGTGCTTGCGCATTCCCGCGATCCAGCGCGGGTTGACCACGCGCGACCGGAACACGCGCGCCGTCTCCTCGCCCAGCGTCCGCGTCCGGATCGCGTCCGGCGTCGTGCTGTCCCCGACGTACGCCTTCGGGTCTACGCCGGTCAGCGAGCGCACGGTCGCGACCATGCCGCCGTGGTACTGGAAGTAGTCGTCGGAGTCGGCGATGTCGTGCTCGCGGGTGTCGATGTTCTTCGCCGCGACGGAGATGCGGCGGTAGGTCGACTCCATGTCCTCGCGCGCGCTGACCCCGTCGAGGTCGCGCCCGTAGGCGAACCCGCCCCACGCCGTGTAGACCTCGGCGAGGTCGGAGTCGTCGCGCCAGTTCCCGGACTCGATGACCTGCAGGATCCCCGCCCCGTACGAGCCGGGCTTCGACCCGAAGATCCGGGTGGTCGCCCGCCGCTCGTCGCCGTGCAGTTCACGGTCGGCGTCGGCGTGCCGGCGCACGTAGTTGTCCTCGTGCGCCTCGTCCAGCCCGGCGACGAGGCGTACGGCGTCGTCGAGCATCGTCACCACGTGCGGGAACGCGTCGCGGAAGAACCCGGAGATCCGCACGACCACGTCGATCCGCGGCCGGCCGAGCTCGGCGAGCGGCATCGGCTCCAGCCCGACCACGCGGCGCGAGGCCTCGTCCCAGGTCGGCAGCACGCCGAGCAGGGCGAGGACCTCGGCGATGTCGTCGCCCGAGGTCCGCATGGCCGACGTGCCCCAGACCGAGAGCCCGACCGAGGCCGGGTACTCCCCGGTCTCGTCGAGGTAGCGCTGCAGCAGCGAGTCGGCCATCGCCTGGCCCGTCGTCCAGGCCAGCCGGGACGGCACCGCCTTGGGGTCGACGGAGTAGAAGTTCCGCCCGGTGGGGAGCGTGTTGACCAGGCCGCGCAGCGGCGAGCCCGACGGCCCGGCCGGGACGTAGCCGCCCGCCAGCGCGTGCAGGGTGTTCGTCATCTCGTCGGTCGTCTTGGCCAGGCGCGGCACGACCTCGCGGCAGGCGAAGGCGAGCGACGCCTCGACGCCGGCGAGACCCGGGTGGTCGGACCCCAGCTGCGCGAGCGCGATCCCGGGCGCCTGGGACTCGTCCCACCCGGCGTCGGCGAGCGCCTGCACCAGGGCCCGCGCCTGCTCCTCGGCCGCGTCGGCCTCGGCGGTGCTGGACTCGTTCTCCTTGAGCCCGAGCGCGACGCGCAGGCCGGGGATGCCGTTGACCTGGTTGGCGAACACCTGGTTCGCCCGCAGCACCGCCAGCACGAGGTTGACCAGGTTGTCGCCGACCGGCGGCTGGCCGAGGATGTGCAACCCGTCGCGGATCTGGACGTCCTTGATCTCGCAGAGCCAGCCGTCGACGTGCAGGACGAAGTCGTCGAACACCTCGTCGTCGGGCTTGTCGTCCAGCCCGAGGTCGTGGTGCATCTCGGCCGCCTGGACGAGGGTCCAGATCTCCCCGCGCAGCGCCGGGGCCTTGGCCGGGTCCATCGCCGACACCGTCGCGTACTCGTCGAGCAGCTGCTCGAGCCGGGCGATGTCGCCGTACGCCTCCGCGCGCGCCATCGGCGGCACGAGGTGGTCGATGACCGTGGCGTGCGCGCGGCGCTTGGCCTGGGTGCCCTCGCCGGGGTCGTTCACGAGGAACGGGTAGATCAGCGGCATCGAGCCGAGCGCCGCGTCCGTGCCGCACGAGGCGGACATGCCGAGGTTCTTGCCGGGCAGCCACTCGAGGTTGCCGTGCTTGCCGACGTGCACGACCGCGTGCGCACCGAACTCGCGCTCGACCCAGCGGTAGACGGCGAGGTAGTGGTGCGTCGGGGCCATGTCCGGGTCGTGGTAGATCGCGATCGGGTTCTCGCCGAAGCCGCGCGGCGGCTGGACGAGGATGACGACGTTCCCGGCCTGGAGCGTCGCGGCGACGATCTCGCCCGCGGGGTCGAGGGTCCGGTCCACGAACAGCTCGCCCGGAGCCTCGCCCCAGGTCTGCGTCACGTGCTCGACGAGGTCGGCCGGCAGGTCGGCGAGCCACGTCTTGTACATCGCGGCCGGGATCCGGACGCGCTGGCCGGCGACCTGGTCGCTGGTCAGCCACTCGGGGTCCTGCCCGCCGGCGTCGATGAGGGCGTGGATCAGGGCGTTGCCGGCCGTGGTGTCCGGCTCCTCGTCCTCCACCTCGGCCAGCGGCCCGGTCCCCGGGATGTCGCCCGGCTCGCCGAGGTCGTAGCCCTCCTCGCGCAGCGCGCGCAGCAGCCGGATCACGGAGACGGGGGTGTCGAGGCCGACCGCGTTCCCGATCCGGGAGTGCTTGGTCGGGTAGGCCGACAGCACGATCGCGATCTTGCGCTCGCTCGGCGGGACGTGCCGCAGCCGCGCGTGGTTGACCGCGAGCGAGGCGACGCGCGCGCACCGTTCCGGGTCGGGGACGTAGTGCGGCAGCCCGTCGGCGTCGACCTCCTTGAAGGAGAACGGCACCGTGATGATCCGCCCGTCGAACTCGGGCACCGCCACCTGCGTCGCCACGTCGAGCGGCGACAGGCCCTCGCTCGACTCGGCCCAGTCGCTGCGGCTCGTGGTCAGGCAGAGCCCCTGCAGGATCGGCACGTCGAGCCCGGCCAGCTTGCGCACGTCCCAGCCCTCGTCCTCGCCGCCGGCCGAGGCGTTCGCCGGGCGGGTGCCGCCCGCCGCCAGGACCGTGGTGATGAGGGCGTCGTACGTGCCGAGGTGCTCGATCAGGTCGTCCGGCGCGTCGCGCAGGGAGGCGGCGAAGACCGGCACACCCACGCCGCCGGCGTCGTCGATCGCGTCGGCCAGGGCGGAGACGTACGCGGTGTTCCCGGCCGTGAACTGCGCCCGGTAGAAGAGGATGGCGACCCGCGGCCGTACGAGAGCGCCGCCAACCCCTTCGGGGCCCTCCGACAGGCTCAGGGAGCGTTCCTCGGGGAGCGTGCTGGTCGGGCGCGGCAGGGCGCCCCACTGGGGCTGCTCGACCGGCGCCTCGAAGCCCTCACCGGTGAGCAGGACGGTGTCGGAGAGGAACGCGTGCAGCTGGCGGAGGTTCTCGGGGCCGCCCTGCGCGAGGTAGCGGTGGGCCTCGGCGCAGATGCCGATCGGGACCGTCGACTGCTCCATCAGCGCCGCGTCGGGCGCCTGCTCGCCGCCGAGCACGACCATCGGCCTGCCGGTCGCGCGGATCCGGTCGAACCCGCCGCACAGGTCCCGCGGCGAGCCGAGGACGCGGGCGACGATCAGGTCGGCCGACTCGAAGATGGCGGCCATCTCCTGGTGCGCCGGACGGCCCGGGTTGGCGACCACGTAGTCGGCGCCGCTCGCGCGAGCCGTCAGCAGGTCGGTGTCGGAGGTGGAGAGCAGGACGATCCGGGGCACTTCAGTGTCCTCCGTCAGAAGTGGGGTGCGTGGCTCCGCCGTCCAGGTGGATGCATCGCAAGGCACGGTCGGGAGGAAGGGTCGAACCGGGCGTACCGCGACCGAGGAGAACGCCGCGAGGCGCCGCCTGGTCAGCGGAGACACGTGCCGTACTTCTGACGGGGGACACTCATACTCCTCGCCGGAGGTCCGCGCCCCCAGGCAGTAGGGAAAGGTCGCGACGCCGGGCAGTTCCTGACTCACCCGTCTGCTCGAAGACGCGGGCTCACAGTGGCGGGACCGTCCCGGAGTCGCACCGGGTTCCTGGGTCCGAGGTCGTGGCGCGAGCCTAGCGGCCCGCGGCGTGGGGCCGTCCCCGCTGCCGCTCGCAACGGCGCGACGCACGCAGGGCTCGCGACCGGTGCGTCGTCGGCTAGGTGGTGACGTCCTCGTCCACGGCGGGCGCGGCGTCGGCCTCGGGCGGGGCCGCCGACGACCCGTGACGACGCTCCGCGGCGGCGCGGGAACGTTTGCCGACCGTGATGCTCACGAAGACCATGCCCGCGATCACCACGTACGGCACGACGTTGTTGACCACGACCATGGCCTGCGGGCCGAGCCGGTAGGTCAAGACGGCGCGGATCGTCGCCTCGCCGATCAGGGCGAGACCCCAGGCGGCGCCCAGGCCGCGCTGCGTCCGGCGGAAGTGGGGGTGCTGCCACAGCCCGTCCCACCAGTCGCGCTGCACCTTGGACCCGTCCGTCGCGAAGCGCCGGGCGAGGAAGAACGTCAGCGGCTTGAACGGCAGCGTCGCCAGGAAGATGAGCCCCAGCAGGCCGGTGGTGATCGAGTCCTTGAGGAACACGGCCCGGGTCGAGTCGGAGAACGCGGCCGTGAGGACGCCGATGACGATCCCGATCAGCACGAACAGGCTGAACTCGTCTAGGTGACGCTGCCGCACGACCGTCACCGCCATCTCGAGCAGCGGCCACACGCCCGAGAGGAGCAGCGCGGGCACCGGCGCGAGACCGGCCCCGACCAGCAGGCTGTAGGTCGCGATCGGGAGCACGACGTTGACGGCGATCGCGACGACCCAGCCGAGGGCGGCGTTCGTCCCGCTGGCGGGCTTCGCCCCCCTGACCTGCGCAGGCTCGGCCACGGTCTTCCCCCTCCGACGGGTCGGTACGATCAGTGACTCCATGTCGACGACCGTGAACGAGACGCACACTAGTCCCGGCCGGGTCTCGCGCGGGCGCGGCCCGGGCGAGGTCGCGTTCCTCTTCGGGATCGCGGGCCGGACCGTGCTGCCCGGCGCGGCTCTGCGTCGCCTGCTGGGTCAGCTCGACCACTCCCCGGACGCCGGCCGCACGCTCCTGGCGCGGATGGTGCGGGCCGGTCAGCTGAGCAGCCACCGGCAGGGCCGGACGACGACGTACGCGCTGGCCGGCGAGTTCCTCGCGGGCTGGGAACGGGTCCGGACGCAGGCCATGACGCGGCCGGTGGCCTGGTCCGGGCAGTTCCACACCGTCCTGCACACGGTGCCCGAGGAGCACCGGGCGTTCCGGGACGCGCTGCGCCGGACCGCGGTCCTGGCCGGCTACGGCACGCTGCAGCCGGGCGTGCTCGTCTCGGTGACCGACCGGCGCGAGGTGCTGGCACCGCTGCTCGACCGGGCCCCGACCGGGGCGCTGGTCCGGCTGGGCACCCTCGGCCTGAGCGCGACCGCGGCGGCCGACGCGGCCTCCGTGGCGTGGGACCTGCCCGGCCTGGCCGCGACGTACGCCGACCACGTCGAGCGCCTCGACGCCCGCCCGGGTCCTGAGGACCTCGGAGCGTTCGTGCGGACGTTCCAGCCCGTGCTCACCGACACGCTCCGCGAGCCCGCGCTCGACCCCGCCCTGATGCCACGCGGGTGGCCCGGGCCGGAGCTGCGCCACGCCGTCGACCGGTTCGCCCAGCAGCACCGGAGCCTGGTCGAGGCCTCCCTGCGCGACGCGCTCGGCGCCGCGTGGGAGGCCTCGCCCTCCGGCTGAGGTCCCGCTACGCGAGCGCCGCCCCGTACCGCGCCTGACCGCGCGGACGGTAGCCGTAGTCGGCCAGCTGGTAGGCCTCGCGGTCCGCGCGGAGCCCCGTGCCCGTCGCGTCGAGGATGAACGCGCGCCCGCCGTCGTCGCCCTTGCCCGGGGCCCCGACCACGACGTCGGGGCGACCGTCGAGATCGCGGTCGACGAGCGACAGCGCCGCGCCGAAGTCGTCGCCCTCCTCCGACCCCCCGGGCACCCCCGCGCTCTCCTGGTCGAAGGCCCTGTTGCCGCTGCGGGCCAGACCGTTCGCGCCGCCGCGGACGAAGATCACCCGGCCGGCTCCCTCGTCGCCGACCAGCTCGCCGGGCGCGCCCACCACGAGGTCGGCGTACGCGTCCCCGGTCAGCTCGCTGACGGCGAGAGCCGCGCCGAAGTCGTCGAGGTCGCCGTCCTCCCGGCTGCCGGGGACCCCGAGGTCCCGCTGGTCGAGCTGGACCTCCGTCGCCCTCGTCGCCGCCCCCGTCCCGGTGAGCGCGTAGACGTTCAGGTGGTCACGGCCCTCCTCGCCGGCGGTCACGCCGACGACGATCTCCGGCCGGGCGGCACCCGGGCCGCCGGCGACGTCGCCGACCACGACCGACGCGAACCGGCCACCCGTGTCGTCGCGCCCGAGGCGGCGGCACCCCGCCGGGCCCGTCGCGGTCCCGGCGCAGAACGCCACCGAGCCCGCGGCGGCGTAGCCGTCCCGGTTCTCCCGGCCCGAGGCGAGCGCCACCACGTCGGGCCGCCCGTCCGCGTCGACGTCGGCGACCCGCAGCGCGGAGCCGAACGCGTAGTCCCCGTCCGTCCCGCGCACACCGCGGAGGACCTTGCTGCCCTTGTTCCTGATCCCGTCCTTCGACCCGTAGAGCACGGTCACGGTGCCGGTGTCCGGGAACCGCGCCTTCGTGTCCGCGTCGTCGTCCCCGGGGGCACCCACGACGAGGTCGGCGTAGCCGTCGGCGTTCAGGTCGCCCGCGGCCAGCGCCGACCCGAAGGCCGCGTCCCGCTCCTCCTTCGGCTGGGCGAACCTGGCCGAGCCCTTGCCGGTCGGCCCGTCCGGGCTGCCGTAGAGGATGGTGACCGCACCCGAGCCCTTCGCCTTCGAGCCGTCCTCACCCGGCTGGCCGACGGCCAGGTCGGCGTACCCGTCGCGGTCGAAGTCACCGCTCGCGATCGCGGCGCCGAAGTGGTCACCGTCCTCCGACGCGCCGGGCACCTTCGCGGTCGACTGCGTGAGGAGCGTGCGGTCGGCGGTCAGCCGGTGCGACATCTCCCACGTGACGCCGCCGGCCCCCTCGTGACCGTTCACCGTCAGGTCGGGGGCACCGACCACGAGCTCGGGGTCACCGTCACCGTCGAAGTCGTAGGGCTTCGCCGCCGTGGCCGCCGAGGCGGGTGCCGCCACCAGCACGAACGGCGCTGCGACCGCCAGTGCCGCGAGCCACGCGACCGTACGTCCTCTGGTCATGTTCCTGCTTCCTGTCCTGGACCCGCGGGCGGGTCCTGCTGATCTCTGGTGTCTCTGGTGTCTCTGGTGTCTCTGGCCGGTGTCGCTGGCTGGTGTGTCGGGCTGCTGCACGCGTCGGGTCACCGGCCGAGGACCCGGCCGAGGTCGGCGCCCGCGCCCTTCTCGACGCCGAGGTCGGAGAGCCCGAACGTGCCCGACCCGGCCGTGGTGAAGCCCGACCCGGTGCCCCGCAGGGTCGTGACGCGGCCGGTGCCGTCCTCGCCCGGCGCCCCGACCACGAGGTCCGCCCGGCCGTCGCGGTTCCGGTCGACGAGCGTCACGGCGCGACCGAAGTCGTCCTCGCTCTCGGCGGAGCCCGGGACCCCGGGCGTGTCCTGGTCGTACGTGGCGTTCCCGGTCGTCGCCAGCCCGCCAGGACCGCCGCGCACGACGAACACCCGGCCACCGAGCGGGTCGTCGCCCTCGTCGGTGGCCCAGGCCCCGATCACGAGGTCGTCGTGGGCGTCGCCGACCACGTCGCCGATCGCGAGCGCGTCACCGAAGGCACCGCCCGACTCCAGGCCCAGGTCGCCGTCGCCCAGCCGGACCACCGACGCCGTCGTCCGCGCGCCCTCGCCCGACAGGGTCGCCACCTCGACGTGCCCGGGGTCGGACTGCGGGTCGGACCCGCCGCCGACCACGATCTCCGGGCGGGCGTCGCCGGCCACGTTCCCGACGACCATCGCGGTCGCACCCCGCAGCGCGTCGTCGCGCACGAGCCGGCGGCACCCGACCGGCGAGCCCGAGCCACCACCGGCGCAGGACGAGAGCGACCCGGGGTCGCCGTCGTCGTCGCTCGAGTCGTAGCCGCCGGACAGCACGACGAGGTCGGCACGGCCGTCGCCGTCCAGGTCGGCCACACCCAGCCCGGTCCCGAACGTGCGGTCCGGCTCGTCGGTGCCGGCGACACCACGCAGCCGGGTGCTGCCCGCCTTCGAGATCCCGCGCCTCGACCCGCGCAGGACGGTGACCGTCCCTCTCGCCGTCGCGCCACCCGGCGACACCTGGACCTGCTGGTCCGGCGCGCCGACGGCCAGGTCGGGATAGCCGTCACCGTCCAGGTCGCCAGCGGTCAGCGCCGTGCCGAACCGCGCCCGTGCGCTCGTGCCGCTCGGCTCCGACAGCTGCACCGACCGCGCGCCGGCCAGGCCCTTCCTCGACCCGTAGAGGACCGTGACCGCCCCCGCGTCCTTCGCCCCCGAGAAGTCCTCGCCCGGCAGGCCGACCGCGAGGTCGGCGTAGCCGTCGAGGTCGAAGTCCGCGCTGGCCACCGCCGACCCGAAGCCGTCGCCGCGCTCCGAGGCGCCGTCGACCCCGGAGGTCGACTGGGTGAGCAGCCTCGCCTCCGAGCGCCTCGGCCTGGCACGGCTGCTCGCCTGCACGACGGTCAGACCACCGGCGGCGGCGTGCCCGGACACGGCCAGGCCCGGCGCCCCCACCACCAGCTCGGGTCGCCCGTTCCCGTCGAAGTCGTACGGCGCCGCCACCGGTCGCGCCGCCTGCGCCGGCTGCGCCGTGGGCCCGACGAAGGTCAGCGGGACCGCGAGCCCGAGAGCGAGAAGCCCCGCGAACCCGGCGCGCGGCGCCCACGACCAGCCCCGTACCGATGTCATCGCCTGCTCCTCCGCCGTCGTCGTGCTGCGAGCGGCTCATGCTCGCCCGGTCCGGCCGGCGCGTCGATGGGGAGGACTCCCCGGGGGAGAGGACTCCCCGGGGGAGAGGACAGGGGCGCTCGCGGCGAGGCACGATCGAGGGGTGGACGAGACGTACGACGTGGTCGTGGTCGGCGCCGGCCTGTCCGGCCTCGGCGCGGCCTGCCACCTGGCGCGGGAGTGCCCGGCGGAGTCCGTGGTGGTGCTCGAGGCCCGCGACGCGGTCGGCGGGACGTGGGACCTGTTCCGCTACCCGGGGGTCCGATCCGACTCCGACCTGTACACGCTCGCCTACGACTTCGCGCCCTGGACGAGCCCGCGGGCCATCGTCGACGGGGCGGAGATCCTGGCCTACCTCGAGGAGACGGCCCGCGCGTACGGGGTGGACGAGCGGGTGCGGCTCGACCACCGGGTGGTCTCGGCGGCGTGGTCGAGCGCCGACGAACGGTGGCGGGTGCGCGTCGCCCACGACGGCGCGGAGAGCGAGGTCGTGTGCCGCTTCCTCTGGCTGTGCACGGGCTACTACCGCTACGACGGCGGGTACGCCCCCGAGCTGCCGGGCCAGGACGCGTACGCCGGGCGGCTCGTGGACCCGCAGCACTGGCCGGGCGACCTCGACGTGGCCGGCGCCGAGGTCGTGGTGCTCGGCAGCGGCGCGACGGCCGTGACCCTCGTGCCCGCGCTCGCCGCCCGCGGGGCGCGCGTGACCATGCTGCAGCGCAGCCCGTCCTACGTCGCCGCCGTTCCGCGCGAGGACGGCCTCGTCCGCCGCCTGGCCGGTCGGGTGCCGGACCGGGCCCTGGCGGCGGTCGTCCGGGCGCGCCACCTGGCGGTCCAGCTGACGACCGTGGCGGTCAGCCGGCGCCGTCCGGAGCTCGTGCGCCGGATGCTCCTGCGGGCGGTCGCCCGGCGGCTGCCGCCGGGCTACGACGTGGGCACCCACTTCTCGCCGCGCTACGACCCCTGGGACCAGCGGCTGTGCGTGAGCCCCGACGGGGACCTGTTCACCGCGATCACCGAGGGCCGCGCCGCGGTGGTCACCGACACCGTCGAGACGCTCACCCCGACCGGCGTACGCCTCGCCGGCGGCGGCGAGCTGCGGGCCGACGTCCTCGTGCGGGCGACCGGCCTGGAGCTGCTCGCCCTCGGCGGGGTCACGATCACCGTCGACGGGGAGCCGGTGACGGTCGGCGGGCGGCTCGCGTACCGCGGGGCCATGCTCGACGGCGTGCCCAACCTCGCCTTCACCCTCGGTTACGCGCGAGCCTCCTGGACCCTGCGAGCCGACCTCGTCGCGCACTGGGTGACCCGGCTGCTGCGCCGGATGCGGCGCGAGGGGATCACCAGCGTGACGCCCGGACCGGCCCCCGCGGACGCCGCAGCGGAACGTCGCCCCCTGCTCGACCTGTCCGCCGGCTACGCCCGCCGCGGTCGCGGTCGGCTGCCCGAGCAGGGGCTGCGAGGGCCGTGGCGCTCGCCGTCGGACCACCTCCGGGCGGTCGTCGCGTTCCGCTGGGACCGGCGGGACGTGGGCCTGCGCACCCGCAGGACCTCCGACCGGCAGGACGCCGGCGCCCGGGGCGCCTGGGGTGCCCGGTGAGGCCGTACGCCTTCGCCGGCGGGACCGCCGTCGTGACGGGGGCGGGCAGCGGGATCGGCGAGGCCCTGACGTACGGGCTGGCGGAACGGGGCAGCCACCTCGTCCTCGTCGACCGGGACGCCGACCGGCTGGACCGCGTCGCGCGGACGGCGCGCCGCGCGCACCCGGACCTGCGCGTCGAGACGGTGGTCGCGGACCTGGCCGACCACGACGCGACCGTCGGGCTCGGCACGCGGCTCGCGGAGGAGCACCCCGAGACCACGCTGCTGGTGAACAACGCCGGCGTCACCGTCGGCGGGGAGCTCGCGGAGCTGAGCCTCGCGGAGGTCGACCGGGTGCTCGAGGTCGACCTGCGCGCCGTGGTCTCGCTGACCCACGGGCTGCTGCCCGTCCTGCTGTCCCACCCCGGGTCGCACGTGGTGGTCGTGTCGAGCATCTTCGGGATCTTCGCCGCGCCCGGCCAGGTCCCCTACGTCACGGCGAAGTTCGGCGTGCGCGGGTTCGCCGAGGCGCTGCGCCACGAGCTGGCCGGGCGGGTCGGGGTCACGGTCGTCCACCCCGGCGGGGTCGCCACCCGGATCGCGGTGGACACCCCGGTCGCGGTGGCGGCCGACCGGGCCGCCTTCGACGTGACCCGCGCCCGGGTGGGCCGGCTGCTCCGCATCCCCCCGGCCACCGCCGCCCGGGCGATCCTGCGCGGGGTCGAGCGGCGGCGCGCCCGGGTGCTGATCGGCTGGGCCACGGCCCGGTTCCCGGACCTGCTGGTCCGCACGCTGCCCGGGGCGTACGGACGGGTGCTCGGCGCGTTCGCCGGCAGCCGGTTCGACCCTCGACGGCCCTAGCCCGCAGGACAACGGGGATGATTCGACACCTCAGCGGTGCTGGATCATCCCCGTTGTCGTCAGACCTCGGGCGAGCTCAGCCGTGCTCGGCGTACGAGCCCTCGCTCAGGTCGTCGATCAGGGTCGGGCCCTGGGGCGACCAGCCGAGCTTGGTGGCCTTCGCACTGACCACGAACTGCTGGTCCAGCAGCAGCGCGTCGGCGAACGCCTCGCCCAGGCGGGCGCGCGTGCGGTCGACCGGCTCGGCGACCACGTCGGAACCGTTCGCCTCGCCGAGGTCGCTGACCGTCGGGTTCTCGTCGGTCACCCCGAGGACGCGCCCCAGGGAGCGGCTGCTCTCGAGCACGGCGACGTAGAGCGCGGCCAGGTCGTCGACGTGCACCACGCCCCAGTGCTGGCTGCCGTCGCCGATCAGGACCAGCCGCCCGGAACCGTCGCGCGGCGCGTCGACGATCAGGTTCGGCAGGCCGCCGCGGTGGCCGTAGACCACGCCGGGCACGACGATCGAGGCGACGAGGTCGGAGGCGAGCACGTCGGCCTCGACCGCGGGACGCCACTGCGTCAGGGCCGGCGGGTCGAGCGGGCTGTCTTCGCTCAGGCCCTCGCCGGCGCCGTAGATCCACAGGCCGCTGGTGTGCACGTACGGCTTCGACGTCTTGTCGAAGGCCTGGACGGCGGCCGCGATGACCGCCCGGTCGAAAGCGGGGCTCGTCGCGTCGCCCGGCGAGGCGGTGTGGATCGCGCCGTCGACCTCGCGCAGCTGCCCGGCGAGCCACGCGCTGTCGGTCAGGTCGCCCCGGACGGCCGTAGCGCCGCCCGCCGTGACCTGCTCGGCGGCCCGCTCGCTGCGGACCACGGCCCGGACGGTGTGCCCGGCCTTCTGCAGCTCGCTGAGCACGACGGCGCCGATGTAACCGGTCGCCCCGGTGAGAAGTACGTCCATGCCCCGATCCTCACCCCTGCCGCCGGAGCCTCCGCACCTGGGTCGCGAGGTGCGCCCGGGCCCGCCGCTGCCCGCCGCGGACCACGATCGCCGCCTCGAGCGCGGCCAGCACCCTCCGGACGCGGTCGCCGTCGGCGGGCCAGGTCCGGCGCCCGCACTCCTCGAGCCACTCGGCGGCGCCGCGGTGCCCACGCTCGCCGTTGCAGCGGCGGCAGGCCGCGACCTCGTTCTCCAGCCAGGACGGCCCGCCCTTGACCCGCGGGACGAGGTGGTCGGTCGTCGGCGGCACGCGGTGGTCGAACGTCCGGCCGCACCAGACGCACGTCGGCCCGTCGCGCTCGAGCACGACCAGCAGCCGCTGGGCACGGTCCGGCTGCGGCGCCGGCTGAGGCCTCTCCATGACGCCTCCATGCTCCGCGCCCGGCTCAACCCGCGGACGTACGGTCGAGGACGTGCCTCTCAGCCCCGCCACCCACGTCCAGACCGCCCCGGTCGTCGCGCTCGGCCTGCTCGGCGGGTTCACCGTCGCCCGCGAGACCGGGATCCGCCCCCTCGGCGGGGTCGTGCTCGCCGCGGCGGGCGCGTACGCCGGCCGCACCTGGCTGGCCCGCCGCGGTCCGGCGGTCACGGTCGCGCTGAGCGCGCTCTACGTCCTCGGCTTCGGTGGTTCGCACCCGCTGGCCAAGCAGATCGGCGCGTGGCCGTCGGTGCTGGCCGTGACCGTGGTCGCGGCGGGCGCGAGCTGGGCGCTCGTCGACCGCCGCTAGGACCGGCCCACCCGCAGGGCCCAGAGGACCAGCGGGACCTGCAGGGGCAGCCGGGCGACCGTGACCGCGCGGCGCACCGGCGTGCCGGCCGTGGTGACCATGTGCACGTTGCCCGGGAACACGACCACGAACAGCGCCGCGCTCGCCCACCCGCCGAGGCGGCGGGTCGCGGGCAGTGCGACGAGGGCGGCGCAGACGAGTTCGGCCACGCCGGAGCCGAGCGCCCAGGCCCGCTTGGTGCCCGGGAGCCAGTCCGGCAGCGCGGCGTCGAAGGTCGAGGGCCGGACGAGGTGCGCGGTGCCGGTGAACGTGAGCATCCCGGCGAGCGCGGCGGCGGGACGCTGGCTGGTCGGGTTCTCGCTCACCCCGCCATCCTGCGCGACACCTCCGCCCCGGCCCCGGGTGGGACAGTGGGCGCATGGCTGGCTGGCTCTACGTCGACGCCCCGCTCGACCCGGGCGAGGAGCTGGTGTTCCGGCGCGTGTGCACCCTGCGCCGGGGACGCCGCAGCATCGGCGGCGAGGTGAGCGTGACCGACCGGCGGGTGGTGTTCGTCCCCAACCGGCTGGAGCAGCTGGTCGGGTGCGAGCCCGTCGTCGCGGCGCTGGCGTCCGTCGGCCACGTCACCATGGTGCCGGCGCCGCCGGGCACGAAACGCTTCGCCGCCCTGCCCGGGGCGCCGCGGGCCCGGGCCGAGGTCGAGGTCGACGACGACCTCGTGGTGCTGCAGCTCGAGGACGCGGCCGCCCTGGCCCAGCTGCTCGGGTCCTGAGCGGCGAGACCGTCCCCGGCCCGACCGGCACGTGACGGACGCGGTGGCGTACGGGTCTCATCCGCTCGTTCTCCACGACCGACGTGTCCGCGGGGGCTCCTACGATGACCGGGTGCCCACCGCCCCCCGTGCCGACCGCTGCCCCGGCGTGCTCCGGCCGCACGAGGCGGCCGACGGCGCGATGGTCCGGATCCGGGTGCCGGGCGGACAGACGACCGGGACGGCGCTGCGCGACCTGAGCCGGCTGGCGCAGACGTACGGCAGCGGGCTGCTGCAGCTCACCTCCCGGGCGAGCGTGCAGGTCCGCGGGCTGCCGGCGGTCGTCCCGGAACCGTTCGAGGACGCCGTGGGCCGGGCCGGGTTCCTGCCGTCCACCGCGCACGAGCGCGTCCGCAACGTCGTGGCGTCCCCGCTGACCGGTCTGGTCGGCGGCCGCGCCGACCTGCGGCCGCTGGTCGCCCGGCTCGACCGGGCGCTGCTGGCCGAGCCGCGCCTCGCGGAGCTGCCCGGCCGGTTCCTCTTCGTGCTCGACGACGGCCGCGGCGACGTGGCGGGGCTGGGCGGCGACCTGGGCTACCGCGCGCTGGACGCCGGCCGCGGCGAGCTCCTCGTCGGAGACCGCCGACGCACCCGCCCGGTCCGGCTCGTCGAGGCCGCGGACACCCTCGTGTCGCTGGCGCTGCGGTTCCTGGACCGGCGCAGCGACGAGTGGCACGTCCGCCAGCTCGCCGAGCCGCTGGTCGAGGGCACCGAGCCGGCCCTGCGCGCGACCACGAGCCCGACGCCACCCGGCGTCGTCGACGACCACCTCGTCGTCGACGTCCCGCTCGGGCTGCTGAGCCCGGTCCAGGCCGACGCCGTGCACGCGGCCGTGAACGGCGGACCCCTGGTGGTGACCCCGTGGCGGAGCCTGGTGCTGCCGTACGCGGCCCCGCTGCGCAGCGCGATGGAGTCGGTCGGCCTCGTCACCGGGCCCGAGCACGCCTGGAGCCTGGTCAGCGCCTGCGTCGGCGCGCCCTGGTGCAGCAGCGGTCGGGCCGACACGCAGGCCCTCGCCGCCCAGCTCGTGGCGGCGGGCGGCGCCGGTCGCCGGACGCACCTGAGCGGGTGCGAACGTCGCTGCGGTGCACCGGTCGAGCCGCACGTCGACCTCGTCGCCCCCACCCGGGTCGACCTCGCCGAGCTCCTGCTGACCCGTGCCTGAGGCGCGCACGACGGTGGCGCCGCCGACCCGGCGCTACGCCTACCAGACGGACCCGGGGGCCATCTACCGTGAGTCGTTCGCCACGATCCGGGCGGAGACCGACCTGTCCCGGCTGCGCCCCGACGAGTCCGTGGTCGCCGTCCGGATGGTGCACGCCGCCGGCGACACGGGCCTGGTCGACGAGCTCGAGTTCCACCCGCGGCTGGTCGAGGCGGCCCGCGACGCCCTGCGGGCCGGGGCACCGATCCTCACCGACGCCCAGATGATCGCCTCGGGCGTCACCCGGCGCCGGCTGCCCGCCGACAACGAGGTGCGCTGCCTGCTGGGCGACCCCCGCACGACCGAGCTCGCGCGGGCCTGGGGCACCACCCGCTCGGCCGCCGCGGTCTCGCTGTGGGGCGACGCGCTCGAGGGGGCGGTCGTGGCCATCGGCAACGCGCCGACCGCCCTGTTCCACCTGCTCGAGACCGTCGCCGACGGCGGTCCCCGACCGGCCGCGGTGATCGGGATCCCGGTCGGGTTCGTGGGGTCGGCCGAGTCCAAGGCCGCCTTGTCGCTCAACCCGTACGACCTCCCGTTCCTGGTCGTGCACGGGCGTCGTGGCGGTTCGGCGCTCTGCGTCGCCGCGATCAACGCGCTCGCGACCGAGGACGAGCTCGCGTGACGGCGCAGGTTCCGGGGCACGCACCCGGCCGGCTCTGGGGGGTCGGCGTCGGACCCGGCGACCCCGAGCTGATCACGCTCAAGGCGGCCCGGCTGATCGCCGCGGCCGACGTCGTCGCCTACCACTCGGGCACCGCCGGGCGTTCCATCGCCCGCACCATCGCCGGCGCCCTGGTGAGCGGGGACGCGGTCGAGGAGCTGCTGGTCTACCCGGTCACCACGGGGACGACGGACCACCCGCAGGGCTACTACGGAGCGGTCAGCGACTTCTACGACGAGTCCGCCGAACGCCTCGCCAAGCACCTCGACGCCGGCCGCGACGTCGTCGTGCTGGCCGAGGGCGACCCGATGTTCTACAGCTCCTACTCCTACCTGCACGACCGCCTGGCCGAGCGCTACGCCTGCGAGGTCGTCCCCGGCGTCACCTCGGTGAGCGCCTCGACGGCGGCGCTGGCGACCCCGGTCGCGCGGCACGAGGACGTGCTGACCGTGCTGCCCGGCACCCTGGGCGTGCCCGAGCTCGCCCGTCGGCTGGCCGGCACCGACGCGGCCGCGATCATGAAGCTGGGGCGCACGTTCCGGGGCGTGGTCGAGGCGCTGCGCCAGGCCGGCCGGCTGGACGAGGCCCGCTACGTCGAACGGGCCAGCACCGGGCGCGAGCGCGTGCTCGCCGTCCGCGACGTCGACCCGGACCGGGTGCCCTACTTCGCGATGGTGCTCGTGCCCGGCTCCGACCGACGGGCCGACGCGGCCGACCGGGCCTCCTCCGTCGCCGCCCCGGGACCCGCCGGTCCTGCCGAGCGCGGCCAGCTGCTCGTCGTCGGGCTCGGCCCCGGGCCGGACGCCTGGCTCACCCCGGAGGTCACCGAGGCCCTCGGCACCGTGGCGCACGTCTACGGCTACGGCCCGTACGTCGAGCGGGTCCCGCCCCGCCCGGGGCTGGAGCTGCACGCGAGCGGGAACACCGTCGAGCTCGACCGGGCCCGGGAGGCGTTCGTCATGGCCGCGACCGGCGCCCGGGTCGCCCTCGTCTCCGGCGGCGACGCCGGTGTCTTCGGCATGGCCGCCGCCGCGTACGAGGTGGCCGACGAGTTCCCCGACGTGAGCGTCGAGGTGCTGCCCGGGCTCACCGCCGCGCAGGCCGTGGCCGCCCGGGCGGGCGCTCCGCTCGGCGCCGACTACGCGGTGCTGTCGCTGTCGGACCGGCTCAAGCCGTGGGAGCTGGTCGAGCGCCGGCTCCGGGCGGCGGCCGAGGCCGACCTCGTGCTCGCGCTCTACAACCCGGCGTCGCGCAGCCGCGACTGGCAGGTGGCCGCCGCGCGGGACCTGCTGCTCGAGGTCCGCGGCCCCGAGACCGTCGTCGTCCTCGGCCGCGACGTCGGGCGCGCCGAGGAGTCGGTCACGGTGACGACGCTCGGAGCGCTGGACCCGGCCGCGGTCGACATGAAGACCCTCGTGATCATCGGCAGCAGCGCGACCCGGGTGACCACGGCCGGACAGGTCTGGACGCCGCGGAGCACGGTCTGACCGCTCGCCACCCGAGCCCGAGCTCACCCGTCGGCGCAGGGAGCGAGCGGGGGTTGGTCTGGCACGTCGACGTGCGAGACCAGCACTGAGCCCACGAAACATCGTGGTGTCGGTGCTGGTCTGGCACGTCTACGTGCCAAACCAGCAGCCGGTCCCACCACCCGGCCCCACCACCCGGCCCAGCGTCGGCGCCGGTGCCGCGTGCCACGATGCCGTGCAGCCGGCCCGCGCCGTACGCGGGCTCTCGTCGACCTGGGGGCCCGATGTCCGACCCGTTCTTCCCCGACTCACCGCCGCACCCGCTGCCCGAGGACGAGGAGGACGCGCCGCCGCGGTTCGACGCCGGCTGGGAAGGTCCACCGGGCCACCTGCGCCCCGGCGTCGCGGACCTGTCGGTCGTCCTCGGGCGCTCACCGTCCACCGTGGTCGCGCTCGAGGGCGCCTGGTGCTACCCGAGCGGGGTCGTGCTCCACCTCGTCGTCCACGTCGGCGACACCCGGCGTGGAGCGCGGCAGCGGGTGCTCGAGTACCTCCAGCTCGCGCACGGCCGGGGGTCGCTCGACATGGCGTGGCGGCCCGGTGGCCTGCGCTGGGGACTGGAGACGTCGGACGGGCAGCGGGTGACGTCCCTGCACGAGTCGCCGTGGGCGGACGAGCGCCCGGTCGACTCCGAACCCGGCGAGTGGTCTCCCGACCATCCGGTGCTGGAGCCGCTGGGCAGGTCGTCCGGCTTCGGCAGCGGCTGGTCGCGCGACGTCTGGCTCTGGCCGCTGCCGCCGGAGGGACCGGTCACGTTCGTGTGCGAGTGGACCGACCGCGGGGTCGACCGGACCGAGCTGCAGGTCGACGCCACCCGGTTCCGCGACGCGGCGGCCCACGCCGAACCCCTCTGGCCCTGACCGCGCTCTACGCTCACCCGGTGAACGACTCGCGACCCGTCTGCTTCGTCAGTGGTGCCTCCCGCGGCCTGGGCGCGGTGATCGCCCGGCGGCTCGCGGCGCAGGGCTGGGCGGTCGCGGTGAACTACCGCGCCGGCGCCGCCGGGGCCGAGGCCGTGGTGGCCGACGTCCGCGCAGCCGGGGGCCAGGCCGTGGCGCTCGGCGGGGACGTCACCGACGAGGCCGAGGTGCGGCGGTTGGTCGCGGCCGCCGCCGACGAGCTGGGCCCGGTCACGGCCGTGGTCGCCAACGCGACCGGTCCGCAGCCGGGTGCCGCGGTGGCCGACCTGACCTGGCGGGCGTACCTCGACCAGCTCGAGTTCTTCGTGCTCAGCCCGACGCTGCTCGTGCAGGCCGCGCTCCCCGCGATGCGCCGGGCCGGCGGCGGTCGCGTGGTGCTCATCGGCTCCGACACCGTCGACCGGCACCTGCCGGGCACCTCCGCGTACGTCGCGGCCAAGAGCGCCCAGCTCGGCCTGCTGCACATCTGGGCCAAGGAGCTCGGGCCCGATCAGATCACGGTCAACGCGGTGAACCCGGGCTGGATCCCGGTCGAGCGCCACGCCGGCGACGACACCAGCGCGTACCTGAAGGAGATCCCGCTGGGCCGGATCGGCGTCCCGGACGACGTGGCCGGCGCCGTGGCGTACCTGCTCTCCGACGCCGCCGCCTTCGTCACCGGCCAGACCCTCACCGTCAACGGCGGTCAGGTTCTCTGAACGCGAGCGCGACGCCGCCGCACCGCCCGCCTGAGGCTCAGGCCCTCTCGGCGGCCGCCAGCTCGTCGAGCGTGGCGTCGACCTCCGGGTCCACGACCTGGTGCTCGGGGTGCGCGTCGTACCACGCGACGATCTCGCGAGCGCCCTGCGCCCACGTCGTCGTCGCCGCGAAACTCGGCACGAGCGACTTGATCTTGGCGTTGTCGAAGATCAACGAGTGGGCCTTGTCGCCGAGGATGCCGTCCGCGAACGCGGGCAGGGCCCGACCCAGCCGGGACGAGCCCACGTGCACGATGTCGGCCGTCGTCCCGGCGGCGACGGCCAGACCGTGGGCGACGTCGTCCCAGGTGAGGCTCTCGTCGGAGGTGATGTGGACGGCGTCACCGAGCACCCGCGGGTCGCCGAGCAGCGGCACGAAGCCCTGGGCGAAGTCACGGGAGTGGGTCAGCGTCCAGAACGACGTCCCGTCGCCGTGCACCACGGTCGGGCGGCCCCGACGCATCCGGTCGATCACCGTCCACCCGCCGTCGATCGGGATGAGCGTCGGGTCGTACGTGTGCGACGGGCGCACGATCGTCGCCGGGAACCCGGCGTCGCGGTAGGCCGAGACCAGCAGATCCTCGCACGCGATCTTGTCGCGGGAGTACTGCCAGAAGGGGTTGCGCAGCGGCGTGGACTCGGTGATGGGCAGGCGCACGATCGGCTTGCGGTAGGCCGACGCGGAGCTGATGAACACGTACTGGCCCGTGCGGCCGGTGAAGAGCTCGACGTCGGCCTGCACCTGGTCGGGGGTGAAGGCCCGGAAGTTCACGACCGAGTCGAACGTCCGCGACCCGACCGCCGCGCGCAGCGAGGCGGGGTCGGTGGCGTCGCCGACCAGCGACTCGGCGCCCTCGATCGGCGGGCGGCTGCTCTCCATCCCGCGGTTCAGCAGCGTGAGCTCCCAGCCGCGCTCCAGCGCGAGCCGGCTGCACTCCGCGCTGATGATCCCGTTCCCGCCGATGAACAATGCCTTCACGTACGTCCCTCTCGCTGTTCGTCGACCCGACCGGTCGACTGGTCCTGCACCGTGCGCCACCCTCGTCCCACCGGTGGACGACCGCGCAACCGGCCCATCATGGCGCTCGCGCCGTGGGCTCGGCGGCGGGGCCTCCAGCGGTCGGTCAGGCGTCCAGCGGCGGTGGGCCCGCCGGACCCCGCACGTGAGACGCTCTCGCGGTGCCGGACGTCCTGGAGCTCCGCCTCGTCGGTGCCGATCCGCGGACGGTCGTGCCCGTGGTCAACGGGGTGACGCTGCTCGAGTCGGTCACGGTCTTCGAGGTCACCCACGAGCTCGCCCCGGCGGGCGGCTACGGCGGCCTGGTCCCGGAGCACTTCCGGCTGGGTGACCTCACCACCTACTTCCTCGGCCGGGAGCCCCGGCAGTGGCCCGGTCCGGGACGACTCTGGCTCCTGGGGTGCGAGTGCGGCGAGGTCGGGTGCTGGCCCCTCGAGGCCAGGGTCGACGTGGCCGGCGACCTCGTGGTGTGGACCGACTTCCGGCAGCCGCACCGCCCGGACCGGGGCTACGCCGGCTTCGGACCCTTCGTCTTCGCCCGCGACCCGTACGACGCCGCCGTCTCCGCCCTGGTCGAGGAGCTGGCGGCCACCTCGTGACACGGCCCCCAGGATGAACCGGTGACGGAGCGACACGCGATCTGGTTCTACGGTGCGGACGCCTCGGGCAAGTCGGTCGTGGGGTGGGAGGCGTACCGACAGCTCGTCGTACGCGGGCTCCCGGCCGCGTACGTCGACACCGACCACCTGGGCTTCTGCGACCCCCGGCCCGACGACCCGACCGATCTGGTTGCGGCGAACCTGGGTGCGGTGTGGCGCACCTACGCCGACCACGGCATCCGCTACCTGGTGGTCTCGGGGATCCTGGTCACCGCCGTTCAGCGCCGGCGGTTCGCGGACGCGCTCGTCGGCTGCCCGCTGACGACGGTCCTCCTGCGTGCGCGGCCCGACACGTTGCGGACCCGGATCGTGCGGCGCCGCGAGCTGGAGGCGGCGGAGCAGGGGACGGCCCTCACCCACGACGTACGGGCCGAGCTGCGGGCGTACGGCGACCGCAGCGCCCGGTTCGCGGCGGCGCTCGCCGCCGGCGACCTCGCCGATCAGGTCCTCGACACCGACAGCGAGACACCGGCGCGGCTCGCGGCAGACGCGCTCGGCCGTGTGCCCCTGGCTTCCGCGTGACCCCGACGGGGTCCGACGCTACCGACGCCGAGCATCCTCGGCGTGGGCCACCGCCTGGCGCACGGCCTCACCGACCGCCGGGTCCCCGAACCCACCCAGGTCGAAGCAGACGTCCGAGTCCGCGCTGCCCGGCGCCGTGAACCAGTGGTGGAGGACGCCCGCCGCGCTCCGGCCGGCCGGGCTCGGGTCCGCGGCCTCCAGGTACGCAGCAGCGGTCTTCATCACCGAGGGGTAGTGCCGGACGACGACGAGGTCGTCCTGCTCCGGCAGCCTCACCCGGTCCAGCGAGTAGCCCTCGATCTTGCTGTCGCGGAACACGGCCCGGCTGAAGTCGGCGGAGAACGCCCGCGGGGACACCGGGACCCGGTGACCCTCGCCGCTGACGAGCAGCGACGTCAGCCGACCGACGAACGTGCAGTCGTCGACCTCCGAGTCGGTGATCTGCAGCAGTCTGCTCGTCTGCTCGAAGGTGCACCCCTCGAGGACGCAGCCCAGGAAGACCGACTCCCGCAGATCGGCCCGGTCGAAGGCCACCCGGCGCCAGACGACGCGCAGCCCGCGCCACGCACCCGTGCCCAGCGCGCCGGAGCGAAGGCGCGCACGACGGAAGGAGGAGTCCTCGACCGTCGTGCCCCACAGCCGCAGCCCGGTGAGGCTCGTCCCCTCGAACAGGCAGCCGCTGATCCGGCCTCCGAAGAACCGGAGCTGCTCGAGCTGCGCACCGGACAGGTCCAACGACTCCCAGGTGACGCCCCCACCTGGGTCGTCCGGGTCGCCGAGCGTCCCCGGCGTCGCGGTGAGCGGGATCCCGCGCAGGTCGACGCGGCCATCGACCTCGCCCAGCCCGTCAGGTCGCGGACCCTGCCCGAAGAGCCAGGTCCGCACGGCACGGACCAGCCGGACCGGATCGGGTCCCTCCCAACGGCGGCGGAGACCCGCGGCGCTCGTCACGCGCCGGTACCGCGCCCGCCGGCCACGCGCCGGGCGAGGGCGTCCTTGAGGTCGCGCACGCCGGGTCGGTAGTGCCGCCGGCTCTGCAGACGGAGCTCGTTCAGCCTCGGGAGCCGGGCGAGCGCCGACAGGTCGCCGTCGACGAACCTGGTCGAGCCGTACGCGTACAGCTCCTCCAGCTCGACGAGGCCGGCCAGCGGCGCGGCTGAGCCCAGGTCGCCGCCCTCGGCGATGTTCAGGACCCGGAGCCCGGTGCATCCCGCCAGGTCCTCGACGGAGTTCAGCCTCCTGCACGCCTGGAGGTCGAGGCGCGTCAGCAGCTCACGCCCACGGAGCTCGGAGGTGTCCTCGAGGCGGGCCGCGAGGAAGATCCCCAGCGTGTCGAGCAGGACGAGCTCGCTGAGCCCGTGCAGCGAGCGCAGCCTCGGGCGCTCCTTCATCGAGATCGACGAGAGGTTCCGCAGCCCGGTCAGCGGGCCGAGGTCTTCGGGGCCGTACGCGTCGAGGGCCACCCGCCGCAGCTGCCCGCCCGCGGCCAGCGACCCCTCGACCTGCGCCCACGTCGCGGCCAGGTCCCGCAGGTGCGGCAGCTCCGCGACGTCGAGCCGGACGTCGGGGTCGACGGTGAGGTGCAGCAGCTCGAGCCTCGGCGCGAGCGTGTGGACCGGAGCGAGGTCGGTGATCCGGCGGTCGAGCACCACCAGCTCGCGGATCGGCAGGTGCTCCAGGAAGTGGAGGTCACGCTCCTCGAAGCCGAGGGCGTGGTTGAGCACCACCCGGTCGGCCACCCCGGTCCGCACCGCCTCCACCATCTCCTCGGTCCACGGACCGGTGACCACGACCTCGTGCCGGTCGTCGAACCTCACGCGACGCGGTCGGCTCCGGGCCGCCACCAACGCTCGGCCGCGGCCTGCGCCCGAGACCTCAGCTCTCCGACCGGGACGTCCGGGTCGGTGGCCGCCGCGAGGTTCTGCTCGAGCAGGGCGACCGCAGCCCCGACGACGTCGTCCTCGTCGGGCGGGCCGAAGGTGGCGACCCCCTCCTCGTCCTCGGCGGTCAGGTCGGCGGCCTCCCACACCTGCCGGGCCGCCCACTCGGCTCGCTGCGCGTCCTCGTCGAGCCACACCTGGACGGCGTAGACCGTGCTCGAGGACGCGTTCTGGGCGTAGCCCGACTCGAAGACCCACGGGTCGTCGTCCTCGTCCGGGGCATCGGACTCGAGAGGTGCCAGCCGGGCCCGGAGGTCGGTGCCGGAACCGTCCAGGGCGGCCCAGAGGTCGTCGAGCGTCCGCTCCAGCAGGGTCGGCTCGCTGAGGTGGGTCAGCTCGCAGTAACGCGGCCACACCGGGGCCAGGAGCTCTGCGCACATCGCCGCGAAGGCGGCCGCGCGCGGACGGTCCAGGGTCTCCAGACGCGCCTTCAGCGCTTCCGGGTCGTACGTGTCCGTCATGGCCCCCACACTGCCGATCGTGGTCCGGTGATCGTTGCGCCGGATTCTTCCAGGTAGGGCACGCACTTCGGGCAGATGTCCCGCGAGGTGCCGATGGCGGACGGGGTCAGCCCGTTGGCCCGGGCGTGCTCGACCGCGGTGACCTCCGCGTGCGCGCCCGGCTGCTTGGCCAGCACCTCGTTCTCGCCCGCCAGCGCGCGCTGGGCCGGGTTGAGGTCACGGCCGCCGCCGGCGAGCACGTCCGGTCCGTCGGTCGCCAGGACCGCCGAGGTGCGGTGGTTCTGGGCGACGTCGTCCAGCGCGCCCGACAGCTCGTCGGCGCGGTCCACGAGCCGCGAGGTGTCCGGCAGGGTGGGCACCTCCGGCTGCGGGTGGACCCGGCTCAGCAACCGGCTCCCACCGTTGACGATGCCGTGCCCGGCCGCACCACCGAGACCGCCGAAGGCCGCACCGGTCGCGCCGCCGCGAGCGGTGGCGCCCAGGAAGCCGGCGGGCGTGTGCGGGCCCGGACCGCTCGCGTACTGGTAGCCGCCCGTGGCGGCGCCGCCGACGCCGCCCGAGGCCATGCCAGCGACCACGGCGCCCTTGACCCCGGTCGCGCCGAGCTTGGCGGCGGCGAACCCACCGCCCACCGCCCCGGCGGCGAAGCTGACGCCGACCTCGCCCCAGTTGACCTCGCCGGTCGTGGCCTTCTGCACGATGGTGTCGGCGCCCGCCGAGATGAGCATCATGCCCACCGGCCCACCCACGCCCGTCGCCGTCAGCGCGACCCCGGCGACGATGGCCGCCCCACCGGCCACGTACTCCCAGTTGTCCTTGAGCCAGCTCCCGGTCGCGTCCATCGCCGTGCTGACCGCGCTGGAGACGGCCTTGTACGTGCCGGCGGCCCCGTTGCTGTCCCGATAGGCCTGCAGCTCCGCGTCCGTGACCGGACGCAGCCCGGCCGGGTCGAGGGCGTGCAGGGGGTCGTTGCCCGCGTACGCGTAGGGGTTGCCGGACCAGCCGGCCCCGGTGACCGGGTCGAGCGGGTCGACCGAGAGGAAGCCGCGCGAGGTCGGGTCGTAGACGCGGGCACCCATCCACTCGAGGCCGTCGACCTGGAGCTCGCCCGAGCTCCCCACGCCGACGGCACCCAGGCCGCCGAGCGCCTTGGCGTCGATGCTCCAGGCGTCGCGCCCCTCGCCGCGCGAGGTGCGCCAGCCCGGTGCCGTCCACCCGCCCTCGGTCCCGGTCACCGCTCCCGCACCGAGGACCGGGGCGTCGCCGAGGAGCACGGGTGCGCCCGCGTAGGCCGCCGTGTCCCAGAAGACCTCGGTGCCGTCGACCGACGCGAGCTCTCCGAGGGCGTCGGTCCGGATCGTCGTCCGCCGGGTGCCGGCCTGGCCGCGGTGCCTGATCTCGGCGAGGTAGCCGGTCGGGTTCCAGACGAGCTCGCGCGCCGCACCCCGGTCGTCCTGCTCGAGGGTGCGCCGACCCTCCGCGTCGTAGGCGTACCGCGTGCTCCGGCCGTCGGGGCGGAGCGTGCTCAGCAGCTGGCCCGCGACGTCGTAGACGTGCTCGAGCTCGCTCGTGCCCGCACCGGTGCTGGTCGACTCGCGCACCAGGCGGCCCGCGGCGTCGTAGCGCCACGCGCTCACGCTCGGGTCGGTCCCGCCCGTCCTGGCCTCGAGCAGCTGCCCGGCGCCGTCGTGGACGTAGTCGGTGGTGACCGGCCCGGCGTCCCCGTCCCGTCCGACCCGGACGACCCGGCCGTCCGCGTCGCGGCCGACGGTCGTGCGCGTGGCCCCGGACGGCGAGGTGACCGTGTGGGCCACGACGAACCCGTCGCGGTGCTCCCAGGACTGGATCAGGTCCCCGGCGACCGCGGAGACCAGCCGACCGGCGGCGTCCCGGTCGAAGGCCGCCCGCCCGAGGGTCGTGTGCTCGACCCAGGCCAGCCGGCCGGACGCGTCCCGCCCGTACGCCGTCGCGCTCCCGTCCGGCGTCGTCATGGACGTGCGACGGCCGTCGGCGTCGTAGCCCCAGGTCACCGAACGTCCGTCCCGGGTCCGCCGGACGAGCTGACCGCGCCGGTCCCACGCGAGCTCGTGCTCGCTGACCCGACCGTCGGGGTCGGTGGTGTCGGTGACGCGCACGGTCCGCGCACGCAGGTCACGACGCAGGGCGGTGACCGTGCGACCGTCGACCGCCATCGAGGCCGGGCGGCCCGCCGCGTCGTAGGTCCAGGTCGTCCGGCGCCCGCCCGGCGCCTCCTGCCAGGCCAGCCGGCCGGCCGCGTCGTACCCGGCGCGGGTCGTCCGACCCAGGGGGTCGGTCTCGGCCACGCACCGGTTCATGGCGTCGAACTCGCGCCGGGTCACCGCGCCCAGCGGGTTGGTGACGGTGACGGCGCGGCCGTTCGCGTCGTAGGCGTACGCCGTCACGCCGCCGTTGCCGTCGACGGCCTCGACCAGCTGGCCCGCCGCGTCGTAGCGGAACCGGCGTCGACCGCTGCGCGCGTCGACCGCCTCGACCACCCGGCCGACGAGGTCGTAGGCGAAGGTGCTGGTCCCCGAGCCGGGCGCGGCGTGGCGCACGACCCGTCCGCAGACGTCCCGCTCGGTCCGCGCGACCTCGCCCGTGGGCAGGGTCTGGCTGATCGGCTGGCCGTCGGCGTCGTACCCGACGAGGGTCGACGCGCCGGCGGGGTCGGTGATCGTCGAGAGCCGGCCGCACGCGTCGTAGGCGTAGCGGGTGACCCGCCCGGTCGGGCTCGTCACGGACACGGGCCGACCGGCAGGGTCGTAGCCGACCAGGGTGAGGCCGCCGTCCGGGTCGAGCGCCTCCACCGGTCGTCCGCACCGGTCGTACGTGCACACCGCGGCGGAGCCGTCGAGGCCCCGCAGCCTCGTCAGCCGCCCGAGCGGGTCGAAGGTGGTGGTGGCGGTGTCGTCCTCCTGCTCGACCTCCACCGACCCCGACGCGCGGTCCAGGTCGACCGCGATCCGCACGCCGGTGGCGTCGGTCGAGGTGACGAGGCGCCCGGCCGCGTCGTGCTCGCGCCGCCAGACCCCACCGGCCGGGTCGGTCGTCGCGACCAGCCGCGACAGCGCGTCGTGGGAGAACTCCCAGCGTGCGCCGTCGGGCAGCACGACCGAGGCGAGGTTGCCCAGGTCGTCGAGCTGACGCGTGACGGCCCGGCCGAGCGCGTCGACCGTCGCGGTCTCCTCGCCGTGCGACCCACGCTCGACGGTCGTCCGGGCGCCCATCGGGTCGACCGTGGCGGAGAGCCGGCCCGCCGCCGTCCGCTCGTAGCGCCACGTGGCGCCTTCGGGGCCGCGGCGCTCCGCGAGCAGGCCGGACGCCGCGTCCCAGGTGTACGTGGTGCGGTGCCCGGACGGGGTGACCGCGGCGGTCACGCGGCCGAGGAGGTCGCGCTCGAGCCGGGCGGTGGCACCGAGGGCGTTCGTGCTGCCGACCAGGTCGCCGCGCTCGTCGTAGGAGAGGCGGACGACGACGTCGGTGGGGTCGACGACCTGGGTGAGCAAGCCGTCGGTCCACGTCAGGCGGGTCAGCCCGCCCTCCGGGTCGAGGATCGTCGAGGGGTTGCGCAGGTCGCCGTCGTACGTGTACTCCGTGACCGCACCCTGCTCGGTGACGACGGTGGTGACCCGGTCGAGGTCGTCGTAGCCGTACGTCAGGTCGGCTCCCGACGGCGTGACCGTGCGGACGCGGCGTCCGCGGGCGTCGTGCTCGTGCACCGTCGTCGCCCCGTCGCGCTCGGTGAGCAGGACCGGGTTGCCCCAGGGGTCGTACGAGGTGGACTGGCGGTGGTCCTCGGCGTCGACGACGCCGACCAGGCGGCCGCGCTCGTCGTGGACCCAGGTGTTGGAGCGCGTGCCGTCCTCGTCGGAGACCACGCTGATGCGCCCGGGCAGGTAGGCGAAGCGGGTGACGCGGCCGTAGGGCGAGCGCTGGCGGGTCACCCGGCCCTGGGCGTCGTACGCGTTCTCGACCTCGACCACGCCGTCGGCGTCGACGACCGCGGCGACCAGGCCGTTCTCGTCCCAGCGGTAGGTACGGGTCCCGTTCGGTCCCGTCGCGGAGACGAGCCGGCCGTCGGCGTCGTACGCGTAGGCGACGGTGCGCCCGTCCGCGCTCCGGGCGGCGGTCAGGTGCTCGGAGCCGTCGGCCCGGTCGAGCTCGACCCACTGCCCCCGGGCGTGCGTCAGCCGGACGACCCGCCCGGCCTCGTCGCGGGCGACCTCGACGTACGCGCGGGCCGCGCGCGGCCCGTGGCCGAAGGACAGCAGGGTGCCGGCGGCGTCGAGGCGCCACCAGGAGCCCTCGTTGCCCGTCACGAGCAGGTCGGTCGAGCCCTCGGCGTCGTCGCGGGCCAGCCACAGGTTCTCCCCGGGCGCACGGTCCCAGCCGTCGCCGAGCCGGGGGAAGAAGATCTGGCGCCCGTCCGGCAGCACGAGCCGGGCGCGGTCGTCCTCGAGGACCAGGCCGGCCTCGCAGACCGAGGACCACCCCGGCCCGTACGCACCGGCCTCCTCGACATCGGTGCGGAACGAGTTGTACGT
Source organism: uncultured Friedmanniella sp. (assembly GCA_964251895.1). GTDB lineage: Bacteria > Actinomycetota > Actinomycetes > Propionibacteriales > Propionibacteriaceae > Microlunatus. Next base: position 199,554 of record CAXULL010000002.1, read on the forward strand.
GCGCGACAGGACGAGCGCGGCGGCGGCGCCCGGGAAGAGCAGGTCGGTCTCGGTCTCGACGAAGTTGCCGGTCGCGGTGTTGACCGGGTCGTTCGCGTAGCCGGTGGTCGGCGGGTGGCCCTGTGCCTGGACGGGCTCGATGACGAGGTCCTGGCGGGTGGACGTCACGTTCGCGGCCCGCAGCGCGGCCTGGACGGCGCTGTCGGAGAGCGTGGACACGTCGCCCTCGCCACCGGCGGCCCTGAAGGCGTCGGCGAGAGCGGTGGCCCAGCGCACGTCGTTGTCGTTCGCGGCGAGCCAGGCGTCGAAGCCGCTGAGCACGCCCGCGGCGCTGAGCGTGCCCCAGCGGCAGCGCGCCTGGAACGCGGCGTAGTCGGTGCGCAGGACGCCGGGCCGCGGGCGCAGGGTGTCGTTCGCGCCCGTCGAGCCGGTGGCGAAGGTCCGCAGGCTGGCGGGGCGCGCCGAGGAGGTCCCGCCACCACCACCCGAGCCGCCGCCCGAACCACCACCGGGTGCGGGGGCCTCCCGGGACCCGTTGACCGCGGGCGAGACGGCGACCGAGACCGGCTCCGCGGGTGGGCCGACCGGCGGGTCGTCACCGCCCGTCGCCCAGTCCCAGCCCTGCTCGAAGACGTTGCGGTCGTCGTGCTCCTTCTTCCACGCCCGCGCCTTCTCCCGGCGCTGCTGCTCCTTGCGCGCCTCCTCCTTCAGCCGCTCCGCGCCCGTCGCGACCTCGCGGAGGCGGTTGGCGAGCTCGGTGGCGTCGCCCGCCGCGGTCGCGGCGTTGGCCTGGAACAGCTCGGAGAAGCGGCCCTTGAAGTCGGTCATCGCCGTGGTCACCCAGGACGAGCGCTCGCCGGCCTGACCGTCGATCGCCGTCGCCGCCGTACGACAGTCCGTGATCAGCGTGTCCGCCGCCCCGTCGTCGAACGGGACGTCCTCCTCGATCGCACCCAGGTCAGCCATCCGAACCTCCGACTTCCAGCTCTCGTGCACCCGCGCGGGCTGCGTCAGGCAGGCCGGGATGCGTACGACGACGTGCGGGGACGCCCGGGGCACGGGGTGCCCGGACGCGCAAGATCGGCACCGGGTCCGTCGTGGACCCGGGCGGCGGCCGGGTCGAGGGCTGCTCGACCCGGCCGCGGTGACCGGTCAGCGACCGGCCGGCAGCTCTAGCTGCCGCCGCCGGCGGTCATGATGTTGGTCGAGATCTGCTGCAGCTGCCCGCGCAGCTCCTCGAGCTCGACCTTGGCCTTGTCGAGGGCGGACTTGGTCTCGGGCCAGGTCGAGCTGCGGAACCGCTCGGCCAGCGGACCGTCCCAGTTGTTCGGGTCCGACAGGGCCGTGCCCTGGGTGTTCAGGTTGTTGATCTCGTTGGTCAGACCGCCGTTGATGATCGACTGCATCTGCGTGATGGCCGACTTGGCCTGCTCGCTGGAGAGAACGCGTCCGGACATGTGAACCCACTTCCCGGCCGGCCCACGCCGACCCCGATCGATGAAGACGAGACGCCGGGACTCGAGCCCGACGAGGCCCGATCCTGGCAGAGTCCGGGGTCACCCCCGTCGGCCTCAGCAGAACCACGGGAACTCTTCATCCGGCGCCGTCGAGCCCGTCGAGCTCAGAAGCGGGCGACCCCGTCGACGACGAGGACGACGCCGACCGCCGCGACCACGACCGCCGTCAGCACCGAGCCGTAGTCGTTCAGCCAGGCCTGCGCCGCCCGCAGCCAGCGCCTCGTCCGGGCGGGCGCGGCGTACGTGGCCACGAGCGGCAGCAGCACCGAGGACGCGGCGACCGCGAGGTAGACGACCACCGCGAGCACGGCCTCCGCGACCGGCATCGACCCGGCACGGACCACGACGCCGGACGCGAGCCCGAGCACCAGGCCCTTGGGCTGCAGGTCCACCACGAGGCTGGTCAGGAACACCGCGGGGAGCGACGCCTCGTTCAGCCGGCGCCGCCAGGCCGGCTCGCTGCGCGTCCGGCTCCGTCGCAGCCAGGCGACGAGGCCGACGGCCACGAGGGCGACGCCGGCGGTGACCTCGGCGCCGGCGACGACCGGACCCTCCAGCGAGGGGGCCGACCGGGGGGCCGGCAGCGCCCGCGCGCCGGCGACGAACGCCACGGTGATCAGCGCGAGGCCGAACACCCGCCCGGCGACGAACGCCCAGACCCGTGCCATCCCGCTGCCCGCCAGCATCAGCACGACGAGGCCGGTCACCGGCAACCAGCTGAACGCGCCGGCCAGACCGAGCGGGACGAGCGAGCCGAGGGTGTCCCAGAACCCCGCGTCCTCGCTCACCACCTCGGCGCGGGCCCCTCGGTGCTGACGGCTCCTCCCGGCTCCCTCGTCCGCCGGCCGTCGTAGAGGTGGGACTCGGTGAAGTCGCGCGCGGCCAGGGCGGGACCGACCATGATCACGGCGGCCTGACGCAGGCCGGCGGCCTCGACCGCGTCGGCGATGTCGGCGAGGGTGCCGCGCAGCACGGTCTCGCTGGGCTGGGAGGCGTTGCCGACGACCACGACGGGGCAGCCGGGGCCGTACGACTCGACCAGGGTCTCGGCGAGCTCGCGGGTCCGACGAATCGCCAGGTGCAGGACGAGGGTCGCGCGACTGCGGGCCAGGTAGGCCAGCGACTCCGTCTCGGGCATGACCGTCGAGGCGGCCTGCACCCGGGTGAGGATCACCGTCTGGGCGACCTCGGGGACCGTCAGCTCGCGGCCCACCCGGGCGGCCGCGGCGGCGTACGCGGGGACGCCGGGGGTGACGTCCCACCCGACACCGGCCTCGTCCAGGCGGCGGGCCTGCTCGGCCAGCGCGGAGTAGAGGGAGGGGTCCCCGGAGCAGAGGCGGGCGACGTCGTGGCCGGCCTCGTGCGCCGCGACCAGGTGCGCGGTGATCGCGTCCAGGTCGAGGTGCTGGGTGTCGATCAGCGTCGCGCCCGGCGGGCAGTGGGCGAGCACGGCGTCGTCGAGGTAGGTGCCGGCGTAGAGGCAGACCGGCGAGCTCTCGAGCAGGCGGACGGCACGCAGGGTCAGCAGGTCGGCTGCCCCCGGGCCGGCCCCGATGAAGTGGACGGTCACGTGTCGGTCCCGGCGTCTGGGTCGCGGTCGGCCGGGTCGATCTCGAGGCTCCACTGGGTCACCGGCCGGGCCGGGACCCAGCCGCGGTAGCGCCCGAGCGGACCGAGCGTCTCGACCGACAGCCGGGTGACCTCGCCGCCGAGGCGGGCGTGCAGGTCGAGGAGCAGGGCCTCGGTCTCGACGGTCACGGCGTGCACGACCAGCCGGCCGCCCGGCTTGATCATGGTGAGCAGGGTGTGCAGCAGGCCCGTGTCGGCCCCGCCGCCGACGAACACGGCGTCCGGCGCGGGCAGCCAGGTCAGGGCGTCGGCGTTCACGCCGCTGATCACCTGGAGCCCGGGGACGCCGAGGTGGCGGGCGTTGCGCGAGATGCGCGCGGCCCGCTCGCCGTCGCGCTCGACCGCGATCGCCCGGGCGCCGCGGACGGCCCGGCACCACTCGATCGCCACCGAGCCGGCGCCGGCCCCGAGGTCCCACAGCAGGTCGTCCGCGCTCGGGCGCAGGTGGGCGAGCGCGGCGGCACGCACGACCCGCTTGGACAGCTGGCCGTCGTGCTCGTACGCGTCGTCCGGGAGCCCGGGCACCGGTGAGCTGTCCGCCTCGGCCTGGTCGGTCGCGCAGGCGACGCAGACCACGTTCAGCGCGGGGACGTCACCGTCGACCCCGGTCGCGGCGAGGGTCTCCCGCCGCGTCTCGTGGGCGGTGCCGAGGTCGCCCAGGACGGTGACCACGCTCAGCCCGAAGCCGGCGTCGGCCAGCACCGCGGCGATGGCGGCCGGGCTCCCGGCGTCCCGGGACAGTGCGACGAGGCGGCGCCCGGGAGCGACGAGACCGCGTACCTCCTGGGCGCCCTCGGAGGTGACCCGGACGACGTCGAACGTCGCGGCGTCCCAGCCCATCCGGGCGCCGGCCAGCGCGACCGACGAGACGGCCGGGTGGATCCGGACCGCCTCGACGCCGAGCAGGTCGACCAGGGTCCCGCCGATGCCGTGCACGAGCGGGTCGCCGCTGGCCAGCGCCACCACCCGACGGTCCGCGAAGGGCGCGAGGAAGGTAGCGAGCTGCGGGCGGAGCGGGCTCGGCCAGGAGTGACGTTCCTGCCCCTCCACCGCCGGCACCAGGTCCAGGTGCCGCGGGGCGCCCAGCAGGATCTCGGCCCGGGCGACGAGGACGCGCTCGGCCTCCCCGAGACCGGACCACCCCACGGCCGGCAGCCCCACCACGTCCACGACCACCCGGTCAGCCTAGGGACGCCGGCCGAGCGCCGCCTCTCGTCCCCGCCGGGCGGACACGCCTCCCTCCCGCAGGAAACGCTGAGTGCCGGCAGCTCGCACGCCCGGCGCCCTGCCGTTGCTCAGCGTTTCCTCGAGTGTGGGGCGGGTCTGCGGTGGGGTGGGGTGGGGGTTCGGGGGCTAGGAGGTCGGCTGCTGCTCGAGCACCTCGCGGACGCCGACCGGCTCGCGGCCGAGGAGCGTGGTGAGCAGCGGGTCGGTGCCCGCGAAGAAGCCCTGGTGAGCAGCCTCGAACATGCCGAGGGCGAAGCGGGCCATGCCCTCCGGCCGCCCGGCGGCGACCTGCGCCGCCACCCAGGGCTCGACACCGAGGACCTCGGCCCGGACGGTCCGCCCGGCCACCGCCGAGGCGATCTCCGCGACGTCGGCGAACAGGGGTGCCGCGTTCGCGGTGAGCGTCGTCGGGCCCTCGTACGCGCTGTCCGACGCGATGATCACCGCCGCGGCCTCGGCCTCGTCCTCCCGGGCCGTCCAGGAGACCGGTCCGTCGACGGGCACGGAGATGACGCCCGTCTCGCGCCACGGGCCGACGAGCCAGCCGAGGCTGTGGGCGTAGAAGCCGTTGCGCAGGGACGTCCACGGGACCCCGGAGGCTGCGAGCAGCTCCTCGGTCCGCGCGTGGTCGCGCCCCGGGCCGAACGGGGTGTCCAGGGCGGCGCCCTGGTGGCTGGTGTAGAGGATGCGCCCGACCCCGGCCGCCGTCGCGGCGTCGATCGCTGCCGCGTGCAGGGCGACGGCGTCGGAGTAGGGATCGCTCGACGAGACGAGGAGCAGCTGGTCCGCACCGGCGAAAGCGGCCGGCAGCGAGCCGGGCTCGGTGTAGTCCGCCTGGCGCACGGTGACGCCCGCGTCGGCGAACCGCCCGGCGCGGGCGGGGTCCCGTACGGCCACGACGAGCTCCGAGGCGGGCATCCGGGTCAGCAGGTGGTCGACGGTGGCGCCGTTGAGGGCGCCGGTCGCGCCGGTGACGACGATCATGGGTTCTCCTTGGGTAGCAGTGGAAGCAGGAAGACAGTATCACTGGAAACATCCGCGATACCAGGATCCCGTTAGCATCGGTTCATGACCGACCCCACCGACGCCCGGAGCGCGACCCGGGCCCGGGTCGTCGACGTCGCGGCCCACCTGCTCCAGAGCGAGGGGCCCGCCGCCGTGACGACGCGTGCGGTCGCCGAGGGCGCCGGGGTGCAGGCGCCGACCATCTACCGGCTGTTCGGCGACAAGGACGGGCTGCTGGAGGCGGTCACCGAGCACGTGATGGCCGCGTTCGTGTCGGCGAAGACCGCCAAGGAGGCCGCAGCGGTCGCCGCCGACAGCGACCCGGTCGCGGACCTGCGGACCAGCTGGGTCGCGCAGATCGACTTCGGCCTGGCCAACCCGGCGGTGTTCCGGCTGCTGAGCGACCCGAGCCGCGTCGAACGATCCCCCGCCGCGCAGTCGGGCCAGCGCGTGCTCGAGTCGCGCGTCCACCGGGTCGCGGCCGCCGGACGGCTGCGGGTCGGCGAGCAGCGGGCCGTCGGGCTGATCCAGTCCGCCGGGGTGGGGGTCATCCAGGTGCTGCTGTCGACGCCGCCCGCGCAGCGCGACCTCAGCCTGGCCGACGACCTCTACGCCGCGGTCCTCGCCCAGATCCTCACCGACGCCCCCGCCCGCACCGACGACGGCTCGACGGCGACCGTCGTGGCGTTCCGCGCCCTGGCTCCGAACCTCCGGGCGCTGACCGCGGCCGAGCGGGAGCTCCTGGCCGAGTGGCTCGACCGGGTGGTCGCCGCAGGCTGACCGACGCAAGCCGTTGCCGAACGTTCACCTGATCAGACACGTCCTGAGCGCGGCATCCGGGTGGGCGCGTGCCATCCTCAGCACAGCTCGTGCTTCGGGGGTCGGAGCCGACTCGGAGCAGAACACGTCCAGGCGGGCCCGCGAGGGCGGATCGGAAGCACACATGCGTACGAGCACCACCAAGCAGATCAGCAGGAGCATCAGCAGGAAGATCGCGGCCACGGCCGCGATCACGGCGGGCCTCGTCCTGCTGGGCGCCGGCTGCGCGCCGCCCGCCCCCTCGAGCAGCGCGTCGGGCAGCGCCGGCAGCGGTGCCGCGACCTGGACCTCGGCGCAGGCGGCCGGCGGCATGGACGCGCTCGTCGCGGCGGCCAAGCAGGAGGGCACCCTCAACGTCATCGCGCTGCCCCCGGACTGGGCCAACTACGGCCAGGTCATCTCAGCGTTCACGGCGAAGTACGGCGTCAAGGTCGACTCGGCGCAGCCCGACGCGGCCAGCCAGGACGAGATCAACGCCGCCGACCAGCAGAAGGGCACGACCCGCGCCCCGGACGTCTTCGACCTCGGCCAGTCGGTGGCCCTGGCGAACCTGGCCAAGTTCGCGCCCTACCAGGTGTCGACCTGGAGCACGATCCCCGACGAGCTCAAGGACCCGAGCGGCACGTGGGTCAACGACTACGGCGGCTACATGTCGATCGGCTACAACACGGCGAAGGTCCCGGCGCCGACCGGGGTCAAGGACCTGCTGAAGCCGGAGTACAAGGGCAAGGTCGCGCTGAACGGTGACCCGACCCAGGCCGGCGCCGCCTTCTCCGGCGTGATGATGAGCTCGCTGGCCAACGGTGGTTCCGCCGACGACATCCAGCCGGGCATCGACTTCTTCTCGTCGCTCAAGAAGGCGGGCAACTTCCTGCCGACCGACCCGACCTCGGCGACGATCGAGTCCGGGCAGACGCCGCTCGTCATCGACTGGGACTACCTCAACGCGGCCGAGAGCGCCAAGATCAGAACCTGGAAGGTCATCGTGCCCAGCGACGCGCTGGTGGGCGGCTACTACTTCCAGGCCGTCAGCAAGGACGCTCCGCACCCCGCGGCCGCCCGGCTGTGGCAGGAGTTCCTCTACTCCGACGAGGGCCAGAACCTCTTCCTCGGCGGCGGGGCCCGTCCGGTCCGCGCCGACGCGATGGAGAAGGCCGGGACCATCGACAAGGCGGCGTACGCCAAGCTGCCGCCGGTGACGGGCACGCCGACGATCCTCACCACCGACCAGACGACCAAGGCCGCCGGGGTGCTGAGCAAGGAGTGGAGCAAGGCGACGAGCTGAGGCCGGCGGAGACGGGGACGGCGGAGGTCGGCGTGGCGAGGTCGCGGATCGCGCGGCTGCGCCCGGCGCTGGGCGTGCTGCCGTTCGCCGTCTACCTGCTGATCTTCCTGGTGATCCCCACGGTGACCGTCGTGGTGGGCGCGTTCGCCGAGCAGGGACGCCCGAGCCTGACCAACCTCGCCGGGCTGGCGGAGGGCAGCGTGCTGACCGCCCTGCTCAACAGCGTGGTCGTCTCGGCGGTGACGGCGCTCATCGGCGGCGTGGTCGGGGCCCTGGCCGCGTACGCCGTGGTGACCGGCAACCCCGACGGGGCGCTGCGGCGGCTGGTCACCAGCGTGTGCGGCGTGCTCGCCCAGTTCGGCGGCGTCACCCTGGCGTTCGCCTTCATCGCCACGCTCGGGATCTCCGGGGTGGTGTCGACCTGGCTCGACGCCCACCTCGGCACCGGGCTCACCAGCAGCGTGTGGCTCTTCGGGCTCAAGGGCCTGGTCCTGGTCTACGCCTACTTCCAGATCCCGCTCATGGTGATCGTCTTCCTGCCCGCGCTCGACGGGATCCGCGTCCAGTGGCGGGAGGCGGCCTCGAGCCTGGGGGCCAGCACCTGGCAGTACTGGCGCCACGTCGCGCTGCCCCTGCTGACCCCGGCCTTCCTCGGGTCGCTGCTGCTGCTGTTCGCGAACAGCTTCGCGGGCTACGCCACCGCGGCCGCGCTGGTCAGCCAGGGCAGCCCGATCATCCCGCTGTGGATCCGCAACGCGCTCACCAGCGAGGTGGTGCTCGGCCGGCAGAACTTCGCGTACGCCCTCGCGCTGGAGATGATCGTCGTGGTCGCCGTGGTCATGACCGGCTACAGCCTGCTGGTCCGGCGCACGGCCCGGTGGGTCCGATGAGGGGGCTGCGCTGATGTCGCGACGGACGCCGCGCCGCGCCGCCCACGCCCGGCTGGTCGTGTTCCGGGTCGTGGTGCTCGGCCTGGTCGGGCTGTTCTTCGTCGTGCCGCTGCTGAGCATGCTCGACTTCAGCACCCGGAACTTCCTCGGCGAGGGCCGGACCGGCGCCGCCTGGACGTCGCTGGTCACCGACCCCCTGCTCGCAGGCTCGATCATCACCTCGCTGGTGCTCTCGCTGCTCACCGTGGTGGTGATGCTCGTGCTCCTGGTGCCCACGATGATCTGGGTCCGGCTGCGCGTCGCGTGGGCCGCCCGGCCGCTGGAGTTCCTGTGCCTGCTGCCGCTGACCGTGCCGCCGCTGGTGATCGTGGTCGGGCTCAAGAACGTCGTCCTCTGGCTCAACTACCTCTTCGGCGACACCCCGTACGTGCTGGCCCTGCTCTACGTCGTCCTCGTGCTGCCGTACGCCTACCGCGCGCTCGACGCGGGGCTGGCGTCGATCGACGTGACGACGCTGGCCGAGGCGGCGCGCAGCCTCGGCGCGGGCTGGGCCACCGTGGTCGTGCGGGTGGTCGTCCCGAACATCACCACCGCGCTGCTGTCGGCCGCGTTCATCTCGATCGCGCTCGTGCTGGGCGAGTTCACCTTCGCCTCGCTGCTCAACTACGACACCTTGCAGGTGGCGATCAACCTCACCTCCAAGTCCGACGCGCAGGAGTCGGTCGCCGCCTCGCTGGCGTCCATCCTGTTCGCGGCCCTGCTGCTGGTGGCCCTGTCGGTGGTCAGCGGCGGCCGCGGCCGGGGCCGCCGCTCCGCCCGCGCGTCGGCCCGCACCACCGCGGTGACGACCGGCACGCCGGCGCCGGCGCTGCCCACCGAGACCTGAACCCGAGGAGACGACCCTGAGCACCCAGAGGACGAGCACCGGCGGCGTCGAGGTCCGCTTCGAGCAGCTCGAGCGCTCCTTCGGCCCGACCAAGGCCCTCGACGGCCTCGACCTGACCCTGCGACCGGGTGAGCTGGTGGCGCTGCTCGGCCCCTCGGGCTGCGGCAAGACGACGGCCCTGCGGATCCTCGCCGGGCTCGACGAGCCGACCGCGGGCCGGGTGGTGGTCGACGGTCGTGACGTCACCAGCGTCCCGGCGAACCGGCGCGACATGGGCATGGTCTTCCAGGCGTACTCGCTGTTCCCCCACCTGACGGCGCAGGACAACGTCGAGTTCGGCCTGCTGCTGCGCAAGGTGGACCGGGCCAAGCGGGCCGCGCGGGCCCGCGAGATGCTCGACCTGGTCGGCCTGGCCCACCAGGCGGACCGGTACGCCACCGAGCTCTCCGGCGGTCAGCAGCAGCGGGTCGCGCTGGCCCGGGCGCTGGCCATCGAGCCGTCGGTGCTGCTGCTCGACGAGCCGCTGTCGGCGCTGGACGCCAAGGTCCGGACGCAGCTGCGCGACGAGATCCGCCGCGTCCAGCTGGAGGTGGGCACCACCACCCTCTTCGTCACCCACGACCAGGAGGAGGCGCTGGCGATGGCCGACCGGGTCGGGGTCATGAGCGCGGGCCGGCTCCAGCAGCTGGACACCCCGCAGGAGCTCTACGCCCACCCGCGCAACGCGTTCGTGGCCGACTTCGTCGGGCTGATGAACCGGGTCCCGACCGTGGTGTCCGACGGGCGCGCCGACGTGCTCGGCGTCGGGGTCGGCCTCGTGGACGGCTCCGTCACCGCGGGTCCAGGCACCGCCCTCGTCCGCCCGGAGCAGCTCCTTGTGCACCCCGACGCCGCGGGCACCGCCGAGGTCGTCGTCGTGCAGTTCTCCGGTGCGGTGTCGCGCGTCCGGGTGCGGACGGCCGACGGGTCGGAGCTGGTCTCGCAGATCACCGGGTCGGCGCTCGGCGGCCTGACGACGGGGGCCCGCTGCTCGCTCGGCCTCGACGCCGACCGGCTGCTCGTCACCGCCTGAGCGCCTCTCCCCGCCGCCGGTGGCCCGGGGGACGGAGGCTGGACCCCGTGACCTACGTGGCCCTCGGCGACTCGTACGCCTCCGGAGTCGGCCTCGCGCCCTCCCTCGCCTATCCCGTGCTGCTGCGGGAGCGCGGCAGCGAGCGGTTCTCGACCCTCACCCAGGCCGCCAGCTCGGGCGCGGTGACCGGCGACGTCACCAGCAGCCAGGTCGGGGCCCTGCGCGACAGCACGGAGACCGTCACCCTCACGATCGGCGGGAACGACGTCGGCTTCGCCTCGGTGATCGCCGCCTGCCTGCACTCCCCGGACCCCCGGCTGCAGATGGTGCTCGACTCCGGCGGCGCCGGCTGGCGGCGACGGTTACGGACCGAGGCCGAGCGGCAGATCGCCTTCCTCGGCGGACCGGCAGCAGTTCCGCAGGGCCGGTCGGTGCCGCTGGTCCGGGTGCTCTCCGACGTCGCCCGCCGGGCGCCCGACGCCGAGATCCTGGTGACCGGCTACCCCCGGCTGCTCGGGTCGCGGCCCACCGCGGCAGGCCACCGCGCCTCCGACGGCCTGCCGCTGTTCGTGGGCGCGGAGGACGCCGGCTGGCTCAGCACCCAGAGCGACGCCCTCGACGCCGCGATTGCGCGCGCGGTTGAACGGGCGCAGGCCGGCGGCGTCCGGGCCCGGTTCGTCGACGTCAGCGCCACCTTCGCTGGGCACGCCCTCTCGGACACCGGCGCCCCGTGGGTGAACGGGGTCGTGCTGGCGTCGATGACGTCGCTCGTGCCCGACGCGTCGAGCTTCCACCTGACCGCCGAGGGGTCGGCGGCGTACGCCGACGCGGTCTCCACCGCGACCGGAGCGGATCCGGCCGGTAGTCGCGGTCGGATCCACTCCGATCTTTGCGGCACCGGGTGTCACTGGCGCTGTGACATCATCGGCAGCAGCGCGAGCAGAGGAATCCGGTGCAAGTCCGGAGCGGTCCCGCCACTGTGACCGGGGTGACCCGGAAGTCAGGGTTCTGCTGCGCAGTACACCCACAGCACGCGGGCGAGGACACCCGCAGGAGGGTTCTACCCGCACATGCCCGCTCCCCCGACGTCGCGCACGTCTCGCACGTTCCCCTTCTCCGCCGTCGTCGGCTCCGAGGACCTCGCGCTCGCCCTGGTGCTGACCACGGTCTCGCCCGAGGTCGGCGGCGTCCTGGTCCGCGGCGAGAAGGGCACGGCGAAGACCACGACCGTCCGTGCGCTGGCCGCCGTGCTGCCCCCCGTCGCCGTCGTCGAGGGGTGCCGCTTCAGCTGCGACCCCGCCGACCCCGACCCCACCTGCCCGGACGGTCCGCACGAGGAGGTCCGGGCCGCGAGCCGGTCCGCGCGGCTCGTGGAGCTGCCCGTGGGTGCGACCGAGGACCGCGTGATCGGCTCGCTCGACCTGCGCCAGGCGCTCGGCGCCGGCGAGGTCGTCTACTCCCCAGGCCTGCTCGCCGCGGCGCACCGCGGGCTGCTCTACGTCGACGAGGTCAACCTCCTGCACGACCACCTCGTCGACCTGCTGCTCGACGCCGCCGCGACCGGTCGCTCGACCGTCGAGCGCGAGGGCGTCTCGATCGCCCACGCGTCGCGGCTCGTGCTCGTCGGCACCATGAACCCCGAGGAGGGCGAGCTGCGCCCGCAGCTGCTCGACCGCTTCGGGCTCACCGTCGAGGTCGCGGCTCCGCGGGACCCGGTGCTGCGCGCCGAGGTCGTCAGGCGGCGGATGGCGTACGACGCCGACCCGGACGCGTTCGCGACGACCTGGGCCGACGCGGAGGAGGCGCTGCGCGCGCGGCTCGCCCGGGCGCAGGACCAGCTCGGCGCGGTCGAGCTGGGCGACGCGGAGCTGCTGCTCATCGCCCAGGTCTGCGCGGCGTTCGAGGTCGACGGGCTGCGGGCCGACCTCGTCACGGCGCGCGCCGCCGTCGCGCACGCCGCCTGGCACGGCCGCGACCGCGTGACGAAGGCCGACATCCGTGCGGCCGCGCGGCTCGCGCTCCCGCACCGCCGCCGGCGCAACCCGTTCGACGCGCCCGGGCTCGACGAGGACCTGCTCGACTCCCTGCTCGGCGACGACGACCCCCCACCCTCCGACCCGCCCCCGGAGGAGCCGCCGGGGACCCAGCCGGACGACTCCGAGGGCACCGGCAACGCGGCCGAGGCCGCCGACGCGCAGAGCGCCGACCCGCCCGCCGCGCCGCAGGGCCAGCAGGGGTCGGGCGGCCCGGAGGGTGCCGACGGACAGCCGCAGGAGCAGCAGCCCGAGCCGACGGACACCCAGGACCAGCCGACCGAGGCGCCGGACGACGCGCCCCGGCCGCCGGCCGCCGCGGTCTCGATCGCCGCGCCGGGCCAGACGTACCGGACCCGGCTCTTCACCGCCCGCGGCGTCGGCGCGGGCACGGCCGGGCGCCGCAGCCGGGCGGTGACGACCACCGGACGGACAGTCGGGTCGACCCTGCCCGACGGCGAGCACCGGCCGCTGCACCTCAGCGCGACGGTCCGCGCCGCCGCGCCGCACCAGGGCGTACGCGGTCGCACGCCGGGCGGTCGTCTCCAGCTGGTCGGCACCGACCTGCGGCACGCGGTGACCGAGGGCCGCGAGTCCAACCTCGTGCTGCTGGCCGTCGACGCCTCCGGCTCGATGGCCGCGCGCAAGCGGATGGAGGCCGTCAAGACCGCCGTCCTCTCGCTGCTGCTCGACGCCTACCAGCGGCGCGACAAGGTCGGGCTGGTGACGTTCCGGGGGTCGGAGGCGGTCCTGGCCCTGCCGCCCACGTCCTCCGTCGAGGTCGCCGCGCGTCGGCTGACCGACCTCCCGAGCGGGGGGCGGACGCCGCTGGCCGAGGGTCTGCTGCGGGCGGGCGAGACGCTGCGCCTCGAACGCCTGCGCGACCCGCGCCGCCGACCGCTGCTCGTGGTCGTCACCGACGGCCGCGCCACGTCCGGACCCGACGCGGTCGCCCGCGCGCGCCAGGCGGCCGAGCTGCTCCGCGCCACCGGCGTCAGCGCGCTGGTGGTGGACTGCGAGACGGGCCGGATGAGCCTGGGCCTGGCCCGGGACCTCGCCGTACGCCTCGGCGCCGACCACGTACGCCTCGGCGAGGTCGCGGCCGGCAGCATCGTCGACGCGGTGCGCGCCGAACGCGCCGCGCTGGATCCCGCCCTCCGACAGGCTCCGGGGAGGGCCGCCTGATGCCCGAGGGACGCGTCGAGAAGACGCCGGCCGACGGGCTGACGACCAAGCAGCGCCGCAACCGGCCGCTGCTGGTCGTCCACACCGGCGACGGCAAGGGCAAGTCGACGGCCGCGTTCGGCCTCGCCATCCGCGGCTGGAACCAGGGCTGGTCGATCGGGGTCTTCCAGTTCGTGAAGTCCGCCAAGTGGCGCATCGGCGAGCAGACCGTGCTCGAGACGCTCGGCGACCTGCACGCGCAGACCGGCCAGGGCGGACCGGTGGAGTGGCACAAGATGGGCGCCGGCTGGTCCTGGGCGCGCAAGGCCGGGACCGAGGACGACCACGCGCGCGCCGCCGCCGAGGGCTGGGCCGAGGTCAAGCGCCGCCTGGCCGCGCAGACGCACACGCTGTACGTGCTTGACGAGTTCACCTACCCCATGCAGTGGGGCTGGGTCGACACCGACGACGTCGTCCGCACCCTCACCGAGCGCGAGGGTCAGCAGCACGTGATCATCACCGGCCGCCGCGCCGACCCCCGCCTCGTCGAGGCCGCCGACCTGGTGACGAACATGACCCAGGTCAAGCACCCCTTCGAGCAGGGCCAGAAGGGTCAGCGAGGCATCGAGTGGTGACGCAGGACGCCAACCCCTCCGGGGCCCTTCGACAGGCTCAGGGAGCGTCGTCCGCGCTGCCTCGGCTCGTCATCACCGCTCCCGCGTCCAGCCACGGCAAGACGACCGTGGCCACCGGGCTGATGGGGGCGCTGCGCGGCGAGGGCCTCGAGGTCGCGGGCTTCAAGGTCGGGCCCGACTACATCGACCCGGGCTACCACGCGCTGGCCACCGGGCGGCCCGGCCGCAACCTCGACCCGCACCTGTGCCGGCCCGAGCAGCTCGCGCCGCTGCTGCTGCACGGGGCCGCGGTCCCGACGCCCGCCGACGTGGCCGTGGTGGAGGGCGTGATGGGCCTCTTCGACGGCCGGATGGGCGGTGAGGGCTTCGCGTCCACCGCGCACGTGGCCGGGCTGATCGACGCTCCCCTGGTGGTCGTCGTCGACATCTCCCGGATGGCGCGGACGACCGCGGCGCTGGTCCACGGGATGCACACCTTCGACCCGGGGACCCGGCTCTCCGGCGTCATCCTCAACAAGGCCGGCTCCGCCCGGCTCGTCGACGAGATCACCGCCGCGCTCGAGGCCACCGGCCTCCCCGTGCTCGGTGTGCTGCCCCGCGACGCGGGGATCGAGGCCCCCTCGCGCCACCTCGGGCTGGTGCCCGCGGGCGAGCGCGAGGAGGCCGTGGCCACCGTGCAGCGGCTCGCCGAGCAGGTGCGGACCCACCTGGACCTCCAGGCGATCCTGGCCGTCGCCCACACCGCGAGGCCGCTCGACGTCGAGGCCTGGGACCCGGCCGCGGTCGTCGCGCCGCCGTCCCCCGCGCGCCCGCGGATCGCGGTGGCCGCGGGCCGGGCCTTCACGTTCCGCTACGCCGAGACCGAGGAGCTGCTGCGCGCCGCGGGCTGCGAGCCGGTCGAGATCGACCCGCTCACCGACACCGCGCTGCCCGAGGGGACGTCCGGGCTCTACCTGGGCGGCGGGTTCCCCGAGGTGCACGCCACCGAGCTGAGCGCCAACGCGACCCTGCGCGCGTCGATCGCGGAGGCGGTCGCCGCCGGGCTGCCGACCGTCGCCGAGTGCGCCGGGCTGCTCTACCTGTGCCGCAGCGTCGACGGCGTGCCGATGGTCGGCGCGCTCGACGCCGAGGCCGTCATGACGCCCCGGCTGACGCTGCGCTACCAGACGATCGTCCTCCCCGAGGACGGGCTGCTCGGCCCGGCCGGCACGCGGGCGACCGGGCACGAGTTCCACCGCACGACCGTCACCCCGGAACGTGGCACCAGCTCGTCCGGTGGAGGGGCCGCGTGGCTCGCGGACGGGCAGGCGTACGGCTTCAGCCTCGATCCCGCGGGCCTGGGCCGCGCCACGGTGCACGCCTCCTACCAGCACGTGCACTGGGCCGGCCACCCGCAGCTGGCCCAGCGGTTCGCCGACGCGGTCCACGACTTCGCCGCGCGCGCGGACCTCGATCGTCACGATCGTGAGGAGCCCGACCTCGATCATCATGGCGACGCCGACGCCGCCGAGGGCCTGGTCGACCTCGCCGTCAACGTCAGCCGCCCGGGTCCCCCGGCCTGGCTGCGGAACGTGATCAACGCGAGCACCGACAGCCTCGGCGCCTATCCGCGGACGGACGACGCCGCCAAGGCGATCGCCGCGGCGCACGACGTCGCCCTCGAACGCGTGCTGCCCACCGCCGGCGGCGCGGAGGCGTTCACCCTGGTCGCCCGGGCGTTCGCACCGCGCCGTGCGGTCGTGGTGCACCCGCAGTTCACCGAGCCCGAGGCCGCCCTGCTCGCCGCCGGGCACCACCCGGAACGTCTGCTGCTGAGCCCCGCCGACGGGTTCGTCCTGCACCATGATCAGGTTCCGGACGACGCCGACCTCGTCATGATCGGCAACCCCACGAACCCGACGAGCGTCCTGCATCCCGCGTCGACCCTGCGCGCGCTCGCCCGCCCCGGGCGGGTGCTGGTCGTCGACGAGGCGTTCATGGACGCGGTGCCGGGCGAGACGGAGTCCCTGCTCGCCGACGACCTGCCCGGGGTCCTCGTGCTGCGCTCGCTGACCAAGACCTGGGGCCTGGCCGGGCTCCGCGCGGGGTACGTGGTCGGCGACCCGGAGCTCGTCGCCCGGCTGCGGGCGCAGCAGCCCCCGTGGTCGGTCTCGACCCCGGCGCTCACCGCGACCGTCGCGTGCCTCACCCCTGCCGCTCGTACGGAGGCCGCGGCCGCCGCCGAACGCTTCGAGGGACGCCGGTCCTTCCTCGTCGACGCCTTCGCCCCGCTGGGCCTCGCGGCCGTCCCACGCTCCCGTGCTCCGTTCGTCCTGGTCGACAGCAGCGCGCTGCGCCCCGACCGACGGCGCGGATGGCTCCGGCTCGCCCTGCGCGAGCAGGGGTACGCGGTCCGTCGCGGGGAGACGTTCCCGGGCCTGCACGCCGACTGGGTGCGCATCGCGGTGCGGGACACCGAGACGAGCGCCGCCTTCGCCGCGGCCGTCGGGCGGTGCCTGCCGTGAGCTTCACCGCCACCCTCGACCTCGCCGGCTCCGCAGTGCTCGTCGCGGGCGCCGGGGCCGACGCGCTCGGCCCGGTCCGGTCGCTGCTCGACACCGGTGCGCTCGTCCGCGTCGTCGGAACCTCACCGGTCGACTCCCTCGTCGACCTCGCGGAACGTGGCCAGATCGGCCTGACGGGCCGCTCGCCGAGCCCGGTCGACCTCACCGCCGTGCACCTCGTCGTCGTCGCCGACCCACGCCTCGACGAGGTCGTCCGCGGCTGGTGCGCGGACGCCGGGATCCCGGTCGTGGGGAGTCGACGACCGGCGACCACCCCGCGGCCGACCGGCGCGCAGGGCTCCGTCGTGCTCGTCGGGGGCGGCCCGGGCGACCCCGGGCTGATCACCGTCGCCGGTCTCGCCGCCGTGCGGGGCGCCGACGTCGTCGTGACCGACCGGCTCGCCCCGCTCGCCGTGCTCGACGAGGCGCCCGCGCACGCCGAGGTGGTCGACGTGGCCAAGATCCCGCGGGGCGCGTTCACCTCGCAGGAGCGCATCAACGAGCTGCTGGTCTCGCACGCGCGGCAGGGCAAGCGGGTGGTCCGGCTCAAGGGCGGCGACCCGTTCGTCTTCGGCCGCGGTGGCGAGGAGTGGCAGGCCTGCGCGGAGGCCGGCATCCCGGTCGAGGTCATCCCCGGCGTCTCCTCCGCCCTCGCGGGCCCGGCGCTGGCGGGCGTGCCGCTCACCCACCGCACGCTGACCCAGGGCTTCACGGTCGTGTCGGGCCACCTGCCGCCCGGCGACCCCGGCTCCACCCTCGACTGGGGAGCGCTCGCCCGGAGCGGGACGACGCTGGTCGTCCTCATGGGGATCGCGACGCTGCCGGCGATCACCGCAGAGCTCGTCGCGCAGGGGCTGTCCCCCCTCACCCCTGCCCTCACCGTGATGGAGGCGGGGCTGCCCGGTCAGCAGGCGGTCAGCGCGACCGTGGCCGACATCGCGGCGCTCGGCGTGGCGGCAGGTGTACGGGCACCCGCCGTGACCGTCATCGGTCCGGTCGCGGGGCTGTCCCTGCTGGCTCCCGCTCCGTCCGCTCCCCCGGCTCCGGGCTCGTCATCCGCCGCCGGCTGAGCGTCAGCCCGACCACCCGCGAGACGAACAGCGCCACGTACGCGAGCCCGGCCAGCTGCTCGATCATCACCACCGCCCGCGCCTTGGGCAGGATCGGGACGACGTCGGACAGCCCCGTGCTCGACAGGTTGGTGAAGCTCAGGAACAGCAGCTCCAGCCACGTCCGCGGGGCGTCCGGGTCGACCGCCGCGGTGAAGCTGCCCGGCACCAGGAGCTGGAGCGCGGAGAAGACGTACGCGAACGCCCACGCGACCAGGGTGAACGTCGCCCCGACCGCCCACAGCTCGTCCTTGGTGACGTCGCTGTCGGACAGCATGTAGCCGAGCATGCTGCTCGCGGCCCAGAAGTAGAACAGCGCGTGGACGACCGACCCGGCGAGCGTGAGCGCGTCCGAGGAGGTGATCGCGGCGAGGATCGACAGCGCCGAGGCGGTGACGCCCAGCACGACGGCCAGCCAGGTCGGGCCCGGCTGGTCGCGGACCGCCCAGATGGCCAGGCCGAGCACGCAGGCACCGAACACCTCGAACGCGGCCCGCCAGCCCGGGTCCTGCGCGTCGTCGATGGAGTAGAGCAGGACCCCCAGCAGCTGCGTGATCAGCAGGATCGCCGAGGGGTGGCGCACGAGCTCGCGGTGCAGGAAGACGTGCGGGACCGACGAGCGCGGTGGGGCCTTCCTCATGCTCGCGACCCTAGTGCGGTGCTGGTGGCGTGGACCCGTACACCGACGGGTCGGCGGCCAGGGGACACTGACCGCGTGACCGGCGAGATCACCGTCTTCAGCGGTTCAGCCCATCCGGAGTTCGCAGAGGACCTGTCCCGCATCCTGGGGGTGGAGCTGAGTCCGTCGCGCACCAGCCGGTTCAGCAACGACTGCCTCCAGGTGCAGCTGCGGGCCAACTGCCGGCTCCGCGACGTGTACGTCGTGCAGCCGCTGGTCCCGCCCGTGCAGGAGAACCTGTTCGAGCTGCTCCTCATGCTCGACGCGGCCCGGGGGGCGTCCGCGGCCCACATCACCGCCGTGATCCCGCACTTCGCGTACGCCCGCTCGGACAAGAAGGACGCCCCGCGGATCTCGATCGGTGCCCGCCTGGTGGCGGACATGCTGGCGACCGCCGGCGCCACCCGGGTGCTGACCATGGCGCTGCACGCGCCCCAGGTGCACGGCTTCTTCTCGGTCCCCGTCGACCACCTGAGCGCGACCCTCGAGCTCGCCGCCCACTTCCGCCGCTTCGACCTCTCGAACACCGTCGTCGTCTCCCCCGACCTCGGCAACGCCAAGGTGGCCACCGAGTTCGCCCGCAACCTCGGCCTGCCGGTGGCGGCCGGGTCCAAGCGGCGCCTCTCCGACGACACCGTCGTGATCGACAGCATCGTCGGCGACGTGGCGGGCAAGGACGTCATCGTGCTGGACGACGAGATCGCCACCGCGGGCTCCATCGTCGAGCTGCTGCGCGTGCTGCGCGGCGCGGGCGCCGGTCAGGCCTCGGTCGTGTGCACCCACGGCCTCTTCACGGGCCGGGCGATCGAACGGCTGCTGGCCGAGCCGGGCATCCGCCAGGTCGTCACCACCGACACCGTCCCGCAGACGGCCAGCCACGAGCTGCCCAACCTGGTCGTCCGCTCGGTCGCGCCCCTGTTCGCCGAGACGATCCACCGGATCCACCACGGCGAGTCGGTGAGCGGGCTCTTCAGCGACGTGGAGACGTACGGCTGACGGCCACCGCCCACCCCGGCGAGACACCCCTGACGCCCGGGGGCGCCGGGACGCTACGCTGCACGAGTTCGCGGAGATCAAGCGGAAGCCGGTGAGATTCCGGCACGGTCGCGCCACTGTATGAGCTGGTCCTCGGGACGAGGGCGGCTCGAGTCAGACCCCTCCTCCGTGGGCTCCCGACAACGGGTCGCTGAAACCCAGGAGGAACCACCATGACCGACCACCGCGCCCGCGCCATCGCCGCGCCCGCACCCACCACGCTGCAGCCGATCTCGGTGCAGCCCCTGCCCGTCCGCGCCGTCCTCCCCTGGCTGCTGCTCGTGGCCCTGCTCGCCTTCGTGGCCATGTACTTCGTCGGCGCCGAGCAGGGCGCCACCTCGGTGATCAACGGGACCGCCGTGCACGAGTGGACGCACGACGCGCGCCACCTCCTCGGCTTCCCCTGCCACTGAGGGCGACACCATGATCAACACCCGGGACCTGCTGGTCCGCGGGCTGCTGGCCGGTCTCCTGGCGGGCATCGCCACGTTCTTCGTGGGGTACGTCGTGGGCGAGCCGTCGGTGGGCGCCGCCATCTCCGTCGAGGAGGCCGGCGAGCACGGGGCCGACGGGCACACCCACGGCACACCCGCGGACGAGCCCGCCGCCGGGGAGCACGAGACCGCCCACGAGACGGTGGTCCCGCGCTCGCTGCAGTCGACCCTCGGGCTGGCCACGGGCACGATCGTCGCGGGGGTCACGCTCGGCGGCCTGATCAGCGTCGTCAGCGCGCTCGCCCTCGGCCGGTTCGGCCGGCTCGGGCCGCGGAGCACCGTGCTGATGCTGACGGGGCTGGGGCTGCTGGCGACCTACGTCGTGCCGTACCTCGCCTACCCGCCGAACCCGCCGGCCGTGGGCCAGGCGGACACCATCGGGTACCGCACGGCGCTGTACTTCATCCTCGTCGCCGTCTCGCTGGTCGCCGGCGTGACCGCCGTCCTCGTCGCCCGGCGGCTCGCCCCCCGCTGGGGCGCCTGGTACGCGACGCTGGCGTGCGCGGCCGCGTACGCCGTGGTCATGGGTGTGACGATCGCGCTCATGCCGACCTACAGCGAAGTGCCGGCGGACTTCCCCGCCACCGTCCTGTACGACTTCCGCCGGGCGAGCCTCGTCACGCAGCTGGCGCTGTGGGGGTTCGTGGGGCTCCTGACCGCCGAGCTCGCCCACCGGCTCGCGGTGCGCGGCCGGCGCGACGTACGCCCCGCCGAGCCGGCCCGCGTCTGATGGCCGGCGCGTGATCGCGCCACCCTCGGCCGCCGCGTACGTGGCGGCCCGCGAGCGCCTCGCGGGGCTGGCCAAGCCGGTCGGTGCCCTCGGACGGCTGGAGGACGCGGCCGCCTGGGTCTCCGCCTGCCAGGGCGCCTGCCCGCCACGGCCGCTGGACCGGGTCCGGCTGACCGTCCTGGCCGGCGACCACGGGGTGTCCCACGCCGGCGTCTCGGCCTATCCGCGGGAGGTCACCGCCGCGATGGTCACGGCGATGGTCCAGGGGGTCTCCGGGGCGAACGTCCTCGCGCGCCAGCACGGCGTCGCGATGCAGGTGCTCGACGTCGGTGTGGACGCCGACCTCGCGCACCTGCCGGCCGCGGTCGGACGGCACCACCTGCGGCGCTCGTCGGGCTCGATCGACCTCGAGGACGCGCTGAGCCCCGACGAGGTCCGCGTCGCCCTGGCGACCGGCGCGGCCGTCGCCGCCGAGGAGATCGCCGCCGGGGCCGACCTGCTCGTGCTCGGCGACCTGGGCATCGGCAACACCACCCCGGCCGCCGCGCTGGTGGCGGCGACCTTCGGGGTCGGCGCCGAGGTGGTCACGGGACGCGGCACCGGTGTCGACGACGTCGGCCTGGCCCGCAAGACGGCGGTGGTCGAGGCCGCGCTCGCCCGTACGGCTGACCGGGTCGCCGATCCCCGGGACCGCCTCGCCGCCCTCGGGTCAGCCGACCTCGCGGTGGGGGTCGGCTTCCTCGTCGCGGCGGCGCGGGCCCGGACGCCCGTGCTCCTCGACGGCATCGTGACGGCCGCCGAGCTGGCCGTGGCCGAGGACCTGGAGCCCGGGGTCGTCGCCTGGTGCACGGCCGGGCACCATTCCACCGAGGCGGCCCAGCAGCTCGCCCTCGACAAGCTCGGTCTCGTGCCGCTCCTCGACGTCGGCCTCCGGCTCGGCGAGGGCACCGGCGCGCTGACGGCGCTGCCCGTGCTCCGTTCCGCCGTGCTCCTGCTCCGCGAGATGGCGTTGCTGGCCGACCTCGTGCCCCCAGGCTGACGATGGCGCTGGAGCCGCTGCGGCTGGCCGGCGGGTTCCTGAGCGTGCTGCCGGTGCGGCCGGTGCCCGAGCCGGGCCCCCGTACGGTCAGCCGCGCGATGGTCGCCGCCCCGCTCGCCGTCGTCCCCCTGGCCGCGTTGTCCGGCCTCGTCTGGTGGGCGGCCGCCGCGGCCGGGCTCCCCGGGCTCGTCGGCGGGCTGCTCGTGGTCGGCGCGCTGGCGCTGGGCACCCGGGCCATGCACCTGGACGGGCTGGCGGACACGGTCGACGGCCTCGGGGCGAGCTGGGACCGGGCCCGCGCGCTGGAGGTGATGCGCCGCGGCGACGTCGGTCCGATGGGCGCGGTCACGCTGGTCGTCGTGCTGGGCCTGCAGGCCGCCGGGCTGGCCGCGTTCCCACGCGGGGCGTCCGGGGCCGTGGCCGTGCTGCTCGTCGTCTGCGCGTCGCGGGGGGTGCTGGCGCTCGCCTGCCGGCGCGGCGTCCCCGCGGCGCGCCCCGACGGGCTCGGACGGGTCGTGGCGGGCTCGGTCGGACGCGTCGGGGTCGGCGTCGCCGTGCTGACCCTGCTGGTGCTCGGGGCGGGCGCCGCCCTCGCCGCCGAGCGGCCGTGGTGGCAGGGGTTGCTCGCCGCCGTCCTGACGCTGGTCGTGGTCCTGGCCCTCGTCGCGCACGCCGTCCGCCGCCTCGGTGGCATCAGCGGCGACGTGCTCGGGGCGACGGTCGAGGCCGCGTTCGCCACGCTCGTCGTCGTGCTGGCGGCCTACGCGTGAACGCGCGGTCAGACGTAGAGCGCGCGCCCCGCGACCATCAGGACGACGTCCTCGCTGGCCGCCGCGACGGCCGCGTTCACCTGGCCGAGGAGGTCGGTGAAGACCCGGCCCGACCGGTGCTCGGAGACCAGTCCCCAGCCGACCTCGTTCGTCACCGCGACCCCGACCCGGGGGATCCCCTGCCAGGCGTCGACGAGGTCGCTCAGCCGCTCGTCGAACTCGGCCTGCCACTCGACGAGCGGGACGTCCCAGGTGCCGAGGCCGTCGACGACGGCGGTCACCCAGGTCCCCAGGCAGTCGACGAGGTAGGCGGGTTCGCCGCGGCGCAGCACCGCGGCCACGTCGGCGGTCTCCACCGTCGTCCACCCCTCCGGGCGGCGCTCCCGGTGGACGGCCACCCGGGCCGCCCACTCGGCGTCGGTGGTGGGGTCGGGCACCGGGCCGGGCGCGATGTAGGTGACGGCCTCCGCCCCGGCCATCAGGCCCTCGGCGAAGCGGGACTTGCCCGAGCGGGAACCGCCCGTCACGAGCGTGCGCTGGGCAGGGGCCGAAGCGGGAAGAGACATCGCCGATGACCCTAGCGAACCCGCTCCCCCCTGCGCTGCCGACCGCTGCGGGCCTGCTGCTCGGCTACGCCGCGGACGCGCTCGTCGGGGACCCGCGCCGGGGTCACCCGGTCGCGGCCTTCGGGCGGCTGGCCGCGTGGGTCGAGCGGCAGACGTACGCGCCGGCCCACGGGGCGGGGGTCGTGCACGTCGTGCTGCTCGTCGGGGGTTCGACGCTGCTCGGCGCCGCCGCCGGTCGGCTGCCGGGTGGGCCGCTCGTCCGGGTCCTCGTCACGGCCGCGGCGACCTGGACCGTGCTCGGGGGCCACTCGCTCCGGCGCGAGGCGGAGATCCTCGCCGACCAGCTCGAGCGCGGCGACCTCGCCGCCGCCCGGGTCCAGGTGACGCACCTCGTCGGCCGTGACCCGAGCCGCCTGGACGCCGACGAGCTCGCCCGCGCCTGCGTGGAGTCGGTCGCGGAGAACACCTCCGACGCCGTCGTCGCCCCGCTGCTGTGGGGGGCGGTCGCCGGGGTCCCGGGCCTGCTGGCCTACCGCGCGGCGAACACCCTCGACGCGATGGTGGGGCACCGTTCCGAGCGCTACCTGCGCTTCGGGTGGGCGGCCGCTCGGCTGGACGACATCCTCAACCTCGCCCCCGCCCGGCTCGCGGGGCTGCTGGCCGCGCTCGCCGCCCCGCTGGTCGGCGGGTCACCCGGCGGCGCGGTCACCGCCGTCCGCCGCGACGCCGCCCGTCACCCCAGCCCGAACGCCGGCGTGGTCGAGGCCGCGTTCGCCGGCGCGCTGGGCGTACGCCTCGGCGGGGTCAACGTCTACGCCGGCCACGTCGAGGACCGGGGGACGCTCGGCGACGGCCGCCGCATCGCCGTCGCCGACGTCGCGCGCTCCGTGCGCCTCTCCCGGGCGACGTCGCTGCTGAGCCTGGTGACCGCCATCGGCCTCGTCCCGCTCGCCGGCCGGCTCCCCTGGGATCGCCTCACTCGATCGCGTCCGGCCCGCCGGTTGAGCGTGGCCCCGGGTCGACCGGGCCATCGAGTGAGGCGATCTCAGGGCAAGACCCCGTGACCGTCCTCGTGCTCGGCGGGACCGGCGAGGCCCGAGCCCTCGCCGCCCTGCTCGTCGCGGACGGCGTGGACGTCCTGTCGTCCCTCGCCGGTCGGGTGTCGCGTCCGGCGCTGCCGGCGGGGCGCGTCCGGGTCGGCGGCTTCGGCGGGGTCGACGGTCTCGCCGTGTTTCTCGTGGAACATCGCGTCAGCGCGGTGGTGGACGCGACCCACCCCTTCGCCGCCACGATCTCGGCCAACGCGGCGCAGGCCTGCGCGCGGACGGGCACCCCGCTCCTGCGCCTCGCCCGCCCCGGCTGGGCCGACCACCCTGACGCCGGTCGTTGGACGTGGGTGGACTCCACCGCCGAGGCGCTCGCGTCGGCCGGGGACCGACCCGTGCTGACGACCGGGCGTCAGTCGCTGGCCGCGTTCCTGCCCTGGGCCGACCGCGCCGCGCTCGTCCGCGTCGTCGACCCGCCCGAGCTCGCGCTCCCGCCCGCCTGGCGGGTGATCCGGTCGCGCGGGCCGTACGCGCTCGCGGCCGAGCAGGCTCTGCTGCGCGACCACCGGGCCGACCTGCTCGTCACCAAGGACTCCGGCGGCACGCTCACGGTGGCGAAGCTCGACGCGGCCCGGACGCTGGACGTCCCGGTGGTGGTGATCCGGCGCCCGGGTGGTTCGGCCGACGTGCTCACGGTCGCCGACGTGCCCGCCGCCCACCGCTGGGCCTGCCGGCACTAGACCCTCCCGCAGCCGCACACCTCGGAGCCAGCCGCACACGGTGCGGCCTGTGCGGCTGGCTGCAGCCTCCGCGGCTGCGACGGGAGGTGCGGGGCCGGAACACAGCCCCGGAGCTCGACGGGACGGGGGCCTAGGTTGCTCGGGTGACCACAACGCACGTCGTCCTGGTGTCCTGGCGAGACGGGGAGGCCGAGGAGGCGGAAGCCGTCGTCCGACCGCTCGTCGCCGACTTCCCGCAGACCATCCCGGGCGTGGTCGACGTCGTCCAGGGCCGTTCCACGAGCCCGGAGGGCAAGGAGGAGGGCTTCGACTACGCCCTCGTCATCACCTTCGCGTCGCCGGAGGCGCGCGACGCGTACCTCCCCCACCCGGCGCACCAGCCCGTCGCGGAGGGGATCGGCGCGCACGCCGACAAGGTCGTCGTCTTCGACGTCTGAGGCCTTCTTGGAGCGGACCGCTCAGGCGAGCGAGGCCTCCCAGGCCTCGTGCAGGGCCAGGTAGCGGCCGTCGTCCTCGTTCAGCAGCTCCTCGGGTGAACCCTGCTCGACGATCTCGCCGCGCTCGACGACGAGGACGCGGTCGGCGATCTCGACCGTGCTCAGCCGGTGGGCGATGATCACCGCGGTCCGGTCGGCCAGCACCGTCTGCAGCGCCTGCTGCACGAGCCGCTCGCTCGGGATGTCCAGGCTTGACGTCGCCTCGTCCAGCACGAGGACGGCGGGGTCGGCCAGGAACGCCCGCGCGAACGCGACCAGCTGACGCTGACCGGCCGAGAGCCGGCCGCCGCCGCGGGCGAGGTCGGTGTCGTAACCCTCGGGCAGCGCCTCGATGAACGTGTGGGCGCCGACCGCGCGGGCGGCCGCCTCGACCTCGTCGCGACTCGCGTCCGGACGCCCGAAGCCGATGTTGTCGGCGACGGACCCGGCGAACATGACGTTCTCCTGCGTCACCATGACGACCGCCCGTCGCAGGTCCGCGTCGGACAGGTCGCGGAGGTCGATGCCGTCGAGGGTCACGCGACCCTGGGTCGGGTCGTAGAACCGGGCCAGCAGCTTGGCGATGGTGGTCTTGCCGGCGCCGGTGGTGCCGACGACCGCGACGGTCTCCCCCTCGCGCAGCGTCAGGTCGAGCCCGGCGACGACCGGCCGGTCCGGGACGTAGCTGAAGCCCACGCCCTCGAAGCGCACCTCGCCGCGGGCGTGCGGCAGCGGGACCGGGCGGGTCGGCTCGACCACGCTCGGCTGCTCCTCGAGCACGCCGGACAGCTTCTCCAGCGCGGACGACGCCGACTGGAAGGTGTTGAAGAACTGGCTGATGTCCTGCATCGGCTCGAAGAACATCCGCAGGTAGAGCAGGAAGGCCGTCAGCACGCCGATGGTGACGTCGCCCTCGAGCGCACGCAGGCCGCCGTACAGGACGGCGACGCCGATGGTGATGTTGCCGATCAGGCGGATGGTCGGCATGAACACGGCCACCAGCCGGAACGAGTCGGTGTTGGCGTCCTTGTAGCGGTCCGCGACCTCGTCGAAGATCTCGGAGTTGCGCGGCTCGCGCCGGTACGCCTGCACCGCGCGGATCCCGGTCATCGTCTCGACGAACTGGACGATGACCAGGGCGGACAGCTCGCGGACGCGGCGGTAGACCACGGCCGAGCGGCGGGCGAACCACCGCACCAGCAGCAGCATCGCCGGGAAGCAGATCAGGCAGACCAGGCCGAGCTTGAGGTCCAGGCTGATCATCAGCGCGGCCACGCCGATCATGGTCAGCAGCGCGGTGATCAGCCCGTCGAAGCCGCCCGCGAGCAGCTCGGTGATGGCGTCGATGTCGCTGGTGAGCCTGGACGTGACCCGACCGGAGGTGTAGCGGTCGTGGAACGCGACGTCGAGGCGCTGGAAGTGGGCGAACACGCGGCGGCGCAGCTCGAGCAGGACGTCCTGGCCGACCCGGCCGGACACCCGCAGGAACGTCACCCGCCCCAGCGACTGCAGGACGACGGCGACGAGCATGGCCGCGACGATCTCGAAGAGCGTGCGGGCGCTGCCGCCGGCCATGACCGGGGGGAGCCCGGCGTCGATGCCACGGGCCACGAGCAGCGGGATGCTGAGCCGGGCCGCGTTCTCGACCAGCACGATCCCGACCATGGCGACGATCCAGCCGCGGTACGGGCGCAGCAGCGACGCCAGCAGCTCGCGGCTGCGTACGCGCAGGAACTTGCTCCCGGTCGCGTCCACTGGCCCGGAGTCGAGCGCGACCCCGCGCCAGCGCTCGGCGGGGTCGACCTCGACGGCCTTCGCGCCCGTGCCGGCGTCGGAGCTCGTGCTCATCGTGGTGCTCACGAGGCCACCTCCAGCAGCTCGTCGGCGTCCTCGAGCTCGTCGAGCTCCCCGTCCGCGGACAGCAGCTCGCGGTAGGAGGGGACCGTCGCCAGCAGCTCGCTGTGCGTCCCGACGTGGGTGATCGTGCCGTTCTCCAGCAGGGCCACCTTGTCGGCGATCAGCACCGTCGAGGCGCGGTGCGCGACGACGATGCCGGTCACCCCGGCCAGGACCCGCTGCAACGCCTCCTCGACCAGCGCCTCGGTGTGGATGTCCAGCGCGGACAGGGTGTCGTCGAGCACCAGCACGGCGGGGGCGGCGAGCACCGCGCGCGCGAGGGCGAGGCGCTGGCGCTGGCCGCCGGACAGGCTCATGCCCTGCTCCCCGATGCGGGTGTCGAGCCCGAACGGCAGCTCGTGCACGAACTGCGCCTGGGCCACCTGCACGGCCTCGTCGATGTCGGCGTCGCTGGCGTCCGGTCGACCGAGCGCGATGTTCTCCCGCGCCGACATGGAGAACAGGACCGGGTCCTCGAACGCGGTGGCCACGACCTGGCGCAGCCGGTCGAGCCTGAGGTCCCGCACGTCGACCCCGTCGAGCGTGATGCGCCCGCCGGTGACGTCCCACAGCCGGGCGACCAGGGTCGTGAGGATCGTCTTGCCGGACCCGGTCGCGCCCACGAGCGCCACGGTCTCGCCGGGCAGGAGCCGCAGGTCGAGGTCGTGGAGCACGTCGTGCTCGGAGTCGGGGAAGCGGAAGGACACGTTCTCGAAGGCGAGCTCGCCGCGGACCACGGGCAGGTCGGTGTCGCCGTCGCGGATGGTGTTCTCGGCGTCGAAGATCTCGGCGATCCGGTCGGCCGCGGTCATCGCGTCCTGCGTCATGGACAGCAGGAAGCCCAGCGAGGTGACCGGCCAGACCAGCGACATCATCAGCGTGGTGAAGGCGACCAGGGTGCCGAGCGTGACCCGGTCCTGCGCCACGGCGAGCGCACCGAGGGCCAGCACGATGATCAGCGTGACGCTCGGGATGACCCCCAGAAACGTCCAGAACGACGACTGCACCCGTACGCGGGCGATCGCCGTGTCGTGCAGCCGGACGCCGCGGCGGTCGAAGCCGGCGAAGAGGTGGTCGGCCCGGCCGAACGACTTGACCACCCGGTGGCCGTGGGCCATCTCCTCCACCGAGGAGGCCACGTCGCCGGTCTGGTCCTGCACCGCACGCGACAGCCGGGTGTAGATCTTCTGCGACCGCAGCGACACCCAGGTCACGGGGACGGTCGAGGCGACCACGACCAGGCCGAGGGGCCAGTACAGGTGCACGAGGATGAGCACCACGACGATGATCTGCAGGATGTTGACGCCGAGGAACACCAGCCCGAAGCCGAGGAAGCGCCGGATGGTGGACAGGTCGGAGGTGATCCGGGAGAGCAGCTGGCCGGACTCCCAGCGGGAGTGGAACGCCAGCGGCAGGTGCTGCAGCTTGGCGTAGAGCTGGACGCGGATGTCGGTCTCGACGCCGAGGGTCGCCTTGGAGACGATCCAGCGGCGGATGAACATCAGCAGGGCCTCCCCGACCCCGACCGCGATGGCGGCGGCGCCGAGCGCGTACAGGCCGGGCCGGTCGGACTGCGCGATCGGCCCGTCCACGACCCGCTTCGTCACCAGCGGCACGAGGATGCTGGCCCCGATGCCCAGCACGGACACGACGAGCATCACCACGAACCGCCAGCGGTACGGCAGCAGGTAGGAGCGGAAGCGCCAGATCGAGGCTGCGGCACTGGTCGTACGCCGACTGTCCCCGCCGCGACCGCGTGGTCGCAGCGTCACCGTGGTGGGCTCGGTGGGGTCAGAGGGCACAGGTCGGCCTCGGTTCCTCGTCAGTTAGGAAGTTCCAGTATGCAAGAGGGCCAACCGACCCGACCACCGGATTAGTCCCGCCCCTCGCCCGGGCGAAGGACCACGGTGCCGCTCAGCGACCTCCGGTGCCACCCAGCGTCGCGTTCATCGCGCTGATCCGGCCGGCCTCGTCGAACGTGACCGTGACGCTCCCGTCGGGCCCGGACAGCACCGCGTCCGGCCCGGCCTGCTCCAGCCCGAGCCCCCGCAGCTCCGCGTACGCGGCGAGCGCACGCCGCTGGTCGTGGACCGCGCCGCCCATCAGCGCTTCGCCGATGACGGTGATCGCCGTCGCCGCGCTCGGCGCCGGCAGCGCCGCCTGCGGGTCCTCGATGAGGAACGCGACGATCGTGCCGGCCCCGACCTCGACGGTGTAGTGCGGCAGGCCGCCGTTCACCAGACCGGCGACCACCGCGTACTCGGTCGCGTCCTGGCGGGGCTCGCCGCGCAGCGGCACCTCCTCCGCGGTCAGCGCGCTGATCCCGAACCGCGCGCCGAGCTCGCGCACCCGGGCCGACCGGGCGACGACCGCGTCGGGGAAGCCGTTGACGTTGTGCCAGCCCCACACCCACGAGCCCGGGCCGGGAGCCGCGGTGCCGATCACGTGCGCCGGGGTCTCGAGCGTCCCGCCCGGACCGGTGAAGGTGAGCACGCCCGCACTCAGGTCAGCGCCCCACCGGTCGCCGTAGGGACCGCCCTCCCCGACGACCTCGGCCAGCCGGCGCTGACGTTCCACACTGATGAAGGCGCCGTCGTCGAGCACGTCGGTGAGCGTCCTGATCGGCTGCATCGCGCCACTCTAGGCAGCGGGAGGATCAGCCGTACGTGTCGCGGGGCCCGCGCCCGTCGCGCACCGAGCGCCCGCCGTGCTTCCACGAAGGCGCGTCGGGGCCGAGCACGCGGACGAGCTTGACCGTGTCGGTGCCGAGCTGGTCGTTGAGCATCGCCACGAGCTGCGGGGCCATGTTCCGCAGCTGGGTCGCCCATGCCGTGGAGTCCGTACGCACGGTCAGCTCGGCGTCGGCGTACCGCTCGGGCCGGGAGTGCTCCGCGAGCGAGGGCCCGACGAGCAGCGCCCAGCGGGCCAGCAACGTCCTGACGTTGACGTCCGCGGCCCAGCCCTTGGCGTCGATCAGCCGGTGCACCGCCCGCGACAGGGTCTGCGGGTCCCGCTCGTCCGCGTGCGCGCCGGACGAGACCGGGTCGACCGTGCGCCGGGGCGGGCTGGTGTACGGGCGTCGGCGTCGCGCCCGCGCACCCAGCGCCGCTGCGGTGTCGCGGGCCAGCCCGAGCCCGGTCGGGTCGTGGGGCTCGGTCGGCTCGCTCTGCTCACCTGCGGCCGGAGCGTCGGGGCCCGTGGCGTCGCCCGGTTCAGTCATCCTCGGTCACCCCGCCGTCCGCGACCCGGAACCTTCGGCCGGCGAGCACCGCCGGGACGTCCCCGCCCACCGCCGCCGTGACCAGAACCTGCTCGGCGCCGCTGACCATCGCCGCCAGCCGCTCGCGCCGGGTGGCGTCCAGCTCGGCGAACACGTCGTCCAGGACCAGCACCGGCTCCACCCCGTCCGAGCGGAGCAGGGCGAGGCTGCCGAGCCGGAGGGCTAGCGCCAGCGACCACGACTCCCCGTGGCTGGCGTAGCCGCGCGCCGGCAGCACACCCAGCGACAGCAGCACGTCGTCGCGGTGCGGCCCCACGAGCGAGACCCCGCGCGCGATCTCGTCACCCCTGCGCTCGGCCATCGCCGTGGTCAGCGCGGCCGCGAGCTCGTCGCGGTCGGCGCCCGGCTCGAACGTCGTGGCCGAGGTGTACGCGGCCGTCGCCTCGCTGTTCGTCGGGGCGATGTCGGCGTACGCCTTGGCCAGGTGCGGCACGACGTCGGTGAGCGTGGTCAACCGCGCCTCGAGCAGCTCCGCGCCCGAGCGCGCCAGGTGCGCGTCCCACACGTCGAGGGTGCTGGCCGCGTCTGCGCCGGGAGGCCCCCCGCGGGAGCGCCCGCTCAACGACTTGAGGAGGGTGTTGCGCTGCCGCAGGACACGGTCGTAGTCGGCGCGCACCCCGGCCATCCGTGGCCAGCGGGACACGACGAGGTCGTCGAGGAACCGGCGCCGCTCCCCGGGGTCGCCCTTGACGACCGCCAGGTCCTCCGGGGAGAACACGACGGTCCGCAGCACGCCGACGATCTCCCGGGTGCGCCGTACCGGTGAGCGGTTGAGCCGGGCCCGGTTGGCCTTGCCGGGGGTGATCTCCACCTCGAGCTGCAGCTGGCGCGGGTCGTCGAGCCCGGCCTGCACCCGCGCCCGCGCGACCGCCCGCTCGGCCCCGGCCCGGACGAGCGGCACGTCGGACGACACCCGGTGCGAGCTGAGCGTGGAGAGGTACTCGACCGCCTCCACCAGGTTGGTCTTGCCCTGCCCGTTGGCCCCCACGAAGATGACGACCCCGGCCCCGAGCGCGACGTCGACCCCGACGTAGGACCGGAAGTCCACGAGCTGGAGATGGTCGACGAACACGCCCCCAATCTAGGGCGGCTTCGCGCACCCGGCCTTCACCGTCACGTCTTCCTCCCTCCCGGTGACGACGGAAGAACGTCGTCGTCACCGCTCGGTCGTCCAGACGCGACGCGGCCTGGTGGCGACGCTCAGCCGCCGATGGTCAGGAGCTGGGCTGAGTCAGCGGAGCCGGACGCGGGCCACGGAAGACCGACGAACGGGAACCCGGGCAGTTCGTCGAACCCAGCAGCGGTAGGCCGGCCGACTCAGCGGGGCGCCGACGTCAGGGTGAAGGCGGGCGCTCGGACCACGGCCCCGAGCGTGGATGGGCCTGGCGGGAGCCCGGGCGCGGTCCGGGCTACGTGGGAGCAGGGACGTGACGGCGCCCGGGCGGATGGTTGCGAGGGGCCGTGGTCCGAGCGCCCGCCGGAGGCGGACCTGACGTCAGCAACCCGAGCAGACGGCCGGACTACTCCGAGTGCTTCCCGCCGGCCTGGTCGGCGTTCTCGCCGCCGGCCTCGAGGGAGTCACCGGCCGGGAGCTCGTGGTGGCCGCCGAACTGCTGGCGCATCGCGGAGAGGACCTGGTTGGCGAACTTGTCGTTGTCGCGGGAGGCGAAACGCTCGAAGAGCGAGGCCGCCAGCACCGGCACGGGGACGCCGACGTCGATCGCCGCCTTGACCGTCCAGCGACCCTCGCCGGAGTCGGAGACCCGGCCGGCGAGGCCGTCGAGCTGCGGGTTGTCCTGCAGCGCGGCGGCGGTGAGGTCGAGCAGCCAGGAGGAGATGACCGAACCGCGGCGCCACAGCTCGGCGACCTTGGCGGTGTCGATGTCGAACTTGTAGAACTCGGGCTCCTCCAGCGGCGCGATCTCCGCGGAGTGCTCGGACTGCTGGGCGCCGGCGTCGGCGTTGTGCAGGATGTTCAGGCCCTCGGCGTACGCGGCCATGATCCCGTACTCGATGCCGTTGTGGACCATCTTGACGAAGTGTCCGGCGCCAGAGGCCCCGCAGTGCAGGTAGCCCTGCTCCTCCTGCGCGAGCTCGCCGCTGCGGCCCGGGGTGCGGTCGATCTCGCCCGGTCCGGGAGCGATGGTCTTCAGCACCGGGTCGAGGTACGAGACGGCCTCGTCGGGCCCGCCGACCATGAGGCAGTAGCCGCGCTCCAGGCCGAACACCCCGCCGCTGGTGCCGATGTCGACGTAGTGGATGCCCTCCTCGCGCAGCTTCGCCGCGCGCCGGACGTCGTCGTGGTAGTTCGAGTTGCCGCCGTCGATGATCATGTCGCCCTTGTCGAGCAACGGCGAGATCTGGTCGACGATCTTGCCCGTGATGCCGGCCGGGATCATCACCCACACGGCGCGCGGGGTGCTGAGCTTGCCGACGAACTCCTCCATCGAGCTCGAGCCGAGCGCACCCTCCCCCTCGAGCTCCTTGACGGAGTCGGGGTTGACGTCGAACACCACGCACTCGTGCCCGTCGCGCATCAGCCGACGAACGATGTTCGCGCCCATCCGACCCAGGCCGACCATTCCCAGCTGCATGACAAAACCCCTATCGCCGACGACTTCGCGGATCAACCTAGCGGAACGGGCAGGGCCTCCCGGCCCCGGCCGATCCGCACGGGCGCACTCAGCCCGAGGGGCAAGGAGCGGACTCCCCTTCGAGCGTCGGGTAGAGAGCGGCCCCCTCTGGCGTCTGGACGACGAGCCGGGAACGACAACGTTTTTCCGTCGTCCCCGGGGAGGAGGAAGACGGCAGATCCCCGGGCCGCGAACGGGCGCGAGAAGAGCACGCAGCTATGAGGGCAGGCGCATGAGCATGATCACGTGCCGGTAGTCCGTCAGCGCCTCGCCGTCGAGGGCGGGGACGCCGGTGAGCTGGCACGGCTTGCTCGGTGCGGTGAAGGCGAAGTTCACGTACGGGGTGTCGAACGCTCCGAGCGCGTCGAGCAGGTAGTTCGGGTTGAACCCGGCGGCGGTGACGGCCAGGTCACCGCCCTCGGGCTGGTCGACGAACGCCTCGATCGCCTCGGAGGCCTGGGCCTGGTCCCCGGTCGCGGCCTCGAGGGTGATCGAGCCGTCGGAGATCAGCATCCGCAGCGAGGTGTTCCGCTCGGCCACGAGCGCGACGCGCTTGGCGGCGGAGATGACCTCGGCGGTGCTGACGCGGACGTTCAGCACGGCCGCGGTGTTCATGATGTGGCGGACCTTGGGGAACTCGCCGTCCAGCAGCCGGGTGGTGGTCTGCCGCTCGCCGGCCGCCCCGTGGCCCTCGAAGCCGATGATCCCGTCGCCGGACCCGGCGCTGGCGAGGCTGAGGGTGACCTCCTCGCCCGCCGTCATGGAGCGCGAGGTGTCGTTGAGGACCTTCGCCGGCACGAGCGCCGTCGCCGAGGCCTGCGGCGACGCCGGGTTCCAGGTGAGCTCCTTGAGCGCCATCCGGTACCGGTCGGTGGCCAGCAGCGAGATCGTGTCGCCTTCGATCTCGACCCGGACGCCGGTGAAGACCGGCAGCAGCTCGTCGCGTCCGGCGGCGACGACGACCTGGGCCACAGCCTGCGCGAACACCGTGCTCGGCACCGTCCCGCTGGACTCGGGCATCGTCGGCAGGGTCGGGTAGTCCGCCACCGGCAGCGTCTGCAGGGTGAACCGGGCGCTGCCGCAGACCAGCTCCATCCGGCTGTCGTCGCTGGTGATGTCGACCGGCTTGGCGGGCAGGCTCTTCGAGATGTCGGAGAGCAGCCGGCCCGAGATCAGCGCCTGGCCCTCGTCGGCGACCGCGGCCTTGACGCTGATCTGCGCGGAGGTCTCGTAGTCGAAGCTGGAGAACGTCACGCCGTCGGCGTCGGCCCGCACCAGCAGACCCGCGAGGATCGGGACGCTCGGCCGTACGGGCAGGCTCCGGGCCGCCCACTGGACGGCCTCGGCCAGCACGTCGCGCTCGAGCCTGATCTTCACGCGTCCTCCTCGACGGAACGACAGGAATTGTCGGTCACGACCGGGTCGTGAGCACGCGAAGCATAGCGAGGACGCCCCCGTTCGGCCGCCGCGCGACCGGACGGCCGCCTCGCGCAGCTCGTCGGGGCCCGTCAGGCGTGCTCGCCGGGACGCAGCTGGCGCAGGTCCTCCGCGGCCGCGAGCACCTCGTCCTGCAGCGGGACCAGCACCTCCAGCCCGGTCGGCGGCGTCCCGGTGAAGACCGGGCGGACCTCGAAGACCAGGTCCAGCACCCCCTCGCGCGTCGGGATCCCCTTGCGCATGACCATCGCGTCGCCGGCGAGCCGGTTGTACTCGTTGACGCGGCCGCGCCAGCCGGGGTTGTCGACGCTCTGGACCTCGCGCATCGACCGGGACAGCGTGTCCAGCGCCTTCTCCAGGCGCAGCAGCTGAGGGCGACGAGCCTCCACGTCGAGGGCGATGACCGTCTCCTCGCCGTCGTCGGCGTCGTCGGAGTTGCGTCGGAACAGCTTGTCGAACAGACCCACGGGTCGGTCTCCGCTTCTGAGTGTCGAGACCCTGCTGTGCACAGATCGAGGGCCTTCTGACTCAGACCATCTTTTCCTATCCATCTCTTCGTCGTCTTCGTAGGTGCTGTGGGCACTGTGGAGAACCTGTCGTTCGCCCAGGTCAGGCCCACGATCAGCCTCGGGAGCCAGGTGTGGAAGACCTGGAACTACACGGGCAGTATCTGCGGACACGCTGCGCGGCTCTCGGGACCGTCAACGTGTCGTCCCCGGCGAACGCGCCGCGGTCCACAGTTGTCCACACGCTTGTCCCCAGGTGTGGGCCGGGCGTCACCTGATCGTGATGCGGCGGTCGGTAACGCCCGGATCAGGGCCCGCAGCGGCGTCCGACGCGCCCTCGAGAGCCGCGGGACGGGCGCGATCCGCCGTTCCCCCCGGCACGACGGCGTCCTGCTCACGGCGCCGTCACCCGGTGTTCACCTCCACGTCACCCGCTCCTCATGTCGATGCCCCGAGACTGGCGCTCGTGACGATCATCCGTGAAGGTTTCCGGGAGTACCTCGACGAGCTGATCTCGTCGGGCTACTCCGTACGGCACGACGAGCACGGGTCCGACCCGGACCTCATCGGCCCCGACGGCAACCCGATCGAGAGCTGGCGCGACGGCTACCCGTACCCGGAGCGCATGGAGCGCGACGTCTACGAGGAGCAGAAGTACCAGCTCCAGATCGAGCTGCTGAAGTTCCAGTACTGGATCTCCGACACCGGCCAGAAGCACGTGATCCTCTTCGAGGGACGCGATGCCGCCGGCAAGGGCGGCACGATCAAGCGCTTCATGGAGCACCTCAACCCGCGTTCGGCCCGCGTGGTCGCCCTGACCAAGCCGACCACCACCGAGCTCGGCCAGTGGTATTTCCAGCGCTACGTCAACCACCTGCCCACCGCCGGCGACCTCGTCCTGTTCGACCGGTCCTGGTACAACCGCGCCGGCGTCGAGCGGGTCATGGGCTTCTGCACCCCCGCCGAGTACCAGTTGTTCCTGCGGCACGCTCCCCTGTTCGAGGAGATGCTCGTCGACAGCGGCGTGCACCTGACGAAGTTCTGGTTCTCCGTGACGCAGCAGGAGCAGCGGACCCGCTTCGCGATCCGCCAGGTCGACCCCGTACGCCGCTGGAAGCTCTCTCCGATGGACATCGAGTCCCTCGACCGCTGGGACGCCTACACAGAGGCCAAGGAGGCCATGCTGGAGGCCACGGACACCGACGTCGCCCCGTGGACGACGATCAAGAGCAACGACAAGAAGGCCGCCCGCATCAACGCGATGCGCTTCTTCCTCAACCAGTTCGACTACGCCGACCGGGACCCCTCCGTCGTCTACCCCGCCGACCCCCTCCTGGTCCGCCGCGGACGCGACACGATCGGCGACTAGCCGCTTCTGTCGCGGCGTGGTGGTTGCGGCGGGTGCCGGGCGGCACCGGAGCACGGCGCCTCGCAACCATCCGCCCGGGCGCGTGGCCTCGGTGTCGCTAGCGTGGGCGCGCGCGCCCGGGCTCCCGCCAGACCCATCCACGCGAGGCGCCGTGCCCCGGACGCCGCCCTTCACCGTCACGTCCGGGTGGCCGCGTCAGTGCCCTCCTCGCTGATGTCTGGCGCGCGCCCGGCTCCGCTGGAGAGGGCGGCGGGGTGAGCGCCGTGGTCCCTGCCAGCAGCCGCTGGTTCAGAGCTCGTGGGGTTGCGGGCGGCTCCGTGGCGCGAGTGCGCACCTTCGCACCCGACACGCTGGTCGAAAGGTGCGGCAGCGCACAGTCGCGACGTACCCGTTGACTGATCCGAAGCGCGCTGAAGCCCCTGGTGAGGCGACCGTGAAGGAGGGTGCTGAGGATCCGCCGCTGAGCGTGGATGGGCCTGGCGGGAGCACGGGCGCGACCGCGTACGTCGGCTCGCGGAGCTACGCGCCCGTGCGGATGGTTGCGAAGCGGCGGGTCCTCAGCACCCTCCGGCAGCAGACCATCGCCCAAGGAGAGCGATCAGCGCTGCGAGGCCTGTTGCTTGATACGGTTCGTCAGCTCCGTCACCTGGTTGAACGTGCTGCGCTTCTCGCCCATCTGCGTACGGATCTTGCGGTCGGCGTGCATGACGGTCGTGTGGTCGCGCCCGCCGAACTGCTGGCCGATCTTGGGCAGGGACAGGTCGGTGAGCTCGCGGCAGAGGTACATGGCGATCTGGCGGGCGTTCACGAGCTGCTGGGTGCGGCTGCCGCCGCAGAGGTCCTCGATGGTGATGTCGAAGTAGCTCGCCGTCTGGGCCATGATCATGCTGCTGGTGATCTGGGCCTCGCCGCCCTCGGGGATGAGGTCCTTGAGCACGATCTCGGCCAGGGCCAGGTCGACCTGCTGGCGGTTGAGGCTCGCGAACGCGGTGACGCGGATGAGCGCGCCCTCGAGCTCGCGGATGTTCGTCTGGATCCGGGTGGCGATGAACTCGAGCACGTCCGGGCCGGCGACGAGGCGTTCCTGAGCGGCCTTCTTGCGCAGGATGGCGATCCGGGTCTCGAGGTCGGGCGCCTGCACGTCGGTGATCAGGCCCCAGCCGAACCGGCTGCGCAGCCGCGGCTCGAGGTTCTCCAGCAGCTTCGGCGGCCGGTCGGAGGTCATCACGATCTGCTTCTCGGCGTTGTGCAGCGTGTTGAAGGTGTGGAAGAACTCCTCCTGCGTCTGCTCCTTGCCCTCCAGGAACTGGATGTCGTCGATCAGCAGGACGTCGACGTCGCGGTAGCGCTGACGGAACTCGGCGCCCTTGTTCTGGCTGATCGCGTTGATGAAGTCGTTGGTCAGCTCTTCGGTGGAGACGTAGCGCACCCGCGTCGTCTCGAAGTAGCTGCGCACGTAGTGCCCGAGCGCGTGCAGCAGGTGGGTCTTGCCCAGCCCGGAGTCGCCGTAGATGGTCAGCGGGTTGTACGACTTGCCCGGGTTCTCCGCGACGGCGATGGCCGCGGCGTGGGCGAAGCGGTTCGAGGCGCCGATGACGAAGGTCTCGAAGGTGTACTTGGGGTTCAGCCGGGCGCCGATGTCCTTGCGCGGCCCCCGCAGCCCGTTCGTCGTGTGCGTGTTGTCGGCCCGGGCGCTCTCCTGCGCCGGGGTGACCCCGTTGCGCTCGGTTCCGTGGCTGGGAGGCCGGTCCGGCTCGGCCGCCGGCTGCTCGCCGGCCCTGTCGGTGCCGTCGGTCCCGTCGTCCACGGTCGGGTCCGCGGCTGCGCCACGGGTCCGGACGGCGTCCAGCACCTCACGCTCGTCCGGGGGCCGTCGGTCGCGGGACGCCTCCTGGTCCAGCTCGATGGCCGAGGGCGAGGGGTTGAGGCTGTCGTCGACCGTCACCATGATCTTCATGGCGCGGCCGTAGGAGCTGGTCAGGGTGCCCTCGACCTGGCTGCGGAAGCGCACCTCGAGCAGGTTCCGGGCGAAGTTGCTCGGCACCGCGATGATCATGACGCCGTCGTGGACGTTCAGCGGCTTCGCGTTGTCCAGCCATCGCCGCAGCTCCGGAGAGGCCTGCAGCACCACCTGCTCGAAGGCCGCCATCGCTGGCGGTGCGCTGCTGTCGACGACGTCGCTCACCCGTTCTCCGTGCCTCTCCACCGACTCCACCCGAAGACGCACGACACCCGGGTCGGGGGTCGGCACCAGCCGACGGACACGGTGCTCGCTGTCAGTCGGTCGTTCTCACTCCACAGTGTTGTCCACACCCTGTGCATGCGCGCAACCAAGCCCTCCCAGGGGACGGGGAACGAGGTGCAGACGTACCGTGGAGCAACCCCCGAAGCCCGCGGCACGACGTGAAGTAAGGCGAGGCGCGACGCTAGCAACCCGGAACTTGACGATGCAAGCCTGCACGCGAAGCAATCGGGGCTCGCTCGGCGTGTCGGCTGGACACGGCCCGTCGGGGGACCCTGCGGGCACGACGAGCCGGTTTGACGGGTTTGGGAGCCGCCCGTACCGTTGGGAAGTCGCTGTGAGCAGCGGCACCTCCGTTCCCGTCCCGACGCTCCGGCGTCAGGACGTCGGCGCGGGCCTCTGACCTGATGATCTCGATGACCTGGGGAGTTCTCCCGTGAGCAAGCGCACCTTCCAGCCGAGCAACCGGCGTCGCAGCCGCACCCACGGCTTCCGGCTCCGGATGCGGACCCGCGCCGGGCGCGCGATCCTGTCCGCCCGTCGTGGCAAGGGTCGCGCCAAGCTCTCCGCCTGAGCTCCGCCGCCTCCTCCCGGTGCTTCCTCGTTCGGTACGCCTGCACGAGTCGGCCGACTTCCGCCGCGTGACCCGGTCTGGGGCCCGCTCGGGACGGCCGACGCTGGTGGTGCACGCCGTCAGCGGCACCGGTCCGCAGAGCCGGGTGGGATTCGTCGTGTCGAAGGCGGTCGGCGGTGCCGTCGTCCGCAACCGGGTGAAGCGCCGGCTCCGCCACCTCGTGGCCCTGGAGCTGGCGGAAACCCCAGCCACCCGTGACGTCGTGGTGCGAGCGTTGCCGGCTGCGGGCACCACCCCGGCCAGGATGCAGGGCGACCTGACGTCCGCCTGGTCTCAGGTGATGCACCGGCTGTCCCCCGGGTCGACCCGGGTGTCGCCATGAAGTACGTCCTGATCGGGCTCCTCAAGGTCTACCGTCTGGTGGTGAGCCCGCTCTACGGCAACGTCTGCCGCTACTACCCGAGCTGCTCCGCGTACGCGCTGCGTGCCGTCCAGGTCCACGGCGCCGCCCGGGGTACCTGGTTGGCGGGGCGTCGGCTGCTGCGCTGCCACCCGTGGACGCCGGGCGGGTACGACCCCGTCCCCGGGACCCCGGAGTGGCGCGAGGAGCAGGCGCTCCTCGCTGACACCGAGGTGCACGACCACGCGGGTCACGACCACTCCCGTACGACCACGATCCACTCGCCAGACCTGCAGAGGGTGCCCTGATGCTCAGCCCGTTGTTGACCTCCCTGTCGATCTGGGATCCGTTCATCTCGATCGGCAGCACGATCCTGCAGCCGCTCTACTGGGTGGTCTCGGGCATCCTCGTGCTTTTCCACTCCGTGTGGTCGCCCGTGTTCGGGGCGGGCAACGGCTGGACCTGGGCCCTGTCCATCGTCTCGCTCACCATCGTCATCCGGGTCGCTCTGATCCCGCTGTTCGTCAAGCAGATCAAGTCGTCGCGCTCGATGCAGCTTCTGCAGCCCAAGGTCCGCGAGCTGCAGAAGAAGTACGGTCACGACCGCGAGAAGCTCGGCGCGGAGACCATGAAGCTCTACAAGGAGAACAACGCCAACCCGTTGGCCTCCTGCCTGCCGCTGCTCATCCAGATGCCGATCTTCCTGGCGCTGTTCCGGGTGCTGAACGGTGCGGCGACCGGTGTCGCCCACGGCCACTGGCTGACCATCCACCCCGAGCTGGTGAGCTCGCTCGAGAGCTCGACGATCTTCGGTGCGCGCATCTCCGACACCTTCACCAAGGTCGGCTTCGCCAACGGCATCACCGGCGTTCACGTCCTGACGCTCGGGCTGATCATCGCGATGACGGTGACGCTGTTCATCACGCAGCTGCAGCTCATGCGCAGGAACATGCCGCCCGAGGCGCTCGAGGGCCCGTTCGCCCAGCAGCAGAAGATCATGCTGTACGTCTTCCCGCTGATCTTCGCGGTCGGCGGCATCAACTTCCCGGTCGGCGTGCTCATCTACTGGTTCACCTCGAACCTGTGGACGATGGGCCAGCAGTTCTACGTGATCCGCCGCAACCCGGCGCCCGGCACTCCCGCGTACGCGGAGTGGGAGGAGCGCCAGCAACGCCACGAGAGCCACCGCCACACGACCGAGCCCGCTGCTGAGACCGGTCGCGGGACCGTCGCCGTGGCGGAGTCCGGCCGGAACGGCAGCAGCGCTCTGGCCGCCAGCACACCGCCCCGGGTCGCGCGTCAGCAGCCCCGCAAGTCCTCCAGGTCCCAGCGCCGGCCCTGACCAAGACCACCGGCCCCGCTCGACGCCCCCCGTCGCTCGGCCGGACCAGACGGGCCGCACCGTGCGCGGTCCGGAAATGCGTCGCGGGCCGTGCCCGCGAAGGAGAGGTGTGACCCATGAGCGAGCCGTTGAGCAACGATCCCGTCCAGAGTCGTGAGACCGAGGGGAATGCCGACGACACCGTTGTCGTGGAGGCCGGCGAGAGCGTCGTCACCGACGACCTGAGCCTGGCGGCGGATGCGGGCGAGCCCCTGTCGGAGGCCGAAGCGCCTGTCTCAGTCGTTGCCGACGCGGAGGAGGACGAGGACGAGGACGAGGACGACGAGTCCGAGAACCCGCTGGAGACGGAGGCCGAGGTGGCGGCGGACTACCTCGAGGAGCTCCTCGACATCGCCGACCTCGACGGAGACATCGACACCTTCATCGAGGGCGACCGCGCCCACGTCTCGATCGTGAGCGAGTCCCAGGTGCTCGTCGGCCCGGACGGTGCGGTGCTGGACGCCCTGCAGGAGCTCACCCGGCTCGCCGTGATGACCGAGACCGGCAACCGCAGCCGGCTGATGCTCGACGTCGCCGGCTACCGGGACACCCGCCGTTCGCAGCTGCTCGAGGTGGCCGGCGAGGCCGTCGAGCGGGTGCGGAGCGGGGGTGGGCGTGTCGCCCTCGACCCCATGAACCCCTTCGAGCGCAAGATCGTGCACGACGCCGTCGCCGCCGCCGGGCTGGTGAGCGAGTCCGAGGGCGAGGAGCCGCGCCGCCACGTCGTCGTGCTTCCGGCCTCCTGACCCGCGGTCGATGAGCGAGCCCGGAGCACCGCCCGGACCCGAGCTGGTCGCGACCGTGTTCCCGGGCGCCGCCGACCTCGCCGTGCGGTACGTCGAGCTGCTGGCCACGACCGGGGTCGAACGGGGTCTGATCGGTCCGCGCGAGACCGACCGGCTCTGGGAGCGGCACGTCTTCAACAGCGCAGCGGTGGCCGACCTGGTCCCTGCGGACGTGCACGTGGTCGACGTCGGCAGCGGCGCGGGCCTGCCGGGGATCCCGCTCGCGCTCCGGCGCCCCGACCTGCGGGTGACGCTGCTCGAACCGCTGCTGCGGCGTGCGACCTTCCTGACCGAGGTCGTCGAGACGCTCGAGCTCACCGACCACGTACGCGTCGTCCGTGCTCGTGCGGAGGACCACGCGGAGGCGTACGACGCGGTCGTCTCCCGTGCGTTGGCCCCGCTCCCCCGCCTGCTGGGCTGGTGCCTGCCGCTGACCGCACGCGGTGGATCGGTGCTCGCCCTCAAGGGGCGCACGGCTGCGGAGGAGCTCGAGGAGAGCGCCTCTGAGCTGACCGCCCAGCGCCTGGTGGGCGAGGTGCTCACGGTCCGGGCGTACGACGGTGCCGATCCGGCCACCGTCGTCCGCGTATCTCGCGGCTGAGTGTTCCTATCTTGTCAGTGGCAAGATCGACCGCCGTCAGCCGATCCAGCTGAGTCGATCGACCCCGGCCTCACGAGCTGCTTCCGGCCGGGGACTTTCATGTTCACGTGAAACTCCGGCGCTCACCGTGGCAGATCTCCCGTGGTCAGTACTCAACTTCCGTGGTCAACGCCCTCGCGCTTCCGGAGGTCGAGGTGTGGCGGCGGCGGAACGCCTAAGGACAAGGACCTTGAGCGGGCGACGAGGACCGCCCGCTGGCTGGCTCGGGTACGCCGCCGGCGGTGATCCACTGTCGGCGACGCGGTGGCGAGGCGGCGTCGTGCTTCGCTCGCCTCACCGGAACGCCGCACAGCGATGCGTTCTCTGCTTCCCCTCGTCCCCACCGCGCGGGTCCACAACGCGTACCGCAGCAGCGCATAACGTGTGCTGGTCTAAGGAGGCGGATGAGCATCGGAACGGGGCCAGAGGTCACGACGGAGGTGGCACCAGGTCTGGGCTGGCCACGCCGGGACGAGGTGCACTCAGGCGTCGGTTGGCCCGATGTTCCACGTGAAACCATCGGTTGGCCGGCTGACCCCGCTGTGGTGAGTCCGACTCCGCAGGGCCCTTCCGAGGCGGCACCCTCCGAGGCGGACCGGGTGGCGCCCCCCGCGCCCTTGGCTCCGGCAGCCGACCCTGACCCAGCGCCCGAGCCGGTTGACCCGCCTGCTCCCGTGGCGCCGACCGAGCGTCGGCCAGAGTCCCCTACTGATGCTGCCGTGGCGACCGCCA
This sequence comes from uncultured Friedmanniella sp., assembly GCA_964251895.1. Lineage (GTDB taxonomy): Bacteria > Actinomycetota > Actinomycetes > Propionibacteriales > Propionibacteriaceae > Microlunatus. Next base: position 242,818 of record CAXULL010000002.1, read on the forward strand.
CCGGGAGCACCGCTGCGCCTCCGGTGTCGGCACCCGTCATCCCTCGTGGGAAAGGACCTCGGCGCGCCAGGTTCGAGGAGGACGAGCTCTCCGTCCGCGCCGACGCTCCTGACGATCTCGATGTTCCACGTGAAACATCGACCCGGGTGCTTCCGCTTCCCCTCGAGCGGCGCACCTTTGTCATCGCGAACCAGAAGGGCGGGGTCGGCAAGACCACCACCGCCGTGAACATCGCCACTGCTCTCGCGCTCGGCGGACTCCGGGTGCTGGTCGTCGACCTCGACCCGCAGGGCAACGCCTCCACCGCTCTCGGGATCGACCACGGGCCCGGCGTCGCCGGCACGTACGAGGTGCTGATCCGGGGCGACCGCATCGCCGACCACGCGGTCGCGTCACCGGAGGCACCGGGGCTGCTCGTGCTGCCCGCCACCATCGATCTCGCCGGTGCCGAGATCGAGCTCGTGAGTGTGGTGGCACGGGAACGCCGGCTCATCCGTGCGCTCGAGCGCCACGTCGCCGACCACCCGGTGGACTACATCCTGCTCGACTGTCCCCCGTCGTTGGGCCTGCTCACCCTGAACGCCCTCGTCGCCGCCACGGAGATCCTCATCCCGATCCAGTGCGAGTACTACGCGCTCGAGGGCGTCTCGCAACTGGTCCGCACCATCAACCTCGTCAAGGGTGAGCTGAACGAAGGCCTCCAGCTCTCCACCGTGCTGCTGACCATGTTCGACGGGCGCACCCGGTTGTCGGCCCAGGTCGCCGACGAGGTGCGCGCCCACTTCCCGGCCGAGACGTTGAGCGTCGCGATCCCGCGATCCGTCCGGATCTCCGAGGCGCCGAGCTACGGCCAGTCCGTCCTGACCTACCACCCCGACTCCGTCGGGGCCGTGTCCTACCTGAAGGCGGCCGAGGAGATCGCCCGCCGGGGAGCCGAGGAGGCCGTATGACCGTCGCCACCGAACGTCGAGGGCTGGGCCGCGGCCTGGGTGAGCTGTTCCAGCGCACCGACGTCCCGCAGACCGAAGCCGTACCCGAGCCGGGTCCCGCGCCGGAGCCGCTCGTCCCCGTCCCGGTCGGGTCCTCCTACGCCGACCTCCCGCTCGACGCGATCGTGCCCAACCCGCGCCAGCCGCGGTCGGTCTTCGACTCCGACGCGCTCGACGAGCTCGTGGACTCGATCCGGGAGGTCGGTCTGCTGCAGCCCGTCGTGGTGCGACCGCTGGGTGACGACACCTACGAGCTCGTCATGGGGGAGCGCCGCTGGCGCGCGTCCCAGCTCGCCGGCACCGGCACGATCCCCGCCATTGTCCGGCCGACCGAGGACCACGACCTCCTGCGCGACGCGCTCCTGGAGAACCTCCACCGGGCACAGCTGAACCCGCTCGAGGAGGCGGCGGCCTACCAGCAGCTGCTCGAGGACTTCGGCTGCACGCAGGACGAGCTGGCGACACGGATCAAGCGGTCGCGCCCGCAGATCTCGAACACCATCCGGCTGCTGCGGCTGCCCCCGACCGTGCAGCGGCGGCTGGCCGCCGGCGTGCTGAGCGCCGGGCACGCGCGGGCGCTGCTGGCCCTGCCAGACCCGCTCGGCCAGGAACGCCTCGCTCAGCGCGTCGTCGCCGAGGGGCTGTCGGTGCGGGCCACCGAAGAGCTGGTGACCCTGGGGGAGCGGGACAAGCCGAGCACGCCGAACCGGCGCGGATCCCGGGAGCCCTCGGAACGAGCCCGGGTGCTCGCCGAGAACCTCACCGACCGGCTCGACACCCGCGTCCGGGTCGACGCCGGTCGCAACCGGGGCAGGATCGTCATCGAGTTCGCGTCGGAGGACGACCTCGTCCGTATCGCCGCGCTCCTCGAGGGTCAGGCGTCAGCATAGTCAGGCTATGTAAAGACGATGGCGTGCAGGTCAGGGAGCCGTCATACCGATCTTGGCGAGGAACCGGCCGAGGTGCGGGTCGAACAGCCGCGGATCGGCTGTGACGAGCTCCTGCAGCGTGCACCAGCGCACCCCCGCGAGCTCGAGGGTGTCGGCGGCCTCAGGGCTGCGACGACCGCCGCGACGTCCGCGCTGGTGGCCACCGGGACCGGCCAGCGGCCGCGTCAGGCCTGGGGGTCGGCCACGACGGCGTCGGGCTCGGTCGGGTTCGCCTCGTCGTGGGCGAGCTTGGCCTTGACGTCCTTGGTCGCGAAGTGCTCGGCCACGAACGTGACGAAGGGGACCGTCCCGGCCAGGGCGATCGCCAGCAGGCGCCACCAGGTCCAGCGCGCGCGGCGACCGAGGTCGATCGCGGTGATGATCAGGATCATGTAGAGCCAGCCGTGGGCCACCCCGGCCACGTTGACCACCGTGCTGTCGTTCCAGATGTACTTCAGGGGGAGCCCGACGCAGACGAGCACGATCAGCAGGACACCCACCACGTAGGCCATCACCCGGTAGCGGATCAACGCGTTGCGCATGCTCGGAGCCTACGTCGGCGCAGAAGGCCGGACCCTCAGACGTACGCCTCGAGGTCGCGTTCCTCGAGCCGGCCGATGTCGCGGGCCACGCGGATGCTCATCCCGAGCGCGAACGCGGCGAACACCCACCACTGGAGGGCGTACGCGCCGTTGCGGAGCCGTCCCTGCGCCTCCGGCAGGTCGACCGCCACGGCCCCCAACCCCTCGGTCCCCGAGGTCGAGGCGTCGAGGGTCACGAAGCCGTTGACCAGAGGCCCGGGCCAGGTCTGCGCGAGCGTCGGCAGCCGTACCGAGGCGAGCTGGCCCGCCGGCAGGGTCGCGGTCGAGTCGGAGAGCTCCTCGGACGGCAGCAGCACCCCGGTCCGGGTGACCTGACCGACGGGAGGGGCCGGCTGGTCCGGCGTCGTCTCGAGGCCCCGCACCACAGGCACCACGCTGTTGTCGGCCTGCCGCAGCCCGGTCAGCACCCGGTAGCCGCCGTCGGTGGGCACGATCACCTGCAGCTTGGGGTCGTACGTGCCTGAGAACGTCACCCGGCGGCCGTAGCCGTCGCCGACCGTCTCGGCCGCGGGCGCGAGCTCGGTGAGAGCGACCGGCGGTTCGGCCGCCTTGCGCGCGGCGGCCTCCCCGCCCTGGCGCTGGTAGACGTCGAGCTGCCAGATGCCCAGGACGACCATCGCCGCGGCGAGGAACACCCCGAGCGCGACGGCGCCGGTCTGCTTGAGCCAGGTCCGGGCGGGCGCGAGGGCCGGCCCCTCGACGGGGGCGCTCATCGTGGCGGCCTGCTCACGCGCGCGCGACGACCGGCGCCGGACGTCCGCCGCGCGCCGCCGCCACGGAGACGAGGTCGGCACAGGTCTTGCCCAGGCTCCAGCCCGCGGCCTCGCTGGCCAGGGGTACGGCGGACGTCTCGGTCATGCCGGGGGAGACGTTCACCTCGAGGAACACCGGCTCTCCGTCGCGGATGATCAGGTCGGTCCGGGACAGGTCGCGCAGCCCGAGCACGTCGTGCACCCGCAGGGCGACGTCGGCGCAGCGCTGGGCGACCTCGGGCGACAGCTCGGCGGGGCAGAGGAACCGGGTGGTGCCGGCGGTGTACCTCGCGGTGTAGTCGTACACCCCTGAGTCGGGACGGATCTCGACGGCGGGCAACGCGGCGGGCCCGTGACCGCGGTCGACGACGGCGACGGTGACCTCGGTGCCCTCGACGAAGGACTCCACGACCGCGACCGGCCCGTACGCGTACGCCCCGACCATGGCGGCGGGCAGCTCGGCGGCGCTGGACACCTTGGTGCAGCCGAGCGCGGAGCCGCCGCGCGAGGGCTTGACCATCATCGGGAAGCCGATCTGGTCCCCGAGCGCCGCGACCAGGGCCTGCGCCCCGAGCTCACGGAAGATCTCGTGGGGGAGCGCGACCTGGGTCGGGGTGGTGAGACCCGCGTCCGCGACGACGGTGGTGGCGATCGACTTGTCGAACGCGACGCGGCAGGCCGAGCCGACGCTGCCCACGAAGGGGACGCCCAGCAGCGCGAGCACCTCTCGCAGGGCGCCGTCCTCGCCCGCCTCGCCGTGCAGCACCGGGAAGACGACCGCCCCGGCGGTCTCGGTCAGGCGGGGCACGAGCGTCGAGTCGACGTCGGCCTCGAGCACGTCGAGGCCGCGGGAGCGGAGCGACTGGGCCACCCGCCGGCCGCTGCGGAGCGAGACCTCCCGCTCGTGCGAGAGCCCCCCGGCCAGCACGACCACGAGGTCGGGCTGCGGGAGGTCGGTGGCCTCGACGGGGACGCTGAAGTCGCCGGCCGGGTCGCTGGCGGTCATGCCTGCCTCACTGCTGGTTCGTCCCGGGGGAGAGGTGGCTGGGCAGCTCTGCCGTGCGGGGCGTGCTGACCGGGGTGCCGAAGGTGGACAGGAGCTCGGTCTCGTACGCCAGGACCTCGCCGAGGCGCCGGGTGCCCTCGAGGATCCGCTCCGGGGTGGGGAAGCAGTAGGACAGGCGCAGGTGGCGGCTGCCGAACCCGTCGGCGTAGAAGGCCGTGCCCGGGACGTACGCCACCCGCGCCGTCACCGCGCGCGGCAGCATCGCCTGGGAGTCGAGGCCCGGCGGCAGGGTTAGCCACACGTAGAAGCCGCCCGCGGGCACCGTCCAGGTCACGCCCGGCGGCATGTCAGCGGCGAGGCCCGTCAGCATCGCGTCGCGGCGTTCCCGGTACATCTCGGCGAACACCTTGATCTGGCCCTGCCAGTCGTGCTGGCGGAGGTAGGCGGTGATGGCGAACTGGCTGAAGGTCGGCGGGCACAGCGTGGCCGACTCCTGGGCCAGCACGAGCTTTTCCCGGACGGCGTGCGGGGCCAGGACCCAACCGATCCGGAACCCGGGCGCGAACGTCTTGGAGAACGTGCCGAGATAGACCACGCGGTCGTCGCTGAGGGACCGGATCGCGGGGATCGGGTCGGCGTCGAAGCCGAGGAGCCCGTACGGGTTGTCCTCGATGACCAGCAGGTCGGTCTCCTCGGCCACCGCGAGGATCGCCTCGCGACGCTCCAGCGACTGGGTGACGCCGGCGGGGTTGTGGAAGCTCGGGATCGTGTAGACGAACTTGACCGAGCGGCCCGCGGCGCGCAGGGCCAGGACCGCCTCGCGCAGCGCCTCGGGCACCAGCCCCTGCTCGTCCATCGCCACGTGGGCGACGTCGCACTGGAAGGAGCGGAACACCCCGAGCGCGCCGACGTAGCTGGGCGCCTCGCACAGCACGACGTCGCCCGGGTCGCAGAAGATGCGCGTGACCAGGTCGAGCGCCTGCTGGGACCCGACCGTGACGGTGACGTCGTCGGGGTGCGCAGAGATCCCCTCCAGGCGCATCACCTCGCAGATCGCCTCGCGGATCTCCTGCTCGCCCTGGCCGGCCCCGTACTGCATGGCCTGCAGCCCGCGGTTCTGCACGAGGTCCGACAGGGTGGCGCTGACGACGTCGAGGGGGAGGTCGGCGATGTTCGGCATGCCCCCGGCCAGCGAGACGACCTCGGGACGGTTGGCGACCGCGAACAGCGCGCGGATGGCGGAGGCCGTCATCCCGTGCGTCCGGGCGGCGTACCGGTCGACGTAGCTGTCGAGCCGGGTGTCCCGGCGCACCAGAGACGTGCGACCCGGCTCCGACGTGCTCTCCACCCTCCAAGGGTGCCTCATCGTCGGAACCGGTGCACGCGCCGGCGGGGCGGACGGACGGCACCCGGATCGTGCGGGTGGCCGGGACGGCCCCGATGACTACGATGGCGCTGTGGCGCCGTCCGCTCGTCCCGGGCTCCCGGCCCCGTTCCGGTGGGGCCTCTGCCTCGCGGTCGGGGTCGTCGCCGGTGTGGTGGTCGGCTTCGCGGTGGGCCTGGCGCGACCTCGCAGCTGGCCGGACCCGGTGGCGCCGGGCTGAGGGAACGGGAGCAACGCACATGGGCCGTCGACTGCGTCCGATGACCGCCACCGATCTCGAGCTCCTGCCCGAGCCGTGCGGGCGCTGCGCCTTCTGGGAGACCAGCCTGGCCGACCTCGCCGCGCCCTCCGACCACCCCGACCGCGCGGCGCGCAAGGCCGAGTGGGCGCGCGAGGTCACCGAGCACTGGGGCTACTGCGGCGTCCTGGCCGTGCACGAGGAGGAGGTCGTCGGCTTCCTCACCCTGGCGCCGGCCCGGCTGGTCCGGCGGCTGCCCGCCTTCTCGACCACGCCGGTGGGCGCCGACGTCGCCGTCCTGCTCTCGGTGCAGGTCACCGACGCCTGGCGCGGCAAGGGCATCGGACGGCAGCTCGTCAGCAGCGCCGCCGGGCTGGTCGCGCGACGCGACATCCGGGCGCTGGAGGCCGTCGGCACGCGCCGCGACGGTCCGTCCTGCATGATGCCGGTCGGCTGGCTGGAGTCCGTCGGGTTCGGGGTGGTCCGGGAGCACCCGGTGACCCCCCGGCTGCGGATGGACCTGCACGCGACGCAGCGCTGGACCGGGCTGGGCGCCGCGTGGAACCGGCTCACCGGTCTGGTCGCAGCGCCGGTGGCACCGCAGCCCGCCTCGTACGCGGGACGTCAGGTGGACGCCGTCGACCCGGTGCCGACCCGCCCGAGCGTGCAGGCCGGCTGAGCGCCGTCCTGCGGGAGGCGACCGCCGCACCCCCCGAGGGGTTCCGCGCGCTGGTGCTCGCGGAACCCGCTCAAGGGTCAGCGGCGGTCGTGCCTCAGAGGTACTCCTCCAGGGCGTTGAGCAGCGTCGACTTCGACTTGGCGCCCTTGAACGCCTTGACGACCTCGCCGTTCACGTAGACCTGGATTGTCGGCAGCCCGAGCACGTGGTTGTTCGCCGGGGTGACCGGGTTGGTGTTGGTGTCCATCTTGACGAAGGTCACCTTGTCGCCGTGCTGCGCGGCGAGCTCCTCGATGATGGGGCCCACCTGCTTGCAGGGGCCGCACCAGTCGGCCCAGTAGTCGACGACGACCGGCTTGTCGGACTTGAGGACGACCGAGTCGAAGGTCTCGTCGGTGACGTCGGTGACTGCAGCCATGTCTGCTCCTGATGTGTGGGGCCGGACGTCCGAGTGTGGCGGCCGGCTCTGACAGTACGGGGGACGCAGCCCCCGGACGTGGTGTCTGACTAGCTGCCGGCGCCCGCCATGAGGGCGGCCTCGGCCTGCGCGAGCACCGGGTCCCCGACGTCGTCGAGGTCGGCGAGGTAGCGCTCGGCGTCCAGGGCGGCGGCACATCCGCTGCCCGCGGCGGTGATCGCCTGGCGGTAGGTGTGGTCGACGAGGTCGCCCGCGGCGAAGACCCCCGGGAGGTTCGTCCGGCTCGAGCCCTGCTCGGTCAGCACGTAGCCCTCCTCGTCCAGGCGCACCTGGCCGTGCAGCAGCTCCGAGCGCGGGTCGTGCCCGATCGCGATGAACAGCCCGCTGATGGCGAGCTCGCGGGTGCTGCCGTCGAGCGTGTTGGTCAGGGTGATCCCCTCGACGTGGTCGGCCCCGTGGATCTCGGTGACGGCCGAGTTCCACGCGAACGAGATCTTCGGGTCCTTCTCGGCCCGGCGGACCATGATCTTGCTGGCCCGCAGCTCGCCGCGGCGGTGCACCAGCGTGACCGAGCGGGCGAAGCGCGTCAGGAAGGTCGCCTCCTCGATGGCGGAGTCGCCGCCACCGACCACGGCGATGTCCTTGTCGCGGAAGAAGAAGCCGTCGCAGGTCGCGCACCACGAGACGCCGTGGCCCGACAGCCGGTCCTCGTCGGGCAGGCCGAGCTTGCGGTAGCCGGAGCCGGTCGCCAGGATCACGGAGCGCGCGGAGAAGGTGTTGCCGTAGCCGTCGGTGACGGTCTTGACGCCACCGGTGAGGTCCATCGACACGATGTCCTCGCTCACCAGCTCGGCGCCGAAGCGCTCGGCCTGGGTGCGCAGGTTGTCCATCAGGTCGGGACCCTGGATGCCCTCGGGGAAGCCGGGGTAGTTCTCGACCTCGGTCGTGTTCATCAGCGCGCCGCCGGCGGTGATCGAACCCTCGAAGACGAGCGGGTGGAGGTCCGCCCGTGCGGCGTACGTCGCGGCGGTGTAGCCCGACGGCCCGCTCCCGACGATGATCACGTCACGGACCTGGTCGATCTGCTCGCTCATACCTGCTCGTTCCTCGCTGTCCCGACTGGCAGACACCCTAGGTGGGCGCTGGATCGTGCCCCACAAGAACGCCTCGGCGGCGGCGCGCTATTCCCCGATGCGCTGCCACGGGGTCGCCACCGGGGTGCTCGTGCGACAGCCGGTGACGACCCGGACCCCCAGCCCGTCCGCGGTCCGCACGTAGACCAGCACGGCCGGCTCCGAGCCCGAGCTCGTGGAGGCGAGCCCGACGATGCGACCGCTCGTCGCCTGTCGCGCGCACCACCAGGCGGACGAGAAGCGATGCGGGTCGACGTCGGTCCGCTGCCGCAGCTCGTTGGCCTCGGAGGCGAGACGGCCCGGAGACGTGGAGATGGAGACGGCGGGCGGCTCGTTGAGCCCGAGCGTCGCGCTCGCCACGTAGGCGACGAAACCGAGGACCAGCGCCGCCGCGGCCGCGGCGAGCACGGGCAGCCCCCAGCGTCGGCCGGGAGCGACGCGGCGCAGGTCCTCACCGAACTGGCGCCGCAGCGTCGGGTGCAGCCGGCGTCGGGTCCCGTACGGGTGTCGCGGCACCGGGGGAGCGTCCGGACCTGAGCCCGGGACGGCGCGCAGCACGGGCGAGACCTCACGGGCCGACTGCTCCGCGGCCAGCACGGAGCTCAGCCGGCGAGACACGTCGACGGGCATGGCGGGTGTCGGGGCCGTCGCGAGGATCGTGCCGACCTCGGAGTACGCGGCCAGCTCGGCGCGGCAGTCCCGGCACCCGGCGACGTGGGTCTCGACCACCGCGGCGGCGTCGGGCTGCAGCAGCCCTTCGGCGGCGTCCGCAAGCGTGTCGCGGGACGGGTGGTCGGTCACGGGACGGTCCTCGGTCGGTGGTCGGGCTGGTGGTCGGCCTGCTGGTCGTGCTGCTGGGCGGGACCTGGGTCGGGCCCGGCCACCGCCCCCACGGTCCGGTCAGTATGTCCGGCGGGAGGGTCCCTGAGATGACCCAGCAGGGGGACGAGCCGGGCCCGGCCGCGCGCGCAGCGGCTCTTGACCGTCCCGGGCGCGCACCCGAGGATCGCCGCGGCCTCCTCGACCGGGTAGCCCTGCATGTCCACCAGGACGAGGGCCGCCCGCTGGTCGGGGTTGAGGGTGGCGAGCGCCGACACGACGGCGTCGTGGCGCTCCTGCTCCTCCAGCGCGTCGCGCAGGGGCTCCACGCTGAGGCCGGCGACCCGGTCGAGGTCGTCCGGCAGCGGGTCGGCGGCGCGGACCTTGGCCCGTCGGAGCCGGTCGAGGCAGGCGTTCACCACCACCCGGTGCAGCCAGGTCGTCACGGCGGCGTCCCCCCGGAATGTGGCCGCCCGGCGGAAGGCCGCGACGTACGCGTCCTGCAGGGCGTCGGCGGCGTCGTCGGGGCTGCCCATCACCCGGAGCGCGACGGCCCAGAGGCGGTCCTGGTGGCGCTCGACCAGGGTGCTGAAGGCGTACGCGTCACCGTCGACGTGCGCGCGCAGGAGGTCAGCGTCGCTGGGCTGTACGGAAGCGGGGACGGCCGGGGGAGCGGGTGCGGCAGCGAGGTGCGCGGAGGAGTCCTCCGTCACCCCATCGCTCAAGAGAGCACCTCTGCTTCGTAGATCCCGCCCCGGTAGCCGCTCCCCTCCTTCGGCAGCGAGGTGAGGTAGACCAGCACGAACCGGGTCGTGACGGGCTCGTCGGGCGTGAGGGTCGCCGAGGAGCCGGCGCCCGAACGACTGGCGACACTACGCCAGGACTTGTCCGAGCCCAGGGGGGCCGTGGTCGTGGTCGCGGGGCTGTCGGCAGGGACCCGGAGCTGCACGTCGGTGTCGTCGCCGCTCAGCCGGAGCTTGACGGAGCCGACCCGGTGCGCCTCCCCGAGGTCGAGGACCAGACCGACGCCACGCTTGATGCCGCCGAGGCGGGGGTTGCCCTTGTAGGTGACGGTCGTCCAGCGGGTGCTGGTCTGGCCGTCGATCGCGAGCGGGACCTCGTCGCGGTTCTCCTCGCGGGTGTCGCCCTGGGGGTCGAAGTCGCGCGCCGAGGCGACCTTCACGACCTCGCCGCTCGGTGGGGTCGGCGCGGAGGACGGGGCGGCGGGGGGTGCGCTCGAGGCGACGGGCGCCGGGTCGGCGCCGAGCCGACGGCTCAGGACCTGCGCGGACACGACCCCGGCGACGACGAGCAGCAGGCAGAGCGCGACCAGCACCGCCACCCAGCGCCGGGGCTGGTGGGGACGGACCTGCTGGGCGCGGGCGGTCGCGGTGACCGGGGCGGCGACGGCCGCGTGCACCCGCGGCGGGGCGGACGCGGCCAGCGGCGTCGTACGTGGCCGGGTGACGGGGGCGTCGGCCGCCGGGCGCACCGGCGCGTGCGCGGACGCGCCAGCAGGGCTGCCGGCGGGACGCAGCGGCCGGATGGCCGTCATCTCCTCGGTGGGCTGGTCCAGCAGCGCGCTGACGGGCGGGGACCCGGTGTCCGGGTCGGCCGCGGCCGGCACCCGGCCGGGACCGTGGTGCACGACCGGGATCGGCTGGTGCAGGCGGCGTTCGAGGTCGGCGGACGCGTCGGCCGTGCCCAGCACCTTGGTGAGGGCCTGCACGAGGCCGTGGGCCGTGGTGATCGGGGCGCCGTGGTGGCGGGGCGGGTCGCCGAGCACCTGGTCGCACACGTTGTCGAGCGCGGGCGAGACGCCGGCCCGCACCTGGCGCGGCGTCATCCAGCGCCGGCCGAGCCGCGGTGCGGCGGGCAGGCTGTACGCCGGTCCGCCCGGCCAGCGCGACACGAGCGCCGCGTACAGCAGGCGGCCGAGGTCGGCGACGTCCACGAGCTCGCCGGTGTCGGCGCCCGGGACGTTCGTGCCGCGGTTGGGCCGCAGCACCGCGTCGATCAGGAGCCCGACGATCTTGACGTTGCCCGAGGGCGTGATGATCACGTTCTCGGGGTTGATCCGGCGGTGGAACAGGCCGAGCCCGTGCACGCCGGACAGCGCGTCGGCGACCTCGCGCACGACCCACGCCGCCTCCAGGCCGGAGAGCGGCGCCGCGCTGAGCAGCACCTCGAGCGACTGCCCGGTCGCGTACTCGCAGACGATGTAGGAGCCGACGTCGGACTCCTCGCCCTGCACGGCGTCGAGGACCCGCAGGAAGCGCGAGTCGGTCGCCACGGACGCACGCCGGGCGGCGGCGAGGAGCTCGCGCTCGTCGGGGTCGCCGGGGGCCAGCACGTGGACCAGCACCGAACGCGACAGCACCTCGTCGAACGCGCGCCAGGTGACCGAGGGCCGCGAGTCCGCGATCAGCTCCTCGAGGCGGTAGCGGGCGGCGAGCATGGTGCCCGTCGGCAGAGCGGCGGCGGTGGGGACGGGGAGGAACTCTCGTGCCACGCCTGCGGACCCGGGATCGGTCGGGTCGTCGTCGGGGCGGGCGGGGGCGATCGCCGTCTGCGTCATTCCATCGTCCTCAGACCTGCCGGTCGCTGCGCTCTCGTCACCCCGATCGGGAGTCGCGGCGGGGTTGGGTGATACGCCGATGGTAGAAGAACCCGGCCCGCCGGGGGGGCCCGAACCGCCGGGCGTGACCGAACTCTCGGCGCCCGCCAGACCGGCGCCGGCCAGGTTCGTCACCGCCCCGCGGACCGTGGTGTCGTCGGCGTCGTCGGGCGGGTCCACGGCCTCCGGCGGCACCGCTGCACGCCGCCGGCGCAGGACGGCGGTGATCTGGTCGACCTCGGAGACCCGGAGCATCCGGCACAGACCCAGGAACGTCGCGACGGCGACGACCCCGGCCAGCACGAGCGCCAGGAACAGCCCCGGTCGCGACGCGAGCCGGCTCGTCACGGCCCAGCAGACGACCCAGGCGAGGGCGGCGGCCGGCAGCGCCGCCAGCAGCAGCCGGACGCAGTGCTGGACCAGCCCGTGCGGGTCGAGGTCGGGCAGGGTCCGCCGCAGCCGCCGGAACGAGACCACGACCCCGACCCCGTACGCGAGGGAGTACGCGAGCCCCAGCCCGGCGGCCACCCAGACCGGGTCGTCGACCAGCGCGACGATGACCACCGCGGCGACGACGTTCACCGCGGCGATGACGAGCTGGAGGAAGAACGTGCTCCGGGTGTCCTCGAGGGCGTAGAAGGCGCGCAGCAGGACGTACTGCACGGTGAAGGGCACGAGCCCGAGCGCCAGCGCCATCAGGGCCCACCCGACGAACGAGGCGTCGCGGGTCCCGCGGCCGAAGCCGAAGGCGAGCTGGGCCGCCGGCAGCCCCAGGGCGACGAAGCCGACCGCGACGGGCAGCAGCACCGCGACGGCCAGCCGCAGCGTCCGGGTCGTCTCAGCCGCCACCCCGCGGAGGTCGCCGGCCGCGCCGAGCCGGGAGGCCGACGGCAGCATCGCCGTGGCCAACGACACCGTGACCAACGAGTGCGGCAGGATCCAGACCGCGTACGCGTTCCCGTACGCGGCCAGGCCGGCCCCGCGCCCGCTCACGGTGGCTCCCGTGGCGAGCCGGTTGACCACGACGAGTGCGAGCTGCGTGACCGCGACGAAGCCGAGCGTCCAGCGGGCCAGCCGGAAGGTGTGCCCCAGGCCCGTGCCGCGCAGGTCGAACCGGGGCCGGAACCGGTAGCCCGCCGCCCGCAGGAACGGCAGCAGCACGGCCGCCTGGACGGCGATGCCGACCGTGGCCCCGAGCCCGAGCACGATCTCCTGCGGACCGGTGAAGGCCTCGCCGGTGCGGGTGTGGCCGAAGACGACGTAGAAGAGGCCGAGCACCCCGACGGAGACGACGTTGTTCGCGATCGGTGCCCACATCATCGGCCCGAAGCGGTCGCGGGCGTTGAGCACCTGACCCGCCAGCACGTGCACGCCGTAGAAGAAGACCTGGGGCATGCACCAGTAGGCGAGCGCGGTCATCGACGCGTACTGCGCCTCGAGCCCGGGCGCGCGCCACCCGGGGTTGGAGTAGAGGCGCACGACCAGCGGCACGGCCAGGGTCAGGAGCGTGGTCACGAGCGCCAGGCCGACCAGGCCGACGGTCATGATGCGGTTCGTGTACGCCTCGCCGCCGTCGGCGTCGCGGCGCACGGCCCGGACGAGCTGGGGCACCAGCACCGTGTTGAGCACCCCGCCCGCCAGCAGGATGTACATGCTGTTGGGCAGCGTGTTGGCGACGGCGAACATGTCGGCCTGCCGGGTCCCGTTCTCGAACAGCGCGACGAGCACCACGAGCCGGGCGAAGCCGAGCACCCGCGAGAACGCCGTCCCCGCCGCCATCACCGCCCCCGCCGACAGGAGCCGTCGGGTGGCCGAGGCCTCGCCCGTGCGGACGCTTCCCAGGGCCGGGTCCTGCTGCTGCGTCTCCTGCCGGCTCTCCTGCCCGGTCCCCTGCTGCGTCTCCGGCTGGGCCATCAGCTGCCCACCGGGGCGTCGTCGTGCTCGGGGCCGAGCTCGGTGGCCGGGACCGAGCTGAGGAGGTCCTGGTCGGCGCTCGCGGCGGCGGCGGCCTCGGCGGCCTCCGCCCGGGCGCGCTCGCGGCCGCGCTGCCGGATGCGCCACGTGGTCGAGACGACCAGCACGATCCCGGCGACCACCGCGATGGCCCAGCCCGTCGTGCCGTTCTGGGTCACCCGGACCTCGATCGTCACGGGCTGGCCCACCTTGCGCCCGGAGTCGGTGTAGAGCTGGGCGACGACCGGGACGGTCCCGTTGGCCCGCGCGGTCACCTGGGCGTTGCCCGTGTAGCCGGCGCCCGGGGCCAGGACACCGTCGGGCTCGGGCGTGACCGGCTTGATCGTCAGCCGCCGGGAGTTGTCGGACTCGAACGCGAGGTGCACGCGGATCGCGGCCGGGTCACCGGTGCCGCCGTCGCCGAGGGGCTTGAGGTCGTTGCGGATGGTGATGGGGAACTCGACGCCCTGCTGAGCCACGGTCGAGACCCTGCGGGCGCTGCTGATCCGGACCTGCGTGGTGAGCCGGACGTCGAGGCTCGCCTGCTGCGGCGCCAGGTACGCGGCCTGCGCGGCCCGCCGCCCGCGCCAGCTCGCGCTCACCGCGCGGGCGGTCGCGGCGTCGGCGGTCGCGGTCGCCGCGTCGGCGTCGGCGAGCAGGTCCTGCCAGGTGCGCTCCGCACCGGTGAGGCGCGCGGCCGCGGTGAGCTGGGCCGGGGTCAGCTCCTCGTCCGCCGCCGAGCCGGGGTAGCGCAGGTCGCCGCTCCAGCGGGTCGGTGTCCGGTCCAGCACGGCGCCCAACGGGGTCTCCGCCGACCACGGCGGGTCCGTCCGGCCCGTCGAGGTCGCCTGGGCCTTCGTCTGGACGAGGTGCACCTGCGCGGGGCCGGCCCCTTCGGCGCTCGTGGTCTCGATCCAGGACGTGGCCAGGGAGCGCTGGCGGATGTGGACGGCGTCGTTGCGGGGGTCGGGGCCCGGTCCGCCGCCGAGCCCACCCGCGGTGTAGGTCAGGACCGGGGTCCCGCTGCTGGTCCGCAGCAGCGGACCCTCCCCGCGGGTGGTGCTGTCGGACAGCAGCACCGCGCGCGGCTCGAGCGCTGCGGCGGCCTGCAGCGTCGCGGTGTCGGCGGCCCCGTCCTCGGGCAGCACGAGCAGGGGGAGGTCCTCGGTCAGGTCGACCCGTCGTCCGGCGGCCGCCGCGGCCTTCAGGGCGTCGGTCTGGCGGGCGTGGGCGAGCGCGGCGACGTCCGGCGAGCCGAAGAGGAGCCGGTAGCCGTCGTGGCCGGCGCGCAGCGCGGCGAGGTCGCTCAGCCACCGGGTCGCGGCGGCCTGGCCCTGCCCGGCGCTCGTGCCGCCGTCGGCCGCGCGCACCGAGTAGCCCGCGCGCATCGTCTCCAGCTCCGAGACCAGGGCCGGGTCGACCGCGTAGCTCGCGTCCTTGCGTGCGGCGGCGTCCAGCAGCGCCCGCAGCCGGCCGCCGGGCGCGACGTCGCGCGCGAGGTGGTCGTCGGCCAGCAGGCCCGGCGCCAGCCAGGACGGCTTGGTGCCGAGGACGACGAGCGTCGCCTTCTGCAGCGACCGGGCAGGCTGCTCCGACAGGACCGGGACGAAGATGCGGGTCCGCGCGACCGCCACGGGCACGCCGTTCTGCAGCACGTGCACGCCGACCAGGTAGACGCCGTCGGTCGGCGCCAGGGCGAGGTCGGAGACGGCGGCGCGGACCGTGAACGTCGCCGACCTCCCGGGCGCCAGGTCGGGCTCGTCGGCGTCGTAGAGGTCCTGGAACTGGCCGGGCTCGCGGCAGAGCCGGCTGCCGACCGGCACGTTCGACGCCGAGTCGAGTGCCGAGTCGAGGCCGTCGGTGTCCGTGATCGGCGCCTGGTCGCGCCAGAAGCACGCCTGGGGCCGGACGATCGGCTCCTCGCTGGTGTTCTTCACCCGGCCCGTCAACGTGATCGTCCCGTCCCGCTTCGGCAGCGACGGGCTCACGGAGGTGAGGGTGATCGACGCGAGCGCCTCGGGCTCGTCCGCGGCGGCGGGCCGTGCGGTGCCGGCGAGCCCGAGCACGGTGGCGACCCCCGCGGCGAGGGCGAGCGCGAGCAGCAGGACGCCGCTGCTGCGGACGCGGTCCCGACGGCCCCGGCGTGCTCGGCGCGTGCGTCCGGGGTGCACCGGCCCCCGGTGCACGCGGCCTCGCGTGCACCCCCTGCTCATCGGGGCATCCTAGGCGGCGAACCTGTCCTCCAGGCCGGTCCCGACGCGGGCGGCGGGGGTGGGTCGGCCGCTCGGGGGTCCGTCCGGACGTCGGCCCGGGAGCGTCGCGCCGGTAGAGTGGATCGCCGTGCCCACCACCCGTCCCGCGTCTGCTCGGTCCTCCGACGACGCCCTGGTCGCCCTGGACGGGGCGCAGCGGGACGCTCTGACCGAGCTGCTCCGCCTCACCCCCGTCGTCGACCGCCTCGGCGAGCTCTTCGCCGCCGCCGGGCACGAGCTCTACCTGGTCGGCGGCAGCGTGCGCGACGCGCTGCTGGGCCGGCTGGGCAACGACCTGGACTTCACCACCTCGGCGCGGCCCGACGACATCGAGGCGCTGCTGCGCCGCTTCTCCCCGGCGGTCTGGACGATCGGCAAGGAGTTCGGCACGGTCGGCTGCCGGGTGGTCGAGGCGGGGACCGACTGGGTGGTCGAGGTGACCACGTTCCGCTCCGACGAGTACGTCGCCGACAGCCGCAAGCCCGCAGTCGTGTTCGGCGACACGGTCGAGGGTGATCTCCTGCGCCGCGACTTCACGGTCAACGCCATGGCCGTGGAGCTGCCGTCGCGGCGGTTCGTGGACCCGTACGCGGGGCTGCGCCACCTGGCGCGCAAGGTCCTCATGACCCCGGCCGAGCCGGAGATCTCCTTCGGCGACGACCCGCTGCGGATGATGCGCGCGGCGCGGTTCGCGGCCCAGCTCGGCATGGTCCCCGCTCCCGACGTGGTGCTGGCCATGGAGGCCATGTCCGAGCGCATCACGATCGTGTCGGCCGAGCGCGTCCGTGACGAGCTGAGCAAGCTGCTGCTCGCCGACGACCCGCGTCCCGGGCTGGACCTGCTGGTCGGGACGGGCCTGGCCGCGTACGTGCTGCCCGAGCTGCCCGCCTTGGCGCTGGAGCGCGACGAGCACCACCGGCACAAGGACGTCTACGAGCACAGCCTGACCGTGCTCGACCAGGCGATCGCGCTGGAGTCCCGGCTGCCGGTGCGACCCGACCTGGTCAACCGGCTCGCGGCGCTGCTGCACGACATCGGCAAGCCGAAGACGCGACGCTTCGAGGCCGGGGGCAAGGTCTCGTTCCACCACCATGACGTCGTGGGCGCCAAGCTGGTGCGCAAGCGCCTGACCGAGCTGCGCTACCCCACGGAGGTCGTCAAGGCGGTCGCGGAGCTCATCACCCTGCACCTGCGGTTCCACGGCTACGGCCCGGGCGAGGAGGAGGACGGGGGCTGGACCGACTCCGCCGTCCGCCGCTACGTGCGTGACGCCGGTGACCAGCTCGAGCGGCTGCACGTGCTGACCCGGGCCGACTGCACGACGCGCAACCGGGCGCGCGCCGCCCGGCTGAGCGCGGCGTACGACGACCTGGAGGCTCGGATCGCGGTGCTCGCCGAGGAGGAGGAGCTGCAGTCCATGCGACCCGACCTCGACGGCAACCAGATCATGGAGATCCTCGGCGTCGGCCCGAGCCGCGTCGTCGGGCAGGCGTACGCGTACCTGCTCGAGCGGCGCATCGACGAGGGCCCCCTGGGCCCGGACCGGGCCCGCGCGGAGCTCCTGGCCTGGTGGGGGCGCCAGGAGCACTGAGGGCCCCGCTCCGTCTGCCCGGGACGTCCTCGGCCTTCGGCCTCAGCCCTCGGCGCGGACGTCGGCCCGCAGCGACTCGGTGCCCCGGTCGAGCTGGAGGCGTCGGCTGAGCAGTGCGAAGACGAGGCCGGTCGCCAGGTAGCAGACGGCCAGCACGACCAGGACCGGGATCGAGCGGCCGTCGGTCGGCAGCACCAGGGCGCTGATGGTGGCGGCGAGCACGAGGGCGACGTTGAAGACCATGTCGTACAGCACGAAGGCCCGGCCCTTCACGTCGTCGTCGACGTGGGCCTGGACGAGGGTGTCGACGCAGATCTTGATGACCTGCGCGGTGAGCCCGAGCAGGAACGCGGCCACCAGCAGCGGGGCCTTGACGTAGATCGCCCCGGGCAGGAGCTGGAAGACCGCCGAGCCCACCAGGCAGCCGACGACGACCCGGCGGATGCCGAACCGGGCCGAGAGGGGCGGCGCCACGGCGGCCGCGACGACGAAGCCGACCGCCGTCGCCACCACGAGGATGCCGAGGTCGGCGATCGCCGGCTCGACGTCGGTGACGGTGTGGAAGTAGTTGCGGTAGACGAGGATCGTCGCGACGGTCACGACCCCGTAGACGATGCGGTGCGCGCCGATGGTGAGCAGGCCCAGGCCGGCCTCGCGACGTTGCCGGAGGTGCCGGACCGCCTCGACCAGGCCCTGCAGCACCTCACCGGCGCGGACGGCCTCGGTCTCCGCGTCCGGCCCGAGGTCGCGCCGGGCGATGCGCAGGGTCAGCAGCGCCGCGACCACGAAGGCGAGGGCGACGATCACGAACAGCACGGCGTTGGCCAGGTAGTCGGGCATCGACCGGCCGAGCAGCAGCCGCAGGGCGGTCCCGACCCCCGCGCCCACCAGGACGCCGGCGGGTCCGACGGTCGGGACCACCGCGTTGGCCACGAGGTACTCGTCCGCGTCGATGGTGTGCGGGAGCGAGGCGGAGAGCGCGGCGAGCAGGTAGCGGGTGAGGCTGATGCTGACGAGCACGATCCCGTACACCGCCACCTCGGCCGCGCCGCTGCGCTGCCCCGTCGCGACCACCGCCGCCAGGCCGAGCGCCAGGACGGCCTCGCCGAGGGCCCCGACCAGCAGGATCTGGCGTCGCGAGAAGCGGTCGATGGTCACGCTGACGAACGGCCCGAGCACGGAGAAGGGCAGCAGGGTCACGGCGAGGACGGCCGCGATCGAGGCCGCGTCCGGCTGCCGCTCGGGCGAGAACAGCACGAACGACGCGAGCGCGACCTGCAGCAGCCCGTCGGCACCCTGGATCGCGACCCGGACGGTGAGCAGGCGCCGGAACAGCCGGTGGCGCCACAGCCGGCGCAGCCCGGCGACGAACGTCACGCTCGGGACGACCGTCCGCGGTCCGTCGCTGCCATCAGCTCTGCGGGTTCTTGGCGAGGTACGCGCCCATCTCGTCGTCTTGCAGCGCCTTGCCGAGCTCGGCCATCTTGACCTGGTCGACCACGTCGATGCTCTGGCCGTTGGCCGTGCCGAAGCCGGAGAGCGGGGCCTGCAGCAGCTCGATGTCGCTGGCGTCCAGCCGGAGCGAGAGCGCGGTCGAGCGGATCTCGGAGTCGCTGAGGCTGTTGTCGACCGTCAGGTGCTTGGAGAGGTTGCCCACGAAGGAGGAGAACTTCGCCGGGTCGCTGATGACGCCGGCGCTGAGCCCCTTGGCCACGATGGCCTTGATCACGTTGCGCTGGTTCTCCGCCCGGCTCAGGTCACCGCCCGGCAGGGCGTGCCGCTCGCGCACGAACCACAGGGCCTTCTTGCCCTGGATCTTGACCTTGCCCACCGGGTAGTCGTAGCCGTGCGACGAGAACGCCGTCTTGTTGGGCACGGTCACCCCGCCGAGGTCGTTCGTCAGGTCGATGAAGCCCTCGAAGTCCACCAGCACGACGTGGTCCATGTGGGCACCGGTCAGCTCCTGCAGCGTCTTCACCGTGAGCGTCGGCCCACCCAGCTCGAACGCCGCGTTGATCTTGTTCCGGCCGTAGCCGGGGATGTTCACGTACATGTCGCGGGGGAAGGAGGTGATGTAGGCCTTCGTCCGCTTCTTGTTGAGGTGCACGATCATGATCGTGTCGCTCCGGCCGTCGGCCGGGTCGGCGTCGGAGCGGCTGTCGGAGCCGAGCAGCACGTAGTTCAGGACACCGGTCTCGCGGGGCTGCTGGACCGTGGGCGTCTCGGACGTCGTCGGCGCCGGTGCGCCGGGCGTGGGCGTGTCGACGGGCAGCACGAGGCCGCGGTGGATGTTGCTGGTGATCTGCCGGTTGATGTTCCAGGCGTACGCGCCGACCCCGACGAGGGCCACGACCAGGACCGCCGCCACGGCGATGAGGGCTCGCCGCAGGCCCTTGCCGCGCGGTTGCGCGCGCCGGGGTGCGGGAGGCGGGACGGGTGCAGCCGCCCCGTCGTCGGCGGTCTGGCTCACGTGCTCCTACTTTCTGACCTGGCGGCGGGCCTCGTGGCCCCGCGTCGTTCCGCCGCGGATGGTGCTGCGTCTGGTGCCTGCGCCGTCGCGGTGACGACGGAAGGACGTCGACGTCGCCGCTCGGACGTCCGGGCAGAAGAGCAGCATCCGGCGGTGGCGTCGCCGAAGAACGACAACGATCGACCCCGGCGAAGTGTTCCGGACTAGGGTCGCAGCATGTCGCGCGCCGAGGAAGCCGCTCGTCGGGCCGAGCTCGCGGCGGCCCGTGACCAGGAGGAGTCGCGCCAGGCGCAGCTCCTGATCGACGGCTTCGTCGCCGAGGCCCGCGCCCGTGGCATCACCCCCGAGCCGCTCCGGGCGACCTTGTTCGACGGCCACGGCGTCAAGACCGACAGGACCGGCTGGTACCTCCGCCGCAACAAGAGCGTGGCCGTCGGTGACGACGGTGCCTACTACGTCCTCACCGTGCCGGGCGGCCTGCGCGAACGGCTGCGCGGCGTACGCCTCCAGCCCTCCCCGCCCCCGCTCGAGGTCGGCCGTGGCGGCCGCGACGGTGAGACCGGCGACCTCGCCGAGTTCCTCCGCAAGCGGCTCACCGCAGGCTAGGAGACTCGGGGTCGCACGCCCTACGACCCGACCCCAGCCGGATCTCGCGCCTCTGCCTGGACGATCGAGCGGTGACGACAACGTTCTTCTGTCGTCACCCGGGAGCGAGGAAGGCAGAGGGACCAGCGAGATCCGCGTCCGAGCGGAGCGAGGACAGAAGACCCGGATCTCGCGCCTCTGCCTGGACGACTGGCGCGAGTGCGACAACGTTCTTCCGTCGCACTCGCGGAAGGAGGAAGGCAGAGGGACCAGCGAGATCCGCGTCCGAGCGGAGCGAGGACAGAAGACTCGAAGATTCAGATGTCTTCGGTCGTCGTCGCCGATCGCTTGACCTTGACGAACTTCATGTAGGCCTCGATGACCTCTTCGGGCGCGCCCCGCATCATCAGCCGGCCCTTGTCGAGCCAGATGCAGTCGTTGCACATCTCGGAGATGCTGCCGAGCCCGTGGCTGACCAGGAACATGGCCCGCGCGCTCTCGCGCAGCTCGGACATCTTGGCGTTCGCCTTCTCGCGGAAGTGCGCGTCGCCGGTGGACAGCGCCTCGTCGATCATCAGGATGTCGGGCTTCATGTGCACGGCGACCGAGAAGCCGACGCGTGCCGCCATGCCCGAGCTATAGGTCTGCATCGGCATGTCGATGAAGTCGCCGAGCTCGGTCCACTCGGCGATGTCGTCGGCCCGCTCCTCGACCTCGCGCCGCGAGAGCCCCGAGGCCAGCCCGCCGAGCACGATGTTCTCGCGACCCGAGAGCGACTTGTTGAAGCCCACGCCCAGCGCGAGCAGCGTGCTCGCCCGGCCCCAGACCTCGACGTTGCCGGAGGTCGGGGGCAGGATGCCCGCCATCGCCCGCATGAGGGTCGACTTGCCGGCGCCGTTGGACCCGATGATGCCCATCGACGTCCCGACGCGGATGTCGAAGGTCACGTGCTTGAGCGCCTCGACCTCGCGGACGGAACGTTCGCCCCGCCCGAGCCGGACGATGGCCTGCTTGAGCGTCGGCTTGCGCTCGACGGTGGTGCGGTACGTGATCGAGAGGTCCTCGACGCGGACGGCGTAGGGCGACGACTCGGTCTCGGACACGAGCTCAGGTGAGGCGGACAGCAAAATCACGCTCCCGCGAGATGAAGAAGAAGAAGCCGACCGCGACGGCGGCCAGGGCCCAGAGCCCGGAGGTGACGAACATGCCCGCAGCGGGGACCTTCGCCTCCTGGATGGCCTCGGTGTAGCCGCCGACCATGGCGTACATCGGGTTGAGCTCGATGATCGTCAGGACGGTCTTGGAGAAGTGGGCGACGTTCTCGGGCAGCCACAGCACCGGGGACAGGTACATCCAGATCCGGATGAAGTACGGCAGGAAGCTCGAGGTGTCGCGGAAGTACACCTGGACCGTGGCGAAGAACGCGGCCAGCCCGCCCCCGAAGATGATCATCGTCGCGAGGAAGTACAGCGACAGGAGCATCGTCGGTGACCACACCCGGGTCAGGAAGATCAGGTGGAACAGCAGGTAGACCGGGATCGTCGGCAGGAAGCGGTACACCGCCGTCCGGACGGCGGAGAGCGGGATCAGCAGCCGCGGGAAGGCGGTGTTGATCAGCAGCTTGCCCGAGGACACGACCGACTTGGTCCCGCTGTTGATCGAGCTCGAGACGAGCTGGAAGCCGAACAGCGCGAGCGTGAGGTGCACGAACGCCTTGGGATCGTGGTGACCGCGCAGGATCGTGATCAGCAGGTAGTACACCGACGCCAGCAGGAGCGGGTTGATGACGAGCCAGGCCTGCCCGAAGTACGTGTCGGTCTTGTCGCCGCGCATGGTGGCGCGGCTCATCTCGACGGCGAAGCCCCGACGGTGCCAGAGCTCACGGAAGTACGGGACCAGGGGCGGCAGCCCGGCGCGGTGCGGGCCGTAGCGGTGGTAGACCGGTTCGAAGTCGGCCGCGCTCTCGCGTGCGGTCGCAGTCATCGCTGAACCTCCTCCTCGGTCTGGTGGTTGCTCGTCAGGGCGGCGGCGCGCCTGCGCACCGCCCGAGGGCGAGGATCAGTCTGCCACGGCTGACGCCGGCGTCGTGCTCCCGCGCGGCGTCGCCGGGCCGTTCCGGTGCGCGTCCGGGCGGCGACGCAGACGGACCAGGACGACCACCAGCAGGACGGCGGCGAGCCCGAAACCGACGCTGAGCACCGGGCCGGAGTCCTGGCCCTCGCCTCGGAGCCGGGCCGTGGCGGGGTCAGACGGGTCGTACAGCACGGGCACCCGGTCGCCGACCTGGAGCCGTTGGCGGTAGCGCCCGTGCGCCGCGACGTAGACGTAGGTCTGGCCCCCGACCGCGTAGCTCACGCGGGGCGCGAGGCTCGGGGTCCGTGCGTCGGGCTGCGCCTCGCGGGTGGAGCCCAGGGGCGCCCGGACCACCAGGGCGACGACCGTGCCCTCGGTCTGGCTGGCCGTGCGGACGAATTCCATGTTCTGCGCGGAGAGGAGGGCGAAGACCACCGACATGGCCGCGAGGTAGACGGCTGCGAGCACGCCGACCGTACGCGGGAAACGTCGCCGGCTCACCTGGTCAGACTAGTGGTCCGCCGGCTCAGCGGAGCCGCAACGAGGCGGCGATCGCCTTCAGCGGCGCGTCGTCGGGGGGAGTGTCCCCGACCGCGGTGGCGACGGCGTAGAGCTCGACGGCGTCGTCGCCCAGCCAGACCGTGAGCGTGAGCGAGCTGCTCGCCCCGCCGTCCGCGTCGGCGGGGTGCGTGACGACCTGCTCCAGCGCCTCGTGCCCGCCCACGCGGAGCGACGTCGGCCCGCTCTGGTGCGTGCAGGTCCAGCTCGCGCACTCGTGGTCGACGCCCTCGGTGTGGAACGACCAGAGGTCGTCGTGGTCGTCGACCCCGAAGCGGTCGACCTCCACCCAGCGCGACTGCCACAGGTTGCTGGCCGCGAGGACCGGTGGCGCGTCCGGGTCGGACCCGGGATCGCCCGTGTTGTCGTACCAGGACCGCGGGACGGCGACCGACACTGAGCCGGCCGGGTCCATCAGGGTCTTCGTCCCCGGACGGCCGAGCACGAGCGTGAGCACGGCGCAGACGACGAGCACCGAGGCGGTGCCGACGGTCACCACCCAGGGACGGCGCCGGGGGACCGGGACGGCGCCGGGTGCGAAGGGCTCTGGGTCGGGAGCGCGCCCGGACGCGCCGGGGATGGGCGACCACCAGGCGTCGGCGTCGTGCTCCTCCACAGCCGAACGGTAGGGGCCCCGCTCTCCGCTCCGCGTGGTCCGGCGCGGATCGAGTCCCAGCCGTGACCTCCGCGACGGACGACACCGCACGTGCGGCGGACAACACCTCGGACAACACCCGCCGGGCAGGGTGGCCGCATCGGCGTCGAGGGACGCGTGCGGGGGTGGCGATGTCGGGGGAGCGGGGACGGGTGCGCGGTCGGGCTGCGGTGCTGCGGCGGATGGACGTGGAGTGGTCGGCGCTGCAGGAGGACGCGACGGTGCTGGCGGTGTGCCGTCGCTGGGCGGCCGGGCCGTCCCTCCTGACCGGGTGCACCGATCCTGCCGACGTGCTGCGACGGGTGGCGAAGGACCCGGACGCGGTCCTCGGCCACCTGCTCGCGGAGGCGGTCGCCGGTGACCGCCTCGCCGCCCGGGTCGTCCTGCAGGCGCTGCTGCCGAAGGTGGTGCGGATGGCCTCGGTCGACCCTGCCGCCGGCGTCGACGAGTACCTGACGGCGATGTGGTGCGAGATCGTGTCCTACCCGCTGGCGCGCCGTCCGGCCTCCGTCGCGGCGAACCTCGCGCTCGACACCCTCAAGGCCGTACGCCGCGAGCGGCACCCCGCGGTCGACGTGGTGACCGCACCCCACCTCGTGGTCCTCGCCGTCGACCGCCGGCCGGAGCGGGTCGTCGGGTCGTCCTCGCCGTCGGGGGGTCCCGGTGTCGTCGAGGTCCTGGCCTCGGCCCGGCACCACCGGCTGGTGGACGTCGCGACCGCCGACCTGCTGCACAGCGTGTACGCCGAAGGGCTCTCAGGCGCGTCGGCGGCCCGTCGCCACGGGCTCAGCCCGGGTGCGGTCCGGGTCCGCTGCTCGCGTGCGGTCCAGGTGCTCGCCGGTCACGCCGACCTCCTGGGGGCGGCGTGAGCGGCTCAGCTGACGCCGCGCGGGCGGAGCTGGATGCTGACGCGGGGGCCGACCGGCCGCGAGGTCTTCGGCACGGCGTGCTCCCAGGTGCGCTGGCACGAGCCACCCATCACGACGAGGTCGCCGTGGTGGAGCGTGTGCCGGATCGTCCCCGTGCCGCTGACGGGACGCGCCGAGGTGGTGGGCGTCGGTGGGACCTCGCGCCGCGGCGCCGGCAGGTCGGCACCGGCGATGGCCCGGGCGACCGCTCCACCGCCGCGCGGTCGGAGCAGGAGCTCCCGCGGCGAGCCCAGCGACACGATGGCGACGATCGTGTCGGTGGTCCGACCCCGTCCGATGGTGTCGCCGTGCCAGGCGACGGAGTCCGCGCCGTCACGGTAGAGGCAGAGCCCGGCACTGACCAGCGGCTCGCCCAGCTCCGGCTCGTAGCGGGCGTTCAGCGCGTCGCGGATCGCGTCCAACGCCGGGTGCGGCAGCGGCTCGCCCTCGGCGTAGTGACAGAGCAGCCGGGGGACGTCGACGACCCGGTCGTACATCGGACGACGCTCGGCGTGCCAGGGCACGTCCGCCAGCAGCCGCTCGAGCAGGTCTCCACCGGTGAGCCAGCCGGGCAGCAGGTCGACCCAGGCACCGCGGGCGAGCTGGTGGCGGACCGTGCCCGTCAACGGCCCCACCGACGAGTCGTGCCCGCCGTCGTGCGCCGGGTCCGACGCCGTGCCCGGGGCGTCGTCGAACAGGCTCGGGTCGAACAACGAGGCCTGGACGCTCACCCGATCAGGCTAGCACCGATTCGTGCAGGCGTTCGATTCAGCCTGGGGTGTCGGAGCTGCTCGGGGTCGGGGAGGGCTTCTCGGAGGGAGAGGGCGAGGACGTCTCCGGCGGCGGTGGCGTCGGGCTCGGCACGGGCGCCGGCTCGGCGATCACGAGCTTCACCCGGGTGCTCCTGGAGACCTCGCTGCCGGGGTCCGGGTCCTGCGAGACGACGGTGCCCGGCGTCTGGCTGCTGATCTGCCGGGAGACCGACACCTTGGTGAAGCCGGCCTCGCTCAACGCCTTCTCGGCGGCGGCCTGGGGGAACTCGCTCACGTCGGGGACCTTGGACTTGCCGGTCGCGTAGGTGACGGTGACCCGGTCCGTCAGCGGGATGGTCGACCCCTCCTCGGGAGACACGCTCAGCACCTGGCCCTCCTTGGCGCTGGCGTCCTCGGTGGTGGCGGGTTCGGTCTTGACGGCGGTGAAGCCGGCGTCGCGCAGCGTCTTCTCGACGTCGTCCACGTCCTCGCCGACCAGGTCGCCCGGGACCTCGGCCGACTCCGGGCCGTCGTTCACCGTCACGGTGACCGTCGTGCCCGCGGGTGCCTGCGTGCTGCCGGCCGGGTCCTGCGCCACGACCGTGCCCTGGGTGGACTCGTCGCCGTTGGCGTGCGCGACGCGCACCCCGAAGCCCGCGTCGGTGAGCCGGCTGCGTGCCGTCGACTCGGTGTACGTCAGGACGTCCGGCACGGCGACGTCGCGGACCGCCGGGTTGTTGAGCCGGTAGAGCGCGAACGCGGCGCCGCCGACGAGAGCGACCACGAGCAGGCTCACCAGCACGATCAGGCCGGTACGACGTCGGGGCTTCTCCTCGTCCTCGAGCGGCTCCTCGACGACGACGGGCGGCGGGACCCGGGGGACGACGCGGGTCGGCGTGTCGGCCGGCGGGACGGGCGCGGCGACCCGGGGGACGAGGGCGGTCGCCTGCTGGCCCGCGAGGACGCGGGTGATGTCGGCCTTCATCTCCCGGGCCGACTGGTAGCGGTCGGCCGGGTCCTTGGCCAGGGACTTGAGCACGATGGCGTCGATGTCCGGGCCGATCTCCGGGTCGATCTGGCTCGGCGGGACGGGAGCCTCCCGCACGTGCTGGTAGGCCACGCTGACCGGCGAGTCGCCGGTGAAGGGCGGGCGTCCGGTGAGGAGCTCGTAGAGCAGGCAGCCGGTGGAGTAGAGGTCGCTGCGGGCGTCGACGGTCTCGCCGCGGGCCTGCTCGGGCGAGAGGTACTGCGCGGTGCCGATGACCGCGGCCGTCTGGGTCATGGTCGCGCTGGTGTCGGCCACGGCGCGCGCGATGCCGAAGTCCATCACCTTGACCGTGCCGTTGGTCGTCAGCATGACGTTCGCCGGCTTGATGTCGCGGTGGATGATCCCGGCGCGGTGGCTGTAGCCGAGGGCGTCCAGCACGCCGGCGGTCAGCTCCAGGGCGCGCTCCGGCAGGATCTTGCGCCCGTCGCGGAGGACGTCGCGCAGCGTCGGACCCTCCACGAGCTCCATGACGATGTACGGGATGGACACCCCCGTCACCGGGTCCGGCTCCTCGCCGGTGTCGTAGACCGCCACGATCGTCGGGTGGTTGAGCCCGGCCGCGCTCTGGGCCTCGCGGCGGAACCGCGCCTGGAACGTCGGGTCCGTGGCGAGGTCGGGTCGCAGCTGCTTGACCGCGACGGCACGGCCGAGGCGGAGGTCGACGGCACGACGGACCTCCGCCATGCCACCGCGCCCGAGCGGGTCGCCCAGCTCGTAGCGGCCTCCGACCGTCTGCGTCATCTTCCGGTTCCCTTCTGCGGCGCCCGGCCTGCCCGACGCCCCTTCATCGTGACAGCCCGGCCTGCATGACGGCCCGCGCGATGGGGGCCGCCAGCCGCCCGCCGGCGATGTCGTTGCGGGGGATGTCGGCGTCCTCGACGACCACGGCGACGGCCACCTGCGGGTCGTCCAGCGGGGCGAACGAGGTGAACCAGGCGAACGGCTTGCGCTTGGGGTCGGACTGCGCGGTCCCGGTCTTGCCGCCGACCTCGACGCCCGAGATGCGGGCGTTGGACCCGGTGCCCTGGCTGACGACGCGGCCCATCATCTGCTGCAGCGCCTCGGCGTTGCCGGGCGTCATCGGGGTGGAGAGCACCTGCGGCTTGTGCGTCTGGAGCGGGGTGAGGTCGGGCGCCTGGACCGAGCTGACGACGTACGGGTCCATCAGCACGCCGTCGTTGGCGATCGCCGCGGAGACCATCGCCATCTGCAGGGGGCTGGCGGCGACGTCGAACTGCCCGATCGAGCTCAGCGCGAGCTGGGCGTCGTTGAGGGTGTCGGGGAACTGGCTGGCGACGCCGCCGAGGTCCGACAGGTGCCGGGCGTCGAAGCCGAACAGCTGCGCCTGCTGACGCAGCTTGTCCTGGCCCACCTCGAGGCCGAGGTTGGCGAACGCGGTGTTGCACGAGACCTCGAGGGCCCGGCTGATGGTGATGGTGGTGCCGCCGCAGCGCGTCGAGTTCGGCAGGTAGGTGCTCGTCCCGGGCAGCCGGAGCCGTTCCGGCGACTTGACCTTGGAGTCGGGGGTCTTGCCGTCGGCCAGCGCCGCCGCGGCGGTGACCAGCTTGAACGTCGACCCCGGCGGGTAGATCTCGCGCGCCGCCCGGTTGCTCAGCGGCCGGGTGCTCTGCCCGGCGAGCGTGTCGTAGGCCGAGTCGGCCTTCCCGATGTCGTGGCTGGCCAGCGTGTTCGGGTCGTAGCCGGGGCTGGTGACGAGGGCGAGCACCGCGCCGGTCTTGGGGTTGAGCGCGACGACCGCGCCCTTCTCCCGACCCAGCGCGGTCGCCGCCGCCTCCTGCATCTTCGGCACGATCGTGGTCTGGATGCTCGCGCCCTCGGGGGTGCGGTCGGTCGCGAGGTCGATCATCCGCCGCACGAACAGCGAGTCCGCGGTCCCGGCGAGCTGGGTGTTGTACGTGTTCTCCAGCCCGGTGCTGGCGTGGTCGTAGGAGAAGTAGCCGGTGACGGGGGCGTACAGGCTCCCCGACGGGTAGTTCCGCTGGTAGTCGAAGCGGTCCTTGCTCGGCACCGTGGTGGCGATCTCGAGCTTGCCGGCCGCCAGGATCGAGCCGCGGTTCTGCGCGAACTCGGCGTCGCGGACCCGCCGGTTCTGCGCCATCGCGTCCAGCGGGCCCTGCCGGAAGAGCACGGAGTACGTGACGTTGCCGAGCAGCAGCCCGAACATCAGCATCGCGACGACGGCGACCCGCCGGATCGGTCCGTTCACGCGACCCGCACCACCTGGGTGGTGTCGAGCTCGGGCTCGTACTCCGTCGCGGTGGGCGCCGGGCGCCGGACCTGGTGGGAGATCACCATGAGCAGCCCGACGATGATCCAGTTGCAGATCATCGACGAGCCGCCCTGCGACATGAACGGCGTCGTCAGGCCGGTCAGCGGCAGCAGCCGGGTGACGCCTCCGATGATCGCGAAGACCTGCAGGGCGAAGGCGAAGGCCAGGCCGGCGGCCAGCAGCTTGCCGAACGGTTCGCGGCACTGCAGCGCCGTCCGCAGGCCACGGGCCACGAACAGGCCGTAGACCAGGATCACCGCCATCAGGCCGGCCATCCCGAGCTCCTCGCCGATCGCGGCGGCGATGAAGTCGCTGCGGGCGAGCGGGGTCAGCCCCGGCCGGCCCAGGCCCAGGCCGGTGCCGAGCAGCCCGCCGTACGCGAGCCCGAACTGGGCGCTGATCACCTGGTAGTAGGCGTCGAAGTCGCTGAACGGGTGCAGCCACGCGCCGACCCGGACCCGCACGTGGCCGAAGCTGAGGTAGCCGAAGTAGGCCCCGGCCGCGAACAGCAGGACCCCCAGCACCGGCCAGCCGGCTCGTTCGGTCGCGACGTAGAGCATCATCACGAACAACCCGAAGAAGAGCAGCGAGGTTCCCAGGTCGCGCTGCAGGACCAGGATGGCCAGGCTCAGCAGCCAGACCAGCAGGATCGGGCCGAGGTCGCGGGCACGGGGCAGGTCGATGCCGAGCACCCGGTAGCCGGCCAGGGCCAGCACGTCGCGCTTCTCCACCAGGTAGGAGGCGAAGGCGATGGCCAGCAGGACCTTGGCGGCCTCCGCCGGCTGGAAGCTGTACGGGCCGAGCTGGATCCAGATGCGGGCGCCGAACTTCGTGGTCCCGATCCCCGGGGCGAGCGGCAGCAGCAGCAGCACGACGCCGAC
Source organism: uncultured Friedmanniella sp. (assembly GCA_964251895.1). Taxonomy (GTDB): domain Bacteria; phylum Actinomycetota; class Actinomycetes; order Propionibacteriales; family Propionibacteriaceae; genus Microlunatus. Next base: position 272,400 of record CAXULL010000002.1, read on the forward strand.
GAGGCCGATCGTGTAGGTGTAGCGCTGCAGCGGGCGGTGGTCGCGCAGCAGCACCGCGACCGCGACGAAGATCGCGACGCCCAGCCCGGTCCAGATCAGCTGCTGGCGGGCGCCGTGCGCGACCGGGTCGCTGATCAGGTCGATGCGGTGGATCATCGCCAGCCCCAGGCCGTTCAGCACCACGACGCAGGGCAGCAGCAGCGGGTCCGCGTAGGGCAGGCGCCAGCGCACCGCGAGGTGGGCGATCAGGACGGCGACACCGCACCCGACCGCCACGGGCACGAAGCGCGGGCCGAGCGCGCCGGCGACGTTGACGTCGACCTGGGCGTACGCCCCCAGCCCCAGGAGCAGGGCGAAGGCGAGCATCGCCAGCTCGACCCCGCGACGACGGCGCGGCACGACGGCGACGGCTCCCGGGGAGCCTGCGGCGACCGACATCAGCAGGCCGGCCCGGGGGCGGGGCTGGTGGCGGCGCTCGACGCGCCGGAGGCCACGGTGGGCGCCGGTGTCGGCCGTGTCCGGGGGGTGGTCCGGCTCGACGGGGACGCCGAGCGGGACGGGGTGGGCGAGCCGCTCGGCGTGCCCCGGTTGCACCGGGTCACCGCGTCGCGCAGCTCGGTCACGGTCTCCCGGGCGGCCGTCAGGCTCGCCACGTCGATGGAGCTGCGGACCCGCTCCTGGTAGTAGACCGGCAGGGCGGCGACCTGGAGGTCCTGCACCTCGAAGACGTGCGACAGAGGCACGAGGGGCAGGTCCTCGGAGACGCCTCGGTAGATGGCGACCTGGGAGCCCGCGGTCCCGACGTAGTACTGGCCGCGGGTCCACGCGTACGCCGCCGAGAGGCCCGCCGCGACGACGACGAGCACGAGCACCGCCGTCACCAGCGGACGCACGAAGCGTCGCCGGGCCGGCGGGAGCGGGTCGTAGCGCGACTCGTCGGGCGCCGACACCGACGCCGCGCCGACCGGGGCCGACGACGCCGAGGGGTCGCCGGGCGTCCCGGTCCGTCGGGTGACGACGGTGTCCTCGTGCTCCTCCGCGCGGGCGGGTGGGCGCACGGCACGTTCCGCAGCGGCGCCGAGCACGGTCGAGGCGGGCGCGTAGGCAGGCGTCTCAGCCGCGTCCGCGGGCGCCCCGGCCAGGCCCGCCGCGGTCTCCACCACGTCGGCGACCAGCACCGTGATGTTGTCGACCCCGCCCTCGCCGCGGGCCGCCGCCACCAGGGCGGCGAGGGCCTCGTCGCGGTCGGGCAGCGCGAGCAGCTCGGCGATCTCGACGTCGTCGACGAGCCCGCAGAGGCCGTCGCTGCAGAACATCAGCCGGTCGCCCGCGGACAGGTCGAGCAGCGACGCCTCCGAGTCGGCACCCGGCTGCCCGTTCAGCACGCGGAGCAGCAGCGACCGGTGCGGGTGCACGGCGGCCTCGGCCTCGGTGATGCGACCCTCGTCGACCAGCGACTGCACCCAGCTGTGGTCGTGGGTCAGCCGGCGCAGCCGCCCCTCGCGCAGCAGGTAGGCGCGGCTGTCGCCGATGTGGACGAGCCCGAGCGCGGCGCCGTCGAACAGCGCCGCCGTCACGGTCGTGCCCATCCCGTCGAGCGACACGTCGTCGGCGATGAGGTCGGCGATCCGGTCGTTCGCCTCGTCGAACGCGCCCGACATCACGTCGAGCATCGCCGGTCCGGTCGTCGACTCGTCGACGTGCATCAGGGTCTCGACCGCCACGGCGGAGGCGAGGTCGCCGGCTGCGGCGCCGCCCATCCCGTCCGCGACGACGAGCAGGTGCGGGCTCGTGTAGCCGGAGTCCTGGTTGTTCTTGCGGACGAGGCCGATCTCGGAGTGGCTCACCACCCGCAGCGCGAGGGCCACGTCAGGTCTCCAGCCGCAGGATCGTCCGCCCGATGCGCACGACGTCGGCGAAGCCGATCGCGGTGGGGTTGGTGATGCGCTGGTTGTTGACGTAGGTGCCGTTGGTCGAGCCCAGGTCCTCGACGTAGACCCCGTCCGGCCCGTCGACGACGCGGGCGTGGCGCGTCGAGACGTAGTCGTCCTCGAGGACCAGCTGGCAGTCCGAGCCGCGGCCGATGAGGATCACGTGGTCGACGAACGTGCCGGAGTCGCCGGTCTGCGGACCCTGGGTGATCGTGAGCGCGCGCGGGGCTCCCCGCTGCCGGCGCACCTTGCGCGTCGGCGGTCGCGGGCTCTCGAGCTCGGGCGGCGCGTCGTCGGCGGTCACCGTCCGGCCGAAGAGGTCGCTGCGGACGACGGACACCGCGGACAGGATGAACAGCCAGAGCAGCGCCAGGAAGAGCACCTTGACGACGGTGACAGCGATCTCCGACACAGGGTCGGCCTCAGCGGGCGGACGGGTCGTGGACGAGCATCCGGGTGGTCCCGATCTCGATCCGCGAACCCTCGCGCAGCACCGCGTGGCGCACCTTGTGCCCGTCGACGGTGATGCCGTTCGTCGAGCCGAGGTCGACGATGTCCATCGTCCCGTCGCTGCTCTGCCCGACCCGGATCTCGGCGTGGCGCCGGGAGATGCCCGGGTCGTTGATGCGCAGGTCGGCCTCGGTGCCGCGACCGATGACCAGGCCGGGCGGGGAGAGGGGGTGGCGCATGCCGTTGACCTCGAGGACCAGCTCCCCGGCACGGGCCCGGGTGCTCGCGGCCGGGCGGGCCGGCGGTGCGGCCTCTGCGGCCGAGGTGGGTGCGGCCGGCACGGCGACCCCGGCGACCGCCTCGGACGAGACGGTGAACCGGCCCGTCGGCAGCCGCGTGTCGAGCTCGAGGTCGATCCGGATCGGGCCGCTGAAGACGTAGCCCCGGTCGGCGGCGTGCGTACGCAGCTCGTCGCCGAGCTCGCGGGTGAGCGTCGCGGCGTACGGGGCGAGCTTGTCGTGGTCGTGCTGGGAGAGCTCGACGGTGAAGTCGTTGGGGACCAGCTTCTTGTCGCGCGACATCAGCTTGGCCTCGGCGTCGAGCTCGCGCTGCAGGCGGGCCGCGATCTCGACCGGCTGCACGTCGCCCTTGAAGGCGCGCGCGAAGACGCCGCTGACGGCACCCTCGACACCCTTCTCGAAGCGTTGGAAGATCCCCATGTCCCCTCCTCTCGGTCTCGGCCACCCTACGGTGTGCCACGGCTCGGACCCCGCATCCGAGGGGCTGCGGCGAGGGTCCGCGGGGCGCTTTCCCGGGCGGGTGCACGGTCGCGCCGTGCTAATCTTCTTCGGCTGGTCCGGCAGGTGGCATGCCTGCGTCGGACCCGCGCGCGAGTGGCGGAATGGCAGACGCGCTGGCTTCAGGTGCCAGTGCCCGAAAGGGTGTGGGGGTTCAAGTCCCCCCTCGCGCACCACCTCAGGACCGGTCCTTCGGGACCGGTCCTTCTGCGTGGAGCGGCTGCCGCCTGGTCCTGGCACCCGCGTCCACGATGTCCCGCACGAGAGACGACGGGCTGCGCGCCCCGGTCGGGCGTCGAGGTGTTGTCCGTTTCCCTGAACTGTTGTCGTGGTTCCGCTGAACCTGGCGTGATGACCCCCTGTCCGTGCCAGGATCGGCGACCGACGGGCCAGGCATCCGAACCGCCGGGTCCGTCCCATCGAGCCAACGGGGTCGGCCACGGCCGACCGGGAAGCGAGTGAGACATGTCCGGACGCGTTCTCTCCAGCGAGCAGGCCAAGTCGGCCATCACGCAGATGCAGTCGATCATCAACGGCGGTCTGACCAACGAGATCAACAACCTGAACACCCAGGGCACCGCCCTGTCGGACCCGAACAACTGGGACGGTCCCCTGGCCGAGCGGTTCCGCAGCTCGACCTGGCCGGAGACGAAGTCGGCCCTCGACAAGGCGAAGATCGAGCTCGAGGAGCTCCGTGGGCAGCTGCAGCAGATCTCGACGAACATCATGACCGCCGGCGGCGGCAGCTGACCTGAAGGCGCTCCACGACCGGAGCACAGACATGAGGGTGTGGTGCAGCCTCTGACCCACCTCGACCGCCCGCCGTGCTTCGGCCCGGGTCGCGGAGGGGTGAGAGGTCAGGGGCTCCACCAGACCTGCGGCCGCAGGCGTGAGGCGCCGGCGTGAAGGAGAAGAGCAGCAGATGGTCGACGTGAGCACCGCCAACATCGGAGCCCTCAAGGGGATGTCCGACGTCGAGTTCGACTTCGGCGTCTCGTCGGCGGTGAAGGACGCCTTCCGGGCCGAGGCGACCAGGCTGTCGGGGCAGCGGGGCTCGCGGGCCAGCGCGCGGACGACCGGGCTCACCGACTTCAAGGGCCACTTCTCCGAGGTCTTCCGGACCAACGGGCAGACCCAGCTGGCCGACCTGGACGAGGTCGCTGGCGCTCTCCGCCTGGTGGTCGCGAAGGTCGAGGAGCTCGAGCAGGCCGCGCGCGAGGAGAACCAGCGTCGCAAGGTCGCGCGCGAGTGGGCCCAGGACCAGGCGGACCGCAACGGGGTCGAGAAGTGGTGGGACGACCACGTCTCCGGCGGGGACGACCCGCCGGCGGTGACCCTGTCCGACTCCGGGCCGTCGGCGTCGGTGCCGCAGCCCGCCCGTACCGCCCGCCAGACCCCGCACCCCGGGAGCGGGGGCGGTGGCGGTGGCGGTGGGACGTCCTCGGCACGTCCGTCGAACCTGCGGAGCTTCAGCACCAGCACCCGGTCCGCCGACACGGAGCTGGCCGGTTCGGGTTCCCGTCTGCAGGGCCAGTGCGACGACTTCGCCGCCTCCTGCTCCTGGGCCACGCTGGACGCCAGCGGACCGATCACGGGCCTGCGCGAGTGGCTGCGGCTGAACGGCGAGGACGCCGCCTGGGCGACCACCGTCGCCGACGCGTTCAAGAAGGCCGGCAGCGAGGCGGACGTCTCGACGCTGTCCGACGCGACCATCGAGGCGACGCTGCGGGCTCACCACGTCGCGAACAACCGCCGCGACATCGAGGTCGACCCGCCGACCGGCTTCGGCAGCCCGCCGACCACCGGCTACTCGAACGACCCGGTCAACACCTCCACCGGCAACTTCACCGAGACCGAGAGCGACCTCTCCTTCTCGGGTCCGGCCACGGTCCTCGAGCTGACGCGGCACTACAACTCTCTCGACGCGACGGTCGGAGGCTTCGGCCGGGGGTGGACCTCCTGGACGGACGTGGCCCTGCAGGTCGAGGCCGACGCGGCCCGCCTGCGGCTGCCCGACGGGCGCGAGCTCACCTTCCCCCGGCTCGGTGAGGGCTGGGACCGCGCCGTGGGGGAGAACCTGTGGCTGCAGGCCGAGCCGGACGGTTCCGGCTTCGTCCTGACGGGCTCGACCGGGCTGCGCTGGGACCTGCGTGCCGACGGGCGGCTACGGCGGACCGGCTCTGGACCGGGGACCGGGGTGACCTTCGAGCACGACGACCAGGGCCGGCTGGTCACCATGACCCACCAGCGCGGGCGGTCGGTGTCTCTGCGGTGGGACGACGCCATCGCACGGGTGGTCGGGGCGACGGCCGACGACGGCCGCGAGGTCACCTACGCCTACGACGAGCGAGGCCGGCTGGTCGCCGCGACCGGCTCCGAGGGCGTGCGGCAGTACCGCTGGGACGAGGCCGACCTGATCGTCGCGGTGGTGGACGCCGACGGCGTGGTCGAGGCCGAGAACACCTACGACGAGCACGGGCGGGTGACGGGCCAGCGCTCGCCGTTCGGTCGCATCACCCGGTTCGTCTACCTGCCCGGCGGGATCACCGAGGTCTCCGACGCCGACGGCAACCGGGCCAACACCTGGATCGCCGACGGCCGTGGCCGGCTGGTCGGGGTCGTGGACGCGGAGGGACACCGGCAGTCCACCAGCTACGACCGGCACGGCAACCCGGTCACCGTCACCTCCCGCGACGGCTCGGCCGTCCTCAGCTTCTACGACGAGCGTGGTCACCGGGTCCGCCAGGTCGGCCCGACCGGCGCCGACGTGGAGTGGGAGTACGACGACGCGGACCGCGTGCTGTCGGTGACCGTCGCGGGCGCTGAGAGCACCGCGGTCACCCGCTACCGCTACGAGGGCGAGTCCCGCGACCCCGCCGAGGTGCTCGACCCCGAGGGGGGCACCACCCGGATGCGGTGGCAGGACGGCCTGCTCCGCGAGGTGGTCGACCCCGAGGGGGTCACCCTGCGCCTGGAGCACGACGCCCGCGGGGACCTGGTGGCCACCATCGACGCCGAGGGCAACGTGGCCCGGCTCGAGCGCGACGTGCTGGGCCGCGTGACCGCCGCCGTGACGCCGCTCGGCCACCGCACCACCTACCGCTACGACGGGCCAGGTCCACTGAGGAGCCGGCAGGACCCGGACGGCGGGATCTGGCGCTACGAGCACAGTGCCGGCGGCCGGCTCCGCGCCGTCGTCGACCCGACGGGCGGCCGGACCGAGATCGAGCACGGCGGGCACGGCGAGCAGTCCCGCACCATCGACCCGCTGGGTCGCGCTGTGACCACTGCGTACGACGACCTCGGTAACCGCACCCGGGTGGAGCTTCCGGACGGCTCGGAGTGGGGCTTCACCTACGACGCGATGTCGCGGCTGGTGGAGACGACCGACGCGGGCGAGGGCCGCTGGCGGATCGGCTACGACGTCGACGGGCTGCTGGCGCACACCGTCGACCCGACCGGGGTGGAGCGCAGCGTCCAGCGCGACGCGGCGGGCCAGCCGGTCCGGGCGGGCGACCGGGACTCCTGGACGGCCGCCTCGTACGACACCCTCGGGCGGACAGTGGCCGAGACCGGTCCGGACGGCGCCCCGACCTTCTACCGCTACGACCGGTGCGGCCGGCTGGTCGAGCACACCGACGCCACCGGTGGCGTGACCCGCATCGAGCGGGACCGCGCGGGCCGGGCCGTGCACGTGACCCACCCGATGGGCTCGACGTTCTCCTACGAGTACGACGCCTGCGGGCGTCGCTCGGCCACCATCGACACCGACGGCTCGCGCTACGCGTTCGCCTACGACGCCGACGGCCGGCTGGTGCGCGAGCTGTGGCCGACCGGTGAGCAGGCGTGGATCCGCTACGACGCCTCCGACCGGGCGGTGGAGCGGTTCGAGCCCGGCCGCGGGACGTCGCGCTACTCCTATGACGCCGCCGGGCGCCTGGTGCGAACGTCCGACGCCTGGCACGGCCGGCGGCAGTTCCGCTACGACGCGGCCGGGCAGCTGGTGGAGGCGGTGAACGCCCTCGGCGGGGTGACGCGCTACGAGTACGACGTGGCCGGGCGCAACGTCGCCGTCGTCGACCCGTTGGGCGGCCGGAGCCGGCGCGTGTTCGACCGGATGGGCCGGGTGGTCGCCGAGACCGACCCGCTCGGGCGGACCACGCGCTACACCTACGACGCCGCCGGACGACAGACCCGCCGGGTCGACGCGACCGGTTCGGAGCTCGCCTGGACCTACGACGAGACGGGCCGGCTGGCCGACACCCTCGCCGACGGCCACCTGGTGTCCTCGGTCGAGCGCGACTTCGCCGCGCGCACGATGCGGGTCCGGGAGGGATCGACGGTCACCGAGCTGGCCTGGGACGCCAGCGGGCGGCTCGTCCGCCGGCTGCGCGGAGCGACCGGGCTCTCCTGGTCCTACGACGGGGACGGCCGGCGGACCTCGTTCACCGGGGTCCACGGCGATCAGACGCGCTACGAGTACGACGCAGCCGGCCGGGTTTCCGCCGTCTCGGCTCCGGGCCTCGGGCGGGCGGTCGTCGACCGCGACGCCATCGGGCGGATCGCGTCGATGACCGCTCCGGGCCTGCACGCCGTGTGGACCTGGCAGGGCGGCGCCGTCGTCCGGCTGGAGGTCAGCCGAGCGGGTTCGACCCAGGTCACCGAGATCGAGCGCGACGAGGCGGGCCGGGTGGTCGCCGAGGTCGTCGACGGGTTGCGGACGGCCTACGTCTACGACCCCGCCGGCCAGCTGGTCGAGCTCCGTCGTGCTCACGGTTCGACGACCGCCTACCGCTACGACGCGGGGGGCCGGCTGGTGGACGAGGTGGTCGACGGGCGTTCGACCAGCTTCCGCTACGACCCGGCCGGGCAGCTGCTCACGCGGCGGGACGGCCGCGGGACGACCGAGTTCGGCTACGACGCGGCCGGCCGACGCCTGAGTGAGGTCGGTCCGGCCAGCGAGCGCCGTTTCGCCTGGGACCCGCGCGGCTTCCTCTCTTCCATCACCACCATCACCCACGACGCCGACCGGGTCACCGCGCGGACGCAGCGGCTGACGGTGGACGCGTTGGGTGAGCTGTCGGCCGTGGACGGCGAGCCGGTGGCCTGGGACTCCGCGTCCGCGGTGCCCGCGCTGGCCCAGGTCGGCGAGGTGTCGGTGAGCGGCTACGGCCCGCTGACCGGGCTGCTGCCCGAGCCGTCGTCCGCAGGCTCCGGGCTCGGCGAGTGGATCACGCCGGCCTGGCGGCCGGGCTCGACCGGTGCGGACCCGTGGGACGTCGCCCCCGGTGCCGCGCCCAGCGGTCTGCCGGCCGGGCTGTCCGTCGGCGGGCAGGGCAACCTGCTGGTCGGCGGACTGGAGTGGATGCAGGCCCGCGTGTACGACCCGGGCTCGCGCGGTTTCCTGTCGACCGATCCGCTGGACCCGGTCGCCGGGTCCGGCTGGGCCGGGAACCCGTACAGCTTCGCCGGGAACGACCCGCGCAACGGTTCAGACCCCTGGGGTCTGCGACCGGTCACGGACGCGGAGCTGCAGGCGTACCGCGACTCGAACAACGGCTCGCTGCGGAATGCGGCGTCGTCGGCGGGGAACTGGATTAGCGAGCACAAGGAATACATCATCGCGGGCGCGTTGATCGTCGGCGGCGTCGCCGTGATGGCGACCGGGGTGGGCGGCCCGATCGGTGCGGCGATGATCGGCGGCGCGCTGATGTCGGGTGGCATGTCCGCGGGCATGCAGCAGCACCAGAACGGTTCCGTCGACTGGGGCCAGGTGGGTGTCGACGCGGCGATCGGCGGGGTCGCCGGCCTGGCCGGTGGCGGCGCTGGGGTGGCCGTGGGCCGCTCGGTGGCGAAGTCGGGCATGAACTGCCTGGGTCGGAACATGCTCACCGGCGCTGCGGCAGGAGCGGCCGACGGCGGAGTGTCGGGCGGTCTGCGCTACGCGACGTCCGGTCAGCCGGTCACCGCCGGTGGTCTGGCCCGCGCCACGCTCGTCGGCGCAGGCGAGGGTGGGGCCGGCGGAGCGGCCACGGCCGGAGTCCTGACCAAGGTGTCCGGCTCGGCGTGCTTCGTCGCCGGCACGGAGGTCCTCCTCGCCGACGGGACGTCGAAGGCGATCGAGGACGTCGTGGTCGGCGACCTGGTGCTTGCCGCCGATCCGGAGACCGGTGAGACCCACGCGAAGCCGGTCGTCGACACCTACGTGCACGAGGACGTCGAGACCTGGCAGGTCGAGACCTCGTCGGGCACGGTGACCTCGACCGCTGAGCACCCCTTCTGGGTCGACGGCCGAGGCTGGACCCCGGTCCGGGAGCTGCAGCCGGGCGACAAGCTGGTGGACGCGGAGGGGGTTCGGGTCGGGCTTGTGTCGGTCACGCCCACTCGGCGGACCGCCACGGTGCACAACCTGCATGTCGGCGACCTGCACAGCTATCACGTTGCTGCTGGCGAACAATGGGTCCGTGTCCACAACGACTGCAAGACCGCGATTGGATACGCGGAGGGTGCTGGCGAAAGCGCCTTGGTACCGACACGTCTGCAACATGGGACCCGGCACCTCACCGACGCCAATCTGCTGCCGGCCTGGTCGGGCAAGAGCAGTCCGCAGGCAATCCGTGATGCGCTGGTCCCCATCCTGGAGAATCCCTCCGCAACGGTTGACCACACGGTCGGTGCAAGCAGCGTGAAGGGCTTCATCGGGGACCTCGGAGGAGAACGGGTTGCAGTATTCGTCTACCGGGACGGTCCCAACCAGGGACAGCTCGCTACCGCGTTCAAACCAACGCCGAATCAGATGACCAAGTGGGGCCTGTGATGGACGCGTTGCCAGCAAGAGAGCAGTTGACGGTCTTCGTGGCAGGAGTTGGGGACCTGCCCGGACTGACGTTCTACGGGTTGTCATCACCCGACGTCGGAGAGGATGCGTTCAACTTTCCGGACGATGTCTGGCCGCATGCTGGCGCCGCCAGGCCACTCCGGTTGCACGGCGACGGATGGCAGGTCAGAGGTTGGGACCTTCCGATACTTTCGTGGCCACACGGTCTCTTGTTCCAAGAAGCGGTCCGCGCAACCCTTACTTCTCTGATCGATAGCGGCGCCCGTGTCGCGTGGGTTGGCGCGGAAGGGGTCCCCTTCTGCGATCCCCCTGCGCTGCTGGCGCCGGAATGCATGTCAGGGGGGGTTCTTGCCTGGCTGACCGACAGTGGGTGGTTTGGCTGCCCAATCGACCCCGAAAAGCCGTGGTCGTCTGCTACCGATCACGAAATGGCCGTCCTTCGTCGGCACGCGGGCAACTTAGCTGCAGTTGGCATCTGATGCCAGGTACCGGCGTGGTCGGGACACGCCCGTGGCCGTCGCAGTATCCGGATCTCTGATGCCTCCTAGTACTAAAAACCTGGGCTGGTTGCTCGCCCAGGCGGTCGCAGACTCACCCGAGACTCGCGAAGAGGCAGCGGAGACGGCGGTCGACTGGGAGTCGTCGATGACGGACTTCCAGAAGCGCCTCGTCATCAGGCTCCTGTCGTTGATGGCGACTGCCGAGCAACCGGGGCCTGTCCGAGAAGCGCAGCTGAACGCCATCGACGAACTCTTTCGACCGCTTGTCATGACGAAGGCCGACCTGGCGCCACTCTTCGAGATCCCTGCCGCCACGCTCGACAAGGGGGACGTGGACTACCTGGACGGGCTCCTGGAAGCCCATGCCCCTTTTTCGGATGGGGGCGACGGGATCCGGATAGGACCGCAGCGTGTCGACGAAGGTGGGCTCGCCGACCGTCTCCGGCGGATGCCCGCTCATGCGCCGGCCCGGAGAGTGGGGATGACGACCAGCGTCTTGGAGTTGAGCTGTTGTGCTGCGTCTGAGCCAGATCGCCCTGGGCGCCCGCCCAGGCTGACCGTCAGGCCTTCGACTTCGCCGAGCCAGCGCGGTGCGCTCACGAACTGGAGTCGGGCGCCGACCGGCTGCTGAACCGGACCGAGGACGTCGTGACCGGCTGCTTCGTGATCGGCACGCAGGTCCTGATGGGTGACGAGCCGTCGAAGGCCGTCGAAGACGTGCATCGTGGGGGGCGGCGGTCGTGCCCACGTGGATGACCTACGCCAGTACGACCGGGAGAAACTTCCCCGAACTGCACGGAGCGGATTGATGGACGAGGCCCTGCGCCCCAGCGTGTCCGAACTCATACAGCTGGGTCGGCTGCCGACCGATGAGCAAGCTGACGCGCAGCCAGTACGCGCCGATCGCTGGGCGGACTTGATCGGAGAGGTGCACGGCGACAGGCCCATCAACGACGCTGAAGCTGCAGCCCTCGTCGACTTGCTCCCTGAGAACGACACCGACTGCTACGGGGTGGCCTGGACTCTCGTGCATGCGATCGAATCGGCACCCGGGTGGCCGTTGGAGAAGGAGCTCAACTCGGTCAGCGGACCATGGGTGGAGCTGCTCGAGCAGCGGTCGTCTTCCGGCAGCGCCGTGCAAGAGATGGGATGGGGTGGTGGCGTGGCCGTTTCCACGGAGGATGAGTGGGAGCCGGTCTTTGCAGGCCCGAGCCCCAGGTACTGGATCGTCTTCGCTCGGACTGCTGCAGGGGTGAGTCAGTTCTCCAACGTGGTTCTCAGCGCAGATGACAAGAAGTGGCTTGCGAGCTGGCTGTCTGAGCACCCGCGAGAGCCGGACGAGGAGGCAAGCTACATCTACCTCGGCTTGAATCCAGGTTGGCGCAGGGGGGATCCCGACGGGACGGTACAAGCCGACGCAGTAACCGGACTCGGGTCAGGAATGTACTTCGCCGAGCCACCAGGCTCAGTACCCTCCACCATCATGGAGATCATTGTGCTCGCGCGAAGACTTCTTGAGAACCATGATGCCTAGCACGGAACTTCGTCTGCTCCGAACAGCACACCTGCACGGAGAGGTTGGCTCGGGAGCAATGCCTTGAGGGCATCGTCGTTCTGCTCGAACCACTGGCCACAAGTGATTAAGAAGCGATGAACATCGAGGCATTTCTGCAAGGGGACGCGCGTTACCGCATCGCGGGCCAGCCGGGGGCCGATGCGTTGCGTCTCGACGACGCCCTGCAGGAGTCCGCGCTGGTCGATATCCGCATGAACTTCGTCGAGAGCACCGCGTGGGTTCTTCTGGATTGCCGCGGATCGCTCAACGTCCCTGAAGCCAATACCGCTGTTATCGTGCTTCTCGGCGTCAACCATGGCTCTTGGCAGCTGCCTGCCACGGGAACGTTCGCCTGGCAGACGGTCATCGACTGGAAGGTCAGCGACGTCGACGGCGGGATAGAGCTGTTCATCGGCCTGCTGGCCGGGGGAGAGGTTGTCGTGAGAGCAGCGCGGTGTGAGTACTTCGTCGGTGACGTGCCTGGTGGCGATGACGCTCCACCCGACTTCACCACGTCGACCCACGCCCAGGTTCGGGCAGGCATGGCTGGGTGGTCGTCCGAGTTCAGCCCTCGTGGCGCCTCGTTCCGATAGCTGTTGATCCTCGACAGTGGTACGAAAGCGACGGCCGACTGTCCACGGCCACCAGCGCGTCGTCTCGGCAAGTCCAAGGCCCTCAACTCCGTCAAGCTCGACTGGCCATCGAACAGCTGGACACCCATGGAGCTGCGCGAGCGTCGCGAGGTCATGGAGATCAAGATCGAACGGGTGAGCTGAAGGAGATGGTGGAGATTTACGGTCAACAGATGCCACACACATCCCGTGGCCTTCGCAGTATCCGGGTCCCTGATGTCTCCTAGCGCGGAGGACATGGGCCGGTTGCTCGCCCAGGCGGTCGCAGCCTCACCCGAGACCCGCGACGAGGCAGCGTCGACGGCGGTCTTCTGGGAGCCGTCGATGACGGACTTCCAAAGGCGCCTCGTCATTCGGGTGCTGTCGTTGATGGCGGCCGCCGAGCAGCCGGGGCCTGTTCGAGAAGCGCAGCTGAACGCCATCACCAACCTCTTCCTCCCGCCTTACATGACGAAGGCCGACGTGGCGCCACTCTTCGAGATCCCGGCCGCCACGCTCGACAAGTGGGACGTGGACTACCTGGACGGACTCCTGGAAGCCCTTGCCGATTTCCCGGAGGGGGCGACGGGATCCGAATAGGACTACAGCGTGCCGGCGGCGTCGACGAAGGTCGACCTGCGACCGTCGCCCAATCGGAGGCAGCAGGCGTGTCGGCCGAGCGCGAGAGCCGACCGAGACGGACCGCGTAAGGCGACCCGTGCGCCGCGCACGACGGTGTGCGCGGGAAGCCGTGTGCTGCGAGATCGCCTCGGACCTGTGGGCGTCACGACCCGCTCGTACGCGGTCCTGGTGGGAAGGGTGTGGGATGGACCTGCGCGTGTGTGGCACGAGTACAGACGACGCTGACCTCGTGCGGGTCGAGGCTGCGGGGGTTTCCGGGTGGTGCGTCTGGCCTGACGCGCCGGGTGTGGGCACGACCGTCAACGTCGAGCTGGACGTGTCGGCCGAGGTCGCGTGGGACGACATCGACGTGGGTGGTGACGGGCGACCCTCCGGTCCGAGGTCGGGCATCGGCTTGGTGGTGCACGGCGATGTGCTCGACGTCGACGAGCAGGACGTTCTGACGCTGCGGCTTCCCCGGGGCGCGATCCTCCTGGTCGACACCAGCGGCCAGCCGCCGCTGCACGTCGTGGGACGAGTGGTGACCATGCACCTCGACGGGGTGCTGGTCTACCCGACGAACGTCTGACCCGAGTCTGCGACAAGGCCTGCTCCAAGCAGCCGTAAGAGTCTCGGGCCGGTGAGCCTGAACGTCCGAGCTCGAAGCGCGAGGAGGAAGCACGGTGTCCACACCATGACCGACGTGACCTTGAGCTGGGACGGGCCAGGCGGGGGAGGGGTCGCCGGCCCCCGGGCGGCGGAGGTCTGCCGGCGGATCGAGGACCTGAACGGCCACGACCGGACGTTGGTGACTCTCGCCCGAGACGGCGAGTACCTGGCGATCGGCGGATCCGCCGAACAGGGACTGGTGGTCTACATCGAGGTCGGCCAGGGCACCGAGCTCTGGCAAGCGTTGTCCCCTCGCACCTCGTCCGAGGAGACCGTCATCGTGGTCGCGGGCGGTCAGCCCGGGGACTACCCAGCCCGGATCGTGACGACGCTCGAGATCGCGCTCGCCGCCGCGATCGCCTACGCAGGGGCCGGTGAGCGCTCGAGCGACGTGAGGTGGGAGCGTGCGTAGATCTGTCCGGGACGGCTTCGCCACCGTCGTGTCCTCGGAGGAGACCCTGAGCCGCTCTTCCCAGGGGCTGATCCCTGGAGGTCGAACAGCCGTACGGAAGGGACTGTCGCGATGAATACGGTCCGAGCCGAGCTCACGGTGACACCGATGTACGGGCAGGTGTCCGGATCGACGAGCTTTCCAGGGTGGGACACCGGCGAGGAGAAGGCGGTGGGCGCGGGTGGAGCGGTGCTGATCGGCACGCGAGCCCCACAGAAGGTGACATCGTCATGCTGATCCTCGAAGGGTCCGAGGCCGAAGTGGGCGACCTGGTGTTCGACGGTTGGCTTGCCGTTGCGGAAGCCGGCTCCTTTGATCTAGGCAACGACATATCGGCGCACCGAAGGGCCGTCGCCCTGTCGGAGGTTGGCGACGTGAAGCCGAGGATCTACGTCGTGGGGGACGCTGAACGCTGCGAGGTGAAGGTTCTTCTTTCCCCGGGGAGCAGCTCAACCCTTGATGTACCTCCCACCTGATCCCCTTACTGGGGGTGGTCCGACAGCCTCAGCTGGTTGAGTACAGAACGATCAGTTCAGGCAAGAAAGGGCAAGCATCATGGGGACGAAGATGAGGAGCGGCGTCACCTTCCGTGCCCGACGCGCGGAGGGCGGGTCCATCCCTCTCGTGGAGCTGCTGCTCGCGGTCGGGCCCTGGATCCTGGGTTCCGTGAGCTGGTCGGTCGGTGACTGCGAGTTCAGCAGTGGATCTCGCGGAAGCACCCGGCTGGCTGGCCTCGCGAGCAGTGGAGCTCGCCTGTCGACTATGGAGCTGGTGGACCTCGTGGCCGACCAGGTGCAGTTGGTCGACGGCGACGTGGCGTGCTTCGAGGACGGGAGCGACGTCCCTTTTCTCACTCTCACGTCGGTGCGCGGGGACGACTGGGACGTGTGCGCGACCGAGCAGGGTCCGCTCGACGTCGTGGCCAGGACGTTTCCTGGCTGCGTGGACCTACCTGCTGAGTGTGCCGGACCGACGCCGGGAGCCTCTGCCCATGGCGGTTCCGAGCTCCTTCCTGGGCAGAATTCGACGAGCCCGTCGGCACCACCGCTCGGTGCGTCGTTGGCCGTCCTCGAGGCCGACCGACGTCTAGACGAGGCGTTGTCGGCCCTCCCGCCGGACGAGCTGCAGGAGACGCTCGCGTGGGCGCTGACGGACTCTTCGTCGCGGCACACGGCAACCAGGATCCTGAGCTCTGCTCACCCGAGCGTGACCTCAGGGGCACTGCCGGCCTTGGCGCCGCTTCTCCTCGTGTCCCACTCCTTGCTCGGAGCCTGCAGGACGCTCGTGCTCCGGTTGCCTCCTGCGGAGCTCCTCGACTTCCTCCAGCGCCTGACCGCGACGGTGGTCGACAGCTCCACCAGCGACTACGAGGCATATCGCCGGCTGGCTGAGCTGCTCCGCGCAGCCGGCGCTTCCGAGGCTCTGACCGTCCTGGTTCGCGCAGCATCCCGCTCTGAGGATCCCGACATCAAGGAGGTCGAAGAAGATTTCTCAGCGGGATGAGCAGGGGAGGTCGGGTTGATGACGGAGGCTGTGGAGTCGATCCGAAGCAGGTCGGACTGCCGTGCGCTTCCGGCTGCGGGGATATCGAACGTCGAAGCCGGCCACCGGCTCCCGGATGACCTGGCGGACTTCTACGCCGAGTGCGGCGGCGCCGACCTGTTCGTGGGGAAGGACTTCGGAGTCCGGATCTGCGCGCCGGCCGAGCTCGTGCCGTCGAACCCGGAGATCGTCGGCGAGCAGGTGCCCGACGACATCACCAGTTCTTGGTATCTCGTGGCGCGCGGGGGTGGTGGGCAGTACCTGTCGATCGATCTGCATCCCGACCGGCTGGGTCTCTGCTACGACAGCTTCTACGAGGTCCACGGTGTCGCTGGCTCGTCACCCGTGGTCGGGAGGTCGTTCACGGAGCTGGTGCACAGGCTCCTGTCCGGCGACGGCGGCCACTGGTACTGGCTGGAGCCCGGATGGTCCCCGCTCGGCGACGCGTACGACGGCCGCGCTGCATGATTGCTCCACCAGGGTCAGGCCCACGAGGCCCGGTCGCCCTACCAAAGCCGGAGGATCCTGATGGCGCTGAATAACCCGGAGGGCCCGGAGGCGTTGCGGCAGGTCACCGTGGAGGTCATCCCACCCAGCGCGAGCCACGGAGTCGTCAGCTGGTGGGAGCCCGACGCGGTGCTCCGGATCGAGCTGGACAGCAAGCCCGAGCCGATCGCGGTCATCTCGGGGAACGCGGCAGGGTTGACGTCGCTGGCGCGCCAGCTGCTGACTCTCGCGCAGAGCGACGTCCCGCGCCAGTCCCACATGGATTTCGACACTCATCTCGGCTTGTTCGACGAGGGCTCGGCTGCCCTTCGGCTAGAGCGGGACTAGCGTCGTGACCCCGTTGGAGGAGGCGCTCGAGCTGGCCATGCCCGCGGAACGGTGGGAGATCCAGCTGCGCGACGGGAAGCAGCTCGTTGTCCTGACCCACGCGTACAGCGTCGAGGGCGACGAGGTGGTGTTCTCGCTGCTGTTCAAGGGTTCGCCCCACCACGAGGTCGAGGTGCTCCGGATGCCAAGGTCTCTGTTCCCTGCCGACTTCTCGTGACCTCTCCGCAAGAAGGCTTAGCGACCGCGCGGATCCCATGCTGCTGACGTACGGGGCGCTCGACACCACCGAGCTCGGTCCGGTCACGCAGGCCGACCTGCTGGTCCGGGTGGACAGCGAGCTCGAGGTGTTCGACGACGACCGGCTGCTCTGGTCCGAGCCCGGCTTCCCCGTGGCCGAGCTGGCCCGGACGCTCGCTGCGTGGATCGAGCAGGGGGAGCGATCGGACTTCGCCTTCGACTCCATGTCCTACGAGGAGGTCGGAACGCTGACGATCAGGGACGTGGGGGAGCGCTGGGTGTTCGGGTCCGTGTTCGAGGCCTCGACCGAGAGCAGACCGGTGCCGTGGGCCGAGGTGGAGCGCTGTTGCACTTCGTTCGTCGATCATGTCGCCGCAGACCTCGTCGCCTGCGGCATCGACCCCGCCCTGGTGGATCTGTGATGCGCCGAGGTTCTCACCGCAGAGCGACGATCTGCACCGACGACCACCTGCCCGTGCCGCTGGAGGTGGCTCGAGAGAAGACGTTCGGCTGGCAGCGGTTGCCGATCGTGGAGATACGCGAGCTCCGCTACGTGAACAACCTGCTCCGTCCTCTCGAGGCGTCGACGACGAGCGACGCGCCCACGCCGGGAGCGAGAGCGCTCCACCCCTGGCTCGCGCTCCTACCCTCGTTGCCGTGATGGGCTACGGCGATCAGCGTCGACCCGTCGGAGGCGAACCATGGCTCAGCTCGACCGCGCGGCCCTGACGGCGTTGGCCGCCCGGCTCCTGGCCGGCGACTACACCGACAGCGACGACCTGGATCACGACAGCGAACGGCTGCGGAGCGGCGTGCCGCACCCCGACGTCCTCGGCCTGATCTTCTACTCCCACCGGTACTTCGACCACGAGCCCACGGCGGACGAGGTCGTGGAGCGCGCGCTGGACTACCGCGCGATCGAGCTGTAGCGCCCGGCGACAGGGACAGGGGAACGAGGATGGACGGGGTTCCGGCACGGGAACGGCTGACGGTCTACGTGCCCGAGGAGGGCGAGCTGCCGGGGCTCACGTTCTACGGCCTGGCACCCCTCGGGGGACCTGGCGCCCTCCCGTTCCCCGACGGCGTCTGGCCGTACGCGCTCGACGCCCGTCCGCTGCGGTTGCACGGCGAGGGCTGGCAGGTCAGGGGGTGGGACCTCCCGCTCCTCCTCTGGCCCAGGGGTGACGCCTTCCGGGACGCGGTGCGCGCCACCCTCGCCGCACTCATCAGCGACGGTGCCTGCGTCGCCTGGGTCGGGGCGCTGGGGGTTGTGTTCTGCGACCCTCCCGGGCTCCTCGATCCTGGTTGCATGGAGGGGGGTGTCCTCGCCTGGTTGACCGACGACGGCTGGTTCGGGTGCCCCATCGACCCTGACCAGCCGTGGGCGGCTGCCTCGGACCAGCAGATGCTCGAGCTCCGGCGGCACGCGGCCGACCTCGCGGCGATCGGCGGCTAGATTGTCGAGAACGCCCGAGCAGCACGTCCTCACCCCGAAGCCGGGAGACAGATGCGGTACCTGACGCTGGCCGCGGACTACCTCGAACCGTCGGTGACCGACGAGGCTTCGGAGCTCTCGAGCCTGGACGACCTCGGCCTGTCCGCGGCGTTGACCGACGAGGTGCGGGCGTGGAACGCGCGCTACCAGACGGTCGTGCCCCTGCCTCTCGTCGAACGCGTGGCCATGGCGGCCGAGATCGAACGCCTGGACGAGGTGGGGCTCGAGCTGGCGGGACGGATGGCGGCGGAGCTGGCGCCGGCCAAGGTCGAGTACTACAGCGAGGGACTCTTGCGGAATGCCGGACAGCGCGCCAGCGACGGTCAGGGGGACTGAGCTCGTGTCCGAGCTGCTGCCTCCCACCAAGCTCCCTGCGGCCTTCGGCTACCCGGCCGAGTTCCTCCGGGTCGTCGAGCAGGGCCTGGTCGACCTCGAACCCTGGCTGATCCTGCAGGGCGAGGAGCTCCTCGTACGGCACCGCGGCCTCCGGACCAGGTACCCCGAGCGGAGGGTCGTGCCCTTTGCGCTACGCACGGACAGGGACGACGTCGCGTGCTGGGACCTGGACGTGGACCTCGACGGTCGGGTGACGGTCCTCGGCGACTTCGAGGTGCCGGGCTTCGAGCGGGGGGAGGTCTACCCGACCTTCTACGCCTGGTTCCGAACGGCCGTGGAGGACTTCATCGAGTTCGACGAACCGCTCGGTGACGGGCCGATCACAACGAGGGGCAGCACCGCGAGCACGGAGGAGCGATGAGCGACGTCGCTGACCACTTCTGCAGAGTCTGCGGCTACCGGTCCGACGAAGCCCCCTGGGGTGACGACGGCCGGTCGCCGTCCTTCGACCTCTGCCCGTGCTGCGGCGTGGAATGGGGCTACCAGGACCTCGTGGCCACCGCGGCGGAACAGTTCCAAGCCCGCTGGCTCGCCGAGGGTGCGCCGTGGCGGGACAGGAAGGTTCCGGCCGACGGCCTGGCGACGGAGGAACGGCTGCGGCGCATCGGAGTCGGACCTACGCCGTGAGGTGTTTCGAAGGACGCGGCGTCAGCCTCGAGCCCGCTCCACACGACCGCTGACACAGGAGGTCTCGATGAACGACGTCCGTCCGCTCGCGTTGACGCAGGCGGAGATGTTGGTGCTCTTCGACTGGTTGGCCCGGAGCAGCGACCAGGGCTCCCCGATCACCAACCTGCACGAGGCTGAGCGCAGAGTGCTCTGGGACCTCGAGGCGACGCTGGAAGGTGCCCTGACCGCTCCCTTCAGCGACGACTACGCCACTCTGCTCGACGCGGCACGGCGGGAGGTGCTGGGTCAGCGAACCGACCACACGGATGGTCAGCCAGCACCCGGTCGACCGGAGACCTGATCATGGCGCGGTGTTGGACCTGCTCGGCTGGCACGACGGCACCGAGCTCGACCCAGCCACGTCCGCAGCCCGGAAACGTCATGACCATCGAGCCGGCGGTGATCCTCCGCACCGGCCGTCACCCGAGCACCCGGTCTAGGCGACCGACACCGAGTCGCCGGAGACGGTGGCCGTCCGGGCGGCCAGCGGCTGCGTCGCTGGGCCCTTGACCACGGAACCGTCGGTGATCGAGAACTTGCTGCCGTGGCAGTTGCAGTTGATCGTGTCGGTCACCTCGGCGACGGGACAGCCGGCGTGCGTGCAGATCGACGAGAACGCCTTGAAGGCCCCCGCGGTCGGCTGGGTGATCACGGCCTGGCCGGCTGCGAAGATCGCCCCACCACCGACCTTGATCTCGCTGGTCTTCGCGGTGACCGGGCCGGCGGAGCCGCCCGAGGCGGGCGCGTCGGAGTCACCTCCGCCGCACGCGCTCAGGCCTCCGAGCGCGGCCGCGGCGAGGCCGGCGGTGGCGAGCAGCGAGCGGCGGCTCAGAGTGTGGTCGGGACGGACGTACGGGGTCATCGTGGCTCCAGGTGCGCCGGTTCCAGCAGGTCATGACGACCGTACGTGGTGGCCGGGAACGTGCCCCCGGCCCGCGCCTACGCTGACCGGGTGGTTCACCCGGTGTCGCGCACGTTCGCCGAGGCGCTCGCCGCGGGACCGCTGGTCCTCGACGGCGGCCTGGCCACGCAGCTGGAGGCGCAGGGAGAGGACCTGACGTCCTCGGTCTGGTCCGCCCGCGTCCTCGCCGACGACCCCGACGCGGTCCTCGCCGCCCATCGCGCCTTCTACGCCGCCGGGGCGCAGGTCGCGACCACGGCGTCCTACCAGGTGTCGTCGCGCGGCTTCGCCAGCGTGGGCATGGACAGCGTCGCGATCAGCCGGTTGCTGCGCCGCAGCGTGCGCCTGGCCCGGCAGGCGAGCGACGAGGTGGCCGACGAGACCTGGGTCGCGGCCAGCGTCGGCCCGTACGGCGCGGCGCTCGGCGACGGCTCGGAGTACCGCGGCGACTACGGGCTGTCGGTCGCCCAGCTGCGGCGCTGGCACAAGTTCGGGATCCAGGTGCTCGCCGACGTGGGTCCGGACGTGCTCGCCCTCGAGACGGTGCCCTGCCTGGCCGAGGCCGAGGCGCTGCTCGAGGAGGTCCGCGGGCTGACCCGGCCGTGCTGGTTGTCGATGACCTGCGTCGGGGACCGGACCCGGGCCGGCGAACCCGTCGCCGAGGCCTTCGCGATGGCGGCGGAGGTCGACGAAGTGGTCGCGGTCGGGGTCAACTGCCTCGACCCGGCCGACACGCCGGCCCTGGTCGCCCTGGCCAGCACGGTCAGCGGCAAGCCGGTCGTGGTCTACCCCAACGCCGGTGAGCGGTGGGACGCCGAGGCCCGCCGCTGGACCGGTGACCAGGCCGTCGTCGCGGGCTACGTGAACGACTGGCTGGACGCCGGCGCCCGGCTGGTCGGCGGCTGCTGCCGGGTCGGGCCGGACGAGATCACCGCGATCGCCCGCGCGGTCGGCCGCCGCACGGCCGCTCCCACCAGGGTCTGAGCCCGTCGCCCGGCCACGACCGCGGGCTCACAGCAGACGCACACCCGGGTGTGATGTCGCGCAGACCTGGTCGACGCACCCTGGGGCCATGAACCTCTTCCAGCTGGCCCTCGCCCTCGCGGCGGTCCTCGGTGTCCTCGTCGTCGCGCTCGCCGCGATCGTCCCCGACGTCATGGACCTCACCGACGCCGTCTGAGCTCCCGTCTCAGCTCGCCGTGGTCGTCACAACGTCGGCAGGCGGAGCCGCTCGTCCTGCAGCAGCCGGACGAGCTGGGCCCGGTCGATGAGGAGCTTCTTGCCGGGCCCGGCGTTCACGGCGGTCACCGTGATGACCTCCCGCCCGTCGGGGCGGTACTGCCCCTCGAGCCCGTCGACGGTGTCGAGGCCGTCGCTGAGGACGAAGCGGTTGCCGTCCATGAAGCGGATCGAGGAGCAGGGGTTGCCCGTCGCGTCGCCGCAGCGGGGGGCGTACGAGCGGTCGGTCGCGATCTGCACGGTGACCTGCGTGGCCCCGCCGCCGACCCGGAACATCTCCATGCCGAGCGCACCGCGCTTGGTGCTCCACAGCCCGTCGGTCTCGTCGCGGGCGTAGTAGCTCGAGGCGTTGAAGTACGCGCCCTCGGGGTCGACGTAGTCGGCGACGACCTCGTAGACCGTCGCTCGCCACGCCCGGACGAGGGCCGCCTGGCAGGTGGCCAGGCTCCGGTCGCACGGCACGGTCGGGCTCGGGGTGACGGTCACGGTGGAGGTGGCGACCGCCGGTGCCGGCGCGCTGGTCGGCGTCTGCGCGACGGGGCGGAGCTGGCCGACCAGCAGCACGAGGAGCACGAGCGCGGCGGCGGCGGCGCCGGCACGGCGCAGCCGACGCGTGCGGACGAGCTGCCGGCCGTGCGACAGGTCGTCGTAGCGGCGGACCGAGCGGACGTCGGGCGGGACGGCCGCATCGAGCCGGGCCGCGAGGACGGCGTCGTCCGCGAGCTCGGGAGCAGCACGGACGAGGGCCGCGCGCGCGGCGCGGGAGACGTCGGAGACCGTTGCCGCCGAGGAGTCCAGCACCGCGGCGATCTCGACGGTCGGCAGGCGGGCGACCCACTCGAGGACGACCACCAGCCGCTGCCGGGCGGACAGGGTGGCGAGGAGCGTGACCAACGGGTCGACGGCCTCGGGCGTACGCCTCGTCTCGACCAGCTCGAAGCGGGCCCTTGGTGAGGAGTCCGGCAGCTCGCCCAGGTCGGTGGTGTGCAGCAGGCGCAGGGCGACCAGCCGCGGGTCCCGGACCCGGCGCCACCGGGCGTACAGGTCGGCGAGGCTGGCCCGGACCAGGTCGTCGGCGGCCTCGCGCTGACCGACGAGCAGAAAGGCGCAGCGTTGCAGGAGCGAACGCTCGTCCTCGACGAACGTCGCGTAGTCCCGGTCCCGCGTCAGGCTGGTCATCGCGCCCCTTCCGCAGGTTATTCGGAACGGGGACGTTCCGCGATGCCTGCGCGGCGCTGCAGCGTTGACACCTGTGCACCGAAGTCGATGCACAAGTGGCCGCCGCGAACTGGTCGGCCCGCCCTCAGGCGAACAGGGCCTGCCCGACGTGCTCGCCGGGCTTCGCTCCGGGCGGCACCGCGAACAGGGCGGAACCGGTGTGCTGGAGATACTCGGCGAGCCCGTCCTTGGCGCTCAGCTTGTTCTGCAGCGGGATGTAGTGGGTGCGCGGGTCGGTCACGTAGGCCATGAAGAACAGCCCGGCGTCCATCCGCCCGAGCGAGGTGCTGCCGTCGACGAAGTTGTAGCCGCGGCGCAGCAGCTCGACACCGCCGTTGTTGTCGGGGTGGGCGAGTCGCACGTGGGCGTCCGTGGCGACGATCGGCTGCTGGCCCGCGCCGAGCATGGCGAAGTCGGGCTGGGTGTACTCGCCCCCGCCGGACAGCGGAGCACCCTCTGCCTTGGTCCGGCCGATCACGCGCTCCTGCTCGCTCAGCGGCTGGCGGTCCCAGATCTCGATGGTCATGTTGATCCGGCGCGTGACCAGGTACGACCCGCCGGCCAGCCAGGCCGCCCTGGGGTCTGCACCGCCGGGGACCCAGACGTGGGCGTCGACGCCGACCGGGTCCTCGGCCTTGAGGTTCATGGTGCCGTCCTTGAACCCGAACAGGTTCCGCGCCGTGACCTGCGAGGTCGACGTGGACGACGTCCGGCCGAAGCCGAGCTGCGACCAGCGCATCGCGGCGCGCCCGAAGGCGATGCGGGCGAGGTTGCGGATGGCGTGCACCGCGACCTGGGGGTCGTCCGCGCAGGCCTGGATGCACAGGTCCCCGTCGGAGCGCGACTCGTCGAGGTTGTCGCCGGGGAACTGCGGCAGCCTCCGCAGTGCGGCCGGCTGCCGCGCGGCGAGGCCGAAGCGGTCCCGACCGGACTCGCGGAACAGCGACGGGCCGAAGCCGAAGGTGATCGTGAGCCCCGAGGCAGGCAGCCCGATCGCCTCGCCGGTGTCGTCCGGCGGTGCGTCGTACGGGCCGGAGGTGGGGCCGTACTCGCCGGCGCCCTCGCCCTGCGTCATCCGCGCCGCGGCGTCGGTCCAGTCCTGGAGCAGCGAGACGAGCTCGGTCCTCGAGGAGGTCGTGACGTCGAACGCGGCGAAGTGCAGCCGGTCCTGGGCGGGCGTCGTGATTCCGGCCTGGTGGTCACCGTAGAAGGGGTAGACCGGCGGCCCGGTCGGGGTCGGCGTCGAGACCGACGCGGCCCGGGCGACCCCGATGCCGCTGGCCAGCCCGACGGCGGCGCCGGCGACACCGGCCCCGGTCCCCCCCAGCACCCGTCGCCGCGAGAACCGTCCGCGGGCAGGCGCGACCGGCTCCGCGCCGGGGTCGGTCCCCGGGGCGGCCGGGACGTCGGGACGGGTCTCGTCGGTCAAGGTCAGGTGATCCTTCGGAGCGTCAGGAGACGGCGGCGGTGAGCTTGGACAGCGGCTCGGCCAGCGCGTTCACGGAGTCGGAGAGCTTTTTGACGTCGGACTTGCCGACCTCGTCGTAGAGCTTGAAGCCGTCGCCGGCCTTCTGCCGGTCGAGCAGCGTCTGCAGCGCGGTGAAGCGGGTGTCCAGCTGGGTGTCGAGCGAGGCGTCGCGCTGCTGGAGGATCGGGCGCAGCCCCTCGTACGCGACCCGCGCCCCGTCGACGTTGGCCTGGAAGTCGTAGAGGTCGGTGCGCGACCAGTACTCCTCCTCGCCGGTGACCTTGGTCGTCGCGACCTCGTCGAGCAGGCCGCGGGCCCCGTTGGCGATCTGGTCGGTGGTGAAGGTGATCGTGCGGGTGCGGTCGTAGAGGGTCTTGGTGTTCTTCATGAGGTCGTCGGCGTAGGTCGCGCGCGCCGCCATGGACAGCGCCTTGTAGCCCTTGGCCCGGGCGGGCCACAGGTCCTTCTCGATGCGGTGCCAGCCGGTCCACTTCTGGCCGCTCTCCAGGTCGGCCTGGCGGGCGTCCGTCTTGGGGTCGAGGTCGCCGAACGACTCGGCCACGGGCTCGACGCGCTCCCAGTGGACGCGGGCGACGGGGTAGAGCGCCTTCGCCTTGGCGTCGTCACCGGCCTTGTACGCGGCGACGAACTCCTCGGTCTTCGTGAGGAGCTGGTCGGTCTGGTCGCGGACGTACGAGGCGTAGTTGGTGTTGGCGACCGCCACCAGCTCACCGTCGTTGCCGCTTGCGGCCGCGTCCTGACCCGACTCGGCCACCGCGAACGGCGCCCGGATCCCGTCGCCGACCATGCCCGGCTTGCAGGCGGTGAAGTAGCTCCCGGCCGGCGCGGTGAGCACGAGGTCGCGGGTGATGCCGGGGCCGATGTTCTCGATCTCGCCGACGATGCGCAGGCCGTCGGCGGCGAGCAGGTAGAACTCGTTGACCTTCGACCCGCTGTTGGTGACGGTGAAGGTCAGCTTGCCCGAGGGGGCGCCGGTGCCGGAGACCGCGCAGGAGGTGTCGGTGGCCGCGACGGTGAGCGCGCGCGGGTCGGCCGACGGTCCGTCCGAGCCTGCGGTGCGGTTGTCCGTGCAGCCGCTCAGCACCGGCAGCGCGAGCAGCGCCCCGGCGGTGGCGAGGGGCACAAGGCGGCGCAGCGCGGGACGGGGCCCTCGCGGACGGGTCGGGACGGGCACGGAGATCAGTTCCTTCCGGAGGCGACGGGCTGCGCGGACGCAGCCGTCGCGGGACGCGGGGCGGGGGCGGCGCGGTGCCGGCCCTGGACGACGAAGACGCTCAGCACGGGGACCACGTAGCAGAGCCAGGCCACGGCCTCGAAGACGGTGGTGGCCGGCGAGAAGTTGAAGACGCCCTTGAGCAGCGTCCCGTACCAGGACGTCGGCGGGACGACGCGCGAGACGTCGAAGGCCAGGGTGTTGAGCCCGGGCAGGATGCCGGCCTCCTGCAGGTCGTGCACCCCGTAGGAGAGGACGCCGGCGGCGACGAAGATCAAGAAGATGCCGGTCCAGAAGAAGAACTTGCTCAGGTTGATCTTCACGGCCCCGCGGAAGAGCAGGTAGCCGAGGACGACGGCGAGGGCGAGGCCGAGGACCGCGCCGACGAGGGGCTGAGCGGTGCTGCCCGTGGTGCCGGCGGCGGCCTGGGTCGCGGCCCAGATGAAGATCGCGGTCTCCAGGCCCTCGCGGCCGACGGCGAGCATCGCGACGATGGCCAGGGACCAGGAGCTGCCGTCGGCGGCCCGGTCGACGGCGGAGCGCAGGTCGCCCGAGAGCGTCCGGGCGGTCCGCGCCATCCAGAAGATCATCCAGGTGACCAGGGCGACGGCGACGATGGACAGCGAGCCGCCGATCGCCTCCTGCGCGGTGAAGGTCAGGCCCTTGGGACCGAAGGTCAGCAGGGCGCCGAAGCCGAGCGAGGCCACCACGGCGATCCCGACACCGAGCCAGACCCGGGGCAGCAGGTGCTGCCGTCCCGTCTTCACCAGGTAGGCGATGAGGATGCTCACGACGAGCGCGGCCTCGAGCCCCTCACGCAGGCCGATGAGGAAGTTGGCGACCATGCTCGGTGCTCCTCGGAAGACGGCTCGGTGCTCGGCGGCCGCGGGCGGGTCGTGGAGCGGCTCGTAGGTGAGCCTCGCCTAAGTTAAGCCAGCCTGCCAAAGGGAGCAACCGGGTGTGACGTTTTCGACAACACCGGTGTTCCGGAAACTGTGTGGGCTCAGCTGCCCGTACGGAGCCAGGCGTCCCCACGGGCCCGCAGGCCGAGGGTGACGGCCCGCGCGACCATGAACACCGCGTACGACGCCCAGACCCAGACCAGGCCCAGGCCGAGGTGCTGGACCACGAGGGCGAAGGGCAGGTAGAGGGCGAGGGAGATCGCCCCGGCGAGCGCCAGGTAGCGGGCGTCGCCGGCGCCGATGAGGATCCCGTCGAGGACGTAGACGACCCCGGCCAGCGGCGCCTGCAGCGCGACGACGAGGACGACCCGGCCGACGAGCTGACGGACCTCGGGGTCGGGGGTGAACAGCCCCGTGTACGCCGGGCGCGCGAGGACGAGCAGCAGGCCGAAGGCCAGCCCGGACACGACGCCCCAGCCGAGCATCCGCCGGGTGAGGGCCCGGCCGAGGGCCACGTCGCCGGCGCCCAGGGCCGACCCGATGAGGGCCTGCCCGGCGATCGCCACCGCGTCGAGGGCGAAGGCGAGCAGCGTCCACAGCCCGCCGACGACCTGCTGGGCGGCCAGGGTGACCGCACCGAGCGCGGCCGCGACGACCGTGTTCGTGGTGACGGCCGCCTGCAGCAGGGCCGTGCGCACGACCAGCCAGCCGCCCGTCCGGGCCACCGCGCGGACCCCGGCCGGTCGGAGCGCGACGACCGCGCCGGCCGCGCTGGAGCGGCGTACGACGACGACGACCACGACCGCCGCGGCACCGGTCTGGGCGATCAACGTGCCGAGCGCGGAGCCGGCGATACCGAGGCGCACGCCGTAGACGAGCGTCAGGTTGAGGGCGATGTTCGCGAGGTTGGCGGCGACCACGACGACCAGCGGCGTGCGCGCGTCCTGCAGACCGCGGAGCACCCCGGTCCCGGCGAGCAGGACCAGCACCGAGGGCAGGCCGAGGGCGGCGATCCGCAGGTAGGTGGTCGCGAGCGCAGCGACCTCCGGCTCGACGCCGTAGAGGCCGACGACCGCCGGCAGGGCCAGCTCCAGCGCCACGGCCAGCACGACGCCGACCCCGACGGCGAGCACCAGCCCGTCGATCCCGCCGGTCAGCGCGGCGAGGCGGTCACCGGCCCCGAGCCGGCGCGCGACGGTGCCGGTCGTGGAGTACGCGAGGAAGATCGAGAGCCCGACGAGGACGTTGAGGACGTTGGAGGCCAGGCCGAGCGCAGCGAGCGGCTCGGTGCCAAGGTGCCCGACGACCGCGGAGTCGGCGAGCAGCAGCAACGGTTCCGAGACGAGCGTCGCGAAGGTCGGCAGCGCGAGCGCGAGGATGCGCCGGTCGAGCGTGCGAGCAGGCGTCGCGCCCGTGGGCGTGGAGTTGTCCACAGGAGTTGTCCCCATTGTGGAGAATCACACCGGTGTAACCCGGTGGCGTTCCCGGGGTCGGGGAGCGTGCCGCTAGCGCCAGAGCGTCGCGAGGCCGAAGGCGGCGGCCATGCCGCCCATGCCGATGAGGATGTTCCAGTTGCGGAGGTCGCTCATGAAGGGGACCGCGTCGCCCGCGACGTAGTAGACGATCAGCCACGCGACGCCGAGCAGGCCGACGGTAATGAAGGTCGGCGGCACCCAGCGGCGGCTGCCCGGGGCCTTGGCCTTCTTGATGCGGGTCTGCTTGACGGCCTGCTGCTTCTTGACCTTCTGCTTCTCGTCGGCAGACTTCCGTGTGCGGGACTCGGGCACGACCATCTTCCTCAAGCGCTGGGGAGGCGCTGCCCGTCCGGGCAGGCCCGTGGGTGGGCCGGGTCCTCGCTCTGAGCCGTTAGCGTAGTTGCTGAGGCGACCCCGGGGCGACGCTGCGCGCCGTGGTCGCGGCCTGGCGCCGTCCCCGACGACCTGGCGTTCCCACCGCAGAGGCCACGAGCAGCAAGGAGCAGCGAGTGCCGGAGGTCCCGCACACGTGGGGCGACCGCGTCGTCGCCGCGCTGCTGCGGGGCCGCGAGGCCAGCCGTCGGCGGCGCGCCGGCCACCGCCCGGTCCCGCGGGCGCTGACGGCGCTGGTGTGCGCGATCGCCGCGTTCCTCGTGGTCGTCAGCACCGTGAACGCCCGCGGCAGCGACCTGCGACCCGGCCGGAACACCGACCTGGTGAGCCTCGTGGCCGACCAGTCGCGCCAGAACGCCGAGCTCACCCGGCAGGTCACCGACCTGCGGGCCCAGGTCGACGCCCTCTCCGACGCCGAGAACGCCGGGGCCGGCTCGGACCTGCCTGCGCAGCTCCAGCGCCAGGAGGCGGCAGCCGGCCTCACCGCGGTCAGCGGCACGGCCGTCTCGGTCACCCTCGACGACGCCCCCTCCTCCGTCGCCGCGAACGGCGTCGACGCCGACCTCCTGGTCGTCCACCAGCAGGACATCCAGGCCGTGGTGAACGCGCTCTGGTCCGGCGGCGCCGAGGCGATGACCATCCAGGGCCAGCGGGTCATCTCCACCACCGGCATCAAGTGCGTGGGCAACACGGTCGTCCTCCACGGCGTCCCGTACGCCCCGCCGTACGTCGTGAGCGCCATCGGCGACCAGGGCCGCCTCGAGTCGGCGCTCACGTCGTCCGGCCCGGTCGAGATCTACCGCCAGTACGTGGCGGCGTACGGGCTGGTCTACGACGAGCGCCGCGACGGAGGGGTCACGTTCGGCCCGCACACCGGTTCGCTCGACCTGCAGCACGCCCGCCCGCTCGCCGGGAGCGCCACCCCGCGCTGATGACGGTCCGCACGCTGGGGACGAACGGACAACACCGGGACGCCGTCAGACAACACGTCGGACAACACCCGTCGACCACAGTGAGGCTGTGAAGCTGCACAAGATCGACAAAAGCCGTTCCCATGTCCGTCGTCGGCAGTAGCGTGTCGCCGTCGGCCTCGGGGGAGCGCAGATGGTATCGGCGGGCCGGCGTGCCCACCTGTTCGGACCTTCCCCCACGTGGAAGGACTGCCATGAAGATCAAAACTCTCGTCGCCGTGATCCTCGGGACGTTGCTGGTGCTCCGTGCGCCCCGGCGTCCGCAGCGTGCCCGCGACGAGCGCGGCCTCAGCGGGTCGGCCGAGACCGCGATCCTGCTGGCCGGGGCGGTCGCCCTCGCCATCGTCGTGGTCACGATCATCACGGCCTTCGTCAAGTCCAAGCTCCCCAAGTAGCCGTGCTCGGATCTCGGCCGCGGGGCACGCCCGACCAGCGCGGGTTCAGCTCGTCGGCCCAGCTGGCCGTGGCCTTCCCCCTGCTGCTCCTGCTGACCCTCGGCATCCTGCAGGCGGGTCTGTGGCTGCACGCCCGCAACGTCGCGCAGCGCGCGGCCACGGCCGCCGTCGACGTCGCCCGGGGCAGCTACGGCACCGCGGGCGAGGGCGAGCAGCGCGCCCGCGACCTGGCCGCCGCCGCGGGTCTCACCGACGTCGTGGTGCGCGTCGACCGGGGTCCCCAGGTCGTCACGGCCGACGTGTCGGCCCACGCGACGCTGGTGCTGGACCTCGGGCTGGGCACGATCGAGGAGACAGCGTCCGCCCCGCGGGAACGGGTCAGCGTCCCGTGAGGGTCACCGCGCGCACGGGTCGGCCCCGTCGGCGCCTCCGGTCTCGGCCAGGTCGGGGTGAGGCGGGATCGGTCGCCGTGGAGATCGCGCTGCTGGCCCCGGCCCTGGTGCTCGTGCTCGGGCTGCTGGTCGCGGGCGGGCGGCTGTGGTTCGCGCGGACGACCGTGGTGGAGGCCGCGCAGACGTCGGCCCGTGCCGCGTCCCTCGCCCGGAGCCCGGGCCAGGCGTCCGCGGTGGGCGCGGAAGCCGGCCGGCAGTCCCTGTCGACCGCCGGGCTGCGGTGCGCCGACAGCTCAGTGCGGGTGTCCACGGCCGCCTTCGCCGTCCCCGTGGGGACCCCGGCCACCGTCACCTCCGACGTCACCTGCTCCGTGCCGTTCGGCGACGTCTTCCTCCCGGGCATGACGGGTTCGATCGACCTCGCCGGGCACGGCAGCGCCGCCCTCGACACCTACCGGGCGCGATGACGACGACCACGCCTGGTCGTCGCGCCGGTCGGGACGAGCGCGGGATGACGCTGAGCGTCTTCGTGCTCCTGATTCTGGCCGCGCTCGTCGCGACGGCCGGGCTCGTCGTCGACGGTGGTCAGAAGGTCACGGCCGCCAGCCAGGCCGAGGCAGCCGCCGACGGGGCGGCCCGGGCCGCCGGGAACGCCGCCGCGACCCAGCGTCTCGCCGGTCGCGACGGGGCCGGAGCCGGCGTGCTGGCGGCCAAGGCGTACCTCGCCGGCCAGCCGGGTGTCCGCGGCTCGGTGACGCTGGCGGGCGGTGTGGTCCGGGTCGAGACCTCGGCCACCGCACCGACGCTGTTCCTCTCGGCCGTCGGGATCGACGAGGTCGCCGGCACGGGGTCGGCGGCCGCCAGCATCGTCCCGACGGGCGAGGAGCGCTGACACCGTGAGCACCGACGTCGACCAGCGCAACGGCACCAGACCCGCCCGGCGCCGACCGCCGAAGGCCGGGGGCGAGGGCTCGACGTCGATCGCGCTGCCACCCCGTCTGCCCGGACGCCGCAACCCGCGCTGGATCGCGCTCGGCGTGATCGCCATCTGCCTCGGCGGGCTCCTCGCCTACACCGTGTACGCCCGGGTCAGCACCGAGACGCGGGTGCTGGCGCTGAGCTCCACGGTCTACCGCGGCGAGGTGGTCGAGGCGTCCGACCTGACCACCGTCGTCCTGCACGGCGAGGCTCCTGGCCCCACGGTCAGCGCCGCGGACGAGGCGAGCGTCGTCGGGCGCCGGGCGGTCTTCGACCTGCCGGCCGGTTCCCTGGTGGCTGCCGCCTCGCTCACCGACACCACCGTCCCGGACGGCGGACGTTCCGTCGTGGGCCTGCGGCTGGCCACGGGTCGCGCCCCGGCGACGCTGCTGGTGCCCTCGGCCCCGGTGCGCGTCGTCGCGCTCCCCGCCCCGTCGAACGGGACCGGCGCGGCCGACGCGCTGGCCGGCAAGACGTACGCGGGGCGGGTCGTCGGGGCGACGCCGGGCGCCGACGGCACCTCCACCGTCGTCGACGTCGAGGTCGACGCGGGCCAGGCCGCGACGATCGCCTCGCTCGGGGCGCAGGACCGGGTCGCGCTGGTCCGGGACGCGGGGCGGTGAGCACCTCGTGGCCATCCTGCTGCTGACCTCCGCGGCCGGCTCGCCGGGCGTGACGACGCTCGCGGTCGGGCTGACCCTCTGCTGGCCCCGGCCCGTCCTGCTCGCCGACTGCGACCCCGGGGCCCACCAGGCGGTGCTCGCCGGCTACCTGGCCGGTCAGGGTGCAGGCGGCCGGGGGTTGCTGCGGGTCGCCGAGGCGCACCGTGACCGCCGCCCGCTGCGTGAGGCCGTGCTCGACCAGACGCTGCCGATCAGCGGCGAGGACGGGGAACGCCAGCTCTTCCTGCCCGGGTTCAGCCGAGCGGCGAGCGCGGGACTGTTCGGCGGCGTGTGGGACGACCTCGCCGATACGTTCGACCGGCTGGGCGAGGTGGGCTACGACGTGATCGTCGACGCCGGGCGGATGGGCCCGCACGGGCTGCCGGGTCCGCTGGTCGAACGCAGCGCGGTCACGGGTCTGGTGCTGCGGACGAGCCTGCGGTCGGTGATGTCCGCGCGGGTCCACCTGCCGTCGCTCACCGAGCAGGAACGGTTGAGCACCGCCGGGCGTACCGGGCTGGTGCTGGTCGGGGAGGGCGAGCCGTACGGTCGCCGCGAGGTCGCGCAGGCCCTCGGGGTCGGGGTGCACGCGGTCGTCGCCGACGACGCGGCAGCCGCCGCGCACCTGTCGGACGCGGTGCCACGCCCTCGTCGGTTCGACGCCTCCCCCCTGGTGCGCAGCCTGCGGGCCGCCGCTGGCGTCCTGGCCGGACGGATGGCCAGGGCGAGCGAGGTGGTGGCCCAGTGAGCGTGGACGAGACGGCGGCACCGCGGACCGACGACCGCCCCGAGCGCGTCCGCTCCCTGCAGGAGATCCCGCTGCTCGTGGAGTCGGTGGTCGAGGCCGAGGGCGGCTCGAGCCCGGTCACCCGACGGGCGCTGCAGTCGTACGGCGCCTTCCGCCGTGACGACCTGCGTGCGGCCACCCTGCCGATGCCGACGGCCGAGCTCGACTGGGCCCAGGTCGTCGTGCTGCGCCGCCGGGCCTCCGAGGAGATCGCGGGCGAGAGCGAGCAGCAGCTGCGCACGACCGGCACCCCGATCCTCGGGGACGACCGGCTGCTGCTCGGCCGCTCGGTCATCCGGCGGGTGGTCGCCGAGCACGTGCGCACGCTGCACCGCGAGGGCGCAGCCCTGTGGTCGCCCGACCAGGAGCAGGCGTACGCCGGTGCGGTCGAGGCCGCGGTGTTCGGCTACGGCCGGCTGCAGCCCCTGCTCTCGCTCCCCGACGTGGAGAACATCGAGATCCACGGCTGGGACTCCGTGGTGGTCCAGCTCGGCGACGGGCGCCGGCAGGCGATGCCGCCGGTGGCCGACAGCGACGCCGAGCTGGTCGAGGCGATCCGCTTCCTCGGCCAGAACGCGGAGCCGTCGCGCCCCTTCGACGACGTCCATCCCACGATGACGCTCGCGCTGGGCGAGCGGTTCCGGCTGCACGCGATCGGCTTCGGCCTGTCCTACCGCCCCAGCGTGGTGATCCGGCAGCACACCATGACCTCGGTGTCGCTCGCCGACCTCGCCGACGGCGGGCTGATGCCGCTCGAGGTCGCCGGGCTGCTCGACGCGGCCGTGCTGGCGCGCAGGTCGATCGTCATCTCCGGAGACCAGGGCGCGGGCAAGACGACGCTGCTGCGCGCGCTGATCGACGCGATCCCGGCGGACGAGCGGTTCGGCACGCTCGAGACCGACTACGAGCTGATGACCCACCTGCAGCCGGGCCGGCAGAACATCCTCGCCCTGCAGGCGCGGGTCGGGCACGGCGAGGCGGCGGCCGGCCGTGCGGTGGGCGAGTTCACGGTCGCCGACCTGATGCCCGAGGCGCTCCGGCAGAACCTCTCGCGCCTGGTGGTCGGGGAGGTGCGCGGCACCGAGGCCGCGTCGATGTTCGAGGCCATGCAGGCCGGGACCGGCACCTTGTCGACCACCCACTCGCACTCGGCGTCGTCCACCATCGACCGGCTGGCGTCCCGGGTGGCGCAGGGCGGTGT
This sequence comes from uncultured Friedmanniella sp., assembly GCA_964251895.1. Lineage (GTDB taxonomy): Bacteria > Actinomycetota > Actinomycetes > Propionibacteriales > Propionibacteriaceae > Microlunatus. The sequence goes on from CAXULL010000002.1 coordinate 306,212, forward strand.
CCTGTCGGTCGAGGAGGCCTACCGCCAGATCGCGCACAACATCCACCTGCTGGTGCACGTCCGGCTCGTCGACGACGGCTGGCGGGGCGGTCGCCGGCGCCGGTTCGTGTCCGAGGTCCGCCAGGTGGTCGGGGCGATCGAGAGCGGCCGCCCGGTCACCCACCTCACCTACAGCGCGGAGCCCGGACCCGGGCAGCCGGCCGGCTTCTTCCCCGACGCCGACTTCGCGGCCGAGCTGGCACCGTTCCGCCGGGAGCTACCCGTACGCCGTGGCCTCGACGCGCCGACCAGGCCATGACCGCCCCATGAACGCGGCCGTCGCGGTCCTGGCGGGTCTGCTGGTCGTCGGCGGCCTCGTGGGGGTCGTCGCGGGGCTTCGGCCCTTGCCGCCCCGGGTGCGGGCGAGGCCGACGCGGACCCTCGGGGCCACCTGGTCGCGGCTGACCCGCCGTCCGCCGGGACCTGCCGGCCGTCGGCGGGACCTGGTCGTGCTCGCCAGCCTGCTCGGCGGCTTCGCGCTCGCCGCGGTCTCCGGCTGGGCGGTCGCGGTGATCGTCGTGCCCGGGCTGGTGCTCCTGCTGCCCTACCTGCTGCGCGCGCCGCGCCCGCGCGACGTCGCCCTGCTCGAGGCGATGGACCGCTGGGTCCGGACGCTGGCCTCCACGCTGTCCACGGGCCGTTCGGTCACCGACGCCATCCGGGTCTCGAGGCAGACGGCCCCGGAGGTCATCGCCGAGGAGGTCGAGGTCCTCGTGCTGCGGCTCAACAGCCGCTGGGACACCCGGACGGCGCTGCAACGCTTCGCCGACGCCCTGGACTCGCCGGACACCGACGCCGTCGTGGCCGCGCTCATGCTCGCCGCCGGGCGGGGAGCGGCGGGGGCCGCCGCGACGCTGAACGCCCTGGCCGAGTCGATCCAGGCGCAGCTCCGGGCCCGGCGGGTCATCGAGGTCGAACGTTCCAAGCCGTACGTCGTCGTCCGCCAGGTCACCGTCATCACGCTGGTCACGCTGGGCGGGATGTTCCTGCTGCGCCCGGGCTTCTTCGCGGGCTACCGGACGCCGGTCGGCCAGGTGGTGCTGGCCGTGCTGGTCGGCGTCTACCTCGGTTCGCTGCTGCTGATGCGGCGCAAGGCCCGCCAGCCCCACCGGCCACGGATCCTCGTGGGGGGCGCACCATGACGCCCGGGTGGGCGCTGCTGGCCGGCGTGCTGGTCGCGGCCGGTCTGGTGGCGGTGGTCGCCGGTCTGCGCCGGTCGACCCCGGGGCTGCGGGCGGCCCTCGACCGGGTCGGTGGCGCCGGGGGAGAGGTGGAGACGTTCGAGGACGCGTCGCGCCTCGAGTCGCCCTCGGAACGCTGGGGCGCGTTCCTGCAGCGCCACGTCCCGATCCCGCTGACCGGCGCCCAGCGTCGCGCGCTGCGCCTGCAGGACAAGTCGGTCGCCGAGCTGTACGCCGACAAGACGGTGATGGCGGTGATCGGCACGCTGCTGCCGGCCCTGACCGTGGGGGCGGTGGGCTGGGTCCTCTACGGGCATGTGGGTGTCGTCCCCGCGGTGGCCGCCGTCGTCGGCGGGGTGGTGGCCTTCTTCGTCCCCGACCTGCTCCTGCTCCGTTCCGGGGCCGGCAACCGGTCGGCCGCGCTCGAGGCGCTGCTCGTCTTCGTGGACCTCGTGACGCTGGAGCGGCTCGCGAACGCCTCCGCGCCGCAGGCGTTGCTGCGGGCCGCGAGCCTCAGCCAGGTCGGGCTGTTCGTGCAGATCCGGACGGCCCTCGAACGCGCGAACCTCGAGCAGCAGAGCCCGTACGCCGAGCTGCGTCGGCTGGCCGACGCCCTCGACCTGCCCGAGCTCGCCGACGTGGCGGACGTGATGCAGCTCGACGAGACGGGCGCGGCCCTGTCCGGGACGCTGCGCGCCCGGGTCCGCGAGCTGCGGGACGCGCACCTGACGACCGAGCAGATGCGGGCGAGCGCCGACGCCGAGGGGATGACCATCTACATGACGCTCCCCGCGATGGCCTTCGGGCTCATCCTGCTGACGGCCGCCCTCCTGCAGATCGTCCTGGCGTGACCGCGGGGAGCGCCGCGTCCCGACCGACAACACCGGCGGCGGACGGACAACACCTGCACCGCCCGCGGCGGGCCTTCGCCGTCCACAGTGGAGACGTGGTCGGCAGCGGAGGTGGACGAGCGTGACCGGGCCCGTCGAGCGGTGGTGCCGGGGTCTGGCGTCCCTCGCCCTGCTGGTGGGTCTGGTCGTCGGGGTCCCCGCGGCCCTGCTGGTGCTGGGCGGCGACCCGGTCCCCCGTTCCTGGGACCCGGCCGGGCTGTGGACCGCGCTCCTGCAGCCGGACGACGGCACCGTGCTCGCGCGGTTGCTGACCCTGATCGGGTGGGCGGCGTGGGCCGTGTTCACGCTCAGCCTGCTCGTCGAGCTGGCCAACCAGGTCCGCCGCCGTTCCGCGGTCGTGGTGCTGCCCGGCCTGGGTGGGGTCCAGCAGTGGGCCGCGGGACTGATGCTCGCCGTGGTGGCGATCGGAGGAGCCGCTCAGCTGACGAGCCCCCCGGTCGCCGGAACCTCTGCGGTGGCGCGGGCAGCAGCCGACCCGCACCGGCCCGTGCCCGCTTTGCCCAGACAAGTGACCTCGGCTGCAGCGCCGGTGCGGACCACGGCACCCAGACCCGCCGTCCCCGCCGTCGACCGTGCGGCTGCGGCGCCGGATGACCCGGCTGCCGGTCCTTCCACGTCGGAGGCCATGGACCCCGCGTCCGTCGGTCCGGGCACGGCAGAGGTCGCGCAGGCCGCGCCCAGCGGGCGCCGGGAGAGGGTCCACGTCGTCACGACCGGCGACGACCTCTGGTCGCTGGCCGAGCGCTACTACGGGCGCGGCCAGGAGTGGCGGCGCATCGCGGCCGCCAACCCGGACCGCCTCACCGGCGGGCCCGACCGGCTCCGCGTCGGCTGGCGCCTGGTCGTCCCCGACGACGGTCGTCAGGTCGAGGAGGACGACCGTCGCGCCGACGCCTCGGCGCGGTCGGTCCGGGTCCGCAGCGGTGACACGCTGACGTCGATCGCGGAGCGCACGTTGGGCGATGCGGACCGGTGGACCGAGCTCTACCGGGCCAACCGCGCGCAGCTGAGCGACCCAGACGAGCTCCCCGTCGGCCTCCTGCTCCATCTCCCGCCGCGGGCGTCCGACGACTCCCGGGGCACCGCACGGGAGGACGCATCCCGGGCGGCGACCTCGGACGCCCCGACCGCGGAGCCCGACGCTCCGACGCCTGAGCGTGACGTCCCTGAGCCCGACGTCTCTGAGCCCGACGTCCCTGAGCCCGCGTCACCACCTCCTGCTGTGCCGGACGCGCCGAAGGGGTCGTCCGCTCCCGCCGGTTCTGTGCCCACCCCTCCGTCTCCCACGCAGGCGGCCCCGGACGCGGCGGACGAGGACACGGACGGACCGGGCCTGCTGCTCCCCGGCCTCGCGACGGTCGGCGGCCTGCTCGCGGCCGCCCTGGTCGGCGGTCTTGCGGCGCGGCGGCGCTGGCAGCTGCAGCGGCGCCCGGTCGGGCGTCGGATCGCGCACCCGCCAGCGACCACGCGCCCCGTGGAGATCGCCCTGGCCCGGCAGGCCCGCCCGATCGGGCTGCGGACGCTCGACCGTGCGAGCCGGGCCGTCGCCGCGTCCTGCGTCGAGGCGGGCGTCGGCGTCCCGGCGCTCCGGTCGGCCTCGGTCTCGCCCGACTGGCTCGTGCTCGAGATGGCCGGGCCGACCCCGCCTGCGCCGCGGTGCTTCGTCGACACCGGCGGCACCTGGAGCCTGGCCGCGGAGGACGTGGACGGGCTCCGTGCGGTGCGGGGCCTCGGCGAGGCGGTCCGGCCGTGGCCGCTGCTCGTCACGCTCGGCGTCGACGACGAGGGCGCGGAGCGGGTCGTCGACCTCGAGTCGTTCGGGCTGCTCGCCGTCACGGGCGAGCACGACCTGGGGACGGCGGTCCTGGCCGCGATGGCGCTCGAGCTGGCCTGCTCGCCGTGGACCGACGATCTGCGACTGACGCTGGTCGGCGACGACCGGCTCGGTCCGGCGCTGGCGCAGCACAACGTGACGACCACCCACGACCTGGACGCGTTGCTGACGCGGCTGGAGCAGACGAGCCGCGACCGGCGGGCGTACGGGCAGGGCCGCGACGCCCGGACCCTGCGCCTCGACCCCGACCTCGGTGAGGCCTGGACCCCCGAGGTCGTCCTCGTCGACGTCGCGTTGACCCCCGAGCAGACGCAACGCCTGGTCGAGCTGACGACGAGCCGGACCGGAGCCGGGCTGACGGCCGTGGTGCGGGGTCGGCTCACGGGCGCACCGGCGACCTTGGTCCTCGGGAGCGACGGCCGCGCGACGTTGCTGCCGGACGGCGTCCGGATGGTTCCGCAGACGCTTCCGGTCGCCGGCCTCGACCCGCTCGTCGAGCTGGTCGCGGCCACCGGCAGCGAGGACACCCGACCCGCCCCCTGGTGGTCGTCGGCCGATCCTCCCGGACCGCCGCCCGACAACGTCACCTACCTGGGGCGGCGACGCAGGACCGACGAGCGGGACGAGCAGGAGAGGAGGGCGGCAGTGCAGGCACGGATCACCGACGCGACAGCCGGTACGGCACGCCATCCCCTCCTGCAGCTGATCGGGCCCGTCGAGCTGCTGGGGGCGGCTGGCACGTCACCGTCCCGGGCCGCGAAGCAGTGCCTGGAGTACTGCGCCTGGTTGCTGGAGCACCCCGGTGCGTCGGCCCAGGAGATGGCGGCCGGGCTGCTCGTCGCGGAGGGCACGCGGCGCTCGAACATGAGCCGGCTGCGGACCTGGCTGGGCAGCGACACCGACGGTAAGCCGTACCTGCCGGACGCGTACAGCGGTCGGATCCACCTCGACCCCGCGGTCAGCTCGGACTGGCACCAGCTGCGCCTCCTGGTCGGCGACGGGGTCGACCGGGCATCCTCCGCGGTCCTCGAGCTGGGGCTGCAGCTGGTGCGCGGTGCCCCGCTGGCCGACGCGGCACCCGTCCAGTGGCACTGGGCCGAGGAGCTGCGGACCGACATGGTCTCCTGCGTGCGCGACATCGGCGTCGAGCTGGCCCGGCGCTGCCTGGACGAGGGTGACCTCGACCTCGCGCGCTGGGCGTCCGTCCGGGCTCTCGTCGTCGCTCCTGGCGACGAGCTGCTCCTCGCCGCCCGGATCCGGACGGAGCACCTCGCCGGCAACGCGGCCGAGACCGAGCGGCTCAGCCTCCAGCTCGCCCGCCAGGCCCGCACGCTCGGCGTGGACCTCGACCCGTCGACCGTCGACCTGATCCAGGAGGTGATGGAGGGACGGGTACGCGCCCGGCTCGCCTGACTGCGCGCGCCCGGGGAGGCGGTTCTGGATGGTAGAGGCTCAGGAGGGCAGCGGCCCGAAGCGTCGTAGCCGCAGGCTGTTGCCGACCACGAAGAGCGAGCTGAAGGCCATCGCCGCGCCGGCCAGGACCGGGTTCGCGAAGCCGAGGGCGGCGAGCGGCAGGGCGGCGACGTTGTAGGCGAAGGCCCAGAAGAGGTTCCCGCGGATGGTCCGCAGGGTGGCGCGGGAGAGGCGTACGGCGTCGGCGGCCTGACGCAGGTCCCCGCGGACCAGCGTCAGGTCGGCGGCCTCGATCGCCGCGTCGGTGCCGGTGCCCATCGCGATGCCCAGGTCGGCCTGCGCGAGTGCGGCCGCGTCGTTGACGCCGTCGCCGACCATCGCGACACGGCGTCCTTCGGCCTGCAGGCGCCGGACGACGCCGACCTTGCCCTGGGGACGGACGTCGGCGACGACCTCGTCGATCCCGACCTCGGCCGCCACGGTCGCGGCCGTGCGGGCGGTGTCGCCGGTCAGCAGCACCGGCCGCAGGCCCAGGGCGGTGAGGCGTCGTACGGCGTCTGCGGAGGTCGGCTTCACGGTGTCGGCGACCGCCACCAAGCCACGGGCCGTACTAGCCCAGCCGACGAGGACGACGGTCCGGCCCCGGTCCTGCTCGGCCGCGAAGGCTGCGGTCAGCACGGGCGAGACGGTCAGGCCTTCGGTGGCGAGCAGGTCGGGGCGGCCCACGACGACCGGCCCCACGCCCTCGACCTCGGCGACGACGCCCAGGCCGGCCGGTTCGCGCAGTGCGGAGACGGTCGGCAGCGGGCCGACGTCGCGGGCGTACGCGGCCACGGCCTTCGCCACCGGGTGCGACGAACCCGTCTCCGCGGCTCCCGCGAGGCGAACCAGCTCCGCCTCGTCGACCCCGTCGGCGGGCAGCACCGAGACGACGGCCATCCGGCCCTCGGTGACCGTGCCGGTCTTGTCGAGCAGGACGACGTCGACGTCGCGCGTCGCCTCCAGAACCTCCGGGCCCTTGATGACGATCCCGAGCTGGGCCCCACGTCCGGTCCCGACGAGCAGGGCGGTCGGTGTCGCCAGCCCGAGGGCACAGGGGCAGGCGATGATCAGCACCGCGACGGCGGCCGTCACCGCGAACGAAGCCCCCGCGCCGGCCAGGAGCCACGCACCGAGCGTGACGACGGCGAGGACGAGGACCACGGGCACGAAGATCGCCGAGACCCGGTCGGCCAGCCGCTGGACCGCGGCCTTGCCGCTCTGCGCCTCGGTGACCATCCGGGCGAGGCGGGCGAGCTGGGTGTCGGCGCCGACGGCGGTCGCCTCGACGACCAGGCGGCCGGAGGTGTTCACGGTCCCGCCGACCACGGCGTCCGACGGGCCGACCTCGACGGGTACGGACTCCCCGGTGACGCTGGAGGCGTCGACGGCGCTGTGCCCGTCGACCACGGTCCCGTCCACCGGAACCGTGCCGCCCGGCGCCACCACGAGCCGGTCGCCGACGACCAGCGACGCGACGGGAACTGTGACCTCGCGCCCGGCGCGCAGGACGCAGGCCTCACGCGCGCCGAGCGCGAGCAGCGCGTGCAGCGCAGCCCCGGAACGTCGCCGGGCCCGGGCCTCGAGCCAGCGCCCGACCAGCAGGAACAGCGGGATCGCGGCGGCGGCCTCGAGGTAGGGCTCGGCCGTGCCGGTGTGCCGCTCGAGCCGCAGCGCGAACGTGTGGGTGTAGCCGAGGTCGCCGGCCGCGCCGGTCAGCGCGTACGCCGACCAGGCGAGCGCGGCGAGCGTGCCGATCGAGATGAGCGTGTCCATCGAGGCCGCGCCGTGGCGGAGGTTGACGGCGGCGGACCGGTGGAACGGCCAGCCGGCGCCCAGCACGACGACCGCGGCGAGGACGAGGCCGACCCACTGCCAGCCGGGGACCTGCAGCGCCGGGACCATCGACACGACGACGACCGGCAGCCCGAGCACCGCGGCGAGAAGGACGCGCGCCCGGAGGAGCCGTTCGACCTCGTCGGCCTTGCCCTCGGCCGCGCCCGGGTCGGCCTCGGGCTCGACGACGCGGGCGCCGTACCCCGTCTGCTCGACCGTGGCCACGAGGTCCGCCGCCGTGGTGCCCGTCGGGGTGACGACGTGCGCCCGTTCGGTGGCGAGGTTCACCGACGCGACGACCCCGGGCAGCTTGTTCAGCTTGCGCTCGATCCGCGACGCGCACGAGGCGCACGTCATCCCGGTGAGGTCGAGGTCGACGACCTCACCCACCACGAGAGCGGTCGGCGTCGGGGCCGGGGTCGGGGTGAGGGCCACCGTCAGCGGCTGCCGAGGGTGTAGCCGGCCTCGCTGACCGCCGCGCTGAGCACGTCGAAGTCGACGGGCTCCTCGCTCGTCACGGCCATGGTGCCGCCGTCGAGGTGGACCGTGACCTCACGGACGCCCGCGACGGCCAGCACCTCCTCGGTGACGGCCTGGGTGCAGTGCTCGCAGGTCATGCCGGCGACGACGTAGTCCTGGGTGGTGGTCATGGGGCGCTCCTTGCTCGGGGTGGTCGGTGGCTGGCCGGTGCGTGCTGGTCGTGCTGCTGGGTTCGTTCTCTCAGGAAGGGGTGCGTCGTCAGGAGCGGACCAGCCGCGCGATGGCGTCGGCGGCCTCCTTGACCTTGGCGTCCGACTCCGGCCCACCCGTCCGGGCGGCCTCGACGACGCAGTGGCCCAGGTGGTCGCTCAGCAGGCTGAGGGCGACCGACTGCAGCGCGCTCGTCATGGCGGAGACCTGAGTCAGGATGTCGATGCAGTACTTCTCGTCCTCGACCATCTTCTGCAGGCCACGGGCCTGGCCCTCGATGCGGCGGAGGCGGCGGAGGTGGTCCTCCTTGCTCCCCACGTAGCCCGGGTGGCTCGCCTCGGCGTCCACGTCGCCCTCCTTCGTCGATACCCCCACAGGGTATCTCGGAGGCCAAGCAGACGGACGCGGCATCTCTCAGGTTCGACCGCCGCACCGGTGGACAACGTGTGGGTCGCGTGGCCCCGTAGCGGTCGTCCGTGACCGTGTCAAGGTCAGGAACCGGTCACCGGCGGGACAGCGAGACGCATCAGAAGAAGTTTTCCTCCACCGGCGCGTACGAGCGTCTGGCCTGGTCAACCATATGATGCAAGAAGCGGAAGAATAGAATCCCCAAGGTTGTCCCCAAGCTGTGCACACGCGCTGTGCGTGTCCTGCACAGGGTGTCCCGGGTTGTCCACAGCAGCTGTGGAGAGTCGTCTGGCTGTCACAGCCGCGGGCGCGTACCTTCGCCTGATCCCCCGCGTCGGCGGGTCGACCTCGGGTGGTCGTCACGGGTGTCGGAGCCGACCTGGCGGAAGTGTCAGAGGTGGCTCCTACCTTCGTCTCGTACCTGCGTGGTGACCCGTCGACGGAGCCGCGCGCAGAGATCCGGCCCCGGGGGCCTGTCCCGGGTCGCCGGGCGTGTCGAGCGAAGGAGCGTCATCAGTGAGCCTGGCCGAGGTGATGCCGCCGTACGGGAACGCCACCCGGGCGGCCGACCGGACCCCTCCCCAGGACATGGACGCCGAGCAGAGCGTGCTCGGGGCGATGCTCTCGAGCAAGGACGCCATCGCCGACGTCGTCGAGGTGCTGCGCGGCACCGACTTCTACCGTCCGGCGCACGAGCTGGTCTACGACGCGATCCTCGACCTCTACGGGCGTGGCGACCCCGCCGACGCCGTCACCGTCTCCGACGAGCTGACCAAGCGCGGCCAGATCAGTCGCGTCGGCGGCCCGGGCTACCTGGTCGACCTGATCGGCTCGGTCACCGTCGTGGCCAACGCCAGCTGGTACGCCCACATCGTCCGGGAGAAGGCCGTGCTGCGGCGCCTGGTCGACGCCTCGGTGCGGATCAACCAGATGGGCTACGCCGGCGAGGGCGACGTCGACATGATCGTCGACCGGGCCCAGGCCGAGGTGTACGCGGTCACCGAGCGGCGCGCGGCCGAGGACTACAAGTCCCTGTCCGAGCTGATGCAGCCGACGATGGACGAGATGGAGGCCATCGAGAACCGCGGCGCAGGCCTGGCCGGGATCTCGACCGGCTTCGCCGACCTCGACGAGCTGACCAACGGCCTGCACCCCGGGCAGCTGGTGATCGTGGCCGCCCGCCCGGGTTGCGGCAAGTCGACCCTGGCGCTCGACCTGGCCCGCTCGTGCTCGATCAAGCAGGGCCTGACCTCGGCCATCTTCAGCCTCGAGATGAGCCAGATCGAGATCACCATGCGGCTGCTGTCGGCGGAGGCCAGCGTCCCGCTCGGCCACATCCGCGGCGGCCGGATGAACGACGAGGACTGGCAGCGCGTGGCGCAGAAGATGGGCCAGGTCGAGTCGGCCCCGCTCTTCATCGACGACTCGCCCAACCTGACCATGATGGAGATCCGGGCCAAGGCCCGCCGGCTCAAGCAGCGCCACGACCTGCGCCTGATCTGCATCGACTACATCCAGCTGATGACCTCGGGCAAGAAGGTCGAGTCGCGCCAGCTGGAGGTCAGCGAGTTCTCCCGGCAGCTCAAGCTGCTGGCCAAGGAGCTCCAGGTCCCCGTCGTCGCCCTGTCGCAGCTCAACCGTGGCCCCGAGCAGCGCACCGACAAGAAGCCGATGCTGTCCGACCTGCGCGAGTCCGGCTCGCTGGAGCAGGACGCCGACATGGTCGTGCTGCTGTCCCGCCCGGACCTCTACGACAAGGAGTCCGAGCGGGCGGGCGAGGCCGACTTCGACGTGGCCAAGCACCGCAACGGCCCGACCCGGCAGCTGACGGTCGCCTTCCAGGGCCACTACTCCCGCTTCGTCGACATGGCCCGCTGAGCCTGCGCCAACCCGGCCGGCAGCCGGTCCCGAAGGACTGGTGACACGCCGGTGCCGAGGCCGACGTCGACGACGTCCTGGGGGAGCACATGCACTGGTCGCGGCGCCGCTTCCTCGTGGCCGCGGGTGCCGGTCTGGTGGGCGTCGCCGGCTGCTCGAGGAGCAGCGCCTCCGGAGGCGCCCCCCGCGTCGGTTCCGGCGGGCAGCAGGATGGGGCGGTGCCGACCTACAGCTACGGGGACCATCCCGCCCAGTTCGCCGAGCTCAGCCTGCCCTCCGGGTCCAGCGTCGTGGGGGTGGTCGTGGTCGTCCACGGCGGCTTCTGGCGCGACGCGTACGGCGCCGACCTCGGCCGTCCGCTGGCCCGCGACCTCGTCAACCGCGGCTGGGCCGCGCTCAACGTCGAGTACCGCCGCGTCGGGCCGAACGCGCAGGCAGGTGGTGGCGGCTGGCCGACGACGTGCCTCGACGTCGCGGCCGCGGTGGACGGGCTCGCCGTGCAGGGTCAGCGGATCGCCGGCGGTCGCCTCGACCTGGCCCGCGTCGTCGCCCTCGGCCACTCCGCCGGCGGTCACCTCGCCGGCTGGCTGGCCAGCCGCGCGCAGCAGCCGAGCGGCGCTCCGGGTGCCGACCCGCAGGTGCCGCTGAGCGGCGCGGTGATCCAGGCCGGTGTGGTGGACCTCGAGGCCGGCTACACCGCCGACCTCGGCGGCGGCGCCGTGGCGGCCTTCATGGGCGGGTCGCCGACGGACCTCGCGGAGGCGTACGCGCAGGCCTCGCCGATCGCCCGCGTCCCGCTGAACGTGCCGATCGTCTGCGTCCACGGGCGCGGCGACGACGTGGTCCCGATCAGCCAGTCGGAGGCGTTCGTCGCGGCCGCCCAGCGGGCCGGCGACACCAGCGAGCTGCAGGCCTTCGACGGCGACCACTCCGACGTGATCGACACGTCGACGCACGCCTGGGAGCTGTGCGTCGAGGCGCTCGAGCGGCTGGTCTGAGCCCGCAGCCGACCTGCGGGCCAGACCTCAGGCGGCGTCGAGCCCGTACACACGCCGCGCGGTGCCGTGCAGCACGGCGGCCCGCTCGGCGTCGGCAAGCGGGCTGAGGCTGGCCCGCACCTCGGTCAACAGGCTCGCGTACGAGGTCCCGCCCAGGCTGACCGGCCAATCGCCGCCGAACATCAGCCGCTCCGGACCGAACGTCGCCAGCGCGGCGTCGACGAGGGGGCGGACGCTGCGCGCGTCGAAGGCGACCCCGGGCCGGAGGGCAGCGCCGAGGCCGGACAGCTTGGCCACCACCGACGGGTGCTCGGCGAGCCGGGCGAGGTCCCGCCCCCAGCGGTCGAGGTCGTCCCCGGAACCGGCGCGGCCGCGCCCGTCCAGGTCGAGCGCCGGCTTGCCGAGGTGGTCGAGCACGACGGTGAGGCCCGGCAGGTCCTCGACCAGGCGGGTCATCGCGGGCCAGAGCGCCGGCCACGCATCGGGGACGTCGAGCGGGAGCCCGCGTTCCGCCACCAGGGCCAGCGTCGTGCGGACGGCGGCCGCGTCGAGCAGCGCCGGGTCGGGGTGGTCGTGCAGCAGCTGGCGGACCCCGCACAGCCGACCCGTCGCGGCCCACCGCTCCAGCAGCCGCTCGGCCCCGGCCGGGTCCTCGAGCGGGACCCACGCCACCACCCCGGCCACCCACGCGTGCTCGGCCGCCGCCGCGAACATCCGCTCGGAGTCGCCGACCGTGTCCGCGGCCTGGACCAGCACCGCGCGGTCGACCCCGGCCGAGGCCAACGTGCCGGCCGCGGTCGCCGCGTCGAAGCTGGCGTGCACGGGGCCGAGCGCGGGCGTGTTCCAGGTGTAGTCGCCGGTCGTGAGGTCCCACAGGTGCAGGTGGGTGTCGACGACCTCGACCCGACCGGCCGCGGGGTCGGTCACCGGACGGCTCCGGGCGCGTCCACCTCGGACCCGAGGGCCTCGACCGCGGCCCAGAGCGCGTCCGGCACCACGGCGGCGAAGCGGTCGGCGTTCTCGCGCACCTGCTCGGCCGAGTCCGCGCCGAGCACGATGCCCGCCACCGCCGGGTGGCGCAGCGGGAAGTGGATCGCGGCGGTCGGCAGGTCGGTCCCGTGGGCCCGGCACGTCTCCGCGAGGCGGGTGAGCCGCTCGAAGACCGCGGGCGGCATCGCGCCGTACTCGTACGGCAGGTCCGGACGGGGGACGTCGTGGGCGAGGGCGCCGGAGTTGAAGACGCCCACGGCGACGACCCGGACCCCGCGGTCGAGGCAGGCGGGCAGGAGCGCGGCGGCGGCCGGCTGCTCGAGCAGCGTGTAGCGGCCGGCGAGCATGATCACGTCCGTCAGGCCGGTCTCGACGGCCGCCAGCAACGTCTCCGTCGACTTCGAGCCGACCCCGACGGCGCCGACCACCCCCTCCTCCCGCAGCCGCGCGAGCGCGGCGAGCCCCTCGGCCAGCACGTCGTCCAGCGCACGACCCGGTGCCACGTTCTCCTCCGGGTCGTGGAGGTAGGCCACGTCGACGTGCTCGACGCCCATCCGCTCGCAGCTGTCCGCCAGGCTGTGGCGGATCCCGGCCTCCGAGGAGTCCCAGACCCGGCGGACGTCCGCGGGCACCAGGAAGCCGTCGTCGCGCAGGTGCGCGGTCTCGGGGCTGGGCTCGAGCAGCCGGCCGACCTTGGTGGAGAGGACGTACGCGTCGCGCGGCCGGGTCGCCAGCGCCCGGCCCAGCCGACGCTCGGCGAGGCCGAGGCCGTAGTGCGGCGCCACGTCGAAGGCCCGGACGCCGGCGGCCCACGCCGCGTCGACGACCTCGCCGGCCTCGGCGTCGTCCATCGTGCGGTACAGGTTCCCCAGGGCGGCCGCCCCGTAGCCGAGGCTCGGGATCGTCACGCGGACCGGCCGGTCGGTGGACGTATGGCCAGCCACGGACGTCACGGCAGCGTCCAGACCTGCGGCAGGCCGTGGTCGTCACCGGAGTAGTCGTCCTCGACCTCCAGGAGCTCGGCCATCTGCCCCTGCCACGCCAGGTTGACGGGGTCGTCGGCCAGCGCGCGGCGCATCGCGGCGTAGTCCTCCACCTCCACGAGGTGGAACAGGTCCCGTCCGCTGCGCCAGATGGACCAGCCGAGCACCCCGACGGCGCGCAGCCTCGCGTCGAGCTCGTCGGGGACCCGGGCGTGGATCCGTTCGTAGTCGGGCTCGCGCCCCGGCTTCAGCCGGGTGTGCAGAGCGATGCGTTCGGCCATCCGCGCTCCAGCAGGGTTGTGACGGTTCGAGAGAGACGAGAACAAACAGTGACGGTCGTGCAGGCACGACGAGGAGAGGTCAGATGTCTGGATCGTACGTGGCGACCTCTGGCTGTCGGAGGGGGACAGGTGTTCTACGGTGGAGCCGAGACAACAGATGTCTGAGGTCGATCTGTCGTCGCGACGAGCCGGACGCCTCTCGGGAGGGTCGTCGCCGCGTCGACCGCCGGAGGAGGCACGATGAAGTTCCAACGCCGAGGCCCGCTGGGCTCCGAGCAGCCCGTGGTCGAGACGCCCGAGGGGGTGTTCGACCTGCGCCCGGTCACACCCGACCTCGGCCCCGAGTTCTTCGCCGCGGACGGTCTGGAGGCGACCCGGAGCGCCCTGGCGGACGGGCGGCTCCCCCGGCTCGACGTGCTGCCCGACCGGGTGGGGGCGCCCGTCGCCCGGCCCGGCAAGATCGTGTGCATCGGGCTCAACTACCGCGACCACGCGGCGGAGACGGGGGCGGAGCTCCCCGCCGAGCCGATCATCTTCATGAAGGACCCGTCGACCGTCGTCGGCCCGTACGACGACATCCTGCTGCCGCCCACGAGCGTCAAGACGGACTGGGAGGTGGAGCTGGGCGTCGTGATCGGTCGCACCGCGCGCTACCTGCCGGACGTCGCCGCCGCCCGGGCCGTGATCGCGGGCTACGTCGTCTCCCACGACGTCTCCGAGCGCGAGTACCAGCTCGAGCGCGGCGGGCAGTGGGACAAGGGCAAGTCGTGCGAGACGTTCAACCCGCTCGGCCCCGACCTCGTCCCCGCCGCCGAGGTCGACCCCGGATCACTGGGCCTGCGGCTGTGGGTGAACGGCCACCAGCACCAGGACGGCAAGACGTCCGACCTGATCTTCGACGTCGACCACGTGGTCTGGTACCTGAGCCAGTTCATGGTCCTGCGACCCGGCGACCTGATCAACACCGGCACGCCCGCGGGTGTCGCCCTGGGCTTGCCCGACCACCCCTACCTCACCGACGGGGACGTGGTCGAGCTCGAGATCGACGGCCTCGGGCGGCAGCGCAGCACCTGCGTGCGGGCGGAGGTGGCCGCGTGAGCGCCGCAGCACTGCCGCTCGCCGACCTGCGGGCCGTCGTCACCGGCGGGGCGTCCGGGATCGGCGCCGCGATCGTGGCCCGGCTGCTCGCCGGCGGAGCGCAGGTGGCGGTGCTGGACCGTGACGTGACCGGCGCGCACCCGGACGCGCTGGCCGTCCAGGCCGACGTGAGCGACGACGCCTCGGTGCGGGCCGGCGTGGGGCAGGCGGCCGAGGCGCTCGGCGGCCTCACCACCCTGGTCAACAACGCCGGCATCGGCGCTCGTGGGACGGTCGCCGACAACCCCGACGAGGAGTGGCACCGCGTCTTCGACGTGAACGTGCTGGGGACCGTCCGGGTCACGCGGGCGGCGCTGCCGCACCTGCGGGCGGCGGGCCGCGCGTCGATCGTCATGACGTGCTCCGTCGCGGCCACCGTCGGTCTGCCCGAACGCGCGCTCTACAGCGCGACGAAGGGAGCCCTCGAGGCCCTGACGCGCGCGATGGCGGCCGACCACCTCGCCGAGGGGATCCGCGTCAACTGTGTCAACCCGGGGACCGCGGACACGCCGTGGGTGGCACGGCTGCTCGACGCGGCGGACGACCCGGCCGCCGAACGGGCCGCGCTCGCCGCCCGGCAGCCGCACGGCCGGCTCGTCACCCCCGAGGAGGTCGCGGCGGCTGTCGTCTACCTCGTCGACCCGGCCGCGTCGTCCACCACGGGCACCGCGCTCGCCGTCGACGGTGGCATGGCCTACCTCAGGCTGCGTACCTGAGGCTGCTGGCTCACCAGGAGTGCGCCTCCGGGGAGGCGCCGGGGCCGATGCGTCGGCCGGCGTTGATGTTGAAGATGGTGTCGAGCTGCGCCATCACGTCGGGCTCGAGCACCAGCGAGGCCGCCTGGTCCAGCCCGTCGAGCTGCTCGACCGTCCGGACCCCGACGATCGCGGAGTCGACGGCGGGGTGCTGCAGCACCCAGGCGGTGGCCACCACGCCGTCCGGCTGGCCGAGCTCGCGGCAGAGCGCGGAGAAGTCACGGAACTGGGAGTTCCCGGCGCCGATGGTGATGCCGTACTCCTCCTCCACCTGACGGGTGCGGCTGCCGTCGAACGACTCGGTCTTGCCCGTCAGCAGGCCGCCGGCCAGCGGCATGTACGCCAGCACCCCGATGCCGAGGTCCTCCGCGGCCGGCAGCACCTCCATCTCGGGCACGCGGCTCAGCAGGTTGTACTGCGTCTGCTCGGAGACGAAGCCCGTGAAGCCGCGCTGCCACGCGTTCAGCTGCGCCTTGGCCAGGCCCCAGCCGGAGAAGTTGCTCGACCCGGCGTAGAGGACGTCACCGTCGGCGACCGTCTTCTCGTACGTCCCCCACAGCTCCTCGTAGCTGACGAACCGGTCGATGTGGTGGATCTGGTAGAGGTCGATCCGGTCCGTCTGCAGGCGGCGCAGGGAGTCCGCGAGGTGCTTGCGGACCTTGTACGCCGAGAAGCCCGGGCCCTCGTTCGGGGCCCAGGCCGTGGTCATCGAGTGGTAGACCTTCGTCGCGAGCTGGATCTGGTCGCGCACGCCCGGGCGCTTGGCCAGCCAGGTGCCGATGATCTCCTCGGAACGACCCTTGCCGGACTCGGCGCCGTACACGTTGGCCGTGTCGATGAAGGTGATGCCCATCTCCAGGGCGCGGTCCAGGATCTTGTGCGACTCCTCCTCCGTCGCCTTCGGGCCGAAGTGCATGGTGCCGAGGCAGATCTTGCTGACGTTCATCGTGGAACGTCCGAGGTTCGTGTACTCCATGGGTGTCCTTCTGGTCGTGCCTGAAGGTGCGGCGGGTGCGCCGCACCGGGGGTCGGGGTGCTTCGGACGGATCTGGGGGATGAGCAGGCGCTCAGCTGCGCCAGACCGGGCCGTCGGGGAAGACGTGGTCGGCCAGGCTCTGCGGGTGCATCTGCGCCCCCAGGCCGGGCGCGCTCGGCGCGACGTAGTGGCCGTCGCGCACGACGACCGGCGTCACGAAGTGCTCGTGCAGGTGGTCGACGAACTCGATCACGCGGTCCGTCGTGGTCGCGGACACCGCGACCAGGTCGAACATCGCCAGGTGCTGCACCATCTCGCAGAGACCGACGCCGCCGGCGTGCGGGCAGACCGGGACCCCGAACTTCGCCGCCAGCAGCAGGATGGCGATGTTCTCGTTCACCCCGGCCACGCGGGCCGCGTCGATCTGCACGACGTCGATGGCACCGGCCTGGAGCAGCTGCTTGAACACGACGCGGTTCGCCACGTGCTCGCCGGTGGCGACCTTGACGGGGGAGACGCCGCGGCGGATGGCCGCGTGCCCGAGGACGTCGTCGGGGGAGGTCGGCTCCTCGATCCAGTACGGGTCGTAGGGCGCGAGCCGGCGCACCCAGTCGATCGCGGGCCCGACGTCCCAGCGCTGGTTGGCGTCGACGGCGATCCGCACGTCCGCCCCGACCGCGCTGCGGGCCAGGTCCATCCGGCGGACGTCCTCCTCGACGTCGGCGCCGACCTTGAGCTTGATCTGGGTGAAGCCGTCGGCCACCGCCTCCTTGGCCAGCCGGACGAGCTTCTCGTCGGAGTAGCCCAGCCAGCCCGGGGTGGTGGTGTACGCGGGGTAGCCCCGTTCGAGCAGCTGCTGACGCCGTTCGGCCCGTCCGGGCTCGGCCTTCTCCAGCAGGGCGAGCGCCTCGTCCGGGGTCAGCGCGTCCGACAGGTAGCGGAAATCCACCTGGGCGACGAGCTGCTCCGGCGTCATCGCGGAGAGGAAGTCCCACAGCGGCAGCCCGGCCCGCTTGGCCGCGAGGTCCCACGCGGCGTTCACCACGGCCCCGATGGCCATGTGGATGACCCCCTTCTCGGGGCCGAGCCAGCGCAGCTGCGGGTCGTGCACCAGGCGCCGCCAGAAGGCGCCGAGGTCGTCGCACAGGTCGGCCACGCGCGTCCCGACCACGTGGTCGGCGAGCGCGCCGATAGCATTCGCCTGGATGTCGTTCCCACGTCCCGTCGTGAACGCCAGCGCGTGACCCTCCAGCCCGTCCTCGTCGTCGGTCCGGAGCACGACGTAGGCGGCGGAGTAGTCCGGTTCGGGGTTCATCGCGTCGGAGCCGTCGAGGTGGCGCGACGTCGGGAAGCGGACGTCGAGGACCTCGAGCGCCGTGATGGTGGAGGTGCTGCTGGGCACGGGCGGCCTCCGAGGCTCAGGCGGCGCCGGAGGGCTTCGGCGCCGTGACGGGGAAGAACAGATGTTCGGCTGGGCAGCTCGGTAGGGCTCACCGAGCATTTCGATGGATCATAGACCTGATGTTTCAGCAGTCTCCGCTCGGGCCCGGGTGGTCGACGAAGGAGGGGCCGTGGCGGCACCGCTGACCGAGGCAGCCATCGAACGCGTCCGCAGCCTGATCATCTCGGGCCGGCTCGTGCCCGGGGAACGGCTGCCGGCCGAGGCCGAGCTCGCCGTCGAGCTCGGCGTCTCCCGGTCCAGCCTGCGCGAGGCGGTGCGCGGGCTGGTGACCGCGGGCGTGCTGGACGTGCGCCGGGGGGACGGGACCTACGTCACGAGCCTCACCCCGCACCTGCTGCTGACCGGGATCGGCGCCGCCGTCGAGCTGATGCAGGACGACTCGATCCTGGACCTGCTCGAGTCACGCCGGCTGATCGAACCCGCCGTGACGGCGCTCGCGGCCGTGCGTTCGCGTCCTGACCAGCGCAAGGAGATGCAGCGGCACATCGACCTGATGGCGCGGGCGACCGCTCACGAAGACCTCATCCGCCACGACACCGACTTCCACGCCACGGTGGCGCGGGCCAGCCACAACGCCATCCTGGGGTCGGTGCTGACCGGCATCTCGGCCGGGACCGTCCGCACCCGGGTGTGGCGCGGGATCATCGACGCCGACGCCAACCACCGCACCGTCGAGGAGCACCGCGCGATCCTCGCCGCCATCGAGGCCGGCGACGCCCGCCTCGCCGAGGCGGCGGCCCTGGTGCACGTCGCGAGCGTCGACAGCTGGCTGCGCTCGATGCTGGCCGCGGCGCAGACCGAGCCGGCCGGCACCCTGGGCACTGCCGGCACCGTCGGCACCCTGGACCCCGCCGCCGCGTTCGGCCGGGCCGGCGCCCTCGGTCCCGTGGGCGCGCCGCGCTAGTCCTTGACACCCGTCTGATCCCAGGTCAATACTCCCAGACATCAGGTGTTTGACCGCTGGGCTCTGCCGTGATGCAGGAACTCGTTCGGCGGTCGCACCCGCGTGCAACACCCAGGTGCAACAGACAAAGGAGTTCTGGTGAGGACCACACGTGCTCGGATCAGGGTCGCGGCCTTGGCGGCGACGACGGCGCTGGCGTTGGGCCTCGCGGCCTGCGGCGGCTCGGGAGGTGAGTCGTCGGGGAGCTCGAGCAGCGGTGGCGTGACCACGATGACCTGGCAGATGTGGTCGGGCTCGGAGATCGAGACCGAGGCGCTCAACCACCTGTCGGAGATGGTCACCCAGGCCAACCCGGACATCAAGCTGACGATCCAGACCTCGACGTTCCCGGACTACTGGACCAAGCTGGCCGCGCAGGCCAGCGGGGGCGACGTCGGCTGCATCCTCGGCGTCCAGGGCCCGCGGGCGCCCAGCATCAGCTCGCTGATGCTGCCGCTCGACCCGGCCAAGCTCGACGCGGCCGGCATCAAGATGAGCGACTTCAACAGCTCGATCAGCCAGGCCCTGCAGTCCGACGGCCAGCAGATCGCGGTGCCGTACGACTTCGGGCCCCTGGTCGTGTTCTACAACAAGGACCTGTTCGCCAAGGCGGGCCTCAAGACGCCCTCGACCACCTGGACGGTCGACGAGTTCGAGGCCGACGCCAAGAAGCTCACCGCCGACGGCAAGAACGGCTACGGCTTCTTCCCGACCGTCGACCAGTTCGCCGCGTGGACGCTGACCCGCACCGGCCAGCAGCCGATCGACGCCTCCGGCAAGCTGCAGATCGACACCCCGGAGATGACCTCCACCTTCGAGTGGCTCCAGGGCCTGCAGAAGGAAGGGGTCATCCCGCAGCTGCCGGCGACCACCGACACGAACGCCGCCCTGAACGAGTACATCGCCGGCAACAGCGCGATGGTCGTCGACGGTCCCTGGCAGTACGGGAACATCACCAAGACGGCGAAGTTCAAGCCGGGCGTCGCGGTCATCCCCGTCGGCGCAGGCGGCGGCACCTCGCACATCGCGGGCTCCGGCTACGGGATCTCGAAGTCCTGCAAGACCCCCGACGCGGCGCTGAAGGCGATCGCCACGATCACGGGCCCGGAGGCCGAGAAGTACCTGGGCGAGACCGGTCGCGCCTACCCGGCCCGGACCGCGCAGTCCGACGCCTGGTACGTCGGCGACCTGGCCGAGGCCAAGCCGGCCCTCACCGCGGCGAACGCGAAGTCGGAGCCGTTCCACTCCTCGGCCACCCTCTCGCAGGTCCAGACCGTGTTCCAGCAGTACGGGATCCCGGCGCTGAACGGCCAGCAGAGCGCGGCCGACTTCCTCAAGCAGGTCCAGCAGCAGGCCGGCGGTCAGTGACCCGGCGCTGAGCTGACGGCGGTCGCCCGGTCACCACGACCGGGCGACCGCCTCCCCCTCCCGCGCCGACCAAGGAAGGCCGACGATGACCCTCGTCGCTCCGACAGCCGCCTCCCCGAAGCCGGTCACCACCCGTACCGCCGCCGACCGGCGGGCCGGCCTCACCGCCCTGGGCTTCCTCGCCCCCAGCGGGGTCGGGTTCCTGATCTTCACCCTGCTGCCCATCGTGGGGTCGATCGCCCTCGCGTTCTTCTCCTGGCCGATCCTGGGCGACCACAAGTTCGTGGGCGGCAGCAACTTCGTCACCCTGGTGACGACCGACCCCGTCTTCTTCCGGGCCCTGCGCAACACCGTGATCTTCGTGGTGCTCTACGTGCCGGTGAACTTCGTGATCTCGCTCGGCATCGCGGTCTGGATCTCCCCGCGGATCCGGCTGCGCGGCCTCTACCGGGTGCTGTTCTTCCTGCCCGCGGTGACCCCGATCGTGGCCAACGCGCTGGTCTGGCGGCTCATGCTCCAGCCCAAGGGGCTCGTCGACTCCCTGCTGACCTCCGGGCTCGGCCTGGCGCCCACGAACCTGCTCGGCGGGCAGGTCTCCGCCATGGTCTGCGTCGTCGCGATGTCGGTGTGGCAGGGCTTCGGCTACAACATGCTCGTCTTCTCGGCGGGCCTGGACGCGATCAACCCGAGCCTCTACGAGGCGGCCGACATCGACGGCGTCAGCCGCTGGCGGCAGTTCTGGACGATCACGATCCCGATGCTCTCGCCGTCGATGTTCTTCGCGGCGGTGCTGACCATGATCACGTCGTTCCAGGTGTTCAGCCAGCCCTACATCCTCACGGGCGGCGGGCCGGGCGCGGCCACCCAGACCATGGTCATGTACATGTACCAGAAGGGCTTCCAGTTCTACTCCCTCGGCATGGCCTCGGCGATCTCGACGGTCCTGCTGATCATCATCGTCCTGGTCACTGCGCTGCAGTTCCTGGGCCAGCGGAGGTTCGTGCACTATGACGGCTGAGCTCCGGGGCGCCGAGCGCCCCACGGTCACCACCACCGCACCGGCCCGTACGTCCGCGGCGGGCCGACGCGTCAACCAGGTCGACCGGACGCGTCCCGCGGTCCTCTCGCAGGTCCTGCTGACGGTCGTCCTGCTCGTCTTCATGATCCCGTTCATCTGGATGATCGCCACCTCGCTCAAGCCCGGCAACGAGGTGTTCGCCAGCCCCCCGAGCCTGATCGGGAGCGAGCTCCGGTTCGCCAACTTCAGCGAGGCCTGGAGCTACGTCCCCTTCGGCCGCTACATGGTCAACGGGCTCGTCGTGGCCGTGCTGGGAACCCTGCTGGTCTGCGTGACCTCGATCCTCGCGGCGTACGCGTTCGCCCGGCTCGAGTTCAAGGGGCGCGAGCTGATCTTCCTGCTCTACCTGATCACCCTGATGGTGCCGCAGGAGGTCATGATCGTCCCGATGTTCATCCTCATGCAGCAGCTGGGGTGGACGAACAGCTACCAGGCCCTCGTGCTGCCGTGGGCGTTCTCGGCCTTCGGCACGTTCCTGCTGCGGCAGTTCTTCCTCAACATCCCCAAGGAGCTCGAGGAGGCCGCGCTCGTGGACGGCGCGAGCCGGCTGCGCATCCTGACCTCGATCGTGCTGCCCATCGCCCGGCCGGCCGTCGCCGTGCTCGCCGTCTTCACCTTCATCAACTACTGGAACAGCTTCCTCTGGCCCTTGATCATCACCAACTCCACCGACCTGTTCACCGTCCCCGTCGGTCTCAACGGGTTCCTCGGCCAGCAGGGCAGCCAGTGGCACCTGCTCATGGCCGCGTCCACCATCTCGATGCTGCCGACCGTGGTCGTGGTGCTGCTCCTGCAGCGCCACCTGGTCCGCGGCATCGCCCTGTCCGGCCTCGGAGGTCGC
Organism: uncultured Friedmanniella sp.; assembly: GCA_964251895.1. Classification (GTDB taxonomy): domain Bacteria; phylum Actinomycetota; class Actinomycetes; order Propionibacteriales; family Propionibacteriaceae; genus Microlunatus. The sequence continues at coordinate 328,253 of CAXULL010000002.1, forward strand.
TGATCTACATGGGTTCGTTCTTTCCCCGCCGCACCATCCACCTCGACTTCCACACCGGCCCCGACGTGCCCGACGTCGGCGTCGACTTCGACCCCGAACGCTTCGCCGCCACGTTCGCCGCGGCCCACGTCGACAGCGTCACCGTCTTCGCCAAGTGCCACCACGGCCTGCTCTACTACGACACCGACCGGCCCGAGCGGCACCCGGGTCTGGCGCGCGACCTCGACCTGCTGGCGGCTCAGGTCGACGCGCTGCACGCCGTCGGCATCCGGGCACCCGTCTACCTCAGCGTGCAGGTCGACGAGCACGCCGCGAACACCCACCCCGAGTGGGTCGCCCAGGACGCGGACCTGCGTCTGGTCCGCTGGGGCGAGGTGTCGCGCACGCCGGGCTCGGTCTTCACGGCCGGCTGGCACATCCTCGACATGTCGAGCCCGTACCAGGACTACCTCGCCGAGCAGACCACCGAGGTGCTGGAGCACCTGGGCGTCGTGGACGGGCTGTTCCTGGACATGTGCTGGGACCAGCCCAGCAGCAACCGCTTCGCCATCGCCGGGGCGCTCGAGGCCGGCTTCGACCCGGAGACCGAGGAGGGTCGCGCCGGCTACGCCCGGACCTCCGCGCTGCGCTACATGCGCCGCTTCCAGGACCTGGCGGCGCCGTACCTGAGCCCGGACGTGGCGTCGGGGGTCTGGTTCAACAGCCGGCCCAAGACGAACCTGCACGTCGAGGCCGCCCTGCTCAAGCACGTCGAGGTCGAGTCGCTGCCCACCGGCGGCTGGGGCTACGCCTACCTGCCGTACGTCGCCCGGTTCGTCCGGCCGCTCGGCCTGCCGACGCTCAGCCACACCGGCCGCTTCCACCGCAGCTGGGGCGACAACGCGTCGCTCAAGCCGCACGCCGCGCTGGCGTACGAGACCTCGCAGATCCTCAGCCTCGGGCTCACGAACGGGGTCGGCGACCTGCTGCACCCCCGCGGGGTGCCGAACGCGGCCGTGTACGACCGGATCGGCGACGTCTACGCCCACGTCGAGGCCTGCGAGCCGTTCCAGGAGGGCACCGAGCCGGTGGCCGAGATCGCGGTCGTCGTCGACCCGGAGCTCGGCGACGCCCCGGGCGCCGCCGGGATCGGGGCGGTCCGCCTGCTGCAGCAGCTGCGCCACCAGTTCGCGATCGTCCCGCCCACCGCTGACCTGACGCCGTACGCGCTGGTGCTCGTGCCGGAGACGACCGTCGTGGACGAGGGCCTGCGCACCGCGCTCTCCGCCCACGTCGCTCGTGGCGGCGCCCTCGTGCTCGTCGGCGACGCGCTCGTGGGACCCGACGGCAAGACCAGCGTCGAGGAGGCCGGGGTCGTGATGCACGGCCCGTCGCCGTACGCCAACACCTTCCTGCGGACCGTGTCGGCGGACCTGCCCGACCTCGGCCAGGACACCGTCGTCTACGACCGCGGTCTGCGGATGGAGGCGCTCGAGGGCACCGAGGTGCTGGTCGGGACGGTCGAGCCCTACTTCGACCGCACCTGGGCGCACTTCTCGGGGCACTCGTACACCGCGCCGGCCACGCTGTCGGAGTGGCCCGCGGTCACCCGCCGCGGCCAGGTCGTGGCCATCGCGGCCCCGCTGCTGCTCACCTACGGCCGGCTCGGCAACGAGGTGCACCGGTTCGTCGTCCAGCACGTGCTGGACCTGCTGCTGCCCCGCCCCGCGCTCAAGGCGGGTGGTCCCCTGCATCTGGAGACCACCGTCCGTCGGGGCCCCGACCGCACCGTCGTGCACCTGCTCAGCTATCTGCCGACCCGGGTCGGCAGCGGCCTCGGCGCCGAGATCGACCTGGTCGACGACCCCTTCCCGGTCGTCGACGTCGAGGTGCAGATCGCGAGCGAGACCGAGCCGAGCACCGCGACGCTCGAACCGGCCGGGACGGCGCTGCCGCTCTCCTGGGCCGACGGCGTCGCCACCACCACCGTGACCGTGCTCGACGGCCACGCCATGATCGTCCTGAGGAGCTGACCCCCGCATGACCGGCACCACCGAGCCCTTCACCCCGACCACGACCGTCGAGCAGACCGACACCCCCGAGCTGTGGGCCACGCTCGCCCGGCCGCTGCCGGACTGGTACGCCGGCGCCAAGTTCGGCATCTTCATCCACTGGGGCGCGTACTCGGTCCCCGCCTGGGCCGAGCCCAGCGGCGCCCTCGGCGCGGTGCCCGAGGACGTGTGGTTCGCCCACAACGCCTACGCCGAGTGGTACTTCAACACCATCCGCATCGAGGGCAGCCCGGCCGCCCAGCACCACGCGGAGGTCTACGGCGGAGCGCCGTACGACGACTTCCTCGAGGCGTGGACCGCCGCGGACTTCGACCCCAGCGACTGGGCACGGCTCTTCGCCACGGCCGGTGCGGAGTACGTGATCCCGACCAGCAAACACCACGACGGCATCGCCCTGTGGGACGCGCCCGGCACCGGGGCCCGCAACACGGTGCACCGCGGGCCGAAGCGTGACCTGCTGGCCGACATCGCCGACGCCGTCCGGGCCGAGGGGCTCCGCTTCGGCGTCTACTACTCGGGCGGGCTGGACTGGTCGACGAGCCACTTCGGTCCGCACACGAAGTTCGACGAGGTCAGCCAGCTGCGTCCGCGCGACGCCGCGTACAACCTCTACGCCTACGAGCACGTGGCCGACCTCGTGCGGCGCTACGAGCCCAGCGTGCTGTGGAACGACATCGAGTGGCCGGACGCGGGCAAGCGCGGCGGGCCGGGGTCGCTGCACGCGCTGTTCGAGAGCTACTACGCCGCCGTTCCCGACGGCGTGGTCAACGACCGCTGGGGCGACACGCACCACGACTTCGCCACCAGCGAGTACGAGTACCACCTCGACTCGGAGGACTCCGGCGCCTGGGAGAACACCCGGGGCATCGGGTTCTCGTTCGGCTACAACCAGGCCGAGGACGAGACCCAGTCCCTGGACGGGCGGGGCATCGCCAAGCACCTGACCGACGTGGTGTCGCGCGGCGGTCGGCTGCTGCTCGACGTCGGCCCGACCGCCGAGGGCACCATCCCCGGCGTCCAGCGCCGCGCGCTCGAGAGCCTCGGCCGCTGGATGGTCGCGGCGGCGCCGGTGCTGCGGGCGTCGAGCCCCGCCGACCCGGGGGTGGCCAGGCCTTCCGACCAGCCGTGGGTCCGCTGGCTCAGCACGCCCGGGCACCTCGTCGCCGTGGTCGACGAGAGCGGCACCGTGGCGCTCGACGTCGCGGCCGACGCGGTCGACGCCCGCGACGTGCAGGTGCTGAACGGCACGGCCGAGGTCAGCGCCGACGGCGGCCGGCTGAGCGCCACGGTCACACCGTCCGCGGACGGCCCCGCCCTGCTCGTGCTCCCGGTCCGTTGAGGGCCCGCGCATGACGACCGACGCCCCACCGACCAGGGCGACGTTCCGGCCCGACCCCGAGGGTGTGGCCACCGAGCTCGTGCCGACGGTCCGGCTCGCGAGCGGTGCGGTGATGCCCGCCATCGGGATGGGCACGTTCGGCTCGGACAGCTACGGTCCCGGCGAGGTGGCCGCCGCGGTGGCCGACGGGCTCCGGGTCGGCTACCGGCTGATCGACTGCGCGGCCGTCTACGGCAACGAGCCGCAGGTCGGGCAGGCGCTGGGCGGGGCGCTCGCGGGCGGCCTCGACCGGGACGAGCTGTTCGTGGTGTCGAAGGTGTGGAACGACCACCACTCCCCGGCCGACGTCGCCCGGTCCGCCCGGCAGAGCCTGGCCGACCTGCGGCTGGACCACCTCGACGCGTACCTCGTGCACTGGCCGTTCCCCAACAGCCACGGTCGCGGGGTCGACGTCTCGGCCCGCGACCCCCAGGCGCGACCGTACGAGCACGAGCGGTTCATGGAGACCTGGGGCGCGATGGAGACCCTCGTCGACGAGGGCCTCGTGCGCCACCTCGGCACGTCCAACGTGACGATCCCCAAGCTCGGCGGGATCGTCCGCGACGCCCGGATCCGTCCGGCCGTGAACGAGATGGAGCTGCACCCCACGTTCCAGCAGGGCGAGCTGTTCCAGTTCTGCCGCGACCACGACATCCAGCCGCTCGGGTACTCCCCGCTCGGGTCGCCGTCGCGCCCGGAGCGGGACCGTTCCGAGGGTGACCTCGCCGACGGCGAGACGCCCGAGGTGGTGGCGATCGCCCAGGCGCGCGGCATCCACCCGGCGCTCGTCTGCCTCAAGTGGGCGGTGGCCCGGGGCCAGGTGCCGATCCCGTTCTCGGTGAAGCGGCCGCAGTACCTGTCGAGCCTGCGCTCGGTGAGCGCCGACCCGCTGACCCCGGCCGAGATCGAGAGCCTGCGCGGCGCCGAGCGCAACAACCGGTTGATCAAGGGCCACGTGTTCCTGTGGCCGGGCGCGTCCTCGTGGCTCGACCTCTGGGACGTCGACGGAACCATCCCGGGCTGGGACGGCTACCAGAAGGCAGAGGCTTCCCCGTGCTGAAGCACACGCTGCTCCACCCCCGGCTGCTCGCGGCGCTCGCGAGCTCCGGGCACGGCGGCCAGCTCCTGCTGGCCGACGGCAACTACCCGTACACGACCATCAAGCACCCGCAGGCCGAGGTCGTCTACCTCAACCTGAGCCCGGGCCTGGTCGGGGTCGACGACGTCCTGCGGGCCCTGCTCGACACGGTGCCGCTCGAGGCCGCGACGTTCATGCGGTCGCCCGACGGGGCCGCCGTGCCGGCGCACGACGACTACCGTGCGCTGCTCGGGCCCGACGTGGCGATCAGCGAGGCCGAACGGTTCGACTTCTACGACGAGGTGCGGCGACCGAGCGTGGCGACCGTCGTGGCCACCGCCGACACCCGCATCTGCGCGAACCTGCTGCTGACGATCGGGGTCCGGGCGCCGGACGCCTGAGCCGCTCCCGTCACTCCTCCTCGGGGTCGCGCCACCACAGGACGGTCAGCCCGGGCTCGTGGGTGACCTCGGCCCGGGCGATCCTGTCCGCGTCGGCGACGAGCACGACCTCCCGTACGCGGTCGTGCTCGTCCTCGTGGTCACCGGCCTGGGAGCCCAGCACGACGTCGAAGACGAAGACGACCTTGATCTCGCCGCGGTGGCGCCAGACGGCACCGGGCAGGCCGTCGACGAGGGCGGGGGCGATGGCCCGCGCCCGCCCCTCGTACGCCCGGGCGACGGCCTCGGCGCCGCGGAGCTCCGGCTCCGACCCCATCGCCGCCGCGGCCGCGTCGGAGCGCACCACGGCGTCGGGGTCGAGCACGGCGAGCAGGTCGGCGAACCGGCCCTCCTTCGACGCCGCCAGGAACGCGTCCACCACCTCCCGGCGCCGGCCGCGGCTCGGCGCCGGCGCCGCGTCCGGGGCTCCGCCCTGCACGCGCCGGCGAGCCCGGCTCGCCAGCTGTCGCGCAGCCGTCGGCGTCCGGTCGAGGACGGGACCGATCTCGTCGAACGGGACGGCGAAGACGTCGTGCAGCACGAAGGCCAGACGTTCGGCCGGCGCGAGCGCGTCGAGCACCACCAGCAGGGCCGTCCCGACGCTGTCTGCCGCCTCCGCGTACGCCTCGGGCCCGGCCTCCACCGGGCTGACGGGGCGGGCGTCGTCGGTCAGCAGCTCGGGACGCGTCCGGCGGGCGCGCAGCACGTCGAGGC
>CAXULL010000003.1:0-95783 GCA_964251895.1 uncultured Friedmanniella sp.
GCGCTCGCGGAAGCGCAGGAACAGCCACTGCGTCCAGCGGTAGTACTCCGGGTCGGAGGTGTGCAACCGGCGCGACCAGTCCAGGCTCAGCCCGTAGCGACGGAACGAGGTCGCCTGGGTGTCGATGTTGGCGTACGTCCACTCGGCCGGGTGCGTGCCGCGCTGGATGGCCGCGTTCTCCGCGGGCAGCCCGAAGGAGTCCCAGCCGATCGGGTGCAGGACGTCGAAGCCCTTGAGCCGCAGGTAGCGCGAGACGATGTCGCCCATGACGAAGGCCTCGGCGTGGCCCATGTGCAGGTCGCCGGAGGGGTACGGGAACATGTCGAGCACGTACGCGCGCTCGCTCGCGTCGTCGTCGCGCGGGACGAACGTCGCGTTCGTCTCCCAGTACTCCTGCCAGCGCAGCTGGGCGGCGGCCGCGTCGTAGCGGTCGGGCCCGTCATGAGGATCGGGCAGAGCGTCGGAGCTCGGGTCGGCAGCGGCCTCGACGGCGGTCATGGCTGATCTCCTCGTTCACTTCTCCGGGCATGAAAAAGCCCCCGTGCCGGCAGGCACCAGGGGCAGCCGCGCAGCGATCGCCGCGCGGCTAGGTAAGCAGAGAGATCCCGGACACGTAGTGGAGTCTAAGCCCTCGCCGGGGGACGCAGCCGCCGACCGCCCGCCACCAGCAGCCCGGCGAGCAGCGACCCGCTCGTGCCCAGGGTGAGGTCGCCGAGGGTGTCGGGGTAGACGTACGCGTACGTGGGCAGGAGGCGCAGGAAGGCCGCGTACTCCCCCAGCTCCCACAGCACCGCCGCCGTCGCGCCGAAGCCGAGCCCGACCATCACGACCACACCCCCGCCGACCCGACGGGCCGGGTGCCACGCAAGCAGCACCCCGGCCGTGAGGAGGAGCCAGTGGGCGAAGTGGCTGACGTCGTCCCACCAGGTCACCGCGTCGAAGAAGTTCAGCCGGTTGCCCAGCAGGTCCGACAGCCACGGCAGCGTGACGAGCAGGTCGGCCCCCCAGGGGAAGGACCGCTGCTGGCGCCGACGTCCGCGCAACCACCACCAGATCGGGACGGCGAGCGCACCGAGGGGGTAGATGACGAGCCGGACCCCCGCACCCTTGGCCTTGAGGTTGGACAGGTCCGGGTACGCGAGCGCGACCAGCAGCAGCGCGACCAGCGCGAGCTTGGCCAGCAGGTCGAGCCCGAGCAGCGCCCGGGCGCCCGACCTGCTCGCGGCGTGGTCGGTCAGCGGCGTCCGAGCCGACGCTCGCCGCTGGCGCCGCGCTCGTAGACGAGGCCGTAGTGCGCGTACAGGTCGGGCTCCTGCTCGGAGCTGAGCTCGCCGTCGGTGTCGATGGACGGCGCGTCCTTCGCGGTCTTCTTGTCGACGGTCACCCGCACCTGCTTGGGGGCGACCGTGGCGCCGACCAGGGGCACGAAGACGAGCTTGGCCGGGACGCCGCGCTTCACGCTCGCGAAGACCGGCTGGTCGGTCGAGGTGTCGAAGTAGACGCCCTCGAGCGAGCCGATCTTGGAGCCTGACCCGTCGACCACGTTCAGACCCTGCCACTCCCGGATGTCGCCGACCTCGACCACGCTGCCGCTCACGCTGTTCCTCCTCGCACCGGCGACCAGACGGCCACCGGGACCGAGCCTAACGTTCCGGGCCCAGGCTCACCCGGAGTGCCGCTCCTGCGCCTCCCAGGCGCTGGCCACCATGTCGTGCAGCGAGTGGCGCATCTCCCAGCCCAGGTCGCGCGCGGCCAGCTCGCCCGAGGCCACGATGCGGGCGGGGTCACCGGGCCGGCGCGGGCCGATCGAGGGCTCGAACGCGATACCGGTGACCTCCGCGGCGACGTCCATGATCTGGCGCACGGACACGCCGTCCCCGCTCCCGAGGTTGTAGACCGCCTCCAGCGCCGTGCCCGCCTCGAGCGCGTGCGCCGCGACGACGTGGGAGTGGGCCAGGTCGGCGACGTGGACGTAGTCGCGCACGCAGGTGCCGTCGGGGGTGGCGTAGTCGTCGCCGAAGATCCGCGGCGTCTCGCCGCGGGCCAGCATCCCCAGCACGAGCGGGAAGAGGTTGTGCGGGCTCGTGTCGCTCAGGTCGGGCGTGGCGGACCCGACGACGTTGAAGTAGCGCAGCGAGGTGTGCACCAGCTCGGTCCCCGCCAGCTCCGCGGCGCGGGCCTGGTCGGCGATCAGCCACTCCCCGATCAGCTTGCTCTCCCCGTACGGCGACTCCGGGTGCGTCGGCGTCTGCTCGGTGACCAGGTCGACGTCGGGCGTCCCGTACGTCGCGGCGGAGCTGGAGAAGACGAGGCGGCGGACGTCCGCGGCCTGCATCTGCTCGAGCAGCGTCGCCGTGCCGGTGACGTTCTGCTGGTAGGTCAGCAGCGGCCTGCTCACCGAGACCCCGGCGTACTTGAAGCCCGCCAGGTGGACGACGCCGGTCACGTCGTGCTCGACGAGGGCGTGGCGCACCAGGTCGCCGTCGAGGAGGGTCCCGCGGACGAAGGGCACGTCCGCCGGCACGAACGACGCGTGCCCGCTGGTCAGCGAGTCGATGACGACGACGGACTCACCGGCCTCGCGGAACGCCCGCACCACGTGGGCCCCGATGTAGCCCGCACCTCCGGTGACCAGCCACGCCATGGTGGTTCCTTTCGTCGAAAGACCTCACACGCGAAACCTGTGCGTCACGCGCCGGTGAGAACTGTCATGCCGCCGTAACCGGCCGCACGTCTCGCGCAACACGAGTCCAGCAGAGTTCGGGTCATCCTCGCGCGCCGCGCCGACCGCGGCGCGGGCAGGTCCCCCGGGCAGCCGTCTCTCGTCCAGATCTCTCTGCAGGAAGAAGCAGCATGACTCCACTCGACGTGAACTCAGGCGACACCGCCTGGATCCTCACCTCCGCCGCGCTCGTGCTCTTGATGACGCCCGGCCTCGCGCTGTTCTACGGCGGCATGGTGCGCGCCAAGACCGTGCTCAACATGATGATGATGAGCTTCGGGGCGCTGGCCTCGATCTCGGTCGTCTGGGTGCTGTGGGGCTACTCCATGTCCTTCGGCGACGACGTCGGCGGCGGGCTGCTCGGCAACCCGTTCCAGTACTTCGGCCTCAAGGGCCTGATGGAGGACACGGGGGCGAGCCTGCCCACGATGGCCTTCGTCGCCTTCCAGGCCGTGTTCGCGGTGATCACGGTCGCGCTGATCTCGGGCGCCATCGCCGACCGCGCCAAGTGGGGCACCTGGATGATCTTCACGGTCGTCTGGGCGACGATCGTCTACTTCCCGGTCGCGCACTGGGTGTTCGACTTCACCGTCACCGGTGACGACGGCGTGGTCTCCCACGTCGGTGGCTGGATCGCCAACAACCTCAAGGCGATCGACTTCGCCGGCGGTACCGCGGTCCACATCAACGCCGGCGTCGCGGGTCTGGCGCTGGCGATCGTGCTGGGCCGTCGGCAGGGCTGGCGGCGCGACCCGATGCGTCCGCACAACCTCACGCTGGTCATGCTCGGCGCCGGCCTGCTCTGGTTCGGCTGGTTCGGCTTCAACGCCGGCTCCGCGCTGACGGCGGGCAACTCGGCGTCGGTGGTCTGGGTCAACACCTTCGTCGCCACCGGCGCCGCGGCCCTGGCCTGGCTGATCGTCGAGCGGGTCCGCGACGGGCACGCGACGTCGCTCGGTGCCGCCTCGGGTGTGGTCGCCGGCCTCGTCGCGATCACCCCGTCGTGCTCCTCGGTGAGCCCGGTCGGCGCCATCTTCCTGGGCGCCATCGCCGGTGTGCTGTGCGCCCTGGCCGTCGGGCTGAAGTACAAGCTGAACGTGGACGACTCGCTCGACGTGGTCGGCGTGCACCTCGTCGGTGGCCTCTGGGGCACCATCGCCGTCGGCTTCTTCGCCACCGAGGCAGCCCCGGCCGGCGTCAACGGCCTGTTCTACGGTGGGGGCGTCGACCAGTTGTGGCGCCAGGTGGTCGGCGCGCTGGCCGTCCTGGTCTACAGCTTCGTGCTCACCCTCGTGATCGGCCTCGTCCTGCAGAAGACCATCGGGTTCCGGGTCCCGCAGGACCAGGAGCTCGAAGGGGTCGACAGCGTCGAGCACGCCGAGACCGCGTACGACCTCGGCAACCTCGCCGGCACGCTCCGCTCGACCGGCGCGCTCGGTGCCGCCGTCGCCCACCGCACCGAATCCGAGTCCGAGTCCGAGAAGGAGGTCAACGCATGAAGCTCGTGACCGCGATCATCAAGCCGCACATGCTCGACGAGGTGAAGAGCGCCCTGGAGTCGTTCGGCGTGGAGGGCATGACCGTCAGCGAGGCCAGCGGCTTCGGCCGCCAGCGCGGCCACACGGAGGTCTACCGGGGCGCGGAGTACACCGTCGACCTGGTGCCGAAGGTGCGCCTCGAGGTCCTCGTCGGCGACGACGACGCGACGGACATCATCGACGTCCTCGTCAAGAGCGCCCGCACCGGCCGCATCGGCGACGGCAAGGTCTGGTCGGTCCCGGTCGACGACGTCGTCCGGGTCCGGACCGGGGAGCGCGGGGCGGAAGCCCTCTGACCGCTGTCCCCGGGGGCGACCTCGCCGGTCGCCTGTCCACCGGCCTCACCACCGCACGGCTCGACGTCGCGATCCGGTCCTCCTGGGCTCCCCAGGCAGGGCCGGATCGTCGGCGTTCGGTGACCGCGTGCGCCGAGCGGGCTCTGGTCGACCTCTGGGACTCGGTGGCCGCTCCCCCGTCCGGCGTCGCCCTGGCCTGCGTGGGCAGCCTGGCCCGGCGCGAGCTCGGCCCCCGCTCGGACCTCGACCTCGTGCTCCTGCACGACGGGCGCCACGGCGACGTCGGGGCGCTGAGCGAACGGCTCTGGTATCCCCTGTGGGACGCCCGGGTCAAGATGGACCACTCCGTACGGACGCCGGCCGAGTGCACGGCGGTCGCGACCCGCGAGGTGAGCGCGGGCGTCGGCCTGCTCGACCTCCGCGTGCTTGCCGGTGACGGCTCGCTCGTCAGCGCGACCCGGACGGCGCTGCTCACCGCGTGGCGCACCAACGCCCGTCGCCGCCTGCCCGAGCTGCTCGACTCCCTCGACGAGCGGCTGGCCAAGTCGGGCGACGCGGCGTACCTGCTCGAGCCCGACCTCAAGGAGGCGCGCGGGGGCCTGCGCGACATGACCATGCTCCGCGCGCTGGCCGCGACCTGGCTGACCGACCGGCCGCACGCGACGGTCGAGGCGCCGTACGAGCGGCTGCTCGACGTGCGCGACGCCCTGCACGTGACGTCGGGCCGCGACCTGGACCGGCTGCTGGCCTCCGAGGTCGACGAGGTGGCCGCCCTGCTGGGGTTCGCCGACCCGGACGACCTGCGCCGCGAGGTCAGTCTCGGCGCTCGGCGGATCGCGCACGCGGTCGACCTCACGGTGCGCGCGGCACGGCAGGCGGTCCCGCAGCGCCGCGTCCTCAGCTTCGGCCGCCGGGAGCGGCGCCCGGAGTACCGCACCGCCGACCACGGGCTGATCGTCTCCGGCAGCCAGGGCGCCGCCGAGGTGGGCCTGGCCCGGGTCGAGACCGCCGACGACCCGCTCGCCGGGCTGTGGGTCGGCGCGCTCGCCGCCCGCGAGGGACTGACGATCTCGCCGGTCACCGCTGAGAACCTCGGCGCGCGGGTGAGCCCGCTGCCGGACCCGTGGCCCGAGGCCGCCCGGGACGCCTTCGTCACGATGCTCGCCTCGGGTCCCAACCTGCTCCCCGTCTGGGAGGCCCTCGACCTCGCCGGCTGCATCACCTGCTGGCTGCCGGAGTGGACCGCCATCCGCGCCCGGCCCCAGCACAACCCGGTCCACCGCCACACCGTGGACCGGCACTCGGTGCAGACCGTCGTCGAGGCGCACCGGCACCTGACCCAGGTCGACCGGCCCGACCTGCTGCTGCTGGCCGCCCTGCTGCACGACATCGGTAAGCTGCCGGGCGCCGGCGTGGCGCACCCGGCGGTCGGGGCGCCGATCGCCCGGCAGGCCGTCGACCGGATCGGGCTGACCCGCGAGGACGCCGACCTCGTCGCCCTGCTCGTGCGCGAGCACCTGACCCTGGCCGAGCTCGCCACCCGCCGCGACCACGCCGACCCCAAGACCCAGGACGCGCTGGTGGCCGCGGTGCAGGGCCGCAGCGACGTGCTGACGCTGCTCCGCTTCCTGACCGAGGCCGACGCCCGCGCGGCCGGGCCGGCCGCCTGGTCGCCCTGGCGCGCCAGCCTGATCGGCTCGCTGGCCGACCAGGTCGAGGGGATGCTCGTCGACGGCGGCAGCGAGGACCACGCGGTGGACCTCTCCCGCCTGGTCGACCTCGGCCTGGCCCGCTCGGTCGCCCTCGACGGCCGCCCGCGCGTCCGGGTCGAGCCGCGCCCCGGCGGCGCCGAGCTGCTGATCGCCGCGCCGGACCGGCTCGGGCTGTTCAGCGACACCGCGGGGCTGCTCGCCGCCGCCGGCGTCCCGGTGCGGGCCGCCGTGCTCCACACCGTCGACGGCGTCGCGGTCAACACCTGGCGCGTGGACAAGGAACGGGTCGCCGACGTCCCCGACGCCGCGTTCCTCACCCAGCAGCTGGAACGTCTCGCGCTCGGCGACCGGGGGGCGCTGGAGCCCGTACGCCGCCGCGAGTCCCGCGCCCGGCCCGAGCCGGCCCAGGTCCACGTCGAGGTCGTCGGCGACGCCAGCGAGTCCGCGAGCGTGCTCGAGGTGCGCACCGGCGACCGGTCGGGGCTGCTCTGGGCGCTCGGCGCCTCGCTGAGCACCATCGGCCTGTCCATCCGCTCGGCGCACGTCGCGACGCTGGCCGGGCAGGCGATCGACACGTTCTACGTCACCGAGCCCGACGGTCGCCACCCCGACCCGCAGCGCGACGTGGCGGCCCTGGCCGCCCTGGTCGCCGCGGCCCGGGCCGAGGACGTGCCCGCGGCCTGAGCCGCGGGCTGACCCTTCTAGCTCCTCGCGGAGGAGATGAGCGCATCGACCTCGGCCGAGGTCGGGGGCTGCGCGCCCTGGCGCGAGCAGACGATGGACGCGGCCGCCGCACCCCGGCGGAGGCTGTCCTCCAGGGAGAGCTCCTGGCCCACCCGCGCCTCGAGGAACCCGGCCATGAACGTGTCCCCCGCACCGACCGTGTCGACCACGTCGGTCGGGAAGCCCGGCACCCGGGTCACGGCCCCGCCCGGCTCGACGGCGACCCCGCCACCGGGACCCAGCGTGATCACGGCGAGCCCGAGCCCGTACTGCTCGACCCAGCCCGCCGCGATCTCGAGCGGGTCCGAGCCCCCGGCCGCCTTCGCGAGGAACTTGATGTCCTCGTCGCTGGCCTTGACCACGCCGGCCCGCCGCCCGACCGCCCGGAGCCAGGGCTGGACCTTGGCCCAGTACTCCTCCGGCTCCGTGATGACCGTCGGGCGCACGTTGATGTCGTAGGAGACGCCGCCCCGCACCGTCGTCATCCAGTCCAGCAGGACCTCCGCACCCGGGCTGACCACGCAGGACAGCGAGGCGATGTGGAGCCAGTCGTCCTCGCCGAGGCTGGGCAGGTCGTCGATCTGCCAGCCGAAGTTCGCGGTGTCGGCGAAGTGGAACGTGTAGGTCGCCACCCCCTGCTCGTCGAGGCTGACGACGGCGATCGACGTCGCCTGCGACGACTCGGTGGACAGCTCGAGACCGACGTCGGCGGCGAGGATGTGCTCACGCAGCTGCTGGCCGAAGGCGTCGGTGGACAGCCGGCCCAGGAACTCCGGCCGCGCCCCGAGCTTTCCCAGCGCCACGGCCGAGTTCATCGGGCCGCCGGCGGACAGCGCCTCCCAGGCTGAACGGAACGAGGTCGGCACGTCGGTCGTCGACCGGACCAGATCGATCAGGGTCTCCCCGCACACCACGAAGCGCGTCATGGCGGCACCCTAGGCCGCACGGGGTCACCCCTCCAGCCCGAGGTCGCGCCGGAGGCCGTCGGCCATGGCGTCCCACCAGGCCGGCGGCAGCGCCCGCCGGCTCACGTCGGACAGCAGCCGGCCCATCGGGTAGTCCGGGTCGAGGTCGGCCAGCCGCTCGCAGCAGGCGTTCAGCAGGGTGCCGTTCCCGCTGGCCCAGGAGGCGATCCCGACCAGGCAGAGCGGTGCGGCCGCCAGCTCGGGCGGCGTACGGCCGAGCACCTCCTGCCACAGCGCCAGGTGCCGGCGGGCGTCCTCCCGCGTCACCAGCGCGCAGGCGACGTCACGCACGAGGGTGTCGCGGACCAGCAGCGCGAGCTCCAGGCAGGTCGCGTCGTCCAGCCCGGGCCCGGGTCCCTCGGGCGCAGGGTCGAGCCGGGGCAGCGCCTCGACGACCGTGCGACCGAGGAGGTCCTGACGCTCGGTCCGGCCGGCGCGCCGCAGGCGGAGCTCGACCGGACGGGCGCGGCGCCGGAGGTCGCTCCAGTCCTCCGGCGGCGGTCCACAGACCGTGGCGACGACCGCGGCACGGTCGGGTCGGGCCACCAGCCCCGCCCACACGGCCTCGGCGCTCAGCGGGTGCTCCGCCGGCGCGTACGGGGACCCCTCCGCCGGGCAGCAGCCCGCGGAGCAGACCAGCGACCACCAGCGCTGCCCGTCGACCAGGAGCAGGTCGACGAGGTCGGTCCCGAGGTGCTCGTCGAGCTGAGCGACCTGGTCGGCCTGCGCCAGCAGCTCGGCCCGGCCACGCTCGACGTCGGCGCAGTAGGCGACGAGCACGAGCCCGGTCGGGTGGTGCTGCTCGACGAGGTCGGCGACGTCGGAGTCGCGGTGGTCGCCGAGGTCGTAGCGCGCGGTCAGCTGCACCCGGCCCGACCGGAGGAACAGCGCGACCAGCGAGTCCTGCGGATGGAAGCCGAGCAGGAAGGGGACGGCCGCCAGCAGGTCGGCGGGCCGGCGGGCCTTGAGCCGCACGGGTCCGTCGGGACCGGGGTCGGACGGTGGGCCTGCGGGACGGTAGGAGGTGGTCACGTCTGCACTGTGCTGATCGGCGGGCCGATCGTGCCGGTACGCCCGGCCGGTCTGTGGACGGGCACGGCTCATGCATCGAACCTGTGGACGACCGGCACACCCGCAGGCTCGACGGCCGCGCACGGGGCTTGCGAGGCCCAGGCACCCTGGGGTGACCGACCTTCGACGGAGGAACCATGACGAGCCAGCCGGTCCGCCCCCTGCACGCCGTCGTGGCGATGGCCGCCCTGCTCGGGGGACTGTGGTTCCTCGAGGGACTCGACCAGCTCAGCGGCAACGCCCTCGACGCCTACGGGATCCACGCGCGCGAGGTCGACGGGCTGCCGGAGATCTTCACCGCACCGCTGCTGCACGCCGGGTGGGAGCACCTCGCCGGCAACTCCGTGCCCTTCTTCGCCTTCGGGCTCCTCGTGCTGCTCGGCGGGGTCGCGCGGTGGGTGGTGTCGACCCTGGTCAGCGTGGTGTCGTCGGGACTGACCGCCTGGGTCCTCACCCCGGCCGGGACGACCATCCTGGGCGCGAGCGGGCTCATCTTCGGCTGGCTGACCTACCTCCTGGCCCGGGGGCTGTGGTCACGCCGTCCCGGCCAGGTCGCGCTGGCCGTGGTCATCCTGCTCGTCTACGGCGGCCTGCTCTGGGGCGTCCTGCCCGGCAACGCCGGGGTCAGCTGGCAGGCCCACCTCGGCGGCGCGGTCGGCGGCGTGCTGGCGGCGTGGCTCCTGCACCGGCGCGACGCGGAACGTCGCCGGACCAGCCAGACGGCCGCCCTCTACCGCTGATCCCGCTCACGGACCGGTCGGAGCCGGTCCCGTCAGCCCGCGAACTGCACTCGCAGCCGTTCGAGCGTGCGGCGTACGAGCTCGGCGCCCGACCCCGACCCGACGGGTCGGGCCGCGAAGTACTCCTCGATCGCGACCGCCTCCACCGACGCGGCCGGGAAGCCGAAGGTCCCGGCCGACCCGACGACCTGGTGGGCCAGGTTCTCGGCCTCGCCACGCCCCGCCTCGTCCAGCCCGCCGGCGTCGGAGGCGTCGAGCAGCTCGACCAGCCGGACCACGCGGGCGAGGTTGACCGTCCGGGCCTGGCGACCCAGGGTGGCCAGCAGCCGGTTCTCCGCCAACGTCTCGGGGCCGTCCACCTCGACGTCGAGGTCGCCCTCGTCCCCCGCCCCGGCGGCCTGGTCCGCAGGCCGGTGCTCGGCCCGCCCCTCGGCCCGCCCTTCAGCCCGCTCAGCCCGGTTCGTGAGGTCGTCCGCACTCACTCCTGCCACCCGAGGAGCTCGCTGACCTGAGCCGCCAGCCGCATGGCGTCGAACGGCTTGGCGATCACCCCGGCCAGCCCGCTGCCCGTCCAGCCGAGCGTGTTGTTCTTCGCCGTCAGGAAGATCACCGGGATGTCGTGGGTGGTCTCGTCGCGGCGCAGCTCGGCGAACGTCGTCGGCCCGTCCTGGCCCGGCATCATGACGTCGAGCATGATCGCGTCCGGGTGCTCGGCACGGGCCTTCTCGTGCGCCTCGACCCCGGACGCGGCGGTGCTGACCGACCACCCGGCCACGAGCTCGAGCGACGCCTTGGCGACCTCGCGCAGCAGCTCGTCGTCGTCGACGACCAGCACGCGTCGGACCCGCTCCGTCACCCGCACATCGTAAGGCGGCTCACGCCGCGCCAGCCTCCACGACCGGGTCCGGATGCTATTTTTACGGCTATGGAGGGCCTGCTCGACCCCCGGGGCAAGGCGGTCCGGCGGCTCCGGCTGATGGGCCTGCTCGTGGCCCTGGTGCTGGCCGTGCTGGTGGTGGTCCTCGTCAGCGACCTGCCGCACCGCGTCCGGCAGACCGTCACGCTGACCACGCTCGCCACGAGCGGCGTCGTCGCCGCGCTCGGGTTCCGCCGCCGCATCATGTCCAGCACCGGCCGGCGGCGGCGCGCGTACCTGCTGTTCGTCGGCGCCTGCCTCCTGGCCACCGCCTCGAACCTGCTGCAGCTCGCGCTGCCGCGGACCAGCGAACCCGGACAGGCGATGCCGGGCGACCTCGTGCTCACCCTGGCGCTCGCCGTCGGTGTGGCCGGGCTGGTGCAGTTCCCGAGCAGCCCGCGCCGCACGACCGACCTGACGCGGATGGTGCTGGACGGCTCCGTCATCGGCGGTTCGATCCTGCTCGTGGCCGACGTCACGCTCTTCCCCGACCTGCTGGTCGACAACCCCGGGGGCTGGCCGCTGCTGGTGGTCCCGGTCACCGACGTGGTCCTCGCCACCCTCGCCACGCTGCTCTACGTCCGCTCGCGGCGCGACCACCTGATGCTCGGGCTCGTCGCCGCCAGCTTCTTCTGCTTCGCCGCGTCGGACTTCGGCTTCGCGTTCGTCGCCGCGTCGGGCGGCCAGTTCACCTACGGCTCGATCGTCGACGCCGGGTGGCTGTCGGGATACCTGCTGCTGGTGCTGGCGATCTGGTCGCCGTCGGTCGGGCCGGTCGAGCCGGAGGGCGGCTCGACCGAGACGTCGCCGGTGCTGGGCACCGCGGTCATGTTCGCCCTCTTCCTGGTGGCCCTCGGCATCACGCTGGCGACGTTCAGCAGCAGGGGCGTGAGCCCGGCGGCCGTCGTCCTGCTGCTCGTGGTGGTGCTGGCCGTGCTCGGTCGGCAGAGCCTGCTCGGCGTCGACAACGACCGGCTGCGCCGCCAGCTGGAGGAGCGGGTCGCGGAACGGACCCGGTCGCTGCGCCAGATCACGACCCGTACCGACCTGATGATGGACGCGGTCGGCGAGGGCATCTACGGCGTCGACCCCGACGGCGTCATCACCTTCGTGAACCCGGCGGCCGCGCGGGCGCTGGGCTACGCCGCGACCGACCTGATCGGCCGGGACGCGCACGCGACGTTCCACGCGCGGGGTGCGGACGGGCGGATGCTGCCCAAGGAGCAGTGCTACATCACCGAGGCGGTCCGCGAGGGCCTCGTGAGCACGGCCGAGGACGACAGCTACGTGCACTCGGACGGCCAGATCCTCCCCGTCGAGGTCACGACCACCCCGCTGAACGAGGAGGACGCCGTGCTGGGCGCGGTCGTCATCTTCCGCGACGTGACGCAGCGCCGCGAGGTGGAACGGCTCAAGTCGGAGTTCGTCTCCATGGTCAGCCACGAGCTCCGGACACCGCTCACGGCCATCCAGGGCTCACTGGGCCTGATCTCCGGCGGCGCCCTCGGTCCGCTCCCGGCCCCGGCCGCCCGGATGCTCGAGATCGCCTCGATCAGCGCGCACCGGCTGAACCGGCTGGTCGACGACATCCTCGACATCGAACGCATCGAGTCGGGCGTGCTCGTGCTGCAGCCCGGCTGGCAGGACGCGCGGACGGTCGTGGACGCCGCCGTCGAGCAGATGCAGGTGCTGGCCAACGAGGCCGGCGTCCGGATGGAGGTCGGCCGGGTGGCGGGTGCGGTGCACGCCGACCCGGACCGCGCCGCGCAGACGCTCATCAACCTCATCGGCAACGCCCTGAAGTTCTCCTACCCCGGCGGCCTCGTGGAGATCTCGGCCCGGCCGGCCGACGACGTCGTCGAGTTCGCGGTGACCGACGAGGGCCGCGGCATCCCCGCCGACCGGCTGGAGCGCATCTTCAACCGCTTCGAGCAGGTCGACTCCAGCGACGCCCGGGAGAAGGGCGGCTTCGGTCTGGGCCTCGCGATCAGCCGGAGCCTGGTGGAACGCTCCGGCGGCCAGATCTGGGCCACGAACAACCCGGAGAGCGGCGCCACCTTGCACTTCACCCTGCCGCGGGCCGCGGACGAGGTCGGCGACGACACCGAGCGCACCGACGGGCACCTCGCCGAGAGCCTGTCCGACACCCCGCCGGAGACCGGGCAGGACCCCACGTCCGCCCACCCGGTACCCACCCCGGCCGGAGCCTGAGGACGTCGATGAGCAGTCTGGTTGATCTTGTGGTGCCCGGAAACGCCCGTCGCGCGCCTGCGCCGCCAACGATGTCGGTACGGTGACCAGCATGGCAGCCGAGCCGAACCGCGTCGCCGTCGTGATCGAGGACGACGCCGACATCCGGAACCTCCTCGCCGCCATCCTCGACCAGGCCGGCTTCAGCTGTCACTCCTGCGAGTCGGGCCAGGAGGGCATTGCCGCCGTCCGCGCGTACGACCCGATCCTGACGACCCTGGACATCAGCCTGCCGGGCATCGACGGCTTCGAGGTCGCCCGGCAGATCCGCGCCTTCAGCTCGACGTACATCATCATGCTGTCGGCCCGCGACGAGGAGATCGACACCTTGATGGGGCTCGACGCGGGGGCCGACGACTACCTGACCAAGCCGTTCCGCCCCCGCGAGCTCCGGGCCCGGATCGAGGCGATGCTGCGGCGCTACGTCACCCCGGTGCAGGCGGCCGCGGCGGCCGCCGAGTCGGCGGCCCCCATCGCGGCGCCTCGGGCTGCACCACCGCCCGAGCCCGAGGACGACGGCAACGGCGGCTGGCTCAGCCACAACGGGCTCCGCATCAACTCGGAGATGTGGCTCGTCGACCTGGACGGCGCGCCGCTGGAGCTGACGCGCAGCGAGTTCGACCTGCTGCTCGCGATCATGTCCGGCAACCGCCGGGTGATCTCCAAGGACTCGTTGGCCCTGGAGCTGCGGGGCGACTACGCCACCAGCGGCTACGTCAGCGACTCCGACCGCCGTGCGGTCGAGGTGCACATGGCCAACCTGCGGCGCAAGCTCAACGACCCCGTCGCCTCCCCGCGCTACATCGAGACCGTGCGCGGCGTCGGCTACCGGCTCGCCGACTCGCGACGCTGACCCTCGGGCCGACGACGCGACGACGTCAGGCCGGCTGAGCGGGCTCTGACGGTTCGGGCGGCGTCTGCGCCAGCTCGCGCCGGGTGCGCTCGGCCTCGCTGGTCACCACGGCCAGCAGCGACGGGACCGTGTCGCGGTCGCCCTGCTCCACGGCCTCGCGCAGCCGGCCGGCAGCCTGGGCCAGGTCGTCCGCACCGACCATCACGCTGGTCGACTCCAGGCTGAGCAGCGCGACGTGCGCCGTCATGAAGTTGCGCTGCTCGAGGTGGCTGCGGATCGAGGAGACACGGTGGTCGAGGAGCTCGAGGTAGTCGTGGACGAACCGCGCCATCATGGCGTCGTGCTCGGCCATCGGTCCTCCTGATGCGCCGGCGTGAACCGGCCCCGTGGGTGATCGACCTCCCGGGACCGGTCCACGACCGGTTCCGCCCGGATCTGCACAGGACATCTGCGACGCGAGCCCGGCGTCCCCCCACCGTGCTCGACCACCACCGCCGGTTCTCCCCCTCGTCGAACCGGTGGGCCGTGGTTCCTGCGTTCCCCCGAACGCCCCTGCTTCCCCCTTCACGTCGCATCCCCCCGCGACGCCTCTTCGTTGTCGTGCACCACCAGCACGTAGACGGCGTCGTACGTCACCGTCCACCCCTCGTGCCGGTCGTTCCCCGAAGACCTGCAGACTCCGTTGTCCGTCGGCCGTGCTCCCCCCACAAGGCGCGCTCGACGCCTCTCGGCGACGCGGCGGCCCCAGACACGGTCGAACCCCTCCCCCGAGGCGACGACCTGGCCCCGCAGGCCCTGCGTCGGCCGGGCGATCGTGCACCCGGCCCCCGCGTCGACCGACGGAAGTCTGTCCTGACCGGGCGCTCTCGCACCCGGATGACGTCGATCCTTCCGCTGCTGGCTCATGTCTTCGGACGGCTCCGGCTAAGCGTTCCTCAGCATTGCCTCAAGGAGCAGCGCAGGCGGGTGATTACTTCACCCGTCCGAACGTCCGTGCCCGTGCCCGTGCCCGGCCGGACCTACGCGGCCAGCAGCTCGCGGATGTCGTCGGCGCCCAGCTCGGACCCGCCGAGCCCGTCGGCGTCGAAGACCGAGCCGAAGAGCTCGGCCTTGCGCGCCTTGAGCGCCATGACCTTCTCCTCGATGGTGTCCTTGGCGACCAGCCGGTAGACCATCACCGTGCGGGTCTGGCCGATCCGGTGCGCGCGGTCGACGGCCTGGGCCTCGGTGGCCGGGTTCCACCAGGGGTCCAGCACGAAGCAGTAGTCGGCCTCGGTGAGGTTGAGCCCGAAGCCGCCCGCCTTGAGGCTGATCAGGAACACCGGCGCCGCGCCCTGCCGGAACCGTTCCACGACCTCCTCGCGCCGCGTCGTGGACCCGTCGAGGTACGCGTGCTCGATCCCGGCCTGGTCGAGCCGGTCCCGGATCCGGCCCAGGAAGCTCGTGAACTGGCTGAACACCAGCGCCCGGTGCCCCTCGGCGACCAGCTCGGTCAGGTCGTCGAGCAGCACCTCGACCTTGGCCGCCGGGATGTCGGCGTGGGCCTCGTCGACGAGCGCCGGGTCCAGGCAGAGCCGGCGCAGCAGGGTCAGCGAGCGCAGCACGGTGAAGCGGTTGCGGTCCAGGTCGTCCAGCAGCCCCAGCACCTTGGCCCGTTCGCGCTGGAGGTGGGTCTGGTAGACGCGCATGTGCCGCGGCGCCAGCTCGATCTCCAGGACCTGCTCCTGCTTGGGCGGGAGGTCGGCCGCGACGGCCTGCTTGGTCCGGCGCAGGACGAACGGGCGCACCCGGCGCTGCAGCTGGCGCAGCCGGTCGGTGTCGCCCTCGCGCTCGATCGCGCGCCGGTAGAACTGGGAGAACCGCTGCGGCGACGGGAACAGCCCCGGCGCGGTCACCGACAGCAGCGACCACAGGTCCATCAGGCTGTTCTCCAGCGGGGTGCCGGTGATGGCCAGGGCGAAGGGCGCGTCCACCCGCCGCGCGGCCTGGTAGGTCTTCGCCCGGTGGTTCTTGACGAACTGCGCCTCGTCGAGCACCAGGCCCGACCACGGCAGCGCGGCGATCGCGTCCGCGTCGAGCCGGAGCAGCGCGTACGAGGTCACGACCAGGTCGGCACCTGCGGCGAGCTCGGCGAGCGACCCCCGGCGTCGCGCCCGCGGGTCCAGGGTCGCGACCCGGAGCGACGGGACGAAGCGGGCCGCCTCGCTCACCCAGCCGGGCACCACGCTGGTCGGCGCGACGACCAGGAACGGCGGCGCCGGCAGCTGCGCCCCGTCCGCCCCGTCCGCCCCGTCCGCCGCCCGGGCCGCCGCCTGCTCGAGGCGGGCCTGGGCGACCAGGGCGAGGGTCTGGACGGTCTTGCCCAGCCCCATGTCGTCGGCCAGGATGCCGCCCAGGCCGTGGGACCAGAGCGTGTGCAGCCAGGCGTAGCCGTCGCGCTGGTAGGGCCGCAGCTCGGCCAGCAGCGTCGACGGCAGGTCGAGCGGGGCGGGCGGCTCGCTCCGCACCAGGCCGCGGACGGCCCGCGTCCAGCGCGCCGCCTGGGAGGCGACCACGCCGAGGTCGACGAGGTCCTCCCACAGCGAGACCTGGAAGCGGTTGATGGTCAGCTCAGCGGGGTCACGGTCGGTGAGCGAGCGGGACTCCTCGATGAGGTCGCGGAGCCGGTCGAGACCCGGGCGCTGCAGGCTGAACCAGACCCCGCTGTCGAGGACCAGGTGCTCCTCGCCCTGGCTGAGCGCGACGAACAGCTGGTCGAACGGCACCTGCTCGCCCTCGACCGTGACCTCGACGTGCAGGTCGAACCAGTCGGCGGTGTCGGCCCGTTCCGTGGCGCTGACGGCGATCGCCGGCTCGGCGACGGACTCGCGGTAGCCCGGCAGGTCACCGTCGACCAGCACCTCGACCCCGGCCGCCTCCAGCGCCGGCAGCGTCCGCTCCACGAGCTGCGCGGCGGCCAGGCCGTCCAGCAGGGCGTGCGCGGCCGGCCTCGCGGGCTCGGACCCCGGCTCCCGCAGCACCGGCACGGCGGCGTACGGCACCGGCAGGTCGACGAGCAGGGCGCGCTCGGCCGCCGGGTCGCGCAGCCGGCCGCCCGTCGGGTCGTCCAGGTCGTACCCGGCTACCAATCCGGCGGCGCCTCCCGGCCCGGGCGTGGCGTAGCGGAACGACCAGTCGAGGCGGACCCGGTGCTCCTCGCGCGGGGTCACCGTCAGCGTCAGGCGCGGCGGGACGTCGACGGGCAGGGCGACGCTGCCGTCGCGCGAGCCGACCGGGGCGTGCCGCCGCAGGGCGGGGACGAAGTCGTCGAGGAAGCGCTCCTCGTCGGACCGGGGCACCAGCAGCGGGCGGGCGCCCACCACCAGCGAGCGCAGCTCGCGCGGGAGCAGCCGGTCGAGCCGGGCGACGACGAGCCGCTGGTCGGCGCCGAGGGTGAAGACCCCGTGCGCCGGCTCCCCCAGCACCCCGACGGACGTCAGCTCGACCCTGGCCTCGCCGACCCGCACCCGCGGTCCGACGAGCAGGCCGACCTGGTCCACCCGGCGGACGTCGAGCGACACCTCGGCGGTGGGCAGGACCTCGAGGTCCGTCACGGGCTCCTCGACGACGACCTCCAGGCCGGCCTCGCCGACCTGGTCGAGCAACGACCAGAAGGCGCTGCTGACCGTCTGCAGGGAGAGCCACGGGCTGCGCGGCAGCGCGTTGCGGGCCCCGGCCCCGGCCGCCGCCCGGAACTGCAGCAGCAGCTCGCGGTGCGCCGCGACGTACGAGCGGGCGACGAAGTCCAGGTCCTCCCAGGAGATCCCCGACCGCACCCAGCCGCCGCCGCGACCGCGCCGGACGGGCCGCGCGCGCAGGTCGAGCCGACCGGCGTAGCCGCGGTGCGCAGGGATGCGCTCCACCCCGAGCTCCAGCGCGAGCGGGGCGACCTCGACCGCCGCGACCGGCGGCGGCGTGGTCACCAGCGGGCCGAGCACCCGCTCCCACTCGGGTCGCTCCACGCGCGGACCCGGGCCCTGCTGGTGGCGTGCGACCACCAGGACCGCCGCGGCGTGCTTGCAGTCCATCGAGACCGGGCAGGTGCACCGGCTGCGGTGCACGGTCGTGGCGCCCGACGGCGACGAGGCCAGGAAGACGGTCACCTCGTAGTCGTCACGGTGCGTCCCGCGTACGCGCCCCGAGACCGTGCGTGCCGCGTCGTCGACCTCGACGTGGCTCACGTGCCCGGCCCGCACCGCCACCAGCGCCCGCGCGAACGCCTCCGGCCCCACCATCGCGGTGATCGCCCCGTCGCTCAGCGCGCCGGCGACCCCGCCACCGCCACCGCCACCGCCACGAGGAGTACCGCCGCTGCCGCTGCCGCTGGCGGGCGAAGCCGCGGCGCCGCCCAGGTCAGCGGGTGCCAGGAGGCCCGAGAGCGCGGCCTCGGCCGCCTCGAACACCTCGTCCCCCTGCATGGTCGCGAGCGTAACCGCGCCCTCCGACAGAACTCGGCACCACGGACCGGCGACGGGCGACCCCTCCCCACCTCCCTGCGGCCCGGGGTGGTTCCATGTGCGGAGGGCGCCGATCCGGCGCGTCACCGCGGCCACCCGCAGTCTGTGCGGAGCCGCACGAGCACGAGGAGGACCATGAGCGACAGCAGCCTCGAAGGACCGGCCGACGGCGGCGCCGAGGGCACCCCGGGCGTCCAGGACGGCGGAGCTGACGGCGGGGCCGAAGGTCCCGCGGATGGCGGCGCCGAGGGCACCCCGGGCGTCCAGGACGGCGGAGCTGACGGCGGGGCCGAAGGTCCCGCGGACGGCGGCGCCGACGGCACCCCGGGCGTCAGCGACGGCGGGGCCGACGGCAGCGCCTAGCACCGGCTGAGCGGACGGTGCCCGGCCCACGGGCCGGGCACCGCCTGCTTCTCGGACGCTGCCAGCTCCTCACGCCGGCTCACAGACCACCAAGTCCGCACCCACCACCAACCCACGCGAGGACCCCGTGCCCGACCGCCCGACCCCGGCCCTCGACCGCCTCGTCGCGACCGACCTGGCCACGTTCACCGAGCGGCACTGGGGTCGCCAGGCGCTGCTGAGCCGGGCCGGTGACCTCCCCCGCCCGTTCACCGACCTGCTCGACGAGCCCACGGTCGACGAGCTCGTCTCCGAGCGCGGGCTGCGGGCGCCGTTCCTGCGGGTGGCCAAGAGCGGGCAGACCCTGCCCGACCGTTCCTTCACCGCTCCCGGCGGCGTGGGGGCCGGCATCGCGGACCAGGTCAGCGACAGCCGGCTCGTCGCGCTGTTCGGCGACGGCGCGACCCTCGTGCTCCAGGCGCTGCACCGCGTCTGGCCGCCGATCATCGACTTCGTCGGCGCGCTGGCCTCCGAGCTGGGGCACCCGGTCCAGGCCAACGCGTACGTCACCCCGCCCCAGAACCAGGGCTTCGACGACCACTACGACGTCCACGACGTCTTCGTGCTCCAGGTCTCGGGCGCGAAGCGCTGGCGCATCCACGCCCCCGTCTGGGAGTCGCCGCTGCGCGACCAGCCCTGGACCGAGCGTCGCGCCGCGGTCCAGCGGGCGGCCGCGGAACCGCCGCTGATCGAGGCCGTGCTGGAGCCCGGGGACTGCCTCTACCTGCCGCGCGGGTTCCTGCATGCGGCCACGGCGCTCGGCGGCGTCAGCACCCACCTCACGCTCGGTGTGCACACGTGGACGCGCTACACCCTCGCCGAGCAGCTGACCGCACAGGCGTTGCGCTCGCTGGCCGGCGACGCGGAGCTCCGCGCCTCCCTCGGGCTGGGCACCGACCCCACCCGGCCGGACACCCTCGGTCCCGACGTCGAACGTGTCCGCGCCGCCCTGCTGGACGCCGTACGTTCCGCCGACGTCGACATCCTGGTCGCCGCGCTGCGGCGTTCCGACCGCGACTCCCGCCGACCGGCGCCGGTGGGCCCGCTCCGCCAGCTCGACGCGGCCGCCGCCCTGTTCCCGAGCAGGGTCGTCCGGCTCCGGGAGCACCTCGCGGCCTCGCTCGACCAGGCCGGCGGGCGCAGCGTGCTGCGCAGCCGGGCCGGGGAGCTCACGCTGGACGAGGCCGACGTCGCGCCGGTGAAGGCGCTGCTGGGCGAAGGTTCAGCGACGGTGGCCGACCTCGGCGAGGACCTCGCCCGCCGCCTGCTCCTCGGATCGGTCGTCGTCGCGGACTGACTCGAGGGCTTGGAGCCTCCGCCACCGCCTGATCCCGCGCCGCCGGATGGAGGAGGCGAGAGACGAGGCGTTCTTTCGTCGTCGAACGACGACGACACCGGCGGGTCAGCGCGGGATCTGCGCCCGCGCCGAGCGAGGGCAGCATCACAGCGTGACCCGCAGGATCTTGTCGTCGTCCTTGCCCGGCGTACGACGGCCGTCCGTGTTGCTCGTGGTCATCCACAGCGACCCGTCCTTCGCCACCGCCACGTTGCGGATCCGGCCGTGGTCCCGGGCGAAGCGCGCCTTCGGCCTGGCCGCGTCGGTCCCGTCGAGGGCCACGGAGAACAGGCACTGCCCCTGGAGCGCCCCCACGAACGCGGTCGAGCGGGTGATGGCGAGCCCGGCCGGTGAGCAGCTGCTGGTCGGCGACCAGGTCGCCCGGGGGCCGGTGTAGTCGTCGCTCGACCCACCACTGCTGCTGCGGCCCTCGACCTCGGGCCAGCCGTAGTTGCGGCCCTTCACGATGCGGTTCAGCTCGTCGGCCCGCTTGTCGCCGAACTCGGTCGCCCACAGCCGGCCCTGCGCGTCGAACGCGAGCCCCTCGACGTTGCGGTGGCCGTAGCTCCAGGTGCGGTTGCCGTACGGGTTGCCCGAGGCGGCCCGGCCGTCGGTCCGCAGGCGCAGGATCTTGCCGGCCAGCGAGCCCCGCTGCTGCGCGAGGGCGGAGTCCTCGGCGTCGCCCACGCTGACGAACAGGGTGCCGTCCGGCGCGAAGAGCAGCCGCCCCCCGTGGTGGTGGGCGCTCGTCGGGATGCCGGTCAGCAGCGCCTTCGGCTTCCCGACCCTGCCGCCCCGGATGCTCAGCCGGACCACGCGGTTGTCCGACGCCGAGGTCAGGTAGGCGAACACGGTGTCCTCGTCGCCGGGAGCCAGCGCGACCCCGAGCAGCCCGCCCTCGCCGATCCCCGTGGCCGGGGCGACCCCGGACACCTCGCCGAGCCGGGTGACCCGGCCCTCCGGCGTGACCCTGAGCAGCCGCGCACGGTCGCGCTCGGAGACGAGCGCGTCCCCGTTGGCGAAGAACGCCATCCCCCAGGGGACGTCCAGGTCGTCGGCGACGGTGCCCGCGACGTCGGGGTCCGGCGGACCGCTCGGCGTGG
Source organism: uncultured Friedmanniella sp. (assembly GCA_964251895.1). GTDB lineage: Bacteria > Actinomycetota > Actinomycetes > Propionibacteriales > Propionibacteriaceae > Microlunatus. The sequence goes on from CAXULL010000003.1 coordinate 21,124, forward strand.
GCTTCCGGCTCGGCGCCGGGCTCGCGCTCGGGGTCGGCGTGGGCGACGGGCTCGGCGTCGCGGATGGCGTGGCGGACGGGCTCGGCGCGACCGTGCCCGGGGCGGGCGCAAGCGGCACGCTGCCCGACGGTCCGCTCCCGCACCCGGTCAGGCTCCCGGCGGCGAGCCCGGCCACGCCGAGCAGCAGACGACGGCGGTCGAGGCCGGGGGTCGCAGGCAGCATCTCCCGAGTGTGCCGCGACCCGGAGGCACCGGCACAGGCTCGGGTCGTCGGGCCGCCGGGGGAAGCCCTCCCGGCTATCCTCTCCTCAGGCTGCGGGGGTGGCCGTCCACGCCGACGTGCAGAGCTCCTGGAGACCCCTTGCCCCCCTCCCGCCGTGCCGTGCGCCGTTCCCGCTGGCTGGTCTGGCCCCTGGCCGCCGCGGTGGCCCTCGCGGTCGTCGGCCAGGCCTCCTACTCCGCGTTCAGCGCGAAGGTGAGCAACACCAGCAACAGCCTCGGCGCCGGGACGGTCGTGCTCAACGACGACGACGGCGGGTCCGCGCTGTTCGCGCTGTCGAACCTCAAGCCCGGCTCGTCGGGTTCGCGGTGCATCGCCGTCACCTCGACCGGGTCGCTGCCCTCGTCGGTGAAGCTGTTCGCCACCGACGCCGTCACCACGAAGGGCCTCGCGACCTACGTCAGCTGGACCGTCACGCAGGGCACGGGCGGGACGTACAGCTCCTGCTCCGGCTTCACCGCGCTGTCGTCCGGCTCCGCGGTCTACTCGGGCACGCTCGCCGGCTTCACCGGCTCGGCCACGAGCTACGCGACCGGGCTGGGCAGCTGGTCCCCGGCCGGCAACGGCTCCGACACCCGGACCTTCCAGCTCGCGTACGCCGTGAGCTCCAGCACCCCCGACACCGCCCAGGGCGGGACCGCGACCTTCGGCCTCACCTGGGAGGCGCAGAACAGCTGATGCCGGAACCTCGTCTGTGGACCTGGCGACGGCTGGTCGCCGTGACCGCGGCCAGGGCGTTGCTGGTCGGGCTGCTGGGGCTCGCCGCCTGGGGCGCCCTGCCGGCGATCATCGGGTGGCACCCGACGACGGTGAGCAGCGGCTCGATGATGCCGCGCCTGCACGTGGGCGACGTCGCGGTGTCGCGGCCCCTCGGCTCGCAGGTCCCGCCGCTGACCAGCGTGCTGCTCTTCCACGATCCCGACCAGCCCGGGCACCTGCGCATGCACCGCTTCGTCCGTCTCGACGACGCCGGGCTGCTCGTGACCCGCGGCGACGCCAACGCCTCGGACGACTCCACCCCGGTCGCGCTCGGTGCCGTCGTCGGCATCGGGACCCTGCGGGTGCCCTGGGTCGCCCTGCCGATCGTGTGGTTGCGCGAGGGACGCTGGGTGGCCCTGGGCCTGGTGGCGGCAGGTCTCGCCCTGGCCCTCGCGCTCGCGGCGAGCGGGCGCGACCGCGAGTTCCCCGAGGAGGACCCGCCCGAGCCGTCGGCCGGACCCGGCCCCGGCGATCCCCATCCCGAGCCCGAGCCCGACCGACCCGTGCCGGCCCCCGTCCCCCGGGTCGGCCCCGACCCAGCACCTCCGTCGCCGTACGCCCGGCCGTCGCGCGACCGGCTCCGCCGGGCCGCCGCGCTGCTGGGTGTCGGTCTGCTCGCCGTCGTCCTGGCCACCCCGGCCGAGGCGAGGTTCGCGGACACGACCACCAGCACCGGGAGCCTGGCCGGCGCGCCCTACTTCACCTGCGCCGACGCCACGGCCGCCCTCGCCCCCGCCTTCTGGTACCGGATGGACGAGACCTCCTCGACCACGACGACGGCCACCGACAGCTCGGGCAACGGGCGGACCGGCGTCTACGGGTCGAGCGGGAAGACCTCGACGACGAGCAGGGCGTGCGACCGCGACTCCGGCCGGGCCATGACCTTCAACGGCTCCAGCGGCTACCTCAGCTCACGGGCCGTCACCGGAGGGATGCCCAGCGTCTTCACCCTGTCGATCTGGTTCCGCACCACGACCCGGTCGGGCGGAAAGCTGATCGGGTTCGGCAGCGCCCAGACCGGGGCGTCGGGCAACTACGACCGGCACGTCTACCTGGCCGACAACGGTCGGCTCTACTTCGGCGTCTACGCCAACGCCGTCCGGACGGTCTCGTCCGTGGCGGCCTACAACGACGGCGACTGGCACCTGGCGACGGCCTCGTTGTCCTCCGCAGGCATGCGGCTCTACGTCGACGGTGCCCTCGTCGCCTCCGACGCGACCACGACGACCGCGGAGCCGGGATCGACGGCCTACCTCCGGGTCGCCTACGACAACCTCGACAACTGGGACGCCACGCCGACGAGCCGGTACTTCGCCGGCACGCTCGACGACGCGGCGTACTTCCCCTCCGCCCTGACCGCGGCGCAGGTCCGGACGCTGTACGGGTCGGGCACGTCATGAGCGTCGGATGCCTGCACCCCGCAGCACCTCAGGAGAAGGTCGGGGCGTTCCTGAGCCGGATCCAGAGGTTCTTGAGCATTGAATCATTTACGTTTCAATCTTCAGACGGTCCTGAGGAGACCATGTCGGTCGGGCTGAGGCTGCGTGGAGGTGACGGCGGCATCGTTCTTCTCACCAGCCCAGAGAGGCCGGGGAGCAAGCGGGGGCTGGCTCGAAGGACACACCACCACCTCAAGGAGCCCCCGATGTCCGTCACCACCGCCGCCCGCACCCGCCGCCCGTCGCGCAAGGTCGCCACGATCGTCTCGCTGATCGCCGTCCCGGCCGCGCTGGCCGCCTCCGGCCTGGTCGTCGCGCAGTCCTCCTACTCGGCCTACTCCGCCACGACGGTCAACCCGACCAGCAACTGGGCCACCGGCACCGTCGGCCTGACCGACGACGACAACAACACGGCCGCCTTCACGGCGAGCAACCTCAAGCCCGGTTCGACCGGCAGCCGCTGCATCGTGGTCTCCTCCACCGGGTCGCTGCCCTCGGCCGTCAAGCTCTACGGCACCGGCGCCGCGACGACCAGGGCCCTGTCCAGCGACATCAACCTGACCGTCACCCAGGGCACCGGCGGCTCGTTCGGCTCCTGCACCGGCTACGCCCCGCTCGCCAGCGGCTCGAGCGTCTACACCGGCACGCTGGCCGGCTTCGGCTCCAGCGCCACCAACTTCTCCACCGGCGTCGGCACCTGGAACACGGCCGGCGTCGCCTCCGGCGCAGCGGCCGAGACCCGGACCTACCAGATCACCTACAGCGTCCGGACCGAGACCACGAACGACACCCAGGGCGGCACCGCGGCCATCGGCTTCACCTGGGAGGCCCAGAACAGCTGAGTCCGACCACCCGCGACCAGCTCGAGGAGCCCAGCATGTCCACCACCACCACCACCACCGCCGGCACCGCCCGGACCCGCCGCCCGTCCCGCAAGGTCGCCACCGTCGTCTCGCTGGTCGCGATCCCCGCCGCACTCGTCGCCTCCGGCCTGGTCGTGGCCCAGTCCTCCTACTCGGCCTACTCGGCCACCACCGTCAGCCCGACCAGCAACTGGGCCACCGGCACCGTCGCCCTGACCGACGACGACGCCAACGCGGCCGCGTTCTCCGTGGCGAACGCCCGGCCCGGCTCGTCGGGCAGCCGCTGCCTGGTCGTGACGAGCAAGGGCACGCTCCCCTCCGAGGTCCGGGTCTACGGGACGAACGGCAGCGGCACGACCAACCTGGCCGCCTACCTCGACCTGACCATCACGCAGGGGACGGGCGGGTCCTTCGGGTCCTGCGACGGGTTCACACCGCTGGCCAGCGGGGCCGAGGTCTTCCACGGGAGCCTGATGACCTTCGGCACGACCCGCACGTCCTACGCCAACGGCGTCGGCGGGTGGAACCCCTCCGGCGCGGCGCCCGAGGCGCGGACCTACCAGCTCAGCTACCGCGTCTCCCCCGACGCCCCCAACGACACCATGGGTGGCACCGCGGGCGGCGACATCGTCTTCGAGGCCCAGAACAGCTGAGCTCCGCCGGTGGACGGGCGCTCAGCCCATCCGCTCCCCCGCCTCGACGCGGGCGGTGACGGAGTTCTCGGGCGGGGCGAGGGGGCAGAGCCACGCGTCGTCGTAGCGGCAGGACGGGTGGTAGAGGAAGTTGAGGTCGACCACCAGGCGGCCACCGACGGCCCCCAGATCCGCGCCCTTGGCCGTGTCCAGGAGGTAGCGGCCGCCGCCGTAGCTGGCCGCGGTCGGCTCGGAGCCGCCGGCGGTCCCGTCGCGCAGCGGCAGGAACATCCCCCCGGCGTACTGCTCCAGCCACCAGACGGTGATGCTCGCGCCGACCGGGTCGGGCAGCTCCACCAGCCCGACCGCCCGCAGCAGGGTGCTGCCCGTCTCCCCGCTGGGCAGCTCGAGCGTCCGGGCGCCCTCGGGCACCGGGGTCAGCGGAACCTCGAGGCGCAGCTCCGGGTCGTACGGCCAGCACGGCAGCCCGGTCTCGCGCAGCCGGCTGCCGGGCGGCAAGGGGCTCTGCGGGTGCTCACGGAACAGGGCGTCCCGGCCGGCCCGCCACCGCGCGTGCCCGGCGGCCGGGTCGTCCTGCGCGTCGTCGCGCACGGCGGCGTACAGGCCCGCGACCCGCCGCCGCCAGTCGGCCAGCTCGAGCTCGTTGCGTCCCACCACGTCGTCCACGTCGCTGATCGTGTCACCCACCGAGCGGCCCGCGGGCGATGCCCCGGGCACCGTGCAGGTCGCCGGCCACGTCGGCCAGCAGCGGTGACGTCGGGGCGGCCAGGTCCTTGGGCGCCCGGTGCCCGCGCAGCGCCGCGGCGAGGTCGTCGAACCCGGCCACGAGCTGGGCCACGTCCGCGACGGGCGGGCGCTCGGCCGGGTGGCGCGCGCGGGCGGCGGCCTCGGTCAGGTCGTCCGTCGCCTTCTCCAGCTGCGCGATCAGCGGCCACCACGCCGCCGCCTGCCGCGACAGCGGGGGCGGCTCGGCCAGGGTGCTCTGCAGCTCGGACCGGATGTCCGACATGGCTCCGTACGTGCGGCGCCGGGCCGGGCCGACCGGGGTGCGGTCGACGCCGAACGCCACCCGTGCGTAACCGCCGAGCGCCTCGACCCCGGCGGCGATGTGCTCGCCGAGCCGCGGGCGCCAGGTGCCCGGCCAGCACAGGTAGCCGACGACCAGCACGATGCCGGCGCCGATCGCGGTGTCGATCAGCCGGTCCAGCGCCAGCCTCGCGTCCACCCGCGCGCCGAAGTCGATCAGCAGCAGCACCAGCGGCGTGATGAACGTGGACAGGAGCCCGTAGTTGAGGTTGCGCCCGTACGGGAACGCGAAGGCGAGCACGGCCATGGGCACCAGCAGCCAGGCACCGTGCGGCACGACGGCCACGACCGCCACCCCCAGCACCACCCCCACGAGCGTGCCGAGCGTGCGCTGGACGCCCCGGGCGAAGACCGAGCCCAGGTCCGGCTTGAGGACGAGGGCGGCGGTGAGGACGATCCAGTAGGGCTTCTCGAGCGGCACCAGCTGCCGGACGGCCTCGGCCACGGCCATCGTCAGCCCCAGCCGTACGGCGAACACCCACGCCTTCTGCCCCGGCAGGTAGCCCGCCCAGGAACGACGCTCGCCGCCGGTCGTGGACGACGTGCGCCCCTCCACCGTGCGCAGGACGTGGGTGAGCGCGGCGAGCACCGTCGTGACGTCGGCGTTGACCTCGGTGCCGGGCGGGACGACCCGGCCCACCTCGTCCTCCAGGGCCTCGAGCCGGGCGCGGACCTCGCGGTCGCGGCGGGCGGCGACCAGCCCGGCGGCGGCGTCGACGAGGTCGGCCAGCGTGGCCCGCAGCGCCGGGTCGGTCCCGGTCCGGCTCTGCAGGTCGAACACGGCCGTGACCAGGCTGAACGTTGCCGTCAGTGCCGACGAGAGGCGTCGCAGGTCGTCGCGGCGCCCGGCGGAGGTCGAGCGTGCGGTCACGACGTCGTCGTACGCGGTGGACAGCTGCCGCACCAGCGCGACCCGGCGCTCGTGCGCGGAGGTCCCGGCACCCTCCGGCCCCTGCGGCACCTGCGCCGCGTCCGGCCCGGTCGACGCCCCCGCTGCTCGGGCCGGGCGACGGAGCTCGTCGGCCAGGCCGTGCAGCACCGACACCTCGCCCGCGAGCGGCGCGTTGACCGGACGCTCGACGCGCGTCTGCGCGAACGACAGCACGAGCGCCCAGCCCACGCCGCCGGCGTACGCAAGGGCGATCAGGTGCAGCGGGACGTCGCGCGGGAGCGCGCCCGCGACCGCGATGTAGACGAGGAGCTGGAGCGAGGCGAAGGAGAGGTTGGCGCTGAGCGAGCTGATCAGCGCCGATACCGCGGCCAGCACGCCGATGGTCAGCACGGCCACGGCGCCCTGCTCCGCCACGACCCGGCCGATGACCAGCCCGACGAGGCCGAACGCCGCACCCGTCAGCACCCGCCGGAACCGGGCCCGGAAGCTGCCGCCGTTGTCCCCGAACGACCCCACGAGCCCACCCATGCCCGCGAACACCCCCAGCCCGGGCTGGCCGAGCAGGAGGCTCACCGCCAGCACGACCGGGACGGTGAGCGCGGAGCGGACCATGTCGCCCCACGGCACCGCGGACTTCTTCGGCGCCAGGATCCGCACGACCCAGTCCGGGGCGATCGGGTCGAGCACGCTGGGCTCGCGCCCGAACGTGCGCGGCGAGGCCCGTCGCGTCCCCGGACCTGCCTGCTGCCCCGCCACCTGCGCGTCCTCCCGCTCTCGCCCGACCGACCCGTCCGCCGCTCGGCCGGGCCGGGTCGATCATCGCAGGCCGACGCTGTCGGCGACGGGCTCTCGCCGGAGGTTCCGGCGAGCCCCTACTGCTCGGACTCCTCGACCCGGAGCCGGGCGAGCGCCGTCCGACGCTCCGCCTGGGCCACGGGGTCCGGCACCGGCAGCGAGGCGAGGAGCCGTTGCGTGTACGGGTGCTGCGGGGCGCCGAGGACCTGCTCGCCGGTGCCCTCCTCGACCAGCTGCCCGTGGTAGAGCACCGCGATCCGGTCGGCGAGCAGGTCGACCACGGCGAGGTCGTGGCTGATGAACAGCGAGGCGAAGCCGAGCCGGGCCTGGAGCTCGGAGAACAGCTCGAGCACCCGCGCCTGGACGGAGACGTCGAGGGCCGAGGTCGGCTCGTCGGCGATCAGCAGCTTGGGGTCGAGCGCGAGGGCCCGGGCGAGGCTCGCGCGCTGACGCTGTCCACCGCTCAGCTCGTGCGGGTAGCGGTCCCCGTACGCCCGCGGCAGCTGCACGGCCTCGAGCAGCTCGTCGACCCGGGCCCGGGCGGCCCGCGGGTCGGCGCTGCGCCCGTGCACGACGAGCGGCTCGGCGACGCAGTCGGCGATGGTCAGCAGCGGGTTGAAGCTGGAGGCCGGGTCCTGGAACACGAAGCCGATGTCGACCCGGTGCGGGCGGAACGTGCGCTCCTTGACCCCGCGCATCTCCTGCCCGAGGACCCGCAGCGACCCGCCGGTGACCTTGGTCAGCCCGGCGATCGCCCGTCCGATCGTGGTCTTGCCCGACCCGCTCTCCCCCACCAGGCCGAGCACCTCGCCCGCGCGCAGGGTGAACGAGACCCCGTCGACCGCCGTGAAGCCGGACCGACCGAGCCGGCCCGGGTAGGTGATGCGCAGGCCGTCGGCCTCCACCAGCGTGTCGGGCTCGGTGCCCTCCGCCTGCGCCGCCACCCGGGCCTCGGCCCGCGCGGCCGCCCGCACCCGGCCCTGCCCGACGTACGGGACGGCGGCGAGCAGCGTCCGGGTGTACTCCTCCCGCGGGTGCGCGAAGAGCTCGGCCGTGGTCGCCTGCTCGACGACCTCGCCGGCGTACATCACGGCGACGCGGTCGGAGAGGTCGGCCACGACGCCGAGGTTGTGCGTGATCAGCAGGATCGAGGTCCCGAACTCGTCGCGGCAGCGCCGCAGCAGGTCGAGGATCTCGGCCTGCACGGTCACGTCCAGGGCGGTCGTCGGCTCGTCGGCGACGATCAGGCCGGGGTCGAGGACGAGCGCCATCGCGATGACGACCCGCTGCTTCTGGCCGCCGGAGAACTGGTGGGGGTAGTAGTCGACGCGCTCCTCGGGGTCGGGGATGCCGACCCGACGGAGGACGTCGATCGCGCGGGCGCGCGCGTCCTTGCGGCTGATGGACTGGTGCGCGCGGAGGCCCTCGGCGATCTGCCAGCCGACGGTGTAGACGGGGTTGAGCGCGGCGGACGGCTCCTGGAACACCATCGCCACGTCGGTCCCGCGCAGCTCGCGCAGGCGGGACTTCGGCACGGCGATCACGTCGGTCGCGGCGTCACCGTGCCGGGAGCCCAGCAGCACCATCCCGGACGCGGTCGCGCTGGCCGGCAGCAGGCCGAGGATGCTCTTGGCCGTCACCGTCTTGCCGCTGCCGGACTCCCCGACCACGGCCAGCACCTCCCCGGGCGCCACCTGCAGGCTGACGCCGTCGACGGCCTTGACCGAGCCGCGGTCGCTGGCGAACGAGACGACGAGGTGGCGGATGTCCACCACCGGTCCCGCGGTGTCGCGCTGCCGGTCGTGCGCGCGGTCGGTGAGGCTCATCGGTCGAACCCTCCGTCGGTGTCCTGGCCGGGCGTCTCCAGCCCGGTGGCGGAGTCGAGCGTCCCACCCGGGACGACCGAGGTGGCGGCGACGGTGCCGCTCGCGGCGGTCACCGAGCGGCGGCCGCGCAGCCGGGGGTCGGCCAGGTCGTTCAGGCTCTCCCCGACCAGGGTGACGCCGAGGACGGCGAGCACGATCGCCAGGCCCGGGAAGAGCCCGGTCCACCACACGCCGCTGGTCACGTCACCCACGGCCCGGTTGAGGTCGTAGCCCCACTCCGCACCCGAGTTCGGCTCGATGCCGAAGCCGAGGAAGCCCAGACCGGCGAGGGTGAGGAGCGCCTCGCTGCAGTTGAGGGTGAAGATCAGCGGGAGGGTGCGCGTGGCGTTGCGCAGGACGTGCCGGACCATGATGCGTCCCGTGGACGCCCCGACCACCTTGGCCGACTCCACGTACGCCTCGGCCTTGATGCGGACCGTCTCGGACCTGATCACGCGCAGGTACTGCGGGATGAACACGACGGTGATCGACACGGCCGCGGCGAAGACCCCGCCCCACTTGCTGGACTGCCCGCCGGAGATGGCGATGGAGGCGACGATCGCCAGCAGCAGGGTCGGGAAGGCGTAGATCGCGTCGGCCACCACGACGAGGACGCGGTCGAGCCAACCGCCGAGGTAGCCGGAGACCAGACCGAGCGCGACGCCGACGAAGATCGAGAGCACGACCGCGATGACGATCGTCTCGAGCGCGGTCTGGGCACCCCAGAGGGTCCGGGACAGCACGTCGTAGCCACCCTGGGTGGTGCCGAGCAGGTGGTCCCCGCCCGGCGCCTGGAGGGTGTCGAAGGAGCGACCGCCGCTCTCGCGCTGGGCCCAGCGGTAGGGAGCGATCACGGGGGCCAGCAGGGCGACGAGGACGAACACGCCCGTGAGGACGAGCCCGGCGACGAGCATCCCGCGCTGCACGCCGACGCTCTGGCGCAGCTGGTGCACGACCGGCAGGTCGCGCCACGTCCTGCGTCGGCCGTGCAGGGGCACCGCGGTCGCCACGGCCCCGGAGGACGCGCTCATCAGTAGCGCACCCGCGGGTCGATGAGGGCGGCCAGGACGTCGACGACGAAGTTGGTGACGGCGACGATCACCGCCAGCAGCGCGACGATCCCCTGGACGGCGACGAAGTCGCGGGCCGTCAGGTACTGCGCCAGCTGGAAGCCCAGGCCCTTCCACTCGAAGGTCGTCTCGGTGAGCACGGCACCCCCCAGCAGCAGGGCGATCTGCAGGCCGATCACGGTGATGATCGGGATCAGCGCGGGGCGGTAGGCGTGCTTGCGCACCAGCCGGTACTCGCTCACGCCGCGCGAGCGGGCGGCGTCGACATACTCGGTCCCGAGCGTGCCGATGACGTTCGTGCGGACGAGCCGCAGGAAGATCCCCGCGGTCAGCAGCCCGAGCGCCACGGCCGGCAGGATCGCGTGCTGCAGCACGTCGACCACCGCCGCCGGGTCGCCGAGCCGGATGGCGTCGATCAGGTAGATGCCGGTCTTGCCCTCCTGCAGCTGGAGGTTCAGCTCGGTCCCGGTGCTGGCGCGTCCCGAGACCGGCAGCAGCCCGAGCTTGATCGCGAACACGAGCTTGAGGAGCAGACCGGCGAAGAAGACCGGCGTGGCGTAGCAGAGGATCGCGAACACGCGTAGCACCGCGTCGCCGAAGCGGTCGCGCAGGTAGGCCGCCAGCATCCCGAGCGGGATGCCCACGAGGAACGCGACGATCAACGCGTACACGGCCAGCTCCAGCGTCGCCGTCCCGTAGGTGACGAGGACCTCGGTGACCGGTCGGTTGTCGCTGATCGTGGTGCCGAAGTCGCCCCGCAGCAGACCGCCGAGGTAGTCGAGGTACTGCACGACCAGCGGTCGGTCGTAGCCGGCGGCGTGGATCCGCTCGGCCAGCTGCTCGGGCGGCAGCCGACCGCCCTGCGCGGCGGTGATCGGGTCGCCCGTGGTCCGCATCAGCAGGAACACCAGCGTCACCAGGATGAACACCGTCGGGATGATCAGCAGGAAGCGGACGAGGAGGTAGCGCCCGAAGCCGCCACCCCCGCGGCTCTTGCCCGTCGGGGTGACGGCGGCGACGCCCGCCTCGGCGTCGAGGACGGTCATGCGACCACCGGGCTGAGCTCCTCGCCGGGCTCGGGGGACGTGCCCCGAGCCCGCCGAGGGGTGTCGAGGGACAAGATCAGCCCTTCGACAGCGCTGCGTAGCGGAACTTGAACGACGCGTCGAGCGTCTGGTCCGCGCCCGACACGGTCGATCCCACGACCGCGACCTGCGAGCCCTGGAGCAGCGGGAGCGTCGAGATGTCCTTCGCCTCCGCCTCCTGGATCTGACCGATGAGCTCGGCCCGCTTCGTCTTGTCGGTCTGCACGAGCTGCTCGCCGATCAGCTTCTGCACGGCCGCGCTGTCGTAGTGGTTGGCCACGAAGTTGTTCTTGGAGAAGAACGGCGTCAGGTAGTTGTCGGCGTCGGAGTAGTCCGGGAACCAGCCGAGCTGGTAGACGGGGTACGCGTCCTTGACCCGGTCCTTGGAGTACTGGACGTACTCGGTGGACTGCAGGTCGACCTTGAACAGCCCGCCCTTCTCCAGCTGGTCCTTGATCGCGCCGTACTCGTCGGTCGACCCGGGGCCGTAGTGGTCGGTGTTGTACTGCAGCTTGAGGTCGACCGGGGTGCTCACGCCGGCGGCGGAGAGCGCCTGCTTGGCCTTGTCGGCGCTCGGGGCGCCGTTGCCGTCGCCGTAGAGCGACTTGTACGCGTCGTTCGCGCCGGTCAGGCCCTGCGGGACCTGGGAGAACAGCGGCGTGTAGGTGCCCTTGTAGACGTTCTGCGACAGGGCGCTGCGGTCGATCAGGTCGGCCGCGGCCTGACGGACCGCGAGCGCCTTGGCCGGATCGGCCTCGGGGGTCTTCGCGCCGTACGGCATCGTGTTGAAGTTGAAGACCATGTAGCGGATCTCGCCGCCGGGCCCGTCGACGACCTTGACCTTGTCGTTGGTGCGCAGGTCGGCGATGTCGTTGGCCGACAGGCTGCGGAACGCGACGTCGATCGAGTTGTTGCTGACCTCGAGCTTCATGTTCGACGCGTCGGCGTAGTACTTGACGTTCACCGTGCCGGTCTTGGCCGGGCCGAGCAGGCCCTGGTAGCCGTCGTAGGCCTTGTACTGGATGAGGTTGTTCACGTCGTAGCTGGCGATCGTGTACTGCCCGGCGAAGGCCTTGCCGTCGACGATCGTCTTGTCGGGCGTCACCGCGTCGGCCGCGAAGACCTCCTCGTCGACGATCGGGCCGGCCGGCGAGGACAGCACCTGCGCGAAGGTCTGGTCGTTCGCGGCCTTGAGCTTGAACACGACCGTCGTCGGGTCCGGCGCGCTCACGCTGTCGAGGTTCGACAGCAGCGAGGACGGGCCGTTCGGGTCGGCGATCTTGACGTCGCGGTCGAAGGTGAACTTCACGTCCGAGGAGGTGAGGTCGTGGCCGTTGGCCCACTTCAGGCCCGGCTTCAGCTTCACCGTGTACTCGGTCGGGGAGGTGAACTCGGCCGACGTGGCGATGTCGGGCTGCACGTCCGGGCTGCCGTACGGGGTGTTCAGCAGGAACGGGTAGACCTGGTTCATCACGGCGAAGGAGCCGTTGTCGTACGAGCCGGCCGGGTCGAGCGAGGTGATCTTGTCGGTCGTGCCGACGATCAGCGTGCCGCCGGCCGCGCCGGCCGAGCTGCCGGCGGTCGTGCCGGTGCCGCCGCCACCGCAGGCGGCGAGGAGCAGGGCCGAGGCCGCGAGGCTGGCGCCGAGCGCGAGCACCCGCCCGCGTCGTGAGGGTGCGTAGGACATACGTTCTCCGATCCAGAGGGAAGCCCGGCAGGACTTGTGGTCGGCCGAGCGCCGGACACCGGAGTATTTGTCGTCCGGCCCGCTGCGCCGATCAGTGTTCCACGCGGGCCACCCGCATGCCCACTTCGTCCGGCCGGGTCGGGCAGGGTTTACACGTTCGTAGCCGCAGGCTGCTCGGGCTCCGCCTGCGGGGCCCTGCCGCTCCCTACGATGGGCGACGCAGGTGGGCAGGCAGACCCGCGGTAAGACGGCAGCCGGACGGCAGGAGCAAGGTTTGAGCGGGCGCAGACCGACGACCTCGCGGCGCTGGCGGGCCGGCGTCGCGCTGGTGGTCCTCGCGGTCCTCTCGGCGTGCAGCCCGGGACCGGGTGCCGGGGCGTCGGAGGCAGAGCCGACGCCGTCCCGCGCGATCCGCTACCTGCCGCTGGGCGACTCCATCACCGCCGGCTACCCCGTGCGCGGCGGCTACCGCACCCTGCTCTGGCAGCTGCTCGTGCAGCAGGACCACGACAGGATCGACTTCGTGGGCTCGCAGTCGAGCGGACCACCCCAGCTCGGCGACCTCGACAACGAGGGCCACGGGGGCTGGTGCATCGCCGGTCCGTGCGAGCCGGGCAAGGACGACGTCGTCGCGCCGCGGATCCAGGCGTGGATGACGCAATACCGCCCCGACATCGTGTCCGTCCACCTCGGCACCAACGACATCAAGCGCGGTGCCGACGGCGCGGAGACGGCCCGCCGCCTCGACGACCTCGTCGGGCGCATGTACGCCACCGACCCGGACGTCTACGTCATCCTCGTCCAGATCGTCCCGGCCCGGGCGGACGTCCCTCAGCACGACGCGTACGACGCGGCGATCCCGGCGATCGCCGCCCGCTACCAGGCGCAGGGCCGCAGGCTGGCCGTGGTCGACATGTCGCGGCTGCTGACCGTGCCGGTCAACTACACCGACGGCACGCACCCCACGCAGTTCGGGTACGACATGATGGCCCGCGCGCTGTACCCCGCCATGTCCAAGGCCTACCGCTCCGTCGGCTCGGGCCCGCTCGGCTGACGCCCGGTCGTCTGACGCCTGGTCGCCCGACGCCTGGTCGGATCGGGACTCACTCGGCCCGGGCGTCGACCTCCGCGGCCGGGGCCGGCTCCGCGGCCTGCGCCGGGCCGTCGGCGGACGCCAGCTTGATGACGCCGGTGATGACCAGCGCGAGGCCGACCACCTCGCCGAGGATGATGGACGGCGTCTGGCCCGGGTCCTCGCCGAGCACGAGCAGGCCGAAGAGGATGGCCACGGCCACCTCGGCGACGTTCAGGATCGGGGTGGTGACGGAGAGCCGGGTCGCCTGGTAGGCCCGTTGGTTGAGCAGCACCGCCCAGACCCCGGTCAGCACGAGCGCCCAGAGCGACCAGGCGCTGAGGACGGCACCGAGGCCCTCGCCGAACCGGGCCAGCACGAGCTTGACCAGCCCCGCGACGAGCCCGAACAGCACCCCGGACACCCCGGCGAGGACGGCGCCACGCAGCTGCGGCGTCCGGGTCCGGGACGCGACCGCCATGCCCGCGAGCGCGACGAGCACGCCGGCCACCACCAGCACCGCGCCGAGCCCGTTCTTGGGGGCCTGGTCTGCGGTCGGCGGCCGGACCGCCAGGAACAGGGCGAGCCCGGCCCAGGTGGTCACCAGCCAGACCAGCGTGCTGAGCGGGGGGAACCGGTGCTCCAGCGCGGCGCGGATGACGACCGCGAAGACGATCCCGCTCACGATGATCGGCTGGACCAGGGCGAGGTCGCCCCGGCTCAGCGCGAAGGCGTGCAGCGCGAAGGCGACCGCGCTCAGCACCAGCCCGACGAGCCAGGACGGGTGGCCGGCGATCCGGACGAAGAAGGACCCCTGGCTCTCCTCGTCGGGGGTGGTGCTGCCGGCGACGCGTTGCTGGAGCGCGGAGCCGAGGGCGAAGGAGAACGCCGCCGCGAAAGCGGCTACGGCGGCAAGAATCACTGGTGCGGGTCTCCTTGGGCGTGCGGTGGCGCTGGTGTGCCCTCCCACGGTAGTTCGCCCGCGCCGCCGCCCGGGTGATCCGCGCGAACAGCCTCCCGCGGCGTCGAGCGCTGTTAATGTCCGCTTGCACCCCCGCCCGGGGGTCGTGCTTCTCAAGTGAGGACCACCATGGGTCTCGGAACCGGCATCGCCCTGCTCGTCGTGGGCGGCATCCTCGCCTTCGGGGTCAAGGACTCCTTCAGCGCCGTCGACCTGACGGCGATCGGCTACATCTGCATGGGGGCCGGGGTGCTGGCCATCATCCTCACCCTCGTGCTGTCCCAGCAGCGCCGGAACACGAGCCACACCAGCGTGGTCGAGCGGCGCAACGTCGACGGTGGCGGGCCTCCCGTCGTCTGAGCCGGGGCCGGCGGCGCCGGAGCGTACGCGGCTCCTGCGCCGCCTCGACGGCCTCCTCTTCGGCTTCGCCGGCCTCGCCGCGGTCTGGCTCGCCTACCTGCTCGTCCGGCTCGGGGTCCGGCCCGGCTGGCCCCTGCTGCTCCTGCTGCCCTTCTGGCTCCTCGTCACCTACCTGACCCTGCCGCGGATCCACCGGATCCTGACCTGGGTCTACGTCCCCGGCTACTTCATCGGCCGTACGCGCACCAGCGACGGCCTGCTCGGCGACCCCGTCAACCTCGCCCTGCGGGGCGGCGAGGCCGAGGTGCACGCCGCGATGACCGCGGCCGGGTGGACCCGGGCCGACGACCTCTCGCTGCGCACCGGGCTGCACATCGTGACGTGCACCCTGCGCCGGCAGAGCTACGCGGCGGCACCGGTCAGCCCCCTCACGCTCTTCGACCGCCAGCAGGACTTCGCCTACCAGCAGCAGGTGGCCGGCAGCCCGTCGAAGCGGCACCACGTGCGCTTCTGGCGGTGCCCGGACGGGTGGTTCCTGCCGGGCGGCTCGGTGGTCGACTGGCTGGCCGCCGGCACGTACGACCGCAGCGTCGGCCTGTCGCTGTTCACGCTGCAGGTCACCCACAAGATCGAGGCGGACACCGACGTCGAGCGCGACTTCATCGTCTCGACGATCGCCCGCGCGATGCCCACCACCTCGGTGGAGGTCATCGGGCACTTCTCCTCCGGCTTCCACGCCCGCAACGGCGGCGGCGACCGGATCGAGACCGACGGCGACCTGCCCGTGGTGGTGCTGGGCCGCTCCCCCGAGCCGCCCGAGGCGGCCGCTCCCGGACCGACCGACAGCCGCGACCGGCTCCCGGCCCAGACCGTGTTCGGCGGCGGTGTCGCGCTCGTGCGCTCCCTGCTGGC
This sequence comes from uncultured Friedmanniella sp., assembly GCA_964251895.1. Taxonomy (GTDB): domain Bacteria; phylum Actinomycetota; class Actinomycetes; order Propionibacteriales; family Propionibacteriaceae; genus Microlunatus. Next base: position 36,903 of record CAXULL010000003.1, read on the forward strand.
CCTGGTCGCCGCCGTGGCCGTGTTCGCCGCGCCGAGCACCCTGCTGCGGCTGACCCACGACGAGGCGGACCTGCCCTCGCTGCTCACCGACCGGGTCGTCGGCGTGGTGCTGGCCGTGCTGCTGGTGCTCTTCGCCCTGGTGGAGCTGGGGCTCGGCGTGGCGACCCTGGCCGGGCGGGACTGGGCCCGCCTCTGGCTGATGGGCTCGGGCGTCCTGACCACGGTCGGGGCCTTCGCGTCCAACCTCACCGGCTCGGAGCGGGTCACGCTGCTCAGCCTGCCGACGACGACGACCTCGATCCTGCTGCTGCTCGCGCTGACGAGCCACCGCGCGAGGGCGTACGCGGCGCGACGGCGTACGCGCGGTTGAGAGGGTGGGTCGGGTCTCGGCCCGGAGCGTCGCGGTCCTCCCACGCCCGTCGACCTCGGCCGACCAGTCAGCTGGTGACCTCGTAGATGCTGAGGTGGCCGACGCAGTCCCGGCTGAGCGACCAGGGGCCCTTCAGCCCGGAGGCGTAGAAGCGGACGGTTCGTCCGGTGCAGAACAGGCTCAGCGCGGGCTCGGGCTGCGTGATCCGCCGCACGAGGGTGAGGCGGGGTCCGACGAGGTCGGGCAGCGCCTCGATGTCGTCCCCGACGACCAGGTGGTCGCCCGGTCGGAAGTCGACGGCGTCGCGGTCGACCTGGCGCATGCCGTTCTGCTCGGCGTACCACTGCCAGCCCCAGTGGCCGCTCGTCCAGACGGTCCCGGTGGGCGGCAGCGAGCTCGCGACCTGCGACGCCGACGTGCGGTAGAACGCGGCGAACTGCCAGTCCCCCAGGCACAGGCCGGCGGCGACCAGGACGGTGATGCCGATCGCGAAGCCCTTGGCGGCGCGCGAGAGCCGCGACCCGAAGTACCTCCCGAACAGCAGGAGCAGCGGCGGCAGCACCAGCAGCACGTGGCGCGTGGCGATGAACGGCGCGAACAGGACGTAGAAGGCGGTGCCGCCCAGCACCCACAGGACCAGGATGACCAGCGAGGGGTCCGCCCGGAGCGTCGCGGGCTCGCGCCACGCCGCCCGCACCGCGCGCCAGACCGGTGGCGCCAGGCCGACCACGAGGAGGCCGCCGTCGGCCGCGAAGCCGAGCGCCAGGACGACGTCGGCGTAGCCGTCGGGCAGCACGCCCGACACCACGGCCACGGCGGTCACGACCAGCACCGCCACGACGACCGCGTAGAGGCGTCGTTCGTGGCGCTGCAGCCACGCGTGGCTCTGCACGGCGACCAGCAGGCCGAGCGGGACGACGGCGCCGATGATCAGGACCCAGGCCACCGTGAACCTCGCCGCACGCAGCACGCCCAGGTGGGAGTCCCCGCGGCTGAGCACGTGGATGCCGCCGTAGTCCCACCAGTTGAAGGCCGACCAGGCGGCCAGCACGGCGACCGGGAGCAGCAGCGTCCAGGCCTGGCGGAGGCGCCGTTCGAGGAGCAGCGACGCCGCGAGGATCGGCAGCAGGGTCAGGCTGCTGTACTTCGTCAGCACCGCCGCGCCGCACACCAGACCGGCCAGGACGTAGCGCCGCGTCTGGGCCGGGCTGGACCCGTGCAGCAGGACCAGCTCGAAGAAGAGCAGCCACAGCGCGAGCAGCGGCACGTCGACCATCAGGTTCTGCTCGACGACGAAGGCCGGGGAGAGGATCAGCAGAGCCGTCAGCCACACGGCGATCCCGGGGCAGGAGCGCCGGGCCTGGCGGTGGAAGAGGACGACGCACGCCAGCGCGAAGATCGACTGCATCGAGTGCAGGGCGACCTCGCTGAAGCCGAACAGCGACGACCAGCCGGCCAGCAGGTAGAAGTACAGGTGCGGCTGGTTCGTGTCGTAGATGGGCTGGTTGACCCCGCCCCAGTTGAGCATCCCGCTCATCGGGTGGAGCGGGTGCCCGCTGATCCAGCGGGCGATCTCCAGGTGCGCCGTGTCGTCGACGTGGAACGGCTTGCCCAGGTTGTAGGCGGTGACCACCACCCACAGCAGCCCCAGCCACTGCCAGGTCGCCACCCGGGAGGTCACGGCGGCGAAGCGGCCCGGGACCGTCCCGCCGCGCGGCGTGCCGGGGTCGATCGCGGTCCTCGTCTCGGTGTCCGTCACGCCCGTCTCCGTCTCGCGGTCCCTGAGCGCAGTCGGCCACGACCCCGCACGATGGACCGGGCGGACGACCGCGGTCGCCGCCCAGCCGGGACGACGCGCGCCGGGGGGAACCTCGCTCGCCGCCGGAGGTCTTCCGGGGAAGCGGCGAGAAGTCGACATCGACGGCAGGGGTGGTGCGTGCGTCGTCCTGGGGACACGCTAGATCACGCAGGTGACGCGCACGAGTCGTTCGGAGATCCGCGAGGGGTCAGGAGCGCGCGGACACGAACTCCGTGAGCTCGCCCGCAGCGTCGACCAGCTCGACCTCCAGCTCGTCGAGCAGGCGTGGCCGGACGCCCGGCACCTCCCCGCGGAGGTCGTCCTCGAGCCGCCGGCAGAGCGCCGCGACCCGCTTGGCGCCTAGCGTGCCGGCGGCACCCTTCAGCTCGTGCGCCGCCGCCGCCAGGGCGTCGAGGTCACCGGTCGTCGACGCTTCGCGCAGGGCGAGGAACCGGTCCTGGCTGCGGTCCACGAAGGCGCGGACGACCGAGGTCATGAGGCTCGACCCGTCGGAGGTCTGCAGCTCGCTCAGGTCGGCCAGCCGGGTCCGGTCGAGCACCGGCCCCTGGTCGGGCGCCGTCGTGCGTGGCGGTGGCTCCGCCACGTGCCCCGCCGGACCGTGCCCGGGGGCCCGGTGCACCCAGCGCTCCAGGACGCCCTGCAGCGTGACGTCGTCGATGGGCTTGGAGACGTAGTCGTCCATGCCGGCGTCGAGGCAGCGCCGACGGTCCTCGACCCGGGCTCCGGCGGTCATGGCGACGACGGGCGTACGCGGTCCCCCCGCCTCCCTCCGCCGGAGCTCGGCGGTCGCGGCGAACCCGTCCAGCACCGGCATGTGGCAGTCCATCAGCACCGCTGAGTAGGTCGCCGCCGCGAGCGCGGCCAGCGCCTCGGCCCCGTCCGCCACGCTGTGCACCTCGTAGCCCAGGCGGGCGAGGGTCCCCTCCGCCACGAGCTGGTTGAGGGTGTCGTCCTCCACCACCAGGACCCGTCCGCGGCCCGGGCCGGGGGGCAGCGCCGCCGGGGCGTGCGCGGGCACCGGTGCCACGTCGGCGCCCCGGGGGCCGGGCAGGCGCACCAGCGCGTCGCGCAGGTCCGAGCCGCGGAGCGGCTTGCTCAGCCACTCGTCGATCCCGACCGAGCGCAGCACGGCCGGGTCGACGTGCGTGCTCGAGGTCAGCATGATCATCGGCAGACCCCGCAGGGCAGGGGCGCTCGCCACCGCCCGCGCGAGCTGCAGACCGTCGACCTCGGGCGTCGTCAGGTCGAGCACCGCGGCGTCGTAGGGCCGGCCCTCGGCCGTACCCCGGTGCAGCCGGCGCAGGGCAGCGGCCGCGTCCCCGACCAGGTCGGGCTGGATCCTCCACGCGGTGAGCTGCGCCTCGAGGACGGCGCGGCTGGTCGCGTCGTCGACGACGACGAGGACGCGACGCCCCGCCAGCACGTCCGGGTCCGGCGGGCGCGCAGGCCGCACCGGGGCGGCCCCGAGGTGCAGGGCGATCTCGAACCAGAAGGTGCTGCCCGTCCCCGGGACGCTCGTCAGGCCGATCTCCCCACCCATCGCCTCCACCAGGCGACGCGAGATCGCCAGCCCGAGGCCCGTCCCGCCGAACCGTCGCGTCGTCGAGGAGTCCGCCTGCGAGAACGACTCGAACACGCGCGCGCGGTCACCCTCGGCGATGCCGATGCCGGTGTCGGACACCGAGAACCGGAGCCGCACCGCGCCCCCGTGCGCACCGACACCAGCCACCTTCAGCACGACCTCGCCGTCCGCGGTGAACTTGACCGCGTTGGAGGCGAGGTTCAGCACGATCTGGCGGATCCGCCCCGCGTCGCCGCGCACGACCCGCGGGACGTCGGGCTCGCAGTACGCGATCAGCTCGAGGCGCTTGGCGAACGCCGCCGGAGCGAGCAGCGCGGCCAGCTCCTCCACCATCAGCGGGAGGTCGAAGTCGGACGGGTCGAGGCGGACCTTTCCGGCGTCCAGCTTGGAGAAGTCCAGGATGTCGTTGATCAGCGTCAGCAGCGACTCCCCCGCCGTCCGCACGCCCTCGGCGTACTGGTGCTGCAGGTCGTCCAGCCGGGTCGACAGCAGCAGCGAGGTCAGGCCGATGACCCCGTTCATCGGCGTCCGGATCTCGTGGCTCATCGTGGCCAGGAACTCGGACTTGAGCCGTGAGGACTCGAGGGCCTCCTCCTGCGCCTCGGTCAGCTGGGCCGTCCTGGCCGTCACCGTCTCCTCGAGGTGCTGGGTGAGGTTGACGTTCTCGTAGACCATGATCACCTGCCGGGTCATCACCAGCACCAGCAGGAGGGCCTCGCCGGTGAGCAGCACGGCGTCGACCGCCGCGAACCGCACGAACAAGATCACGTACGCCCCGAGCACCGGTCCGTAGGGCACGAGCTGGATCAGCACCGCGAGGTCGCGCGTCCGCGGCGGCGTGCCTCGTCGCGGCACCAGCGTGGACAGCCCGACGAGCGCGCCCGAGACCATCCAGCTCCCGGCGAGCGGGCTGCCCATCAGCTGGTCGACGTCGAACCCGCCGGTCGACAGCAGCGAGACGTAGACGCTGTCGGTGACGGCGAGGACCACGAGGCCGGCGCCGAAGCAGAGCCAGACCGGCCGCTGGCCCGCGTTCTGGCGCATCCCCAGCGTGAGCGCCAGCGCACAGATGACGGCGTCAGCGATCAGGTAGGCCATCCGGGTCCCGCCGGCTCCGGCGGCCAGGCCGACCGACGCCTCGCGCAGGACGGTCGCCCAGCTGATGACCAGGAGGCCCGTGGTGATGACCGCCGCGTCCAGGACGGTGCGGTAGCGGGAGATCCGCCGCTGCCGGGCCCGCGGGAACGCCAGCATCGCCGCCAGCAGCGGCACCGCGTAGACGATCATCCCGACGACGTCCAGGACGGGGGTGGACGTCGGGGCCGAGCCGCTGACGAACGTGACGGCGTACGAGGCCACGCTCAACGACGAGAGACCGGTGGCCACCGAGATCAGGACCCACGCGCGACGGGCCGCGGACGGTCGCCGGGCCGCACGGACGGAGGCGACGGTGGCGAAGAGGAAGGCGGCCAGGTTGCCGAGGAAGCCCACGGCCTGCGAGGAGCGGGAGTCGAGGTCGTGCGTCGCGAGGTAGAGGGTCACGGCGCCGACGGCCAGCGCGGCCGTGGCCGCGACACGCCGGAACCGGCGAACGGCGGGATCCGTCCCCCCGGCCGCAGCCAGCTCAGCGGGATGCGTCAGCTCGTCAGCTCTCTGGGATCCCCGACCTGGGTGCTCGTGGGCTCAGGCTACGCGTACGAGCCCGGGGCCGTGCGGTCCTGCGCCCGGTCTGGCTCGACACCGTTGTCGCGGGTCCGAACTGCTGCTACTTTGTTTGAGCAAGAAACTATCGCGCTCCGCGCCGCACGACGACCGTGCTCGACCGGAGGTGCGACTCTGTCGTGGAGGTTCGCGCGTGACCCGTCAGGCGGCCGACGACAGCGGCGACGAGCCACGGGTCGGCCCGCGACGGCGGCGACCCGGACGCGGACGGGTGACCGACGTCAGCGCCGCCGCCCGGGGCCTCCGCGTCCTCACCTCGGACCTGCGTGACCTCGCCCTCGACCTCCAGGCCGGCAGCTACACGAGGACGACCCTGGCGATGTTCACCCACGACCTCCGCCGCGCGGTGCCGAGCGCGCTCGGGGCGACGATCTTCTTCGACCTCGACACCCCGACCGGCGTCCCGAAGGAGATCCACCTCGTCGAACGGGTGCTGGACCCGGCCGAGATCGCGTCCGGGCTCCAGATCCCCCTGGTCCTGCCCCAGCAGTCGCTGCACGCACGGGTCCTCTTCTACGCGAGCGAGCCCGAGGCGTTCGACGCCGTCGTCACGGGCCTCGTCGCGCTGCTCGACGCGCAGGCGGGACCCGTGGACGCGTCGCCCACGCTCCCGACCAGCCTGGTCAGCCCCTCCGTCGTCGCCGCGCAGGACTTCTCGCTGGTGAACGAGGCGCTCGGCGTGCTCATCAGCCGCGGCCTCACCCTCACCGAGGCCCGGGGCGATCTCCAGGCCGAGGCGACCAGGGGTCGGAGCGACCTGCCGACCGCCGCTCGCAGGCTCCTCGACGGTCTCCCCACCCGGCACGGTCGTCGGGCGGGACGTCTGACGAGGTCACCCGCACCCGCCCGGGTGCGCCAGGACCAGCCGACGGCGGGAAGCGCCACCGGTGCGTCGACGGCACCGCGTGAGGGAGCGCGCGACGCGGCGCGCGGAGACGGGGGTCGGGCCGTGACCGGACCGGCTCAGAGCAGGTCGTCGGCCTTGTTCTTGAACCAGCGGGTCAGGAACATCATCAGCGCGGCCAGGAACGGCAGCACGCCCAGGGCGTAGATCCCGGCGGACCCGGTCTCGGACTCGAACGCCCGGTTGAACCCGGTCCGCAGCAGCGGGGCGACGAAGCCGCCCAGGTTGCCGAGCGAGTTGATCAGGCCGATCCCCGCGGCGGCGGCCGCCCCGGTGAGGAAGGCCGCCGGGTAGGACCAGGTGACCGGCCCGACGGCGAGGAAGCTGCACACCGCGAGGGTGATGAAGACGATGCCGAGCGCCGGCTGGTGGTTGGTGCCCGCCCACGCCGAGCCGAACACGCACAGCCCGGTGCTCAGGAACAGCACCACGCCGAGCACCCGGCGGCGCCGGATCGTCGTGGCCGCCCGGCCCACCAGGTAGCAGGCGATGATCCCGAAGAACCAGGGCACCGCGACGAGCAGGCCGACGGCCAGGCCGACCTTCTGCCCGGTCAGCGAGGACACCTGCTGGGGCAGGTAGAAGGTGACGCCGTAGACGGCGACCTGGAGGCAGAAGTAGATGACGGTGAAGTACCAGACCTTCCCGTGCCGCATCGCGGCCAGGACGCCCTGCGGACCGGTCTCCGTCTTGACGGCGTCCTCGAGGCTCGTGATCTCGGCCAGCGCGGCCTTCTCCTCGTCGTCGAGGAAGGTCGCCTCCTCCGGGGAGTTGGTCAGCAGGAAGAAGGCGGCGACGCCGGCCGCGACGGCGAGCAGACCCTGGACGAGGAACATCAGCTGCCAGCCCTGGATCCCGCCGAGCTTGTCGCCGAGGCTGATCAGCCAGCCGGAGAGCGGGCCGCCGATCATCTGCGAGAACGGCTGGGCCAGGTAGAAGATCGCGAACAGCCGGACCCGCACCTTGTTCGGGAACCAGGCCGACAGGTACAGGATCACGCCCGGGAACAGTCCGGCCTCGGTCACGCCGAGCAGGAACCGGAGCACCACGAACGAGGTCTGACCCTGGACGAGGGCGAAGCAGGCGGCGACGACGCCCCAGGTGATGGCGATCCGGGCCAGCCACACCTTGGCCCCGAACCGGCGAAGCGCCAGGTTGCTGGGGATCTCGAAGATCGCGTAGCCGATGAAGAAGATGCCCGCACCCAGCGCGAACGCCCCGGCGCCGACCCCGCGGTCGGCCTGCAGCCCGTCCTCGGCGAAGCCGACGTTGGTGCGGTCCAGGAAGGCGACGACGTAGAGGATGACCAGCATCGGCATCAGCCGCCGGGTCGCCTTGGAGATCGCCGACTTGAGGACCGGCGACTGGAGCAGCTCGTTGCTCGTGAGGGTGGACACGGATGGCGCTCCTCGCTGAGGCCGATCAGGACGAGACGGACTCTAACGGGGGTCGGACGTGGGCGTCCGTCGGGTCGGGGCCACCACCTTGATCACCGCCGAGTCGTCCTCCGCGGCCAGGCCCTGGGCGGCACCCAGCAGGTAGAGCTGCTCGGCCGCCGCGGCCACCGGTGCGGGCATCCCCGCGGCCCGGGCGGCGCGGCCCACGATGCCCATGTCCTTGACGAAGATGTCGAGCCGGCTGAGCACCTCCACCCCCTCCTCGGCCCCCTCGTCGGCCCCCTCCTGCCCGTAGGCCTGCAGCATCCGAGGACCCCGGTTCGACAGCATGAACGACCCCGCCGCGCCGGCCTCCAACGCGGCCAGCGTCTTCTGGGGGTCCAGGCCCAGCGCGTCGGCCAGGGCCAACGCCTCGGCCGCGGCCGCGATGTGCACCCCGCAGAGCAGCTGGTTCACCGTCTTCAGCGCCTGCCCGTCCCCGGGGTGGTCGCCGACGACGGTCAGCGTCGAGGCCAACAGCTCCAGCACCGGCCGGGCCCGCTCCCGCGCCGCCGGCGACGCCCCGACCACGATCAGCAGGTCCCCCGCACCCGCCCGGACGGGCCCGCCCGACAGCGGCGCGTCCACCAGGTCCACCCCGTACGCGGCCAGCCGCTCGACCGTCGCCGGGATCGCCTCCGTGCCCACCGTGCTGCCCAGCACCACCACCGCGCCGGGCCGGAGAACCTCCGCCACCCCCGACCCGCCGAACAGCACCTCGTCGAGCTGGGCGCCGTTCCGCACGGCCAGCAGCACCGCGTCGGCGCCCTCCACCGCACCCCGGGCCGAGTCGAACGGCCGCACGCCCGCCTCCTCGGCCAGACCCAGCCGCTCGGCGACGGGATCGAACCCGTGCACCTCCAGCCGGGTGGCCAGCCGGGCCGCCATCGGCAGGCCCATCGCCCCCAGCCCCAGCACGGCCACGCGGTAGGCGAGCTTCTCTCCGGTCGACGCCACGGCATCCTCCTCAGGACTGGTACGGCAGATCAGGACGCGGTGCTGCTGAGCACCCGGACCACGTCGAGCAGCGAGCGGTCGTCGCCGACGTTGCCGGCGAAGACGACGTAGGGGATGCCCTCGGCGGGCCCGTCGACCGGCTGCCACAGCGACACGAGGCCGGGCAGCATCGGTCCGCGGACGACGGCGCGGCGGATCTCCAGCCCGAAGGCGGCGACGTCGGAGGAGGTGATCCCGCCCTTGGCGACCACGAAGCGCGGCGGGCGCTCGGCCAGCGTGCGCCGCACCACCTCGACCACGGCGGCGGAGACCGTCCGGGCGATCAGCAGGCTCTCGGCCGGGTCGTCGCGGGACACCAGCAGCCGGCTGGTGTGCACGACGACGTCGCCGTCGACCAGCGCCGCGGTCACCGCGGAGACGACGCGGTCGAGCTCGGGCCCCGAACCGTCGTCGGTCAGCAGCGGCTCCACCGCGATCTCGACGACGGTGGCCGGGTGCTCGGCGGTCAGGACCCCGAGCTGGCGCGTCGTCACCCCGACGTGCGAGCCGACCACGACCAGCCCGCCGCCGCCCGCCGGCCGGGTGCCCGCGTACGCCTCCGTCGCGGTCAGCGGGGCGCGCACCTCCTGCCCGATCCGGGCCCGGACGAAGGGCGGCCCGACGCGGTAGAGCAGCGTCTTGCCCCGGCGCTCGGACTCGGCGAGGCCGAGCGCCAGGGCGCGCAGGTCGTTCTCCGTGACGGCGTCCACCACGACCGGGGTCGAGCCGGTCGCGGCGTCGAGGGCGTCGGCGATCCCGGCGGCCGGGCCGCGGACCAGGTCGAGGTCCAGCCCGATCACGTCCGCCGCGCGGAATCGGCCCCCCGACTTCTCCTCGACGTACGCGGCGAGCGCGGAGGAGGCGTACCCGAACGTCGCGTCGCGCGCGAACTCGGTCTCGGCCACCGGTACGACGGTGCCGTCCGGACCGCGCGTGAGGTGCACGCCGCCGATGGTGATCCGACCGGCGTCGGGGAAGGCAGGCACGATCACCACGGCGTCGGTGCGGACGCCCGCGCGCTGCTCGAGCGTCTCGGCGACGACGTCGGGCTCCAACGGGTAGTGCCCGCGCAGGGTCGAGTCGCTCCGGCTGACGAACCCGACGGCCGTCTGCGTCTGCTCGGCCGCGGCGAGCGCGTTCGCCACCACCTCGCGGACGCGCTGGGCGGCGTCGGCGGGGTCGAGGCTGCGGGTGTTCGTGAGCACGTAGAACGCGGGCGCCCCCTGCTCCAGCGCCCAGCGCAGGTCGTCGACCTCCCAGCGCGTGAGCACGGGCAGGTCGGCCACCGACTGGGTCCCGGTGGGGTCGTCGTCCAGCACGACCAGGACCCGTCCGGCCTCGGCGACGACGGCGGCCACGTCGGCCGCGGGCACCGTCACCTCGGGCGGGTAGCCGGCCAGCAGGTCTGCCTCGAGCATGCGTCGTCCCGTCCTCGTCGTCGGGTGGTGCGTCCCCGCGGTCGCGCGGGACGCGCGGGGTTCAGGAGATGTGCAGGCCGCCGTTGATGTCGTACGTCGCCGCGGTGATCCAGCCTGCCTCCTCGCTGAGCAGGAACCCCAGCAGGGCGGCGACCTCCTCGCGGGTGCCGACCCGGCCCATCAGGACGTCGGCCGACAGCGCCTCCTTGCGCTCGTCGGTCAGGGTCCCGCCCATGATGTCGGTGTCGATCGGGCCCGGGGACACGGCGTTCACCGTGATGCCGTGCTGGCCCATCTCGCGGGCCAGGGCCCGGGTGAACCCGAGGATCGCGGCCTTGGACGCGCTGTACGCGACCTTGGAGTACGTCCCGCCGCCGCGCTGGGCCGAGACCGAGGACACGCTGACGATCCGCCCGACCCGGCGCTCGATCATCGGTCGCAGCGCGCGCTGGGTGACGAGGAAGGCGCCGCGGACGTTGACCGCGAACACGCGGTCCCAGCCCTCGACCGTCTCGTCCATGAACTCGGTTGGCGAGCTGATCCCGGCCAGGTTCGCCAGGCCCACGACGGGCGGCAGGACCCGCTCGAGCGCGTCGAAGGCGGCGTGCACGGAGTCCTCGTCCGCGACGTCCGCCCCGACCCCGACCACCTGCGCGTCGTGCACGGCGGCGATCTCGGCAGCGGTGGCGGCCGCGGCCTCGGCGTCGAGGTCGACGATGCCCACCGCCCAGCCGTCCCGGGCCAGGCGGTCGGCCGTGGCCCGGCCGATCCCGCGCGGCGAGGCCGCTCCCGTGACGACGACCGCTCGCTCCGTCGGGAAGGTTCCTGCTCCAGTCATCGTCGACCTCTCCGCCACCGTCGCGTCGTGGCCGGTCCCTGCGCAGGACCTGGGGCGACGGGGCCGGGAACAGCCTGCCCCTGCCCCACCCCGGGCATACGGGCGGGTGGCCGCACCACCGGGACCTGCTCGTCGCCGGGTGGTCAGGCCCCGGGTCCGGACGCGTCGGCGAGCACGCCGCCGATCGCGGTGACGATCAGGGCGAGGGACACGGCGCCCGGGTCGGGTGAGCCGACGCTGCGCTCCGCGAGCGGACGGGCACGACCGATCCGGGGCGTGAGCGGAGCCGTGTCCTCGGCGGCCCGGGTGGCGACCTTCGCGGCCCGCTCCCACGCCTGCGCGACGGGAGCACCGGCGTCGACCGCGGCGGCGAGCGCGTCGGTGAACGGGAGCAGCGCGTCCAGCATCGTCTTGTCGCCGAGCTCGGCGCGGCTGAACTCCTGGAGCGCCCGCGTGGACCGCTGCACCGCGCCGACCAGCGCGGCACCGGTGACGGCGTCGGTGTCGGTGAGCTGCCGGCCGACGCCGTCGAGCAGCAGGCCCCACAGGATCCCGCTGGTGCCGCCGGCCTTGTCCCCGAACGCCGACCCGGCGGCGGCGAGGACGGTCTGCACGCCGCCGCCGCCCGACCGGGCCGCGTCCGCCGCCTCCACGGCAGCCCGGGCCCCGCGGGACATCCCGATCCCGTGGTCGCCGTCCCCGGCAACCGCGTCGAGCCGCCCGAGCTCGTCCTCGTGCTGCTCGACCGTCGCGCTCAGGGCGGCGACCGCACGGCACGCGACCTCCGCCGCCGCCCGGGACTCCGCGCTCGCCTCGACCGTGGCACTGGCCCGCGTCGACGCCGTCACGGCGCGGTGCTGCGTGAAGCGCGTCTGCTCGGGCGGTGCGCCCCGGCGGTAGGCCGGGGTGTCGGCCGGCGCGCTCCAGCACGTGGCGAGCTCGTCGTCCAGCCACGTCACCGACAGGGAGCAGCCGGCCATGTCCAGGCTGGTCACCAGCTCCCCGACCTCGGGCTGCAGCATCGTCACCCCGGCCCGCTCGAGCAACGGCACGACGTGGGCGAAGAGGACGAACAGCTCCTCGTACTTGGTGGCGCCCAGGCCGTTGACCAGCACCGCCGCGCGCCCGTCCGCGTCGGCCGGGCGCTCGGCCAGCACCGCGTCGACGAGCCGGGCCGCGAGGGCCGACGCCGGCATCCACGCGTCTGAGGTGATGCCCGGCTCACCGTGGATCCCGAGCCCGAAGTCCATCCGGCCGGCCTCCACGTGGAACAGCGCCTCGTCGGCCCCGGGCAGGGTGCACCCGTCGAAGGCCACGCCGAAGGAGGAGGTGGCCGCGTTCGCCTTGGCCATGACCCGTTCGACCTCGTCCAGGTCGAGCCCGGCCTCGGCGGCCGCGCCCGCGATCTTGTACACCGTGAAGGTGCCCGCGATGCCCCGACGCAGGGCCTGCTCCTCGCGCGACGCCGACGCGATGTCGTCGGTGACCCACACGCTCCGGACGTCGATGCCCTCGGCCGCGAGCCGGTCGGCCGCCACCTGGAAGTTCAGCCGGTCACCGGCGTAGTTCCCGAACCCGAGCACCACCCCCGCACCGCCGTCGGCGGCCCGGCACACGCGGTAGACCTGCTCGGCCGACGGGGAGGCGAAGAGGTCGCCCAGCACCGCGCCGTCCGCGAACCCCGTGCCCACCACCCCGCTGTAGGAGGGGTAGTGGCCGGACCCGCCGCCGACGACGAGGCTGACCTTGCCCTCGAGCGGCCCGCCCGCCCGGACGAAGCCGGAGGCGTCCGGCACCCGCTGGACGTAGCCGGGGTAGGCCGCGGCGAAGCCGGTGAGGACGTCGTCCTTGAAGCGGGCCGGGTCGTCGTAGACGTGGGTCATGGCAGGACCTTCTCACTCGTCATCCGGGCTCACTCGTCACCTGGGCTCACTCGTCACCCGGGCTCACCCGTCACCTGGGCGTCGCGTTCCGCGGCGACCTCACCGACGATGGCCAGCAGCGCCGCGAAGCCGTCGGCGGTCCAGGCCGCCCGGCCCACGAACAGACCGTCGAGGTCGCGCAGCCGGAGCAGGCTCGCCGCGTTGCCCGTGCTGACGCTGCCGCCGTAGAGCAGCCCGCGCAGCCCACCGCCGGGTGCCAGCCCGGCGACGACGGAGCCGATCTCGGCGAGGACGTCGACGACGTCGCTCGGCGCGGCCGCCCGGCCGCCCTCCCCGATGGCCCACACCGGCTCGTACGCGACCAGCACCCGTGGCACGTCGGCGGGCGCGACGCGCGCGAGGGCGGCCCTGACCTGGTCGCCGACGTGCTGCTCGGCCCGGCCGGCGGCGCGCACCGGCTCGGGCTCGCCGACGCAGACCAGCGGGACCAGCCCCTGGTCGAGGGCTGCGGTGACCTTCGCCGCGACGACCTCGTCGGTCTCGCCGAGCTGGCTGCGGCGCTCGGAGTGCCCGATCTCGACGATCTCCGCGCCCGCGTCTCGGACCTGGCGCATCGAGACCTCGCCGGTCACGGGTCCGTCGGGGGCCCAGTGGGCGTTCTGCGCGCCCACCCGCAGCCGGGACCCGGGCGGGAGGGCGACCCGTACCGCGTGCAGGGCCGTGGTCGGCGGCAGCAAGAAGGCCTCGACCCCCGGGGGCACCGCCACCTGCGCCAGGTCCGCCACGTACGCCCGGGCCTCCGCGATGGTCTTGGTCATCTTCCAGCTGGTCCCCAGCCAGAGCGGAGCCATCTCGGTCGCGCCTCCCCTGGCCTCGGTGCCGCGGCCGGTGCCGCGCTGCTGCCCGGCTCACGCTAGCCTCGGCCGACGCCGGCGGAGCGCGAGGTCGGCGGAGCCTCGTCGTCCGACCACCACCCTCTGCCCGGGAGCCCGTCACGTGCGCGAAGTCCAGGTCCTCGTCCACCCCGGGTTCACCGCCGGCGAGGTCAGCCCGCGGCTCTTCGGCTCGTTCGTCGAGCACATCGGACGAGCGGTCTACGGCGGCATCTACGAGCCCGGGCACCCGACGGCCGACGACGACGGGTTCCGCACCGACGTGCTCGAGCTGGTCCGTGAGCTCGGGGTGACGCGGGTCCGCTACCCGGGCGGGAACTTCGTCTCCGGGTTCCGGTGGGAGGACGGCGTCGGTCCGCGCGCGGGACGTCCTCGTCGCCGCGAGCTCGCCTGGCACTCGACGGAGACGAACGAGATCGGGCTGCACGAGTTCCACGCGTGGACGCAGAAGGCGGGGCTGGAGCTGCTGTACGCGCTGAACCTCGGCACCCGCGACGCCGAGGCGGCGCTCGAGCTGCTCGACTACGCCAACGGCGAGCCCGGCTCCGCCCTCGCTGACCAGCGCGTCCGGAACGGCTCGCCGGAACCGTTCGGCATCCGCACCTGGTACCTGGGCAACGAGATGGACGGGCCCTGGCAGCTCGGCCACCTGACTGCCACCGAGTACGGCCGGAAGGCGGCGCGCACGGCGAACGGCATGCGCCAGCACGACCCCGGGCTCGAGCTCGTCGTCTGCGGGTCCTCGCACATGCGGATGAAGACCTTCGGCGACTGGGAGCGCGACGTCCTGCTGGAGTCGTACGACCAGGTCGACCAGATCTCCTGCCACGCCTACTACGAGGAGCGGGACGGCGACCTCGGCTCGTTCCTCGCGTCCGGCGCGCACATGGACCGCTACATCCAGGCCGTGGCGACGACCTGCGACCACGTGAAGACGCTCAGGCGCAGCGACAAGACGATCATGATCTCGTTCGACGAGTGGAACGTCTGGTACCTGGAGCGCGAGCTCAAGGGCGAGGGCCTCTACCGCAGCGAGGACATCGCCGGCACCGGGTGGCCGGTCGCCCCGCGGGTGGCGGAGGACGTCTACTCCGTGGCGGACGCCGTCGTGGTCGGCAACCTCCTGATGACGATCATCAGGAACGCCCGCCGCGTCGGGTCCGCGAGCCTGTCGATGCTGGTCAACACCATGGCGCCCATCCGGGCCGAGGCTGGCGGAGGAGTGTGGCGTCAGACGTCGTTCTACCCGTACGCCCTCACCGCGAGCCACGTGTCCGGCCGGGTGCTGGACGCCCGCGTGTCGGCGGAGACCTACCAGACGGCCGAGCACGGCGAGGTCCCCCTGGTCGACGTGGTGGCGACCCACGACGACGAGCGGCGGACCCTGACGGTCCTCGTGGTGAACCGGTCCCAGACCGACGAGGCCCCGGTCCGGGTGGAGCTCGCCGGCTTCGAGGCCCTCGTGGTCGCCGAGTGCTGGACGCTGGCCGACGACGACCCCTACGCGACGAACTCCCCGGAGACGCCCGGCCGGGTGGTGCCCCACCCGAACGACACCCCGAGCGTCGCGACCCCGGGCGAGGTCACCCTGCGGGTCCCGCCCGTGTCCTGGACGCTGCTGTCGATGACCGCGTCCCCGTCCGCCTGACCCGATGTCGACGACCCGGAGGTCACCCATGACGCCGCTCCCCTTCTCCGGCGTGCTCTTCGGCGCCGCGTACTACGCCGAGTACCAGCCGCCCGGCTCGGTCGAGGAGGACCTCGACCTGATGAAGGCGGCGGGCTTCTCGGTGATCCGGGTGGGCGAGTCGGTGTGGTCGACCTGGGAGCCGCGCGAGGGCGTGTTCGAGCTGGACTGGCTCCAGCCGGTGCTCGACGCCGCGCACGCCCGTGGCATCGGCGTCATCCTCGGCACGCCGACGTACGCCGTCCCGCCGTGGTTGCAGCGGCTGCACCCCGAGATCGCGGCCGAGGTCACGACCGGGCAGCGGATCGGCTGGGGCGCACGCCAGGAGATGGACCAGAGCCACCCCGCGTACCGCTTCTACGCCGAGCGGATCGTGCGGAAGGTCGTCGGGCGCTACGCCGACCACCCGGCCGTGATCGGCTACCAGGTCGACAACGAGCCCGGCCTGCAGCTGCCGCACAACGACCACACGTTCGTCCGGTTCGTCTCCTGGCTGCGCGACCGCTACGGCGACGTCGAGACGCTGAACGACGCCTGGGGCCTCGTCTACTGGTCGCACCGGCTCTCGGACTGGTCGGAGCTGTGGCGCCCGGACGGCAACCTGATGCCGCAGTACCAGCTGGAGTGGCGCCGCTTCCAGTCCACGCTGGCCACCGAGCTCGTCGCCTGGCAGGCCGACCTCGTCCGCACGTACGCCCGCGCCGACCAGCTCGTCACGACCTGCATCTCCTACTCCCGGCCCCAGGTCTCCGACGACGAGCTGGTGCGCTCGCTCGACGTCGCGGCGGGCAACCCGTACTACCGGATGCAGGACGGGCTCACGATGGGCGCCGAGCCCGAACGGGTCGCCGGGTGGTGGCACTCCGGCGTCTGGTCGCTCTTCGAGTGGGGCGACCGCGCCTGGTCGTCGGCCGGGGCACCCTTCCTGGTCACCGAGACGAACGCGCAGTCCATCGGCGGCTCCTGGCAGAACCACCCGCCCTACCCTGGCCAGCTGCGCCAGGCCGCGTTCGCGCTGCTGGCGCGGGGCTCGCGGATGGTGGAGTACTGGCACTGGCACACGCTGCACTTCGGCGCGGAGACCTACTGGGGCGGCGTCCTGCCCCACAGCCAGGTGCCGGGCAGGATCTACCGCGAGGTCGCCGCGCTGGGGGCCGACCTCGCCGCGCTCGGCGGTGCGCTCGACGACTACCGCCCCGACGCAGACGTCCTGCTGCTCTGGTCAACCGACACGAAGTGGTCGTTCGAGTCGTCTCCCCCGCTGGCCCTCCAGTCCGGCGAGCCCGACCCCGACGCGTACCTCACGATCTTCGACGCGTACTACCGCGGGCTGTTCGAGGCCGGCGCCCAGGTCCGCGTGCAGCACGTGCGCCAGCTCCTCGACACCGACCCCGCGGAGCTCGCGGAGCGGTTCCCGGTGCTCGTGGCGCCCGCGGTCTACGTCGCGGAGGACGCCGTCCTGGAGCACCTCGAGGCGTACGCGGCGGCCGGCGGCCACCTGCTGGTCGGGATTCGAACCGGCTACGGCGACGAGCTGGCCCGGGCCCGCCGCGCCGTCGCACCGGACCGGCTGGCCGGGCCGGCGGGCGTGCACTACGACGAGTACAGCAACCTGTCCGACCCCCTGCCGGTCGTGGCGACGGGGCCAGGGCTGGACCTCGAGCCGGGTGCGGCCGGCACCGACTGGGTCGACGTGCTGCAGGTCGACTCCGCCGACGTGGTGCTGGAGTTCGAGGACAACGAGCTCGGCGCGCGGGCGGCACTCACGACCCGGGCGCACGGCCGAGGGCGCGTCAGCTATCTGGCGACCCTGCCGAACCCGGCGCTCGGGCGCAGCGTCGGGCGCTGGCTGCTGCCCGAACCGACGGCTGCTGCGTGGCGGGCACCGGGCACGGTCACCGTCTCGACCGGTCAGACGCCCGAGGGGGCGGTGGCCTTCGTCGCGAACTGGTCCGGCGAGGCGACCAGCGTCGTCGCCCCGGCGCTCGTCACCGACCTGGTCAGCCGGACCACCCACGCCCACGGCAGCCGCATCCCGCTCGGACCGCGAGCGGCCCTGGTCCTCCGCCGCCCGCTGGGCACGCAGGCTCCGCTGCCGCCGGCGTGACATCGTGCTGACGCCACGCCACGCCACGTCGACCGCCGGGCGCGCGACCGCTCCCGCCTCCTCGAAGGACCCATGACCGACTCCGCTGACCACACCTCGGGCGCCGACCTCCTCGCGGAGGAGGCGACGCTCCGGCTCGACCACGTCGACGAGCGGACGTGCCACCAGATCGCCACCCGGGTCGTCGAGCGCGGGCTCCGCGAGGACCGCTCGCTCGTGGTGGTCGTGTACCTGGGCGAGTGGCTGGTCCACAAGGTCGCGCTGGCCGGGACGTCGCTGAACAACGACCTCGTCATGGCGGGCAAGCGGCGGGTGGCCGAGATCGAGGGCCACTCCAGCCTGTGGGCCCGCAACCGCCACCTGGACCAGGGCACGACCTTCGAGGAGGCCACGGGGCTCCGGCCGCCGGCCTGGGCCCCGTACGGCGGTGCCGTGCCGCTGCTGACGACCGACGGCGCCCGACGGGGCTGGGTCATCGTGTCGGGCATGTCGCAGGAGGACGACCACGTCTTCGCCGTCGACGGGATCAGAGCCGCCCAGCAGGCGCAGCGGGGCGGCCCGCGGACCAGCCTCCCCGACTGAGCGGTGAACCGCCCCCTGGCGCTGCTCGTCGCCGGCACGTTCTTCATGGAGAACCTGGACGCCACGATCATCGCCACCGCCGCGCCGGCGATCGCGGGTGACCTGAGCGTCGACCCGGTCGACGTCAACACCGCCATGACCGCCTACCTCGTGGCCGTCGCGGTCGGGCTGCCGGCGAGCGGCTGGCTGACCGACCGGTTCGGTGCGCGCCGGCTGCTGCTCGTCGCGATCGCGCTCTTCACCGTCGCCTCGGCCGTCTGCGCGGGCAGCGTCGACCTGCCCATGCTGGTCGTCGCCCGCACCGCGCAGGGCATCGGTGGGGCGCTGATGGTCCCGGTCGGTCGGCTCGTGGTCCTGCGCGCGACGACGAAGGCGGAGATGATCGACGCCGTCGCCTACCTGACCTGGCCGGCGCTGCTGGCGCCCGTCGTGGCTCCGCTGCTGGGCGGGTGGATCGTCACGGTCGCCAGCTGGCACTGGATCTTCCTGATCAACCTGCCCCTCGGCGTCGTCGCGTTCGTCGTCGGGGCCCGCCTCGTGCCCCCGACGCGCACGGCGGTGCCGCCGCTGGACTGGGTGGGCTTCGCGATCTGCGCCGGGTTCCTGGTCACCCTGATGATCGGTATCGAGGTCGCTCGGCCGGCCAGCAGCGGCGGGGTCCCGCTGCGTCTGGTGGTCCTGCTCCTGGCCACGGCCGCCTTCGGCGTCGCCGGCTGGTCGTGGTTCCGCCGTGCGCGGCACCCCCTGCTGCGGTTCGGCGCGCTGCGCGTGGCCTCGTTCCGGGCGACGAACGCCGGCGGCTCGGTCTACCGGATGATCATCAGCGCCGTGCCGTTCCTGCTGCCGCTAATGCTGCAGGTGGGGTTCGGCTGGTCGGCGCTGCGGGCCGGCTCGTACGTCCTGCTGCTGTTCGCCGGGAACGTGCTGATCAAGCCGGCCACCAGCCCGCTGCTGCGTCGCCTCGGCTTCCGGACCGTGCTGGTCGCCAGCATCGTCGGCGGGCTGCTGACGCTGGTCGCGATCGCGCTGCTGCGTCCGACGACCCCGCCGCTGCTGATCGGCGGCGTCCTCGTGCTGAGCGGCGTCTTCCGCTCGGCCGGCTTCAGCGCCTACAACTCGCTGCAGTTCGCCGACATCGACCCGGTCGACCTGGCCGACGCGAACACCCTGGCCTCCACCCTGCAGCAGGTGGCGGCCGGGCTCGGCGTGGCCGTCGGTGCCCTGCTGCTCCGGCTGTCCGGCCGAGCCCTGAGCGCCGGGACGGACCCGCTGCTCACCCCGTACGGGCTGACCTTCGTCCTGCTCGCCGTGATCATGCTGCAGCCGTTGGTCGAGGTGCTCCGGCTCCACCGGTCCGCCGGGGCGGAGCTCATCGCCCGGTGACCGCCGGGCCCTCGAGGACCCCGCACCCGGGCGAGGAAGGAATCCGCCGGCACGGACGTTGCGACCTCTGACCGACCGGAGACGGAGCGACGACCTCGCGACGACCCCGGTCAGGCCCACTGCTTCGCCCGCCACCGACCGTCGGGCACCACGTCCCGTCGTGTGACCCAGGTCGGCGTTCGCTGCCCTCGGCACGCATGTCCCAGGAGCTGCACATGGCGAGCACCGCACTGGTCTCCGTCACCGAGACACCCGCACCGACCACGACCTCGACCCGGTCGGGGTGGCCCGGGGTGGTCGCCCTGATGGTGGCCGTCTTCACCCTCGTCACCAGCGAGTTCCTCCCGGCCAGCCTGCTCCCGCTGATGGCGAGCGACTTCGGCATCACCGAGGGCGTCGCGGGCCAGGTCGTCACCGCGACCGCGCTCGTCGGCATGATCGCCGGCCCGGCGATGGGGCCGCTGTTCCCGCGCCTCGACCGCAAGCGCCTCCTGATCGGCCTGCTCGTCCTGGCCCTGCTGTCCAACGTGCTGACCGCCGTCGCCCCGACCTACGCCATCGTGGTCGTGGCCCGCCTGGTGCTCGGCATCGCGATCGCCGGCACCTGGTCGATGGCCCTCGCGGTCTCCTCGCACCTCGTCCCGGCCGGAAAGCTCGGACGCGCGATGTCGGTGGTCAACCTCGGTGTCGCGGGCGCCACGGTGGCCGCGGTCCCCCTCGGCGCGCTGATCAGCTCGTTCGCCGGGTGGCGCGCCGTGTTCTGGGCCGTCGCCGCCGCGACCGCCGTCGCCATCGTCCTGTTCGTCGTCCTCATGCCCTCGGTCCCCGCCCGCGCCGGCGGCGGGCTCCGGACGCTGGCCGACGTCCTCCGTTCGCGCATCGTGCTCCTCGGCCTCGTCGGGCTCGCGGTCCTCGTGGCCGGCCACTTCGGCAGCTACACCTTCATCCGCACCGCCGCCGAGGGCGTCCCCGGGCTCACCCCTGCGACGATCGCCGTCCTGCTCGCCGTCTACGGCGTGGGCGGCCTCGTCGGCAACCTGCTGGCCGGGTTCGTCGCCGACCGTCACCTCGGTCTCGCGCTGGTGATGGTCCCCCTGCTCGTCGCCGGCGGGATCGTCGCCTTCTCGCTGTCCACGGGCTCAGCCTTGCTCGTCTTCGTCGCCGTGGCGCTGTGGGGCATCGGCTTCGGCGGCGTGCCCACCACCTCCCAGACGTGGATCTCGCGGGCCGAGCCGGACCGCGTCGAAGCGGCGGGCGGCCTGGTCGTCGCGACCTTCCAGCTCGCGATCGC
This sequence comes from uncultured Friedmanniella sp., assembly GCA_964251895.1. Lineage (GTDB taxonomy): Bacteria > Actinomycetota > Actinomycetes > Propionibacteriales > Propionibacteriaceae > Microlunatus. Next base: position 57,814 of record CAXULL010000003.1, read on the forward strand.
ACTCGGCGCGGCCCTCGGCGGCGTGCTGCTGGACACGACGAGCGTGCGGACGGTCTTCCTCGCCGGCGGTACCGCAGCCCTCGTCGGCGGCGCCCTCCTCGCCTCGACCCGCCGCGGCCTCTCGCACTGACCCGGCGTCGTGGTCGCGGGCGAGGAGGACGACCCCGGCGGCGGCGAGGAGCGCGCACGTCACAGCGACCGCGAGAATCGCCCCGGTGACGGCAGAGCCGTCGTGGAGGAGCACCCGTCCCCCGGTCACCGCGGTCAGCGGGTCCATCAGGGTCAGGCAGCAGACGACGACCTGGGGTGAGCCGCCGACGTAGGCGGACTGCACCGCCCAGGCGCCGAGCGGCAGAGCCACGGCGATCCCGACGAGCGCGGTGACGACGAGCATCGTCAGGGCGCGCGTCGAGGGCGCGCGGAGGGCGGCACCGAGCGTGCGGACCATCACCGAGGTCAGCCCGAAGAGCACCGCCGCGACCACAGCCCGCACGACGCACCGCACCAGCAGCGGCGCTCGGACGAGAAGGAGGGCGACCCCCGCCCCGACGGCGACCACCAACCCCACGTCGGTCGCCAGGGTCGTCCAGGCCGGCAGGGTCGCCGGTCGTGCCCCCGGCACCAGCAGCACGAACGTCAGCGCGACCACGCCCACGACGCTGAGCAGCGCGCCGAGCACCTGGCCCCGCGCCGGCCGGCGTCGGCTCGCGAACGCGCTCGCCACCACGGTCACGGGGACGGCGAGCACACCGACCGGCTGGACCAGGGTGATGGGGGCCAGCGCGAGGGCGACCACGTGCAGACCTCCTCCGACTCCGGCCTCGGCCGCGCCGAGGAGCCAGGACGGCTGCCGGACGAGGCGCAGGCCCGAGGCCACCTGCTCCCGCCACGTCGCGCCCGAGCCGGACGCCGTCGCTCCGACCGCACGGTGCTGGCGGACGGAGGCGAGCCCGAAGAGCACCGCCCCGGTGCCGGCCAGCGCCACGGCCAGCAGGCTCGTCGTGGACGCGGTCAGCACCGCCACGAGGACCCGGCCTCGTGCGCCCCCGGCCTGGCGGAGGCCGTCACGCCGTCTCGGCGGGCCCGGGCGCCTGGACGTCGGTCCGGCGCACCGTCAGGTAGCCGACGAGCAGGGCGATGATCCCGGCGGCGACCGCCGCGACGGTGCCGTCGCCGAGGCCCAGACCGCCCCAGTGCGACGCGGGCTTGCCCAGCCAGTCGGCGATCGAGGCGCCGAGGGGTCGGGTGAGGACGTACGCGACCCAGAACGCGACCACCGGGTTGAGCCGGAAGAACCGCCAGCCGACCGCGGGGACCGCCATGGCCGCGCCGAAGATCGCCACGGAGGGGAGGTAGCCCAGCCGCAGCTGGTCGGCGGTGAGGTCACCGGCGGCCGTGCCGAGGGCAAAGCTGGCGAGCACCGTGGCCCAGTAGAAGAGCTCGCGCCGTCGCGTCGTGATGCTGTGGATCGACAGCGTGCCCTCGCTGCGGTGCCACAGGAGGAACAGGCCGCCGACGACGAGCAGGTAGAACGTGGTCGTGAGCGCGTACGGGAGCCCGACGAGGTGGACCCCGTCGGCGGCCATCGTGCCGAACACGGCCACCATCGCGACGGCCAGCCAGTAGACCGGGGCGCGGTAGCGCCGGCTGCGGACCTGGAGCCACAGCGCTCCCGCGAGGCCGAGCACCCCGACCGCGATCGCGACGACGAGGTCGGCGTTGGCCAGGTAGTCCGACAGGGCCTCCCCCATCCCGGTCGTGAGGGTCTTGATGATCCAGAAGAGCACGGTGATGGCCGGGACCTTCACGGCGAGGTCGGCGCCGGTCCGGGCCCGTGGGGTCGCCGCGGTGCTCGGCGTGGCGGTCGTGCTGGAGGTGGTGGCGGTCACGGGCTGTCCTCGGGGACGTGGAGTCGGCGGGAACGCGAGTCCGGCGCTGGCCTCGACGTCGCAGCCGGCGCCTCGAGATGGCGGGCGCCGACCGCGCCCTCAGTCTGGGTCGGCGTGGCTGAGCACGGCCTGAGCGCGGGTGACCTGACGCAGGTCCGCGGGCACCAGGCGGGCGCGCTCGATCAGCAGCGACTGCACCACGACGACGACGGTCTGGGCCGCCAGCAGCCCGACCAGCACGAGGATCTGGGCCGCACCGGCCTGGGCCGGGCTCCCGCCGCCCAGCAGCACCCCGACGAACGCGCCCGGGAGCGTCACCAGGCCGACGGTCCGGGTCTGGTCAAGACCCGGGACGAGCGACTCCGCCCGCCTCGGACCGATCACGAGCCGGATGGCGACCGGGACCGGCAGGCCCAGGGCCAGGGCCCCCTCGTACGTGTCCCGCTCCTCGCGCAGGGCCGTGAAGCAGCGACGGCCGTTGAGGCTGCTCGCGGTCATGCACCCACCGATGACGATGCCCGCCATCGGCACGATCGCGGCGCCGTCCCAGGGGACGGCGCCGGACACGAAGATCACGATCAGCACCGGCAGGGCGCCGGACGCGACGCTCAGGAGCACCCACCCCCAGGCGCGCCCGGCCCCGATCCGACGCGCAGAGGTGCCGACCGCCACGGCGAGCATCACCACCGCGAAGGCGAGCGACCACAGCACCCGTCCGAGCACCGCGGTCAGCACGAGCGAGACGAGAGCCAGCTGACCCACGGCCCTGGCGACGGCCAGGGCGTCGGCGCGAGCGGTGCCCAGCCGGCTGAGCGCCGCCACGACCACGGTGAGCGCCACGAGGACCGCGAGGGCGACCACGAGGTGCGTCGAGAGCGTCGTCACCGGTGGACCCGAGGCTCCGGCTCGGACGGGTTCAGCGTCGTCTCAGCGCCCAGCCCCGACGCTGGACGGATGACCCTGCAAGCCCACGTGCACCCGGCGTCCGACCCGACGCTCGACCAGGTCCGTCGCTCGGTGGCCGCGCTGGTGGCCGAGCTCCTCCGGCACGTGGACCGTCTGGCTGCCCTGCCCCCGGGTCCGACGAGCTTCGCTCGGCTGAGCGACCTCGACGAGCCCGTGCGTCGCGCGGTGGCCCGCTGGGACCACGCCGTGCTCGCCCACACGGACACCTTGCCGGTCGCCGTCGACGACGGCTGCTGCGAGGACTTCATCGACTGAGCCAGCGGATCAGTGATCTTCAGACCCGTCCGCGGTGGCATCTTTCAGCGGCAGCCGCACCTCGAAGCGGCACCAGCCCTCGGGGTGCTCGACCACGCGGACGTCGCCGCCCTGCGAGGCGATCCCGGCGCGGGCGATGGCCAGACCCAGCCCGCTCCCGCCGGCGTCGCGCGAGCGGCTCGCGTCGAGCCGGACGAAGCGCTCGAAGACCCGCTCGCGGTCCTCGGGGCTGATCGCCGGCCCGTCGTTGTCGACCCAGACGACGGCCTGGACCCCCTGCGTCGTGACGGTGAGCCCGATCCGCCCGGCGGCGTGACGTTCCGCGTTGTCGACGAGGTTGCGCAGCGGCTGAGCCACCCGCGCCGGGTCGGCGCGCACCCGGACCGGGTCGATGCTCGACGACACCTCGACCCGGCTGGTGGCGCGCAGCCGCCGCAGCTCGTGGTCGACCAGGTCGTCGAGGTCGACGTCGACCGGTTCGGCGGTGGTGTCGTGCGCGTCGACCCGGGCGAGGGTCATGAGGTTGCCGACCAGACCGCGCATCCGGGTCAGCTCGGCGTTCATGGTCTCCAGCAGCCGGGTCCGCACGTCCTCGTCGCCGGTGCGACCGGCCAGCTCGGCGGCGGTGCTGAGCGTGGCCAGCGGGCTGCGCAGCTCGTGGCTGGCGTCGGAGACGAACGCGCGTTGCGCGCGGTCGGAGGCCTGCAGCCGGTCGAGCATCGCGTTCATCGTCTGCGCCAGTGCGGCGATCTCGTCCCGCGTCGGCGGGACCTCGAGCCGGGCGCTGAGCGCCCGGGCGTCGATCTCGGCCACCGTGGTGCGGATCTGCTCGACCGACCTCAGCGCCCGTCCGACCAGCACCCAGACGGCGACCGCCACCGCAGCGAGCAGGAGGGGGGTCGCGGCGAGCAGGAGGACCACGACGGTCTGCACGGTGTCGCGCTGGATCCGGATGGGGACCGCGACCTGGACGTAGTAGATCTGCCCGCCCGACGTGAGCGCCGTGGTGACCACCTTCCACTCGCCCCCCTCGTCGAGGGTGTCGATGTCCTGCTCGACCGAGTCGTACGCGCCGACCGCGGGTCGCTGGGTCGACAGGGCGGTGGTCGCCTTCCGGCGCGACGACCCGACGACCCGGTCCTGCGCGTCGAGGACGAGGGTGACCGCGTCCGTCCTGGCCTGGTCGGTGAGGGTCGCCGTGGTCGCGGCCACCCCGTTCGTGGTGATGCGGGAGACGACCTCGGCAGCCCGGGCCCGACCGGTCGCTTCCACCGACTGCTCGAGGGACGCCTGCAGCGCGAAGACCAGACCGGACCCGCCGACGAGCAGGGCCACGACCACGACCACGACCGCCACCAGGACCGAACGTGCTCGTACGCCGATGCGCGAGCCCCAGCGGACGACCAGGCGCCGACCGGATCGACGCGTGCCGTGTCCCGGGTCGCCCGGCCTCGGCGGTCGGGGGCCACGGACCCGGGCGTCGATCGTCACACCGGTCATCGTGCCCGTTCCCGGCCTGACCGTGTGGTCACGCGGCCAGCGCCGGCTTCCGCTCCGCCAGACCCGCTCCCGTCCGGGCCAGGACGAGCGTGGCGTAGAGGCGCTCGAACGTCTCGACGGTCTCGGTGAGGGAGTGGGCCTGCGCGATCGTCCGGCTGCCCCGCCCGAGCCGGACGCGCAGGGCCGGGTCGCCCAGGAGCAGCCCGAGGTCAGCGGTGAGCCCCGTGACGTCGCCGGGGGCGTACAGGCGGCCGTTCACGCCGTCCCGCACCAGGTGCGGCAGGGCCATGGCGTCGGCGGCGACGACCGGCAGACCCGTCGCGAGCGCCTCCAAGGTGGCGATGCTCTGCAGCTCCGCCGTCCCGGGCATGACGAAGACGTCTGCGCGGCCGTACGCGGCCAGCAGCTCGTCGTCGTCGACCGCGCCGAGGAACCGGACAGACCCCTCGACGCCGAGCGCGCGGGCCAACGTCTCCAGCGACGGCCGCAGGCTTCCCATCCCGACCACGTCGAGGTGCGCCCGGAGCGCGGTCGGGAGCCCTGCGAACGCCCTCAACAGCTCGTCGACGTGCTTCTCCTGCTCCAGCCGGCCGACGAACAGCAGCCCCGCCCCGACCGACCCGCCGAGCGTCCGGGTCGGGGCGAAACGGTCCAGGTCGATCCCGCACGAGACGACCTCGGCGGGCCCCAGCCGGGTGGCCCTGGCGAGCAGGTCGGCCGCCCGCTGCGTGGGGACGCTGACCAGGTCCGCGCCGGAGAAGACCCGCTCCAGGTCGAGCCAGGCCAGCCGGCTCGCGGCCCGCGGGAACTGCCGCACGAGCGGGACGTGGTGGAGCAGGTTCTCGGGCATGAAGTGGTTCGTCGCCAGCACCGGTGCGCCCGTCTCCCGGGCCCGGCGCAGCAGCGACCGACCGAGCCCCAGGTGGGACTGCACGTGCACGACGTCGGGCCGGGCGAGCTGGAGGACCTGCTCGATCTGGCGTCGGGCGACGTGCGGCGAGGCGACCTGCATGCGCGGGCGTCCGGGCAGGCTCAACGACGTCAGCCGGTGCACCCGGACGCCGTGCTCGAGGTAGGTGTCGTGCGGCCCGTGCGCCGAGGGCAGGAGCAGGTCGACCGTGTGACCCGCGTCGGCCAGACCGGCGGCCAGCCGCGCGGTGAAGGTGGCCGCCCCGTTGATGTACTCCGGGTACTGGTCCGCGCCCATCACGATCTTCATGCTCGACACGGTGGCCCGCGTCCGCTGAGCCGAACCTGAGCGGGCCGGCGCTCAGGTTCGGCTCAGCCGACCGGCCGCAGGATGCGAGGGTCAGAGTCGGAGAGGAGTGCCACGTGAAGATCCTGCTGGTCGAGGACGAGGTGCGCCTCGCGGACGTGGTCAAGGAGGGCCTGGTCGCCGAGGGGTTCTCGGTCGACATCGTCTCCGACGGCGTCACCGGCCTGTGGGCGGCGACGGCCAACCCGTACGACGCGATCGTGCTCGACATCATGCTGCCGGGGCTCAACGGCTACGACGTGCTCAAGCAGCTCCGCCGCCGCAAGGTCTGGACGCCGGTGCTGATGCTCACGGCCAAGGACGGCGAGTACGACCAGACCGACGCCTTCGACCTCGGCGCCGACGACTACCTCACCAAGCCGTTCAGCTTCCTGATCCTCATGGCGCGGCTGCGGGCCCTCGTCCGGCGTGGTGCGCCGGAACGACCCGTGCTGATCACCGTGGGCAGCCTCGTCCTCGACCCCGCCCGTCGAGCGGTCACCCGGCTCGAGGTCCCGGTCAGCCTGACCGCGCGCGAGTACGGCCTGCTGCTCTACCTCATGCGCAACGCGGGGAACGTGATGAGCAAGGCGCAGATCCTCGACAACGTGTGGGACTCCGCCTACGAGGGCAGCGACAACATCGTCGAGGTCTACGTCGGCTACCTCCGCAGGAAGCTCGACGCACCGTTCGGGCTGACCACCCTGCACACCGTCCGGGGGCTGGGCTACCGCCTCGACGCGGACGCGTGACTCGACGGGCGCCGTCCGGCCGTCGCGTCTGACGGGCACCGGCCCGCTCGTGGACCCGAGGTGGGACCGCGTTCAGGAGCGGCTCAGCCGTGGCCACGGACGATGAGCCCCACCGCTCCTGGAGGTCCCGTGCCATCCCTGCTCAGCCCGTTCCGCCTCGGGCTCCGCCCCGGCTGGGGTTGGGGGCTCGGCGTCGCCGTGCTCGCCTTCACCGTCCGGCTCGTCGTGGTCCAGCGCCACGCGGGGCTCTACGGCCGCATCGGCTACGACGGGGCGGTCTACTACGCGTCGGCGTCCGCACTGGCCCACGGGTATCTGCCCTACCGGGACTTCCTGCTGCTGCACCCGCCAGGGATCGCGCTGGCGCTGCTGCCGTTCGCCGCGCTGGGCCGCCTCGTCGGGGACGCCCACGCCCTGGCGCTCGCCCGCCTCGCCTGGTTCGGGCTCGGCGCGATCAGCACGGTCCTGGTCTTCACCGTCCTCCGCCCGCGCGGGCTCTGGCCGGCCGTGGCGGGAGCGACGTTCTACGCCGTCTTCCTGCCGGCCGTGGTCAGCGAGCACACCACCTCTCTCGAGGCCGTGGGCTCGGCCTGCCTGCTCGGGGCGGTGGCGCTGCTGACGCTCGGGGTTGGCGGGCGTACGGGCTCGACCGTCCCGTTGCTCGTCGCGGGTGCTCTGCTCGGTCTCGCCGCCGGCACCAAGATCTGGGGGGTGGCCGTCGTGGCCGTCCTGGTCGTCTGGGTCGGCCGGCGGCTCGGCGTGCGGCGCGCCGTGACGGTGCTGGCGGGCGCCGTCGGGGCGACGGTCCTGATGTGCCTGCCGTTCTTCCTCGCGGCGCCCGGCGCGATGTGGCGGATGGTGGTCCTGGACCAGCTCGGCCGACGGCGGGTGTCGGAGACGCTGGCCGGGCGGCTGGTCGACATCGCCGGGTTCTCCGGCCTGCGCGACCGCTTCGGCACGGCGACGCTGGCCGTCGGGGCCCTGGTCGCGCTCGCCGCGGTCCTCGTCCTGGCCGTGCGCGTCCCCCTGGGTCGGCTCGCGGCGGCGCTCTTCGTGGCCACGACCGCGGTGCTGCTGTCGACGCCGCCCTGGTCCGTCGCCTACACCGCCTGGCCGCACCGGCGCTCGCGCTCCTGTTCGGCTGCGCGGCGGCCCACGTCGCGGACCTTCCCGGACGGCTCCGCACGGTCGCACCCGTAGTCGTGCTGACGGGGCTGGCCGCGTACGGCACCGCCTCGCTCCCGGGCCTGCACCCCGGGAGCCACTTCCCCGGTCGCACCCTCGAGCAGGTCCTCGCCCAGGCGCCGGGCTGCGTGACGACCGACGATCCGATCGCCCTGATCGAGACCGGCGCGCTCCGGCGGAACTTCGCCCTGGGGTGTCCTGTGGTCGTCGACCCGAGCGGCTACTCCTACGACCTCCAGCCCGCAGCCGGGCGGCATCTGGCCCGCCCCCACGACGCCCAGTGGCAGCAGTTCGTCGAGCACCACCTCGGAAGCGGTGCGGTCTCGGTCGTCGTCCGCTTCCGGAGCGCGCCGGGGCTGAGCCATCGGACCAGAGCCGTGATCGCGAGCTGGCCGGTCCTCGCAGACGTCGCCGGGTATCAGGTCCGCCGTCCCGTGCCCGGTCTGGGCGCTCCCCCTCGCTAGCCCGGCCTGGGCCAAGAGCCGCGAGCAGCAAGAACATCCGTGGATGTCACACATGTGACGTAGGCTGGCGTCGTGAAGTCGGGAGACGGCGCCCGCCGCTGGCTCGTGCTGCTGGTCAAGGTGCCGGCCGAGCCCGCGCGGTACCGGATGGCGGTGTGGCGCGAGCTGCGCCGCTCCGGCGCCGTGCCGCTGGGCCAGGCCGTCTGGGCGGTGCCGGACCTGCCCGCCGTCCGGCCGCTGCTGGACCGCCTGGCCGAGCTGGTGGCGCCGGCGGACGGCTCGCTGCTGGTCCTGGCGGCGAGCGGTCACGGTGCGGCTGACGTGGCGCAGCTGGAGCAGCTGTACGCGACCGCCCGCGAGGCCGAGTGGACCGAGTTCACGGCCGACTGCGGCAAGTACCTCGCCGAGCTCGACCACGAGGAGCAGATCGGCAAGTACACGCTCGCCGAGCTCGAGGAGGAGGAGCAGAGCCTGGACCGGCTCCGCCGCTGGTACCGCGACCTCCGCGGCCGGGACCTGCTCGGGGTGCAGGCCAGCCGCGACGCGAGCGTCGAGCTGAAGCGCTGCGGGGCGAGGTTCGACGCGTACGCGGAGCACGTCTACGCCGCCCTCGGCCAGACGGCCGGCCCGTCGGACCGTCCGCCCGACAGCCAGCCGGCGGAGCCCGGGTCCGGAAGCCGTCCGGCGTGAGCGTGTTCTCACCACACGGCTGGCTCGACCGGGTGTTCGCGGTCGGCATCGTGGCCAAGGGGCTGAACGGCGCCGCCGAGCTCGTGGGCGGGGTGCTGCTGCTCGTCCTCGACCCGGCCGGGATCCAGCGGCTGGCAGCGTCGTGGACCCACGGGGAGCTGTCCGAGGACCCGCACGACTTCGTCGCGACCCACCTGCTGCACACCGCGAACGGTCTGACCGGGGACGCCGTGCTCTTCGGGGCGCTGTACCTCCTGGTGCACGGGCTCGTGAAGGTCGTCCTCGTGGTCGCGCTCCTGCTCGACAAGCTGTGGGCCTACCCCTGGCTGATCGTGGTGCTGCTGCTCTTCATCGCCTACCAGCTCTACGGGATCGCGCTCGACCCCACGGCCGGCCTGGTCACGCTGACCGTGTTCGACGCGGCGATCGTCGCGCTGACCTGGCGGGAGTACCGCGAGCAGCGCCGCCGGCGCCACGAGCCCGCGGCGGTGACCGCGTGACCGGGCCCGGGGTCGGCCCCCGGGTCGAGCACGAGCGCACCGCCACCGTGCGGTCCTGGTCGCCGTGGCGGGCAGTGGTCGGCTTCGGCGTGGTCAGCCTGTCGGCCGACATGGTCTACGAGGGCGCGCGGTCGGTCACCGGGCCGCTGCTGGCCGCGCTCGGGGCGTCGGCGGTGCTGGTCGGGCTGGTCACGGGGGTCGGCGAGGCGATGGCGCTCCTGCTCCGGCTGGTCTCGGGCCGCTGGGCCGACCGCAGCGGCCGCTACTGGACCCTCACGCTGGCTGGCTACGCCATCACCGCGGTCTGCGTCCCTGCGCTCGCCGTCACCCCGTTCCTCGGCAGCGCCGGGCTGGCCGTCGCGTGCGCGCTGATCCTCGCCGAACGCACCGGCAAGGCGGTCCGCAGCCCCGCGAAGACCGCGCTGCTCGCTCACGCGGCCGGCGGGGTGGGTCTGGGTCGTGGGTTCGCGGTCCACAAGGCCCTCGACCAGACCGGCGCGGTGGCGGGTCCGCTGCTCGTGGCCGCCGTCGCCGCCCTGGCCGGCACCCTCTGGCCCGCGCTGGCCGTGCTCGTGGTCCCCGGCGCGGCAGCGCTGCTCGTCCTGGGCTGGATCCGACGCCGGACGGGACAGCCGGACACGCAGCCCGACGCACAGCCCGTCCATCGTCCGGCCGCCGAACCCGAGCCGGTCCTCGCCTCGAGCCGTCCACGCTGGTGGCGCAGCGGTGGGGGCCTGCCGACCGTGTTCTGGCTGTTCGCGGCGGCGGCCGGCGCGGCGACCGCCGGGCTGGTCACGTTCGGTGTCATCTCCTTCCACCTCACCCAGGACGGGGTCGTGCCCGTGGCGGCCGTCCCGCTGGTCTACGCGGCGGCGATGGGCGCCGAGGCGCTCGCCGCGCTGGCGACCGGCTGGGTCTACGACCGCGTCAAGGGGCGCGTGCTGCTCGTCCTGCCCCTCCTCGTCGCCGCCGTGCCGCCGCTCGCGTTCACGCACTCGGTCGTCGCCGTGCTCGTCGGCGTCCTCCTCTGGGGTGCGGCCATGGGGGTGCAGGACTCCACCGTCAAGGCGCTGGTCGCCGACCTCGTGCCCGCGGCGACCCGCGCCTCCGCCTACGGGATGTTCGCGGCCGTCCAGGGCGGAGCGGCGGTCCTCGGTGGCGTCCTCGCGGGTTCGCTGTACGAGCGCTCGCTCCCGGCACTCGTGGTGGTGGTCGCCGCCACCCAGGTGGTGGCCCTCGTCCTCCTGGTCGTCACGCTGCGCCACGTCCGCCGGGCCGGGCACGGCGGCGAGTCGGCCAGCAGCTCGACGCCGTAGGGCCGACGGCCGCGGGTTCCCCCTCGGTCACCAGGTCCCGACCCGGGTGCAGCGCCCGTCGGTGCCCACCACGAGGGCGCCGGTGATCGGTCGGGCCCGGAGCCACCCGACCGCCCCGGCACCCTGGGCGTACGCGGCGGTCGCGTCGATGTCGGCCCAGGTCAGCGACGGCCCGATCACGCTGACCGACGCCACGCCGACCGGCGCCCGGCCCGTCCGCGCGTCCACGAGGTGCGACCCGCGGTGCGCGGTGCCGGAGGTGGCGACGGCGCCGGCGCGCAGGCCGACCACGGCGATCACCCGCGTCGGGTCGTGCGGGTCCTCGATCCCGATCCGCCAGGGCTCCGACCCATCCGCGGCGCGGCAGGTGATGTCGCCGCCGGCGGACAGGCAGTAGTCGGTGTCCGCCAGCCGGGCGAGGTGTCGCGCGGCGCGTTCCGCGGCCCAGCCCTTGACCACCCCGCTGGGGTCGAGCCGGCGCCGACCGGCCGGGTCGCGGGCGTCGGCCGGCAGCCGGGTCGAGAACGCGCCGCCGGACGCCGCCTCCGCCCTGGCTCCGAGCCCGAGGACCTCGCCGACCACGGCCGGGCACTGCGCGAGGTCGAGCTCGCCGCGGTCGAGCCGGTTGATCACCGAGTCCGGCCGGTAGGTGCTGAAGACCCGGTCCACCTCGGCGAGCTCGGTCATCACCGCCGCCCACGCCGTCCGTCCCGCCGTGCTGTCGGCGTGCCGGCCGCGCAGCGCGAGGCTGATCGGCATGCCCATCACGTGCTCGACGTAGCGGTGCACCTGCGGCTCGGCCGTGGCGGCGGCCGGAGCGGACGCGGCCACCCTCAGATCCCGGCCTGGTCGAGGGCGGACTGCAGCGAGGTGAGGTAGCCGTCGCTGGTGACGGTGGCGCCGCTGACCATGTCGATCTCGGCGCTCTGCGCGTCGAGCGTCTCCTGGACGAGCACCGGCAGGGCCCCGTCGTTGATCTCGATGTCGCGCTGGTTGCCGCTCGGCGAGACAGGCACGGTCACCTTGGTGATCTTGCCGTTTGTCACGGTGATCTCGACCTCCACGGGCCCCCACCGGGTCGAGGCGGACTCCCCCGTCCAGGTCTTCGTGCCCGACGACGCAGCCGAGGACGAGGACGTCGGGGAGGAGGACGGGGCCGACGGCGACGGGTCCGGCGGAGCGGCCGACGTCGAGGCCGACGGGGCGGCGGGTGCGCTCGTCGAGGAGGAGCCGGCCGCGGTCGCGGCGGAGCTCCTCGAGGTGCTGGTCGAGGTGTGGTAGCCGAACAGCAGCACGACGACCGTCACGGTCGAGGCGAGCCAGATCACGATACGACGCACAGGATCACCATCCAAAGCTCTCGGTGTGGACACGGTCGGCAGGGACCCCGGCGCCGGCGAGAAGGCGTTCGACCCCGTCGGTCCAGGCGGTGGGTCCGCAGAGGAAGACGTCGCGGTCGGCGACGTCGGGCACCCACGACCGCAGGGCCGCGAGCTCGTCGGGGCCGGCGGCGGGACCGAAGACCGATCCCGGACGGGTGCGTGGGCCGGGCAGGGAGTACGCCAGGAGCCCGCGCTCCTGAGCCAGCACCTCGAGCTCGGCGTCGAACAGCGACTCGGCGCTGCTGCGCTGCAGCAGGATCGCGTCGCCCCGGGCGTACTCCAGACCCTCGGCGAGGGCGCGGATCGGGGTGATGCCGACGCCGGCCCCGATCAGCAGCACGCGTGGCCGGGTGCGGGCCCGGCTGGTCAGGCGCCCGTACGGGCCCTCGAACAGCACCCGCGTGCCGGGCCGGAGCCGGGCCAGCCGGCTGCTGCCGTCACCGAGCGCCTTCGCGGTGATCCGCACGCTGCGCCCGTCGGGTGCGGCGGACACCGAGAAGGGGTTGGACCTCGTCCAGCCTGGTCCGTCGAGGAACCGCACGTTGAGGAACTGCCCGGCCCGCAGCGGGAGGCGGTCCAGCCGCCGACCGGTCAGGTAGACCGAGACGACGTCGGAGGACTCGCGGGCGACCGAGGTGACGCGGAGGCCGTGGCGCAGGCTCCGGACCAGCGGGAGCAGCAGGCGCCAGACCAGCACGGCAGCCGCGGCCGCGATCCAGAGGCCCCACCAGTAGAGGGTGCGGCCGGTGGACATCAGGAACTCCTGCCCCGTCCACAGCTGGTGCGGCAGGGCCAGGCCGACGCCGAGGTACGCGTACAGGTGCAGCAGGTGCCAGGACTCGTAGCGCAGCCGCTTCCGCGCCCGCTTGACGCTGGTGACGACCACCATCACCAGGCAGGCCGTCCCGGCCACCGAGAGCAGCACACCGCCGTACGTCGTCACCAGGTCCCACGTCGTGGCCGGAACCTGACGCCACGAGGCGCCGGCGTAGCCGAGCACGATCGCGACGAGGTGCACGCACATGAGGTCGAACGAGAGGAACCCCACGACCCGGTGGATGCGCGCCAGCCGGTCCCGCCCGAAGGCGTGCTCCAGCGGCGGGAGCCGGGACATCAAGAGCACCTGGACGAGCAGCAGGTCGGCCGACCACAGCCCGGTGAGCCGGCCGACGGACGTGAGACCGGTGCCCAAGGCGCCGAGGTCGGTGATCCCGCCGTCGGCGTCCCACCAGTAGGTCACCAGCAGCAGACCGGCCCACATCAGCACGGCGGTGACGGTGCGGACCGTCCGATCCAGCGCGGCGTCGTCGTCCAGCCCGGCGGGCACCCCGCGGGAGTCGAGCCCGACCGGGCTCAGCACGGCGGTCACGACCCGGCTCCGCGGGGCTCGTGGTGCCGTCCGGAGCGGCGGCGCGCTCCGGCGGGTGGGATCGGCACCTCATCCGCCCGGCTCGCGGGAGCCGCCCCCGGCGCGGGTGTGCCCGCCGGCGGCACCGGCTCCCAGCGTGACCCGCTGGGGCTCTTGGAGCTGTTGTGCATCGCGCTGACCTACCTCTCTCCTCCACGTCCGACGAGGAGAACTGCACCAGCCATTTCTTAGACGCAGGTGAGTCGCGACCCGGCTCCGGCCCTCGAGGATGCTCTAAGAAACCTCTGATCAACTGTGCCGATCCTGTGGGGAGCCCTAGCAGAAGGAGCTCCACCCATGACCGTGCTCGGCCTCCCGCTCCACCCGCTGATCGTGCACGCCACCGTCGTGGTGGTGCCGGCGGCGGCCATCGCCGTCCTGCTGGCGACGTTCTGGCCGCGGTTCCGCCGCTGGGCCTCGTGGGGCCCGGCCGCCGCGGCGGCGCTCGCCCTGGTCCTCGTGCCGATCACGACGTCGTCCGGGGAGTCCCTGGAGCACGCGCTCCCCCACAACGCGCTGATCGAGGCCCACACGCACCTGGCCGACGGGCTGCTGCCCTGGGTGATCGCCCTGCTCGTCGGTGCCCTTGCGGTCTCCTGGCCCCTCCTGGCTTCGACCCGGCCGCAGCTGTGGAACCCGCGCTGGCTCCTCGTCGTCGGCACGGTGGTCGCGACCGCCGGTGCCGTCGGCTCGCTCGTCGAGGTGGTCCTGATCGGCCACAGCGGCGCGACGGCCGCCTGGTCCGGCGTCGCCGGAACCTGATGCCCGACGGACGAGGCATCCTGAGCGGGTGGAGGTGGGCGGAGCCGTGAACGGGCTCGATCCGGGGAGCGTGGCGGACGCGCGCCGGGTGCTGCTGGTCGAGGACGACCGCTCGTTGTCCGCGATGCTGGAGGAGATCCTCACTGGCGCCGGCTACGTCGTCGACCTCGCCCGCGACGGCCAGGCCGGGCTGCACCTCGGGCTCAGCCGGACGTACGACGTCATCGTGCTCGACCGCGGGCTGCCGGCCATCGAGGGCCTCGAGCTGCTCGGTCGGCTGCGCGCACGGGGGGTCACCGTCCCCGTCCTCGTGCTGTCGGCGCTCGGGCTCGCGCGGGACCGGGTGGACGGCCTGGACGCGGGGGCGGAGGACTACCTGTCCAAGCCGTTCGACATCGACGAGCTGCTGGCCCGGATCCGGGCGCTGCTGCGCCGCCACGGCGACCTGACCGACACCCTGCCCGTCCCCGGCGGGCGACTCGTGGTGTCCACCCGGAGCGTGGTGAGCGGCAGCGGGGAGACCCTTCACGTCTCCGAGCGGGAGTGCGCGCTGCTGGCCGTCCTCGCCCGGCGACCCAGCCGCGTCTTCAGCCGGTCCGAGCTGATGTTCGAGGTCTTCCCGGACGCGGAGGACGACGGGGTCGTCGACACGTACGTGCACTACCTGCGCCGCAAGCTCGGCCGCGACACCGTGCGCACGGTTCGCGGGCTCGGCTACCAGCTCGGGTCGGACCCCGCCGCGTGACCGGGTCCGGGCCCTCGGCGGGCGCACCGGACCGCGAGCTGCGGCGCACGGCGCGGCGCATCGGCCTGCAGACGGCCGGGCTGCTGATGGCCTGCCTCGTCGTGGTCGTCGCCGTCCTGTTCTTCTCCGTCGTCCGCAGCCAGGACGAGCAGCTGACCCAGTCCCTGAGCAACGCCGTCGCGACGGCCGGAGCGGGCCGGGACACCGACCACGACCACGACCACGACCTGAGCGAGCCGCGTGGCGGGATCCAGTACGCGGTCCTCGACGAGCACGGGGTGGACCCTTCTGACGACCTCCCCCCGGGTCTGCCCGACCTGGACGTGCTGCGCACGGTTGCGGCGACGCACGTCCCGGACCGGCGCACGGTGCACCTGGCGTCGGGCGGGTTCGAGGTCCTGACCGTGCAGCGCGGCGACGACACGGTGCAGGTCATCGCCAGCACCTACGAGCAGCACCAGGAGCGCGAGAGGCTCCTCGGCGCCCTGGGCCTGGCCGGGGGCGCCGGCCTCGTGCTCGCCACGCTCGCGGCTGCGGTCCTGGCCCGGCGCGCCGTCCGGCCGATGGCCCAGGCGCTCGCGCAGCAGCGACGGTTCGTGGCCGACGCGGGCCACGAGCTCCGGACGCCGCTGACCCTGCTCAGCACGCGCAGCCAGCTGCTGGCACGGCGGGTGCGGGACACCACGACCCCGGCCGAGCAGCGCGAGCAGCTCGCGCAGCGCGACGCCGCGGGCATCGTGGCCGACACCGCGGCCCTCGTCGCGATCCTCGAGGACCTGCTGACCGAGGCCGACGACCGGACTCCCGTGCCCCAGGTGCCGGTGGACCTCGCCGACGTCGCGCGGTCGGTCGTCGCGTCGGCCTCGGCGGCGGCCCAGGAGGCCGGCGTCACCCTGCGTGCGGAGGTCGACGCGTCCGGTCCCACCGTCGTCCACGGAGCGGCCACCGCCCTCGCCCGCGCGGTGGCCGCACTGGTCGACAACGCGCTCGACCACGCCCGCAGCCAGGTCGACGTCCGCGTCACGCGCGCAGGTCGCTCGGTCGTCGTCGAGGTCCGCGACGACGGGCCCGGCATCCCGTCCGACACGCTGCCGCGGATGTTCGAGCGGTTCGCCAGCGACCGCCGCCCGTCGGCGGAGAGCGGCGCCCGACGCCACTTCGGCCTCGGCCTCGCCCTGGTGAGCGAGATCGCCACGCGACACGGTGGCAGCGTCACGGCCGAGAACCGGCCGCGTCCCCGGCCCGGCGCCCTCCTGCGCCTCACCCTTCCCGCCGCCCCCACCACGCGTACCGCCCGCCGACCCGCCCCAGCACCCCCGGAGTGAGCATGCCGAACGACCAGCAGCAGACCGACCTCGAGCCGGGCTCCCACCCGGACGAGCCGCACGCCAACGGTGGGCTGGCCCGCCAGCTGAACTGGCTGCGCGCCGGCGTCCTCGGCGCGAACGACGGCATCGTCTCGGTGGCCGCGGTCGTGATCGGGGTCGCCGGGGCCGGCGCCGGCACCCGGGCGCTGGAGACCGCCGGGCTGGCCGCGCTCGTCGGCGGGGCCCTGTCGATGGCGCTCGGCGAGTACGTCTCGGTCAGCAGCCAGCGCGACGCGCAGACCACGCTGATCGCCAAGGAACGACAGGAGCTGGCCACCGAGCCGGAGGCCGAGCTCGACGAGCTCGCCGGGCTCTACCAGGAACGTGGGCTGGCGCCGGCGACGGCCCGGCAGGTCGCGGTCGAGCTCACCGCGCACGACGCGCTCGCCGCCCACCTGTCCGCGGAGCTCAACCTCAGCGAGGACGACGTGGTCAGCGCGGGCCACGCCGCGTTCGCCTCGGCCGTCTCGTTCCTGGTCGGCGGGCTGGTCCCGTTCCTCGCCGTCGTCCTGCTCCCCGAGCCCGTACGCGTGCCGCTCACCTTCGTCGCGGTGCTCCTCGCCCTCGCCCTGACCGGCTTCCTCAGCGCCCGGGTCAACGACACCCCGCGCCTGCGGCCCACGGCCCGGCTCGTCGCCGGCGGCGCGGTCGCGCTCGTCGCGACCTTCGCGATCGGGTCCGGCGTCGGGGCTCTCCTCGGCTGAGCGTCTTCCCGCCGCCCTCCGGCGCACCACTCGCGCCACCGCGGCGGGGGTCAAGCCTGACGACCGATGTGGCCTACCTGGCCATCACCATCCTGATCACCGTGCGCCTGCAGCAGCTGGGGGACGGCGTCCCCGCAAGGTCGATGGTCGAGTCCCCGGGCCGCCCGGGTGGGCACGATCGTCCCGAGGCCCGGCTGGCTGGTGTCGGTGTGCGGGATCATGGCGAAGGCCACCTTGGTGGTCCCCGCATCGGGGTCGTCCCGGTCGAGGGGGACCGTCAGCGCGCCGCAGCGGGCGGTCGGCAGCTTGTCCAGGTCCTGGCAGGGCGCCAGCTGGTCCAGCCGCGTCGAGGTCGCCGGGAGCACCGGGGTCGGTGCCGCGGCGGGAGCCGGGTCCAGGTCGCTGCAGCCGGTGGCGCCGGCGCCCATGACGAGGACTCCGAGCGAGGCCAGGGCGGCCGTGGCCTTGCGGATCATGTTGGCTCCCGCGCTGGTCCGCAGCCTGACTTCGTCGGCCGTCGGTTGCTGACCACGCCAGGAAGAACGAGGCACTGGGTCGTCACCTCGCGGCGGGAGCGCCACCTCCCTCACGAGAGGGACCGAGCCAGGGCCTGATGGGGCGCCTTGCGGCCGGGGGGGGGCAGGACCGCAAGGCGCCAGAGAAAGCCCGCGGGGACCCTCGGAGTCGATGCTGCCGCGCGGCCCGGTCGGCGCGGACCGTTCTGTCGACATCGTGCGCGATCCGGCTACGAGACGGCGTTTCGCGGCTCTCCAGAGCCTTCGAGGCTCGGCGGAGACCTCCTAGCATGACCGTTCGCACGGCGCCGGCCCCCTCCTACGAGTTCGCGTGACGATCACCACCGTCGCGTCGCGACGAAGAGACCGGTCCGGTGAGGGTGCCAAAGAGGCTCGAGGAGAAGAGAGGAGAAGAGCTGTGGTCACCACCACCAGCCGCAGTGCAGCATGATCGACGACTCGTCACCGACGACGTCCTACGTGCGCCGTTCGAGCGCCGACCGCGACGAGGCCGAGGAGGTCATCGCCGACCTCTACCTCCCGCACCGGCTCGACCTCGGCGACGACGCCGCACCCCTCGAGATGGAGGTGACGGGGCTGCGGCTGGGAGCGCTGACGGCCGCACGCCTGCGCTACGGGCGTCACGTACGCCTGATGACCGTCGAGGCCCGGAACTTCCACGTGAACCTCCCGCTCCGCGGCCGGGCCACGTCGAGAAGCGGGACGGGAGCCCCGGCGACCACCGGTCCGGGCGAGGGTCTCGTCTTCTCACCGGGAGCGCCTGCGGAGATGTCCTGGTCGGCGGACTGCGAGCAACTGTGCCTGATGATCCCGCGGGCAGGCCTGGAGGCGGAGCTCGAGCGGCTGCTGGGCCGCTCCCTGAGGGGTCGACTCGCCTTCGACTTCGCCGCCGACCTGCAGAGCGCCCCGGGACGTCGCTGGCGCTCCGCGCTGGACCTGCTCGCCGACGAGCTCGACCACCCGACGGACGTGAGCCGCAACCCCGCCGTGGCCCGACACGTCGAAGGGCTCGTGCTCGACGGCCTCCTGCTCGGTCAGCCGCACAGCCACAGCGAGGCCACGGGCGTAGACGGCCGGGTCGGGCCGGCTGCGGCCATCAGACGCGCTGTGGACCTGATCGAGGAGCGCCCGTCCGAGCCGTGGACGACGGTCCGTCTGGCCGGCGAGGTGCATCTCAGCGTGCGGGCGCTGCAGGCGGGGTTCCGTCGGGACCTCGCCGTGACACCGATGACCCATCTGCGCCAGGTGCGGCTACGGCGCGCGCACGAGGTGCTCACGGCGGCGGAGCACGGCGCCACCACGGTCCAGTCTGTCGCTCTGGGTCTGGGGTTCCTGCACCCGGGCCGTTTCGCCGCTGCGTACCGGCGTCCTTCGGCGAGACGCCCTCGGAGGCGCTCGCCCGCCCTCGCTGAGGACCGCCCCTCCGCCGGTCCGCCGGCGCAGCGACCCCGCGGCCCGCAGGGTTCATCGGTCGGCAGCCCGACGCCCTCGCCCCGCCGACCGCAGGACATCGAGAACTCGTCCGAGGTCGGGACCGGCGGGCTCCCGCCAGGCGAGCTCGAGCGGGATCACGAGCGGAGGGTCCAGCGGGAGGACCACGGTCCCGTCCTGGTGCGAGATCTGGGTGAGCGGCGCGATGACAGGAGCCACCCCCTTCCCGGCCGCGACCGAGCGCAGCACCGACAGGGGCCCGAGGGTGGTCGCCTCGGAGACGATCCGGCCAGCACCGGAACTCCCGTGCGGCAGGACGTGCTCACACATCAGGTCCCACAGGTGCGGCGAGAGCGCCCGAGGGAACATGAGGATGGTCTCGTCGGCCAGCTCGGCCACGTCGACGTCGGACGACCCCGCGAAGCGGTGGCTGGCAGGCACAGCCAGGTGCACCGCGACGTCGCGGAGCACGGAGGTGGTCAGGCCCTGCTGGTGGCCCTGCCCGTCCCACACCACGGCGGCGTCCGAGCTCTCCTCCCGCACCGCCACCAGCGCGTCGCTGGTCGAGCTGGCGAAGACGACGACGTCGAACGCGGCGTCGTCGATCAGCCGGCGGAGCTGGGTGCTGACCAGGTGCTCGGCACCGAAGGCGACCCTGAGCAGGATCTGCTCGGGTCGGACGTCCGCCGCGCGCACCTCGTCGCGCGCGCGGTCGGCCCGGCTGATCAGGATCCGTGCGTGCCGGAGCAGCGTGTCCCCGCTCCGCGTGAGGGTCAGCTGGCGAGGCTGGGTCCGGTTCACCAGCGTCACCCCCAGGCTCCGCTCCAGCGCGCGCATCTGCTGCGAGAGGGTAGGCGTCGCGATCTGCAGCCGCTGCGCAGCCCGCCCGAAGTGGCGTTCCTCGGCGAGAGCCACAAAGTAGCGAAGTTGTCGCAGCTCCATGACCAGGCACGTTAGCCCTCTTCTCGCGCACGTTAGGCAGATCGGCGTTGCCCGATGCATCCGGAGCGGTCCACGATCAGAAGCAGGAGCCCAAGGCTGGATCGGGAACCTTTCGACACCTCCTCGACCCGCCTCCGTGCTCCTGCAGGTTCCATCGGGTCCAGCGCCAGGAGGCCGCCATGAGAGGTACCTCGTACGAAGAACCGCAGCAGGTCGGGAACCCGTCGGGCGGTGGCGACCGATGACCGCTCGCACGATCGGTACGGCCGTCGTCGTCGTGGGCGGTGGGGCCGCCGTGCTCGTCCGGCAGCTGCAGCGCCGGGCCGGGGCAGGTGCCGGGACGGCCGCCGGACCACGGTCGAGGTGGCGGGCGGTGACGATCAACCGGAGCCCGGAGGAGGTCATGACCGACGGACCACCCGGCCCTCTGGCCGAGCTCGGCGACCTGGTCGAGGTGGAGGTGCGGCCGGCACCGGCCGGGAAGGGCAGCGAGCTCCGCGCCCGCCTGCGGACCCCCGAGCCGTCCGGCGCCGCGTCCGCGGCCGCTCGGCTGGCCGGGAACGACCCGCGGCAACGGGTGCGGGCTGCCCTGCGCGAGGCCAAGCAGCTGATCGAGGTCGGCGAGGTCCTGCGGGTGGACCCGACACCGCACGGCCGGCGGGCGGCGACGCCGGGCGGAGCGCTCGCGGACCTGGCGACCGACCGGGCACCGGGGGAGGGGTTGCTGTGAAGGCGCTCACCTGGCGGGGGGTCAACGAGACCGCCGTCGAGACGGTCGACGACCCGAAGATCCTCAACGACCGCGACGTCATCCTCAAGGTGCGGCTCACCACGACCTGCGGGTCCGACCTGCACCTGCTCGGCGGTTACATCCCGGCCATGCGCGCCGGCGACGTGCTGGGCCACGAGTTCATGGGCGAGGTCGTCGAGGTCGGCCCCGCGGTGCAGAAGCACAAGGTGGGCGACCGGGTGGTGGTGTGCTCGTTCATCGCGTGCGGGCAGTGTTGGTACTGCCAGCACCAGCTCTGGTCGCTGTGCGACAACGGCAACCCGAACCCGGCGCTGACCGAGACCCTGTGGGGATCGGCGATCGGGGGGTGCTTCGCGTACAGCCACGCGCTCGGCGGGTTCGCCGGAAGCCACGCCGAGTACGTCCGGGTCCCCTATGCCGACCAGGGCGCGTTCCCCGTCCCCGACGGGGTGTCGGACAAGGCCGCGCTGTTCGCCTCCGACGCCGCCCCCACCGGGTGGACCGGGGCCGACCTCGCGGGGATCACCCCGGGCGACACCGTCGCCGTCTGGGGGGCGGGTGGCGTCGGGCAGATGGCCGCCCGGGCCGCGATGCTGCTCGGAGCCGAGCAGGTGGTCGTCATCGACCGGCTGCCGGAACGCCTCGAGCAGGTGCGCCGGTACATCGGTGCGGAGACGCTCGACTACACCTCCGCCAGCGTGGTCGCCGAGCTCAAGGAACGGACCGGTGGCCGCGGTCCCGACGTCTGCATCGAGGCGGTCGGGATGGAGGCGCACAGCACCGGACCGCAGTACCTGTACGACCAGCTCAAGCAGCAGCTCCGGCTGCAGTCCGACCGGCCCACCGCCCTGCGGGAGGCGATCTACGCCTGCCGCAAGGGCGGCAGCCTGTTCTGCCTCGGGGTGTTCGGCGGGCTCGTCGACAAGTTCCCCTTCGGCGCGATCATGAACAAGGGCATGACCGTCCGCGGCGCCCAGCAGCACGGGCACCGGTACATCCCGATGATCCTCGACCGCATCGCCGCCGGGGAGATCAGCACCGAGCACCTCGCGACCCACGTCCTGCCGCTCTCGGAGGGACCGCGTGGCTACGCCATGTTCAAGAACAAGGAAGGCGGGTGCGTCCGCGCCGTCTTCCAGCCCGGTCGCTGAGCCTCAGCCATCGGCAGCACCTGTCAGACCACGATCAGGGACGATCAGGAAGGTTCAGACATGAAGGCATTGGTGTACGAGGGTCCGCGCAAGGTCAGCGTCCAGGAGGTGCCGGACGCGCGCATCGAGCGGCCGACCGACGTCTTGGTGCGGATCACGACGACGAACATCTGCGGCTCGGACCTGCACATGTACGAGGGTCGGACCGACTTCGAGACCGGCCGCTGGTTCGGTCACGAGAACCTGGGTCAGGTCGTCGAGGTCGGCGCCGGGGTCGACAAGGTGCGGGTGGGCGACTACGTCGTCCTGCCGTTCAACGTGGCCTGCGGGCACTGCAAGAACTGCGAGCGCGGGCTCACGAACTACTGCCTCACCGCACAGCCGGTGCCGGAGTGGGCGGGAGCCGCGTACGGGTTCGCCGACATGGGCCCCTGGGCGGGCGGCCAGGCCGAGCTGCTGCGGGTGCCGTGGGGCGACTTCAACTGCCTGCGCCTCGGCGAGGACGCGGCGGAGCGCCAGACCGACTACGTGATGCTGGCCGACATCTTCCCCACCGGCTACCACGCCACCGAGCTGGCGAACGTGAAGCCGGGTGACCAGACGGTGATCTACGGCGCCGGGCCGGTGGGCTGCATGGCCGCCTACTCCGCGGTGATCAAGGGTGCGAGCAAGGTGATGGTCGTCGACCGGCACCCCGACCGGTTGAAGCTGGTCGAGCAGATCGGCGCGATCGCGATCGACGATTCGTCGGTCGACCCGGTCGAGGCCGTGAACGAGCTGACCATGGGCCTCGGCGCGGACAACGGGTGCGAGTGCGTGGGCTACCAGGCCCACGACCCCGCCGGCGAGGAGCAGCCGAACCTGACGCTGAACAACCTCGTGAAGTCGGTCCGGTTCACCGGGGACATCGGCGTGGTCGGGGTGTTCGTCCCGCAGGACCCGGGCGGCCCGGACGAGCTCGCCCGACGCGGCGAGGTCGCGTTCGACTTCGGCCAGTTCTGGTTCCGCGGCCAGAAGCTCGGCAGCGGGCAGTGCCCTGTGAAGAAGTACAACCGGGCGCTGCGTGACCTGATCGCCGGGGGCAAGGCGAAGCCGTCCTGGATCGTCAGCCACGAGCTCACCCTCGACGAGGCGCCGGACGCGTACGAGCACTTCGACAACCGTGACCGGGGCTGGACCAAGGTCGTCCTCCACCCGGGCAGCGTCTCGAAGGGGGCCTGACGTGGCCGGCGAGCTGGAGGGACGGCGGGTCGCGATCCTGGCGACCGACGGGGTCGAGCGGGTGGAGCTGGAGCAGCCCCGAGAGGTCCTGGACGAAGCGGGCGCGGAGACCGTGCTGCTCTCGATCAAGACCGGTCGGATCGCGGCCCGGGACCACGACCTCGAGGACGCGGGCAGCTTTCGGGTCGACCAGGAGGTGCACGGCGCCTCGCCCGACGAGTTCGACGCGCTGCTGCTCCCGGGTGGCACGGTCAACCCCGACCAGCTGCGCGTGGACCCGGACGCCGTCGCGTTCGTCCGGGACTTCGTCGACACGGGCAAGCCCGTTGCGGCGATCTGCCACGGGCCCTGGACGTTGGTCGAGGCCGACCGGGTCGGGGGTCGGCGGCTGACGTCCTGGCCGAGCGTGCGGACCGACCTGCGCAACGCCGGCGCCGAGGTCGTCGACGAGGAGGTCGTGACCGACGGTTCCCTGACGACGAGCCGTTCCCCCGACGACCTGCCCGCCTTCTGCCGACGCATCGTCGAGCAGTTCGCCCGACCACCGCGAGACGTCTGATGCGCCTCTGCTCGGTCGCCGCTCGGGGGCGGCCGGGCAGAGGTCCGACCCGCTGAGGAGCACGATGACTGACCGACTTCTCTCCGCCCGCCGAGCCCTCGTCTGCGTCGCCTCGGGGGCGGTGGTGGGCACCGCCGTCGCCCTCGTGGCGCAACCGCGCCTCGGGCCCCTGGCCGGTTGGTGCACAGCGGGCCTCGTCGCCCTCGTCTGGGTGTGGCGGACCTGCTGGCCGGCAGACCCCGCCACGACCGAGCGGCTGGCTCGCGAGGAGTCCTCCTCGCGCGTCACGGACGACGCCATCGTCGTCGCGTCCCTGGCGAGCGTCGCCGCCGTGGTCGTCGCGCTGGTGCAGTCCGGCAGCCAGACCGGCGACGCGACCTCGGTGGCGCTGGTCATCCTGAGCGTCCTCGGGAGCATGGTGGCCTGGGCCCTGGTCAACACGGTGTACGCCCTCAAGTACGCCCGCCTGTACTTCGTCGACCAGCGGGAGAGCGGGTTCGACGTCAAGCAGGACACTCCCCCGACCTACAGCGACTTCGCCTGCCTGGCCTTCACCGTCGGGATGTCCTTCGCCGTCGCCGACATCGAGCCGACCAGCACCGCCACCCGTCGCAAGGTCCTGCCGCACGCCCTGCTGTCCTACTTCTTCGGAACCGTGCTGATCGCCGTCGCCATCAACCTCGTGACCAACCTCGGCCAGGGCTGAGGCTCGAGCTGCTCTGCTCGGGGCGACGCGCTCAGACCCGCCGAGGTCAGCGCGGCCAGGATCTCGTCGTCCGGTCCACCCGGTCGACGATCCCCTCCGAACCAGGCATCCTCGTCGAGGCCGACGTCACCGCGGTCGCCGGCTGACGCGAGAGGACCGAAGGCATGGCAGACGTGGACGAGCTGCGGGATCGGCTCCAGCACGACCTGAGCCGGTTCGCCGCGATGCACGGGGTCCCGGGCGCCTCGGTCGCGATCCTGGTCGGCGAGGATGTAGTCGGAGCGACGACCGGAGTGATCAACACCCGGACCGGCGTGCCCGTGACGCCCGACTCGCTCTTCATGATCCAGTCGATCACCAAGGTCTTCACCGCGACGCTGATCATGCAGCTCGTGGACGAGTCGCGCCTGGCGCTCGACGACCTGGTCACGTCGGTCCTGCCCGGGTTCCGCACGGCCGACGCCGCGGCCAGCCGTGGCATCAGCGTGCGTCACCTCCTGACCCACACCGGCGGGTTCGAGGGGGACGTCTGGGCCGCGACCACCTCGGGGCCGGACGCCCTGCAACGCTTCGTGGAGGACCTCGTCACCCAGGCGGCCCAGCACAGCGGCCCCGGCACGCAGTTCTCCTACTGCAACGCGGGCTACGGCGTGCTCGGGCGCATCGTCGAGGTGCTGCGCGGGTCGACGTACGAGGCCGCGTTCCGGCGCCACCTCGCCGAGCCGCTGGGGATCGGTGAGCTCGCCTTCTCCGCGGACCAGGCGTTGGCGTTCCGCACCGCCATCGGTCATGTCCGCGCGGACCAGGACGCCGGGCTGCGCCCCACGCCGAGCTGGGCCGTGCTGCCGCCGTCCAACCCGGCTGCGGGCAACCAGCTGGCCATGTCGGCGCGAGGGTTGCTGGCCTTCGCCCGGATGCATCTGGCCGACGGCCGAGCGCCCGACGGATCGGCGGTCCTCTCGCCGTCGTCGGTCCGCCTGATGCGCGAACGCCAGGTCGACCACCCGGCCGCGATCGGCGCGCCGAGCGGTCACGGCCTCGGCTGGTCGCTCGATCGGCACGAGCTCGTGGAGCACGGCGGCGGCATCACCGGCGTCGCCGCGATGCTGCGCACCTCACCCCGCAACCAGGTCGCGGCCGTGGTGCTGACGAACGCGGAGAGCGGCTCTGCCCTGATCCACGACCTCCTCGACCCCTGGTTCGACGACCTCCCCGGTGTCTCCGCCGCAACCCCGCTCCCGACGCCCGCCGGCATCGAGCCGACCTTCGACGCGAGGCCCTACCTCGGCCGCTACGCCAACAGCCAGCACGACCTCAGGCTCGTCAGGGACGATCACGACGGTCGGCTCTGGCTCACCGACGAGCCGCAGGGAGACAGCCTTGCGATGGCACGGCGCGCCGGCACGGTCGTGAGCACCCAGCGCCACGAGCTCCGTCCCCTGATCAAGGACACCTTCATGATGATCGGCGATTCCGGGCTGGCCACCGGAGCGGTCGAGCTCCTCGGGCGGGACCGCTACGACCAGGCGCGGTTCCTGTTCGTCGGCGACCGAGCCGTCCCACGGGTCGAGCACGGCTGAGGCTGCCGCCTCAGCCCGCGCACCGGAGCCGCGACGGTCAGAACATGGTGTTCGTGTTCACCGAGGTGTCCGGCACGTCCTGGACGACGTCCCGGTGCTCGATGATCTTTCCGTCAGCCATGCGCCAGAAGTCGGCCAGCGCTCGGCCGGGCTGCCCGGGGATCAAGATCAGCTGGGCATGGGTGACCACCAGGTCGCCCTCGGCGATCACTCGCTCGATGTCCAGCTCCAGCTCGGGGCACTGGCCGCGCAGGTGCTTCACGAACCGGATGAAGGCGTCGCCTGCCACCCGCGGACGGCCGGTGGCCCTGCGGACATGGTTAGTCATGCTTGACGATCTCGGCGCCGACGGAGATGATCGCCGGGCAGGTGCGAAGCAGCGCCGCTCGGACGAGCGGTCGAGGGCCCAGTGTTGTGACCTCCGAGAGAGCAGACCCATGACCGCAGCCAGTGCCCCGTCACCGACCAGAGCCGCAGGGGAGGGCCAGGGCGAGACGCGCCTGGACAAGCTGGGCATCCCGTACCCCCTGAGATGGGGCTTCGTCGGGGTGCTCGTCTTCATGATCGGGCACGGCGTGGAGTCCGGCTTCGTCGCGCCGCACATCGGCAAGGCCCTCGACGACGACGCGATCGTGCCGACCATCGTGGCCATGTACGGGGTCGCGGTCATCGTCGCGTCGTACATGTCCGGTGCCCTGTCCGACCTGTTCGGACCTCGCCGCGTGATGCTGCTCGGCTTCGCCATCTGGGTCGTGTTCGAGGCCTGCTTCCTGTTCAGCCTCGGCCTGCACTCCACACCCCTGGTGCTGCTCAGCTACTTCTTCCGTGGGTTCGGCTACCCGCTGTTCGCGTTCTCGTTCCTGGTGTGGATCAACTCGGTCGTCCCCAGCAAGCGGAACGGGGCCGCGGTCGGCTGGTTCTACGTCATGTTCACGGGCGGTCTGCCCACCTTCGGGTCGCTCTACGCCGTGATCCTGATCCCCGTCTTCGGGGGCGGGGACCGGGGCGAGACCTGGACGATGGCCAGCTCCACGCTGCTGGTCGCGGCGGGCTTGCTGATCGTCTGGTTCGGCGTCAAGGAGCAGACCGGCCGTCGTCGCCTGGCGCCCGAGGACGAGACCGCGGGCGCCGTGATCTCCAGCGGGCTGCGGCTGGCGGTCAAGCGCCCGAAGATCTTCATGGGCTTCCTGGTCCGGCTGATCAACACCTCGCCGGAGTACGGCATGTTCATCATCTTGCCGGCGGTGATCAGCACCACGCTCGGCTGGGGGCAGCAGCGGTGGCTGGTGATGACCATCGCCGTCTACGCCGGGAACATCTTGTTCAACGCCCTCTTCGGCACCATCGGTGACCACTGGGGCTGGCGACGGACCGTCCAGTGGTTCGGCATCACCGGGTCCGCCGTCGGGCTGCTCGCCTGGTGGTACGTCCCGCACTGGGTGCCGGCCGGATCCACCTGGGGCTTCGTGGTCGCCACCGCCGCCGGCGTCTTCTTCGGGATCATGCTGGCCGGGTTCGTCCCGATGGGCGCGATCATGCCGGCGCTCGCACCGGACGACAAGGGTGCCGCGATCGCCATGTACACGACCGCAGCAGGCGGAGCCGCCTTCTCCGGTGCCGCCATCGTCGCCCTGGTCCAGCCGTGGGGCGGCAACGTGGGCGTGGTCTGGGCCTTCGTCGTGCTGTACGCCATCGGGTTCGTCCTCGTCAGCTTCCTCAAGGTCCCCGAGGACGCGAAGGGCGCGCGCAGCCACTGATCCCGGGCGCGTGGCAGCTCAGCAGCATGGACGGGTCAGGACGTGGAGCCGGTGCTGCTCGAACCCGAGGTGATCATGGGCGGGTCCGCGCCGCCACGAGGAGCGCAGCGCGGGTGATCTTCACGCGATCGCGGCCGTGCCGACCCTCCAGAGGCGGTCGGCGTTGTCCTGGTCGAGGGCGTACCAGGCGACGGAGCCGACCAGCTCCGTCACGTCGCTCGGACGCTCGGCGACCGGTACGGCTTCCTGGTTGTCGTTGAAGTAGCGACCACCGATGCCCTCGAGCTGTGGGCTCGTCGCGAGGAGCACGGTCGTGGAGGCGCCCTGCGCGGGAGTCTTCTGCAGCTCGACGGGAGTGGCGAGCCGGCCACCGACGTGCCGTTGCAGGGGCGTGGCGATCGCTCCGGGGTTGAGGGTGTTGACGGTGATCCCGTCGTCGGCCCAGCGCGACGACGCCGCCACCCCGAACAGGATGACCGCGGTCTTCGACTGCCCGTACGCCAGCACCGGGTCGTACGGGCGGAACCGGAAGCTGATGTCGTCGAACACGACCGGGGAGAAGAGATGCCCCGAGGAGGAGACGGAAACGACCCGGGCACCGTCCGCCCGCGCCAGCGAGCGGTGCAGCCCGTGGGTGAGCGCGAAGTGGCCAAGGAAGTTCGTCGCGAACTGCGCCTCCCAGTCGGCGCCGTTGAACGTGCGCTCCTGGATGGCCATGACGCCGGCGTTGTTGACCAGCAGGTCGAGCGGCTCGTCCCAGCCCTCGACGAAGCTCCGCACCGACGCGAGGTCCGTCAGCTCCAGCGGGCGCACGTCGACACGGGCGTTACCGGTCTTGGCGGCGATCTCGGCGGCGACCCTCCTGCCCGCCTCGACGTCGCGCACGGCCAGGGTGACGGCCGCACCGCGGCGGGCGAGGGTCGTGGAGGTCTCGACGCCGATCCCGGACGCACCGCCCGTCACGACGGCGCGCCTGCCGGTGAGGTCGACACCCTCGCTCACCTCGTCGGCGGTGGAGCCCGCGGTGAAGGGGGTGACGATGCGGTCGCTCATGCTCTTCCCCCTCGGGCGTGAGCCGGTGCGGGACGCCCGGGCCTCACAGGTGGACCTCGCCCCCGTCGACGAACAGCTCGCTCCCGGTCACGAAGCTGGACTGGTCGGAGGCGAGGAAGAGGACGGCGTTGGCGATCTCGTCGGTGGTGCCGATCCGGCCGAGCGGCACGCCCGCAGCCATCTGCTCGAGGAGCTGGGAGGCCTGGTCCGGGTGCGGAGCCAGACCCCGCAGGCCCGGCGTGTCGGTCGGGCCCGGGATGACGGTGTTGACCCGGATCCGCCGCTCGCTCAGCTCGGCGGCCCACGTCCGGGCGAACGAGCTCAGCGCCGCCTTGCTGGCCGCGTACACCCCGAACGCCACGGTGCCCTTGGAGGCGGACGTGGACCCGGTGAGGATGATCGACGCCCCCTCGTTCAGCACGGCGAGGGCCTTCTGCACCGTGAAGACGGTGCCCCGCACGTTGATGCCGAACGTCTGGTCGAAGTCGGCCGGGGTCAGCTTCTCGAGCGGGCTGAACGCGCCCCCGCCCGCGTTGGCGAACAGCACGTCGAGCCCGCGGCCACGTTCGGCCACGAGGTCGACGATGCGGCTGAGGTCGTCGAGGTCGGCGACGTCGCCCCGGACAGCGGTCGCGCTCGGGCCGAGGGCCTCGGCGGCCTGGTCCAGCTCGGCCTGGCGGCGGCCGGTCACGAAGACGTGCGCGCCCTCGGCGACGAAGCGGCGTGCCGCGGCGAGACCGATCCCGGTGGTCCCGCCGGTGACCAGCGCCGTCTTGTCCTGCAGCTGCTGCATGAGTGCTCCTGCCGATGTCGAAGGGGTGCGGTCGGATCAGCTCTTGATGAAGTTCAGGAGGTCGTCGTCGAACTCGAGCTCGTGGCGACCGGTGAGCCCGTGCGGGGCGCCCGGATAGATCTTGAGCGTCCCTTCCTGCAGGAGCTTGATCGACTTCAGCCCGGCGGACTGGATCGGGACGATCTGGTCGTCGTCGCCGTGCAGCACCAGGGTCGGGATGTCGATCTTCTTGAGGTCCTCGGTGGTGTCGCTCTCGGAGAAGGCCTTGACGCAGTCGTACGCGCCCTTCACCCCGACGGTCATCGACATCAGCCAGAACGCGTCCTTGGTGCCCTGCGCGACGTCGGCCCCCGGCCGGTTGGCGCCGTAGAACGGTTCAGCCAGGTCCTGGTAGTACTGCGAGCGGTTGCCCGCCACGCCTTCCCGGATCTGGTCGAAGACCTCGATGGGCGTGCCCTCCGGGTTGGCGTCGGTCTGCAGCATCAGCGGCGGGATGGCGCTGAGCAGCACCGCCTTGGCCACCCGGGACGTGCCGTGGCGGCCCAGGTAGCGCGTCACCTCACCGCCGCCGGTGGAGTGGCCGACGAGGATGGCGTCGTGCAGGTCGAGCGTCTCGATCAGGGTGGCGAGGTCGTCGGCGTACTGGTCGAGGTCGTTCCCGGCCCAGGTCTGGCTGGAGCGGCCACCGCCGCGGCGGTCGTGGGCGATGCCGCGGAACCCGTGGTCGGCCACGAGCTTCAGCTGGTTGTCCCAGACGTCGGAGGTCAGCGGCCAGCCGTGGCTGAACACGACCGGCTGCCCGGTCCCCCAGTCCTTGTAGAAGATCTGGGCGTCGTCGGACGTGGTGACGAAAGGCATGGCGCTCCTTCGGGTGGTGCGTGCGGTGGTTGCTGACGTCCTCTGACGCTCGCAGCCGGTCCGAGCGGGCACCACCCGGCGAACCCCACCTCTGCGTCCAGCCAGCCCGACGCGTCCGGTGGGCCAGCTCGGCCCCTCCGGGGGACGAGTCGTCCGCGGCACCTGCCGCGCCGACCACCGCAGGTGGCACGATGCGTCGGGCAGGCCTCGAACGACGGAGCGGATCTCCTCGATGACGCGTACCGCGCACGACGACGACCACCACGGCTGGCTGCGTCGGGTCGAGCGGCTCGTCGCGGACGAGGTCGAGGGTCGGCGGGTCATCGCCGGGGTGCTCAAAGGTCTCGGCCGGACCGCGGCCGCCGAGGCGGCCTGGCTCATCCGCTTCGACGCCCGGGGCTCCATCTCGAACCTGGGGGTCTGGAGCACGCGCGAGCTGTCGCTGCCGACCGGCACCCGTCAGGCCATCAGCGACGAGCTGGGCTGGCTCCGGGCGAGCGGGCAGCCGTACCGGGTGGATCTCGCCGACGTGGATCCCGGGAGCACCTTCGGAGCAGAGGCCCGCCGACTGGGCCTCACCTTCTCGGTGGGCGTGCCCGTCCGGCTGGCCGGGCAGGTCGCCGCGCTCGCCGTCGTGGCGAGGTTCGGGGCCGAGGCGTTCCCGAGCGACACCGAGGCCCGGATGACGAGGTTCATCGAGCCCGTCGCCGCCGCGCTCGCGGTCGGCTGGACGAGGTCGGAGCTCGAGGACTGGCACGCCGAGCAGGCCGCGCTGCGTCGCCTGGCCGAGCTGGGGGCCAGGAGCCTGCAACCGGACGAGCTGCTGCAGGCGGTCGTGACCGAGGCGTCGGCCCTGGTCGAGGGCCGGGCCGTGGTGCTCGCGCGGCTCGAGGACGACCGGCGGCACGGGGCGGTGGTCGCAGCGAGCGACGACCAGGTGCCGGTCGGGCTGCGGTTCGCCACGGGGGGCGACAACGCGGCCGGCCGGGTCCTGCGCAGCGGGCGCCCCGAGCGCATCGACGACTACACCCGTTCGCCGGGTGGGCCGGTGGCCGCCCAGCTCGCCGTACGGGCGGTCGTGGCGGTGCCGGTCGACGTCGAGGGTCGGCTGTGGGGCATCCTCGCGGCGTCGTCTCCCGACGAGCCGCTGCCCGCGGGCACCGAGAGCCGCCTGTCGCTGCTGGCCGAGATCGCCGCCACGGCGCTGGCGAGCGCACGGACCCGGGAGAAGCTCCAGCGACTGGCCGAAGAGCAGGCTGCGCTGCTACGGGTGGCCGAGCTCGTGGCGCGTGGGGCAGCGCTGCCGGAGGTGTTCGCCGGCATCGCGGTCGAGGCGTCCCGGCTCCTCGCCGTGGGGGCCGTCCTCCTCAGGTTCGAGCCCGACGGTCGTGCGGAGGTCGTCGCCGCCCACGACGGTCCTGGGCAGGTCGGACTGCGGATCTCCACCACCGACGCGTTCATCGGCCAGATGTTCGCGGTCGAGGAGGCGTCGCGGCTCGCCGACTACGAGGAGTCGGGCTTCGCCGCGGCCGTCCGAGACCTCGGGCTCCAGCCGGGCGTCGCCGTACCCGTCACGGTCGAGGGGGAGGTCTGGGGTGCCCTCAAGACCAGCCCGTCCGGTGCCGCTCTCCCGCCCGGCGCGTCGAGCGCCGTGGTCCGCAGGGTGGCGGACAAGCTGGAGCAGTTCGCCGGGCTCGCGGCCGCGGCCATCGCCAACGCGGAGAACAGGGCCCGGCTGACCGCGTCCCGCGCGCGGGTCGTCGCCGCGGCCGACGAGGCCCGGCAGCGGCTGCAGCGCGACGTCCACGACGGTGCGCAGCAGCGGCTGGTGCAGACGGTCCTGACGTTGAAGCTCGCGCGGATCGCCGCCGAGGCGGGCGAGCCGACCGACGACCTCGTCGTGGAAGCACTCGGCTACGCCGAACGCGCCACCGCCGAGCTCCGGGATCTCGTGCACGGGATCCTGCCCGCCGTGCTGGGCCGGGCGGGTCTGCGCAGCGGCATCGAGTCGCTGGTCGCGGACCTGCCGATCCCCGTGGCGCTCGACCTCGTCGCCCCGCGCCTGCCCGCGGGCACCGAGCGGACGGCGTACTTCATCATCGCGGAGGCCCTGACCAACGTCGTGAAGCACGCTGCGGCGACCCACGCGTCGATCCGCGTCGGGATGCACCTCGGACGGGTCACGATCGAGGTGCGTGACGACGGGACCGGGGGCGCGGACCCTGCGCGCGGAAGCGGGCTCACCGGTCTGAAGGACCGCGTCGAGACGGCCGAGGGCGACCTGGTCATCACCAGCCCGCCGGGCGCGGGGACCGTTCTGCAGGCCTCGTTCCCCGTGGCGGCGTCCTAACGCCCTCGCGTCGGGAAGCGGGTCAGCGCGCGAAGGCGAGCAGCTCGGCGTTGAACTTGTCGCGCTCGTCGATGTACACGCCGTGACCGGCGGTCTCGAAGGTCACGAGCCGCGCGTGCTTGATGCCGGCGGCGACGGCCTGCCCGTGGTCGTACGGCACGATCTGGTCGTGGAGCGCGTGGAAGACCCGCGTGGGCATCGTGATGCGGCCCAGGTCGGAGGTGAGGTCGGTGTCCCGCAGCGCGTACAGGCCGGCCCGACTGGCCACGAGCGACGCGCCGTCGAGACCCTGACGCTCGAAGAACTGCAGGAACGGGTCGGCGGTGACGTCGGTGTGGGTCGAGAAGAAGGTCTTGGTCAGCGCGCGGACGACCTGGCTGCGGTCGGTGGCGTAGCCCTCGATCAGGCCGGCGAGCCCGGCCGCGAGGTCGGCGGACCGCGGACCGTAGACGAAGCGGGGCGCGGCCGGCTCGGCCACGACGAGCTTGCTGACCCGGCTGCGGAACCGGGCGGCGTAGCGCAGCGCGACGGCGCCGCCCATCGAGTGCCCGACGAGCGTGACGTCGCGCAGGTTCATGGTCCGGAGCACCGTGCGGATGTCGGAGCACCACACGTCGTAGGAGTAGGGGGCGTACGGGGCGTCGGACCTCCCGAACCCGCGGAGGTCGAGCGCGACGGCCCGGTAGCCGTGGTCGGCGAGGAACAGGGTGGTGTTCTCCAGCATGATCGAGCTGAGCGGCCAGCCGGGGATCAGCACCACGGTGCCCTTCCGCCCGCCGTCGAGGTCGGCGACGTTGACGTGGACGCCGGGGGCGACCCTGATCAGGGTCTCGAAGCCGTGGTGGCGTCCGCCGGCTGGGTCCTCGGCTGCGGCGGCGGTGCCGGGGACGACCGCGGCCGCGCCGACGGCGAGCGCAGCTCCTGCCGATCCGGTCAGCAGCGTCCGTCGGGTGGTCGAGCGCGGGCGGGGGAGCTCGTCGTTCATCGGGGTCTCCTCCCGCCTCAGGCGTCCGCGAGCGAGCGCGCGCCCACAGCGTCGAGGATGATCTTCAGGGTCTCCGCCGGGTGCGAGATGCCGACGACGTGCGAGGCGCCGGGGATCTCGACCGTGCTCCGGGCGCCGGCCCGGCGCGCCATGACGTGGTGGGCGCCGGCCGGGATGTTCCGGTCGAGCTCGCCGAAGAGGAACCAGCTCGGCGCCGAGCGCCACAGCGGGTGCTCCCCCGACGCCTCGTTCAGCGCTTCTGCGGTGACCGGGCGCTGGGTGACGGCCATCGCGGCCGCCTCGGTCGCGCCGAGGTCGGCCGCGAACTGGTGGTGGTACTTCTCCTGCGCGATGTAGGTGTCCGTGCCGCCGTCGGCCAGCGGCACCGACACCAGGGTCTCGCCGAGGGTCGACCCCGGCACGAGTGCCGAGGCGTCAGCCGCGCTCTCGCCCGCCTCGAGCGCGAACCCGGCGATGAAGACGGCCGCGATCACCTGGCCCTCACGGGCGTCGACGTTCGTCATCACCGCACCGCCGTACGAGTGGCCGACCAGCACGACCGGCCCGTCGACGCTGCGGACGAGGTCGCTGAGCAGGGCCGCGTCGCTGGCAACGCCGCGCAGCGGGTTGGCGAAGGCGATGGTGCGGTGGCCCTCGTCCAGCAGCGGCTGCACCACGCCGTTCCAGCTGGAGGCGTCGGCGTACGCGCCGTGCACGAGGATCACGGTTGGTTTCATGGCTGGGCTCCTTGGCTGCGACGCCAGTCGGGACCGAGGGGTCGCCGAGACGCTGACGTGACTCGAGGCTCGCAGCGGGCTCGGGGGCTGGACCAGCCCACCAGCCCCACCTCTGGCTCCGGCCAGCCCTACGGCGTTCCGGGGGCCAGGGCGAGGGGGCCGAGGTCAGAGGCGACCGCGGACGCGCCGCCAGCCGGCGGGCAGCGGCGCCTCCAGCACGTGGCGAACGAAGCGCGCGACCGCCGGCGACGGCGCGGGGGTCGAGCGCCACTGCACGACGAACTCGAGGTGCAGCGCGGGGCGGACCGGAAGGATGACGTCGCCGGTGTGGCCCCTGGTCAGGGACGGGGTCAGCAGCACCCAGTCGACCTCGCGCTGGTCGAGCCAGCCGGCGGCGTTCAGGTCGGTCCGGGTGAGCTGCACGGTGGGCGGTGCGAGGCCCGCGGCCTCGAGCGCGTGCCGCTGCCCATGGGTCCACGCCGGGAACAGGGAGGGGTCGGTCATCCCCAGGCGTTGCGCGGACAGCTCCTGCACGTCCACGGACTTCTCGAAGGCGAGCCGGTGCTCCGGACGGAGGCCCACCAGCAGCGGCTCCGCAGCGAACAGCTCCGTCTCGGTGCCCGGCGTCGCCTCGAACACGCCGCACGTCACCGCCACGTCGACGACCCGCTCGGCCAGGGCGCGCTGCAGGCTCGGCAGCCAGAGCTGCGCCTGCTCGAGCCGTACGCCGGGGGCGGCCGCGCCGAAGCCCGCGACCAGGTGCGGCGCGAGCACCGGGGCCACCGGCGGGGTGAAGCCGAGGCGGACCAGGCCCGTCTCCCCGGCCCCGACGGCGGCGACGGCCGCGCGCGCCTCGGCCACGCCGGACAGGACGCTCCGGCTGTGGTCCAGCAGCACCCGGCCGGCCTCGGTGAGCGCCACGCGACGGGTGGTGCGGACGAACAGCGGCGTGCCGAGCTCGCGCTCGAGACGCCGGACCAGGTCGCTGAGCGTCGGCTGGCCCAGGCTCAGGCGGGCGGCCGCACGCCCGAAGTGCAGCTCGTCCGCCAGCACGGCGAAGGCCTCCAGCTGGCGCAGCTCCACGCCCCGACGCTACGGCGCACCCCCCGCGACCGGCCAGCCCCGCGCACGAGATTGATCGGCTGGAGCGATGACTGGAGCGGCCGATCGCCCCTTTTTCTCGTGGGGGAGCGACCCGATGCTGAGGGTGTCGGTGCGGGCCGGCGTCGTCGTCGCCAGGAGGCCAGGATGCCCGGGTCGGACCAGCTGCGGGTCGTGCTGGGCGAGGACGACGTCCTGTTCCGCGAGGGTCTGGCCCGGCTGCTGGCCGACGCCGGGCACGAGGTGGTCGCGCAGGCCGGCGACGCCCGGGACCTGCTCGGCAAGGCCCTCGCCTTCCGGCCCGACGTGGTCGTCGCCGACGTGCGGATGCCGCCGGGCGACGGAGCCGACGGACTGGTGGCCGCGATCGAGCTGCACCGCCGGCTGCCGGGCTCCGGGGTGCTCGTCCTGTCGCACTTCTACGAGCCCGCGCTGGCGCTGGAGCTCTTCGGCGCGAGTCCCCACGGCGTCGGGTACCTCCTCAAGGAGCGGGTCGGGGACCTCGGGACGTTCCTGGACGCGCTCGTCAGGGTCGCGGCCGGCGGGACGGTGCTCGACCCCGAGGTCGTCGCCCGGCTGATCGGTCGGCGCAGCCGCGACGACACGCTCGCCCGGTTGTCCCCCCGCCAGCGGGACGTCCTCGCCTCGATGGCCGGGGGCAGGTCCAACCGGGGCGTCGCCCAGGACCTGCACCTCAGCGAGGCGGCGGTGGAGAAGCACATCACCGCGCTGTTCCGGCTGCTCGACATCGAGCCCGCCGGCGGGGAGCACCGGCGGGT
The DNA here is from genome assembly GCA_964251895.1 of uncultured Friedmanniella sp. GTDB lineage: Bacteria > Actinomycetota > Actinomycetes > Propionibacteriales > Propionibacteriaceae > Microlunatus. The sequence continues at coordinate 94,244 of CAXULL010000003.1, forward strand.
GCTTGCCGTGCTCGCGTACCTCCGAGCGACCGGCGGCACGACCCCCAAGCCGGGCTGATCTGGGCTGGCACGGTCAGCCGGTCCTCGGTCGCAGCAGGCAGCGGCCGGTCCGAGGCGGCGGCCAGCGCTCTCCGGGGCTCCCGAGCGGGACGGGTCGCCGTCTCAGCGCTGCGTGTCGGCGTCGGTGCCGGGCCGGACGGGCAGCGTCGCGCGCACGGTCGTCCCCCGACCCTGCGGGCTGAGAAGCGTCCACGTGCCGGCGGCGGCCTCGACCCGGTCGCGCAGCCCGGTCAGGCCGGTCCCCGCAGCGGTGTCGGCGCCGCCCACGCCGTCGTCGCGGACCTCCAGCACGAGGGTGTCGCCGACGAGCCCGACCTCCACCTCCACCCGCCGGGCGCGGGCGTGCGCGACCGTGTTCGTCAGCGCCTCGGTGACGACGAGGTACGCGGTGGTCTCGACGGCCGGCGGGAGCCGCGGCGTGGCGCACCGCAGCTCGGCGGGAACGCCCAGGTCGGCGACCAGGGACTCCAGGCCGACCCGCAGGCCGCCGTAGACGAGCGGGCTGGGCAGGATGCTGCGGACGACGTCGCGGAGCTCGCTGCTGGCCCGTTCGGCGTTGCTGAGCGCCTCCTCGACCAGGGCGGCCGCGGTGGACCCGGGCTCGACCGCGCTACGAGCCAGCTTGAGGGCGATGACGGCGTGCACCAGCCGCTGCTGCGCCCCGTCGTGGAGCTCGCGGTGCAGCCGGCGGCGGGACTCGTCGGCCGCGGCGAGGATGCGCGCCCGGGACGCCTCGAGGTCGGCTGACCGCCGATGCGGGTCGACGAGGTCCTCCTTCGACGGGCTCACTGCGGCGCGGCCTCCGAGCGCAGGTACGTCAGCACCGCCTGCACGCGGCGGTGCTCGGTCTCGGCGGGCGCGAGTCGCAGCTTGCGGAAGATCGCGGTGACGTGCTTCTCGACCGACGCCTGGCTGGTGAAGAGGCTTTGCGCGATCCCCAGGTTGGACATCCCTTCGGCCATCGCCGCCAGCACCGCCTGCTCGCGCGGGGTCAGCATCCGCAGCGGGTCGCCCTGCGCCCGACGGCCGAGCATGCGGCCGACGACCTCGGGATCCAGGGCGCTGCCGCCCGCGGCGACCCGGTGGACGGCGTCCACGAACATCCGGACGTCTCCGACACGCTCCTTGAGCAGGTAGCCGACTCCCGCGGGCCGTTCCCCGACGATCTCCATCACGTAGGCCGGCTCGCAGAACTGGGACAGGATCAGCACCCCCGTGCCCGGCTCGCGCCGTCGTACCTCGACCGCGGCCTGCAGGCCGTCGTCCTCGCCGCGCGGCGGCATCTGGACGTCGGCGACCAGGACGTCGGGACGGTACGCGAGCGTCCGGCGCAGCAGGTCGTCGGCGTCGCCCGTGCGGGCGACGACCTCCAGCCCGGCGTCGGTCAGGATCCGGCCGATCCCCTCGCGGAGCAGGACGTCGTCCTCCCCCACCACGACCCGCAGGGGCCGGTCCACCTCAGTGCTCGTCATCGGCCGCC
>CAXULL010000003.1:95883-112760 GCA_964251895.1 uncultured Friedmanniella sp.
GATCGCCCCGTCCTCGATCAGCCTCTCCAGGGCGAGGCTGGTCAGCTCGTCCTTCGGGAGGAAGCCGACCGCCCCGGCGCGCTCGGCGGCGGCGGCGTTCGTGCGGTCGGCGTCGGAGGAGAAGAGCACGACAGGGATCGGCCTCCGCAGCGCCCTGAGCCTGCGCGTCAGCGAGAACCCGTCCCCGTCGGGGAGCCCGATGTCGACCAGCGCGACGTCCGGCCGCAGCGCCTCGGCCTGCACGAGCGCATCGACCACCGAGCCGGCCTCGCCGAGCACCCGGTGACCCCGGCTGCGCAGGATACGCACGATCAGGCCTCGGAGGGCCACGTCGTCGTCGACGACGAGGATCGTGCGCACCATCGCCTCATCGTCCCAGCGTGGCAGCCGGGACGGGGTAGGGCTAGCCCGAATTACCCCGGGTCACCCGGAGGTAGGGATCGCCGGAACGCCGGCTCCGGCCAGCCCCCGGGCTCGTCGGGCCAACGGTCCTATCCGCCGCCGGAGGGCGAGGTCACGATCGTCCTCAACGACTTCGGAAGGAGCCCCCCATGGGCATCGTCACCGTCGGTCAGGAGAACTCCACCCCGATCGAGCTGTACTACGAGGACCACGGCAACGGCCCCGTGGTCGTGCTCCTGCACGGCTGGCCCTTCGACAGCCGGTCCTGGGAGCCGCAGGTCCACGCCCTGCTCGACGCCGGCCTGCGGGTCGTCACCTACGACCGGCGCGGCTTCGGCCGCTCCAGCCGGCCCAGCACCGGCTACGACTTCGACACCCTCGCCGCGGACCTCGACGTCCTGCTCGTCGAGCTCGACCTGACCGACGTCACGATCGTCGGGCTCTCCCTCGGCACCGGCGAGCTCGCCCGCTACATCGGCACCTACGGCACCGCGCGGCTCCGCTCCTGCGTCTTCTGGGAGACCCTCGCCCCCAGCTTCGCCAAGTCCCCCGACAACCCCACGGGGGTCGACCCGGCCGGTGTCGCGGGCGTCCAGCAGGCCATCCTCGACGACCGCGCCGCGTGGCTGACCGGCATGGACCAGAACTTCCTCAACCTCGACGACTACCTCGGCACCCGCGTCAGCGCCGACACCGAGCGGTACCTGTGGCAGACCGGCATGGAAGCCTCCGCCGAAGCCACCTGGGCCTGCCCCCAGGGCTGGCTCGACGACTTCAGCACCGACATCACCAAGATCGACATCCCGACCTTGATCATCCACGGGACGGCCGACCGGATCCTGCCGATCGACGGCCAGGGGCGCCGCCTGCACGCGGCGCTCCCCGACGCGCAGTACGTGGAGATCGAGGGAGGCCCGCACCTCAACTGCCTCACCCACGCAGCCGAGGCCAACGCCGCGCTGCTCGCGTTCCTGCCCTCCCACGCCACCTCCGGCGCGAAGGCCTGAGCGAGCGCCCGGTGCCCGACGACCTCTTCAGCGGCTTCGACAGCCGGCGGGTGCAGACCGATCGGGGCGAGGTGTTCGCCCGGGTGGGCGGCACGGGGCCGGCGGTCCTCCTGCTGCACGGCTATCCCCAGACCCACGTCATGTGGCGGACGGCGGCTCCGCTGCTGGCCGAGCGCTGCACCGTCGTGGCCGCCGACCTGCCGGGCTACGGGGCGTCCTTCCGACCGGTCGCAGCACCCGACCACGCACCGCACTCCAAGCGGGCCCTCGCCGCCGACCTGGTGCAGCTCATGAGCGGGCTCGGGCACGAGCGGTTCGCCGTCGCCGGGCACGACCGGGGTGGCCGGGTGGCGTACCGGATGGCCCTCGACCACCTGGACCGGGTGAGCGCGGTCGCGGTGCTCGACGTGGTGCCGACCGGTGACGTGTGGGCCCGGGCCGATGCGCAGCTGGCCCTCGTCTACTGGCACTGGGCGTTCCTCGCGCAGCCGGCACCGCTGCCCGAGCGCCTGATCGGCGGCGACCCGGGCGCCTTCTTCGACCTCCACGTCCGCGCCCTCGGTCTCGGGCGGGACGCGGACCGTTACCCGGCGGAGCTGATGGCCGGCTACCGGGCGCTGCTCGACGACCCGAGCGTCGTCGCGGGCATCTGCGAGGACTACCGGGCCGGCGCCACGATCGACCGCGAGCACGACGACGCCGACCGGGGCCGACGCAAGATCAGCTGCCCGGTGCTCGCCCTCTGGAGCGCCGCAGGCGCGCTCCCCCGGCTGTACGGCGACGTCCTCGACGTCTGGCGACCGTGGGCCGACGAGGTCAGCGGTCACGGCCTGCCCGCCACCCACTTCCTGGTCGAGGACCAGCCGGAGCTCACGGCCGAGGCCCTGTCCACGTTCCTCGACCAGCACCTGTCCGCCGCTCACCCCACCTGACCGTCACCCGAAAGGCGTACGCCCATGCCGTCCGACCCGGTCCGCGCAGCAGCCCCGCCGCACGACGCGCTCGCCGCGAGCCTCAAGCGCACGGAGATCCAGCACGCGTCCTCCTCGATCCCGGGACGCGAGATCGTCCAGGTGCGCACCGAGATCCCCGAGGGCGTGGCCTCGGGCTGGCACACCCACCCGGGCGAGGAGGTCGGCTACATCGTGGCGGGCCGGGTCTCGATGGAGATCCGCGACGCAGCGACCCTCACGCTCTCGGCCGGGGAGGGGTTCCTCATCCCTCCCCGCACGCCGCACAACGCGACCGACCTCGGTCCCGGCACCGGGGTGATGCTGTCCACCTACCTCGTCGAGGTCGGGGAGCCGATCGCCACCTTCACCCCCTGAGGTGGCGGTGCAGACCAGGCCGGTGCGCGCCGGAGCACGCCCGGCGCCGGCCCACCTGGTGACGGCGAACCTCTTCGGCATCCCGTTCGCGTTCGCCGGCCTGGCTCAGTGCTGGTCGACGGCCCACACCTTCGGGTTCGTGCCCGACTGGCCCGGCCGGCTGGCGTGGCTCGTCACGGCTCTGGTCTACCTGGGGCTGCTCGTGCTCTACGTCGGCAACGTGGCGCGGACAGGGCGGGCGGCCACCGAGGTCGGCGACCGCACCTTCGGGCCCTTCACGGCGTTGATCATCGTCATCCCCCTGCTGCTCGGGGTGGCCCTCGCGGGAGCGGCGCCCCGGACCGGGGTGACGATCTTCGTCGTCTGCCTGATCATGGTCGCCCTCTACGGCGGGTGGGTGAGCGGTCAGTGGATCGTCCAGACCGTCCCGCTCGAACGCTGGCACCCCGGCTACTTCCTGCCGACCGTGGCCGGCCCGCTGCTGGCCGCCGGCGGGTGCGCCACCTTCGGGCTCCCCGGCCTCGCCCGGGTGATGTTCGGCTACGGACTCGTGTGCTGGGTGGTGCTGGGCTCGATCATCCTCGTGCGGCTCTTCACGCTGCCGCTGCCGCCGACCCCGCTGGTCCCGACCCTGGCGATCGAGCTGGCGCCACCCGTCGTGGCCGGCACCGCCTGGTTCGCGATGAACGGCAACCGCGCCGACCTGACGGCCGAGCTGCTGGCGGGCTACGCGGTGCTGATGGTCGTCGTGCAGCTGCGACTGGTCCCGCTCTACGTCCGCCTGCCGTTCGTGGCCGGCGTGTGGGCGTACGGGTTCACCGGGGCGGCCACCGCCACCGTGGCCATCCGCTGGCTCGTCGCCGGGCACGTCGCGGCCCAGCGGCCGCTGACCTACGCCCTGCTGGCCCTCGTCAGCCTCGGCGTCGCCGGGCTCGCCCTGCGGACCGCGGTCGGGCTGCGGCGGGGCACGTTCCTGCTCCGCCTCGCGGCACCCGAGCGGGCGACGCCGGTCGGCGCGACACCATGAGCCGGCACTACGACGACATCGCCTTCACCGAGGCTGTCGGCAAGGTCCAGGAGCGGTACGGCAGCCGGAGCTTCTACGACAGGCGCCGTGCCCGGGGCCACCGGACCGACGGCCAGGAGAGCCCCGAGGGCGACCCCCTGACGGCGGACGAGCGGGCGTACCTCGGCGAGCGCGACAGCTTCTACCTCGCCACCGTGAGCGCCACAGGTTGGCCCTACGTCCAGCTCCGCGGCGGGCCGGCGGGCTTCCTCCGGGTGCTGGACGACCACACGATCGGCTGGGCCGACTTCCGGGGCAACCTGCAGTACGTCTCCACCGGCAACCTCGCCGGCGACGACCGCGTAGCCATGATCATCATGGACTACCCGAACCGGCAGCGGCTGAAGATCTTCGGCCACGCACGGGTGGCGTACGCCGAGGACGAGCCCGAGCTCGTGGCGCAGCTGAGCCTGCCGGACTACGACGCGGTCGTGCAGCGGGCGGTGACCGTCTCGGTCACGGCGTTCGACTGGAACTGTCCGCAGCACATCACGCCGCGCTACACCGCCGCCGAGCTCGAGCCGGCCCTGACCGCGATGCGGCAACGCATCCGCCACCTCGAGGACGAGAACGAGAGGCTAGCCGCCACCGGCGGTTGCGACGCCGCCCACCCAGGGCCCGACGGCCAGGATCGGTCGGGCCCTCCGAAGGCCCGCTGAGGACGGACGCGACGCCGTCCGTGACGCCGTCCGTGACGCCGTCGTGGACGAACCGCCGACGGCGTCCGCACGCTCATCGTCGCGTGGCATGCTCCTCTCGGCAACGACGCTCCCGGAGGTACGCATGGTGGTCTTCGACGACGGCATCGACGAGACGGAGCTGCCACGCGGGCACGACGTCGAGACCGAGGTCGTGATCATCGGTTCGGGCCCGGCCGGTGGTGCTGCGGCCCTCGCCCTGTCGAGCCTGGGCATCGGCAACATCGTCATCACCAAGTACCGCTGGACCGCCAACACGCCCCGCGCGCACATCACCAACCAACGCGCCATGGAGGTCTTCCGCGACCTCGGCATCGAGCAGCAGGTCCTGGCCGAGGCCACGCCGCACGAGCTGATGGGCGACACCGTCTTCTGCACCTCGATCGCCGGGGAGGAGCTCGGCCGCATCCTCACCTGGGGAACCCATCCGGCGCGCAAGGCCGACTACCAGCTGGCCTCCCCCTGCCTGCCCGTGGACATCCCGCAGACCTACCTCGAGCCGATCCTCGTCCGCAGCGCCACCGAGCGCGGCACCCAGACCCGGTTCTCCACCGAGTACCTGGGGCACCGCCAGGACGCGGACGGCGTCGACGTCCTCGTGCGCGACCGCCTGAACGGGCACAGCTACACCATTCGTGCCGGGTACCTGATCGGCGCGGACGGGGCCAGGTCGAGGGTGGCGAGCGAGCTCGAGCTGCCCATGGAGGGCCGGATGGACATCGCCGGCTCGATGAACATCACCTTCGAGGCCGACATCGCGGCGCTCGTCGGGCACCGCCCCTCGGTCCTCTACTGGGTCATCCAGCCAGGCTCGAACGTCGGCGGCATCGGGGCGGGACTGGTCCGGATGATCCGGCCCTGGAACGAGTGGCTCGTCGTCTGGGGGTACGACGTCAGCCAGCCGCCCCCGGTCGTGGACGAAGCAGCGGCCCGGCAGATCGTGCGGAACCTCCTCGGCCTGCCGGACATCGAGGTGAAGATCACCGGCACCTCGCTGTGGGGCAACAACGAGATGTACGCCACCCACCTCCAGGCCGGTCGCGTGTTCTGCGCCGGCGACGCGGTGCACCGCCACCCCCCGAGCAACGGCCTCGGGTCGAACACCTCGATCCAGGACTCGTACAACCTCGCCTGGAAGCTCGCCGCCGTCCTGCGCGACCAGGCCGGACCGGCGCTCCTCGAGTCGTACTCGACCGAGCGCGCACCCGTCGCCCGGCAGATCGTGACGCGCGCCAACAAGTCGAGCCGGGAGTTCGTCCAGTTCTTCGAGGTGCTCGGCCTGCTCGACGCCAAGGACGAGCTCGAGATGGCCGCGCAGATCGACGAACGCAAGGAGGACACGCCGCGCGGCCTGGCCAAGCGCGCCGCTCTGGTGTCGGCGATGGAGCTCAAGAACTACGAGTTCAACGCCCACGGCGTCGAGCTCGGCCAGTTCTACACCTCCGACGCCATCGTGTCGGACTCCTCGACCCGCCCGACGCCGACGCGCGACCCCGAGCTGTACTACGAGGCCTCCACGGTCCCCGGGTCGAGGCTGCCCCACGCCTGGCTCGGCAACGCCGACCACGCGAAGGTCTCGACCCTAGACCTCGCGCCCTACACGCGGTTCACGCTCTTCACCGGCATCGCCGGAGGGGCGTGGGTCGGAGCCGCGCAGTCGGTCGCCCGCGACCTCGGCGTCGCCTTGGCGACGGTGGTCGTCGGTCCCGGGCGGGAGTACGTGGACCTGTACTACGACTGGGCCCGGCTCCGCGAGGTCGAGGAGTCCGGTGCCCTGCTGGTCCGCCCCGACAAGCACATCGCCTGGCGGTCGGCCGCGCTGCCGGACGACCCGGTCGGCGCCCTGACCTCCGCCCTCTCCGCCGTCCTGGGCCGGGCCGAGCGCCGATGAGGGTGAGGTTCGAGCACGAGTCCTGGCCGCAGCGGGTCGTCTTCGACTCGTTCGCGGCCGCGGACCGCGTCGCCTCCGAGGTCGATCGGCTCGGCGGTTCGCGCGTCATGACGATCGCCTCGGAGCGGGGCGCAGCGCTGACGGACCCGGTGCTGGCGAACCTCCCCACCGTCGTCCACCACACCGAGGTCGTGATGCACGTCCCGGTCGAGGTCGCCGACCGGGCGCACCGGGTCGCGGTCGAGCACGACGTCGACGTCATCGTCTGCGTGGGCGGTGGCTCGACTACCGGGCTGGCCAAGGCGGTCGCGCTCACGACCGGTCTCCCCATCGTCGCCGTCCCCACGACGTACGCCGGCTCCGAGGCGACGCCGGTGTGGGGGCTCACCGAGGCCGGCCGCAAGACCACCGGCGTCGACGTGCGGGTGCTCCCCCGGGCGGTGGTCTACGACGCCAGCCTGACCAGCTCGCTGCCCGTGGACCTCACGGTCTCCTCGGCCCTGAACGCGATGGCCCACTGCGTCGACTCGATGTGGGCGCCCGGGAGCGACCCCGTCGACCGCGCGTTCGCGCTCGAGGGCATCGCGGCGCTGCGGGAGAGCCTGCCGCGGGTCGTCGAGGACGGCGGCGACCTGGAGGGCCGCGAACAGCTGCTGTACGGGTCCTACCTGGCGGCCGTGGCCTTCGCCTCCGCGGGGTCGGGGCTCCACCACAAGATCTGCCACCACCTGGGCGGTCGCTACAACCTCCCGCACGCCCAGACCCATGCGGTCGTCCTGCCGCACGTCCTCGCCCTGAACGCCCCCGCGGTCCCGGCGCTGGAACGCCGGATGGCGGACGCCTTCGGCAGCACGACCGCGCTCGACGGGCTGTGGGACCTCGTCGACACGGTCGGTGCGCCGACCGACCTGCGCCGCTACGGGCTGACCGAGGACGACCTCCCCGCGGCGGCGACCGCGATCCTGCCGAGCGTCCCGGCGAGCAACCCGGTCACCGTCGACGCCGGCACGCTGCAACGGCTGCTGCGCGACGCACTCGAAGGGACGAGACCATGACCACCACGGGTGCAGACGGAGCGTCGGTCCCGGCGGAGCAGGCCGCCCGCGAGGCCGAGCTCGTCGGCCGGGTCCGGGCGTCGTTCGACGGCGCCGGGGACGAACGGCTCAAGCAGCTCATGCAGGCGCTCGTCGAGCACCTCCACGCGTTCGTCCGGGAGGTCCGGCTGAGCGAGGAGGAGTGGCAGGCGGCCATCAGCTTCCTGACCGCGGCCGGCCACATCACCGACGAGCGACGCCAGGAGTTCATCCTGCTCTCCGACGTGCTCGGGCTGTCGATGCAGACCATCACGATCGGCAACGAGGCGTACGGCGACGCCACCGAGGCGACGGTGGTCGGCCCGTTCTTCGTCGACGGCTCCCCGGAGATCCCGCTCGGCGGAGACATCAGCGCGGGCGCACCGGGGCAGCCGTGCTGGGTCGAGGGCACCGTGCGCGACACCGACGGACGGCCGGTCCCGCACGCGTTGATCGAGGTGTGGGAGGCCGACGAGGACGGTCTGTACGACGTCCAGCACAGCGACGCGCGCGTCGCGGGCCGTGCCCACCTGCACACCGACGACGCCGGTCGCTACCGCTTCTGGGCGGTGACCCCCACCCCGTACCCGATCCCTGACGACGGACCGGTCGGCCGGCTGCTCGCGGCCTCGGGGCGTTCCCCGATGCGGGCCTCGCACCTGCACTTCCTCGTCCAGGCGCCCGGGCTCCGGCGACTCGTGACCCACATCTTCGTGCGCGGCGACGAGCTGGTCGACTCCGACAGCGTGTTCGGGGTGCGCGAGTCGCTGATCAAGGAGTTCGTGCCGCAGCCGGCGGGCACCCCGACCCCCGACGGCCGAGGCCTGGGCGGTGTCGCCTGGGCTCGCGTCCGCTTCGACATCGTCCTCGCGCCCGCCCGGACCTGAGCGTCCGACCGCTGTCCGTGATCGATCAGCCGAGCGGCACGTCCAGCCGCTCGGTCAGCTCGGCGACGCTGATGCCGAAGGTCTCGGTGACCCGGGCGCCGTCCCGGCCGACCTCGAAGGTGGCCAGGTCGGTGTAGACCCGGCTGACGCAGCCGAGCCCGGTGAGCGGATAGGTGCAGCTCGGCACGAGCTTGGGGGTCCCGTCCTTGGTGAAGAGCGTCATCATCACGAAGACCTGCTTGGCCCCGATGGCGAGGTCCATCGCCCCGCCGACGGCAGGGATGGCGTCCGGCGCACCCGTGTGCCAGTTGGCCAGGTCACCCGTCGCCGACACCTGGAACGCCCCCAGCACGCACACGTCGAGGTGGCCGCCGCGCATCATCGCGAACGAGTCGGCGTGGTGGAAGTAGGCGGCGCCCGGGAGCTCGGTGACCGGCACCTTGCCGGCGTTGGTCAGGTCGGGATCGATCTCGTCGCCGTGCGCGGCCGGTCCCATGCCGAGCATGCCGTTCTCGGTGTGCAGCACGATCCCGGCCGCGGGGTCGAGGTGGTCGGCCACCAGCGTCGGCTGGCCGATCCCGAGGTTGACGTACGAGCCGTCGGGGATGTCACGGGCGATCGCCGCCGCGATCTCGTGCTTGTCGCGGGGCTGCGTGCTCGACGTGGTCACGCGGCCACCACCCGGTCGACGTAGATCCCCGGCGTCACCACGGTCTCGGGGTCGATGCCGCCCACGTCGACGACCTCGCTCACCTGCGCCACCACGACGGTCGCCGCGGTGGCCATCACCGGTCCGAAGTTGCGGGCCGTCTTGCGGTAGACGAGGTTGCCGGCACGATCCGCCCGGTGCGCGCCGATCAGGGCGACGTCGCCCCGGATCGGCATCTCCAGGACGTACCTCCGGCCGTCGATCTCGCGCTCCTCCTTGCCCTCGGCCAACGGCGTACCGACACCGGTCGGGCAGAAGAAGGCGCCGATGCCGGCCCCGGCCGCCCGCATGCGTTCCGCGAGGTTGCCCTGCGGGACGACCTCCAGCTCGATCGCGCCGGTGCGGTAGAGGCCGTCGAAGACCCAGGAGTCCGACTGCCGGGGGAACGAGCAGACCACCTTGCGCACCCGACCCTTCGCCAGCAGCGCCGCCAGCCCGGTGTCGCCGTTCCCGGCGTTGTTGGAGACCACGGTGAGCCCGGTCGCGCCCTGGCGGATCAGGGCGTCGATCAGCGCCACCGGCATGCCGGCCATGCCGAAGCCGCCGACCAGCACGGTGGAGCCGTCGGCGACGTCGGCCACCGCCTCGTCGGCGGTGTCGCAGACCTTCATGCTGCCTCCACGTTCTCCAGGACCACGGCCAGCCCCTGCCCGACCCCAATGCAGATCGCGGCGACGCCCCAGCGGTCGCCGGAGGCGCGGAGCCGGTGCGCGAGGGTGCCGAGGACACGGGCACCGGACGCCCCGAGCGGGTGCCCGATCGCGATCGCGCCACCCCAGGCGTTGACGATCTCCGGATCGATGCCCCAGGCGTCGACGCAGGCGAGGGACTGCACCGCGAAGGCCTCGTTCAGCTCCACGGCGGACACGTCGGACCAGCCGATGCCCGCGCGGGCCAGGGCCTTGTTCGCGGCCTCGACGGGCGCGAGGCCGAAGTCCTGCGGGTCGAGGGCGTGCGTGCCGCGGCCGGCGATGCGGGCCATCGGCGGCAGGCCCAGGTCGGCGTCCTCGGAGGCGATCAGCAGGGCGGCGGCTCCGTCGCTGAGCGGGGAGGCGTTGCCGGCGGTGATCGTGCCGCCCTGGTCCACCGGACGGAAGGACGGCTTGAGCCGCGCCAACGTCTCCGGCGTCGAACCGGACCGGACGGCCTCGTCCCGCTCCAGCTCGACCCCGGGCACGACCACCAGCGTCTCGTCGTACGACCCGGCCGCCCAGGCCGCCTCCGCCAGGTTGTGCGACCGCGCGGCGAACGTGTCCTGCCGCTCGCGGCTGATGCCGAGGCGCTCGGCGAGCAGCTCGTTGCACTCGCCCAGCGAGATCGTCCACGCCGCCGGCATCCGCGCGTTCACGAGCCGCCAGCCCAGCGTGGTCGAGACCGCGGTGACGTCGCCCGCCGGATAGGCCCGCCCGGGCTTCGGCAGCACCCAGGGTGCCCGGGTCATCGACTCGACGCCCCCGACGACCACCACGTCGGCGTCCGCGCACTCGACCGTGCGCGAGGCCATCATCGCGGCGTCGAGCGAGGAGCCGCACAACCGGTTCACGGTCGTGGCCGGCACCGACGTCGGCAGACCGGCCAGCAGCACCGCCATCCGGCCCACGTCACGGTTGTCCTCGCCCGCGCCGTTCGCGTTGCCCCAGACGACGTCGCCGATCCGCCCGGGGTCGAGGTCGGGGGCCTTGGCCAGCAGACCGGTCAGCGCCGTCGCGGCGAGGTCGTCGGGGCGGACCTCGGCGAGCGCACCTCCGAACTTCCCGAACGGCGTCCGGACGGCGGCGTACACGAAGGCGGCAGGCACGGACCCGATGTTCTCCCACCGTACGGTTGTTCGCATGTCGAACACCGAGCGCCCGCTGCCTGGCGACGACTTCGTCCAGTCGCTGGCTCGCGGGCTGGACGTCATCACGTCCTTCGACGCCGAGCACGGGTCCATGACCCTGAGCGAGGTCTCGACGCGTACCGGGCTGAACCGCGCGACCGCCCGGCGGCTGCTGCTCACCCTGGTGGAACTGGGCTACGTCCGGCTCGACGGGCGCTCCTTCACCCTCACCCCGCACGTGCTCCGCCTCGGTTCCGCCTACCTCGCCGGCATGGGACTCCCGGAGATCGCGCAGCCGCACCTCGAGCGGCTGACGGCCTCGACCGGCGAGTCCTCGTCCCTGGCGGTGCTCGACGGCACCGAGATCGTCTACGTCGCCCGCGTCGCGACCACGCACCGGTTGATGCGGGTCGGCATCACGGTCGGCACCCGCTTCCCCGCGTTCGCCACGTCGATGGGACGGGTGCTGCTGGCCGCCCTGCGACCCACCGAGAGCGAGGCGGTCCTCGCCCGCACACCGCTCGTCGCCCTCACGACGCGCACGGTCGTCGATCCTCACCGGTTGCGCACCCTCCTCGACACCGTGCACCGGGTGGGTCACGCGGAGGTCGACCAGGAGCTCGAGATCGGGCTTCGTTCGCTCGCCGTCCCCGTCACGCACCGCGGCCGTGTGGTCGCCGCGGTCAACCTGTCGATGAGTGCGTCCCGCTCGATCAGCTCCACGCACCTGCCCGCGCTCCACGCCACCGCGGCCGCCATCACCGGCGACCTGGTGCTGACCGGTCCCTGAAGACGGAGGCGGTTGAAGGCCTCCCAGATCAGGTTGAACGTTCTATGATCGGGCTCAGGGCGACCACCACGTCGCCTGCGCTGACAACAAGGGAGATGTCATGCCGTACATCAACGGAAGCCACCACGTCACGCTGTCGGTCGGCGGAGCGCAGGAAGACGTGGACTTCCACGTCAGGACGCTCGGACTGCGCTTCATCAAGAAGACCGTGCTCTTCGACGGCGGTCTCCCGATCTACCACCTCTACTACTCCAACGCCAACGGCGACCCGAGTGCGGTGATCACGACGTTCCCCTGGAAGCAGGCCGGGCTCGTGGGTCGGCCGGGGACGAACCAGGCCCGCGAGTGCAACCTCGCCGTGCCGGTCGGCTCGCTCGACTACTGGACGAAGCGGCTGGCGTCGTTCGACGTGGCCACGTCGTCGGTCGAGGTCCTGAGCACGCGGCGGCTGCTGTTCAAGCACCCCAGCGGCATCGACTACGCGCTGATCGAGGTGGACGACGATCCGCGGGTGGGCTACACCAAGGGCGGGGTCCCCGGCGAGTACGCGATCCACGGCATCTACGGCATCGGCATCCACGTCTACAACCCGGAGAACATGGTCGAGTTCCTCAACGACTCCTTCTCCGGACAGGGACTGGTCGAGGAGGGTGACCGGGTCGCGGTGCGGGTCGGCAAGCCCGAGCACGGCAACCTGGTCGAGCTGGTCCTCAACCGCTCCGACGAGCCGGGGACGTGGCGCTACGGCGCGGGCACGTTCCACCACTTCGCGTGGAACCTCGACGCGCTCGACAACCAGGCCGAGCTGAAGGCCGAGCTCGAGGGCATCGGTTACACCGACGTCTCGGAGCTGAAGGACCGCACGTACTTCAAGTCGATGTACATGCGCACGCCGGGCGGTGCCCTGTTCGAGCTGGCCGTCACCGCGGAGGGCGGCTGGACCTGCGACGAGTCTCCTGAAGAGCTGGGCCAGCACTTCATGCTGCCGCCGCACTGGGCGAGCCACCGCGCCGAGATCATGGAGCAGCTCGAGCCGGTCACCGTGCCGACCAACCCCACCGACGCGACCGCACCGACGAGCATCTGACGCGGGAGATCACGAGGACGGGACCATGACCTGGTCGAGCGAGGCGGCGGTCCTGCACGAGGCCGGTGAGCCCTTGGGAACCACCGACCTGGCGGTGGTGATGGTGCACGGGCGGCACCAGAACGCCCAGTTCATGCTGGACCTCGTCGGCCGGCTGCCCCCGCTGCCCGTGTCCTACCTGGCGTTGGAGAAACCCACCGGGCAGTGGTATCCCTTCAGCTTCCTGGAGCCCACGGCAAGGAACGAACCGCAGCTGAGCAGCTCCCTGGACGCCGTCTCCTCGCTGCTCGCCTGGCTGGACGACCGTGGCTACGGACCGAGGTCCGTCGTCCTCATGGGGTTCTCGCAGGGTGCCTGCCTGCTCGCCGAGTACGTCCTGCGTCACCCCGTCCGTTACGGCGGCGCGGTCCTGCTCATCGGCGGCGCGGTCGGGCCACCGGGTACGAGCTGGGACGGTCCGGCCACGCTGGCGGGCACGCCGATCTACCTGGGCACCAGCGACCCCGACGACTGGGTCCCCGCGAGCAGGGTCAGGGAGACCGCGGCGGTGCTGTCCGCCCGTGGCGCCCGAGTCACGACGCAGATCTTCCCCGGCCTCGGCCACGAGGTGAGCGACCTCGAGCTCGACGCCGCGAGCCGGCTGATTGCGGAGGCACGGCAGGCCTCGTCTCGCCGCTGATCGCGTCCGCGCTTGCTGGAACCCCCGCAAGGAACGGAACGCGGCACCTGTGCGGCCGGCGCGTACGTCGAGCTGTCGTACGCCGACGTGCTGCTGTCCGACGGCCGCGGCGTGGGCTACCTGCTCAAGGACCGGGTTGACGTCCCTGGACGTCCTGGTCGACGCGCTCCGGACGATCGTCGCCGGCGGCAGCGTGCTCGACCCCGAGGTGGTCGCCCAGCGGGACCTTGCCGCGGTTCCTGGCGGTGCCGGCGAGCGGGCAGACCGCGTCCCCGGAACGGAAGAGGTCACCCGTTCGGGTTCGCGATGGAAACGCCGTGACGAGGGAGGACACGACGCCGGAATCGAACCCGGCGGTGGTCTGGAGGGCAGGATCCTGGCGCGTTGTCGACCGGGGCGACGCGACGACCCCTGCGAGCTGTCGCGCACCGACGGTGGTGCTCCGTGTCGAGCGACAGCCGTCGCGCAGCCGCCGTTCGGCTAGACGCTGATCTGGGAGCCGATGATGATGGTCCTGTCTCTCGGCAGGGCGAAGTACTCGGCCGCGTCAGCGCTGATGTGGGAGGTGGCGATGAAGAGCTTCTTGCGCCACCGGGCCAGGTCGGGGCTCTCGCCGAGCTCCAGCTCGATCGCGGACAGGTAGTAGGTCGTGTCCGCGACGTCGAGGGGCCGCTCGAGCCCGGCCTCGACCGCCAGCTGGAGGAGCTCGGGGACCTTGGGTGGGTCGAGGTAGCCGATCCGGGCGGTGACGTGCGTGATGCCGTCGTCGTCGACGCCGAGGCGATCGACCTCGACCCGGTCCTCAGCCGCGACGAACGGCACCGGCTGGGTCTCGACGGTCAGGATCACGACGTGCTCGTGCAGGACGTGGTTGTGCTCGACGTTGGCGCGCATGGCCAGCGGTGTCGTGTCCTTGCCGCGGTTGAGGAAGACAGCCGTTCCCGGTACCCGGTAGAGCGGGCTCTGCTGACGCGGCAGCCCCGCCACGAACGCGCGGAGCGAGCCTTCCTTCTGCTCCCGCTCCCGGGTGACCAGGGTCCTGCCTCGCTGCCAGGTGGTCATTACCGTGAACACGGTGATCCCGATCAGCAGCGGCAGCCACGCCCCGCTGGTGAGCTTGGTCAGGTTGGCGGCGAGGAAGAGGAGCTCGATGGTGAGGAACACGGCAGCCCCGACGACCACGAGCCAGAGTGGCTGGCGCCACTGGCGTCGGGCGATGTAGAAGAACAGCACGGTCGTGATCGTGATGGTGACCGTCACGGCCATCCCGAAGGCGTACGCCAGCGCGGCGGAGGTCTGGAACGCGAAGACCAGGGTGAGGACGCCGACCATCAGCGCCCAGTTGATCCAGGGGATGTAGATGTGTCCGAACGTCTCCGCCGAGGTGTGGGTGGAACGCAGCCGCGGCAGATAGCCCAGCTGCATCGCCTGCTGGGCCACGGAGAACGCGCCGGTGATGACGGCCTGCGAGGCGATCACGGTCGCCGCGGTGGCCAGCAGGACCATCGGCAGCCGCCCCCAGCCGGGCACGAGGAGGAAGAACGGGCTGGCGACGGCCGAACCGTCCTCGAGGATCAGCGCGCCCTGGCCGAGGTAGCTCAAGATGCAGGCGGGGAACACCAGGACCAGCCAGGCTCGGGTGATCGGCGACCGGCCGAAGTGACCGAGGTCGGCGTAGAGGGCCTCGGCGCCGGTCACCGCGAGGACCACCGCGGCGAGCGCGAAGAAGGCGCTGGAGAACTCGTTGACCAGGAAGCCCAGCGCGTACGTCGGCGAGAGGGCCGCCAGCACGGACGGGTGGCCCGCCACGCCGATGGCGCCGAAGATGCCGATGGACAAGAAGTAGAAGATCATCACCGGACCGAAGAGCCGGCCGACCTTGGCGGTGCCGAGCTTCTGGGAGGCGAACAGGGCCACGATGATCACCACGGTGATCGGGATGACGGCCGCCTCGAGGGCCGGTTCCACGACCTTCAGACCTTCCACGGCGGACAGGACCGAGATGGCAGGGGTGATCACGCTGTCGCCGAAGAACAGGGAGGCCCCGAACACCCCCAGGCCGGCGAGGACCATGGTGGTGCGTCGCCCGGTGCGCGTACCTCGGCGTTGGATCAGGGTGATCAGGGCCAGGATGCCGCCCTCGCCGTTGTTGTCGGCGCGCAGCACCAGGAAGACGTACTTCACCGTGACGATCAGGGTCACCGCCCAGAAGATGAGCGAGACGATCCCGAACACGTGGGCGGCGGTGGCCTCGACCGGGTGCAGGTCCTCGGGGTTGAACACGGTCTGGATCGTGTACAGCGGACTCGTGCCGATGTCACCGAAGACCACCCCCAGCGCGCCGATGGTGACCGCTGCACGGGCCGGGCGGACCAGCTGACGACGTCGCTGTGCTGGCCGGACCTCGTCGGTCTCCGACAGGTTCATGGGCTGTTCCTTGTCGTCTCGCGGGCGCGGCGCTCGGCTTCGGGCTCAGTGTGGCGGATCTTCGTCGGACGTTGCTCGATCAGTGCAGCGTCGGCAGGCCTGCACCCACCAGCCGGGCGATGAGCGCGGCGACCTGCCGCTGCTCCAGGGAAGGGCGAGCCACCTGCGACGCCGCTGACACCTCGAAGCGGACGGCTGCCTCGCTGGCACCCCCGACAGTCAGCACGATGAGGTCGTCGGTGGGAAGCCCCGACCGAACGACGTCGAGAGCTCGACCGTTCTGGGTGACGACGCCGTCGGCGCCGAGTCTTGTCGTGCCGGGTGTGCCGCCTCGGACAAGACGGCACCGGTCCGCACCGAGCACGGCTGTGATGGCTTCGCAGACCGCCTCGAGGCTGTCGTCGGGCGCTTCGCTGGCCGACCGGGTCGCGACAGCGGTCTGGACCGCGGCCAGATAGCTTCGCTGCTGGGCTGCCGTCGCCTGCTGCCGAGTCACCCTCATGCGCAGCTGGCTGCTCGCCACGGCCACGAGCAGCAGCAGCGCGACCGTGATGACGTCGCTGGCGTCGTCGACGGCCAGGCTTCCGACAGGCTCGGTCCAGAAGTAGTCGAAGGACAGAGCCGCCGTGACCGCAGCCCCGACACCCGCCGGCGCGGGACCTACCGCCGAGATCAACGCCACGACCAGCACCAGCACCAGCACGGCGTGGCTGTCCACCACGACAGGTCGCCCGAGGCTCGCCAGACCCGCGACCAGGGGAGGCACGAACGCGGCCGCCGCCCACATCTCGGTCGCGTGCCGCTCGGACCAGGGCTGCGCCGTCATCGCACCCCCTCGAAGGGGAGCCGTGTGCTCTGCAGGCGAGCAGCGAAGCTGATCTGTGTGCGACCCACGCCTGAAGTATGGATCCGACTCGTCGCGGATCGGCGCCGTTCATACGGCGCTTTCACGGGCTCGACGTGGGATGGCGTAGAGGCCTCAGCGAGAGCCGCTACGGGCCCCGCCCGCCCCCC
>CAXULL010000003.1:112860-280073 GCA_964251895.1 uncultured Friedmanniella sp.
GCGGTCGCCGCTCCTGGGTTCGAGAGGGCGCGGTGGAGCATGGTGAGGACGAGGGCGAGGACAGCGAGCCCGACGGCGAGGGCGACGGGCTGCTCGACCACCAGGTCGGCGACGCCCTCGAGGGGGTTGACGCGGACAAGGCCCATCCGTGCGGCGAGCCAGGCGGCAGCCAGCACGGCTCCGAGTCCGCCGACGCCCACCCGGAGGACCGGGTAGGCAGCCGTTCGGCTCAGTAGCAGCAGCGACGGCATGACGAGTGCGACCACCAGCAGCTGCGTGAGCTCGATCCCGAGGTTGAAGCCGAGTAGCGTCGTGACGAGGCTCGACCGGCTGAGGTCGAGGCCGCCGAGGACGGCGGCGAACGACAGCCCGTGCAGCAGGCCGAACCCACCGGCGATGAGGATCTCGCCTCGACGGACCAGCGGTCGGACCGCGTGGATCGCCGACACCAGCACGGACAGCGCGATGCCGCTCTCGACGAGCCGGGTCGGCAGGTCCACCCACCCGAAGGCTCCGAGGACGAGGGTGCACGAGTGGCCGACGGCGAAGGCCGTGACGACGTGCACGACCCTGACGCTCGAACGTCGGGCGCCCGCCAGGCCGTCATCGGGCTGCGGTCGCCACCGACGTCCCGCGACGATCAGCGGCGCCGGCAGCAGCAGCATGATCAAGAACAGTAGATGATCACTACCGCTGGCGATGTGGTGCACGCCGAGCCGGACCGTCGCCACGAACCCTTGATCATCCTGTGCCGGTGCCGCCGAGGCCACCGGGACGGACTGGGTCTGCCACGACAGCATCGCCAGCGTCGTGTACGAGCCGGTGTGCCCGTAGCGCCCCGACACGAACACCCGGTGCGACACCAGCTCGTCGACGATGACGTCGTCGTGCAGGACGAAGTCACCGACGGAGCCCGAGGCCGGGGTCAGCCGGGCGTCCAGGACGAGGTTGTCGACCCCGTCGACGAGCTCGACCCGACCGCCGGTGACCGCGGTCGACCACGCACGACCGGCGGCGTCCGACGCGGACAGGTGGGCCTGGACGTAAGCCTGCAGGTCCGCGAGCGTGCGGGGTTCGAGCACGCTCGTGCCGGTGAGGGTCTGGTCCCGCGCGATGCTCAGTTCGTCGAGCGGCAGCTCGACGGTCGCGGTCACCGTCGTGCTGTCCACGTCGAGCAGCACGGCCGACGTGCTGAGCGGGTGAGCCGATGCGGTCGCCGCGGCTCCGAGCAGGAACAGCGTGGTGCACGCCAGGAGCATGCCTGCTCGCCGGCACCACGACGACAGCTTCGTGATCATGCGCTGGGATTGGTGCTGCCGTAGTCGTCGGTCTTGTCGCGCCACACGCCGTGGTAGTGGACGTTCGGCGTGCTCTGGCTGCGGGTGTTGACCAGCTCGATCCACACCTGGGGACCGTCGATGCGGAGGTAGGTGTCCTCGCCGTCGACGGTCTTGCTGCTCGCGTAGGCGATCCGGGTCTGGTCGAGCTGGGACTCGTAGGTCTTGAGCATCGCCGCGGCCTCACCCGGCGCAGCGTCGTTCACCCAGGCCGCGATCGCCGCGAGCACGAGCTTCTTCTGGTCGGCCGAGAGGCTGCTGACCTGGACCCCTTCCGACGTAGGGAACTTCCCGCTGTCCACGCTCGGGCCCATGAGGATGTCGTCGACCTTGGCGGAGAGCTTCGCCTGGGCGTCCTGGTCGGCGGTGAGGGAGTCGAACGCCGCGAACAACGTGCCCGCCTTCTCCTTCAGCGGTTCCACCGTGGTGTTCGAGATGGTGAAGCTCTTCGGCTCCGTCCCGGTGAAGTCGGGCGTGATGCTCGCCGTCGTGCCCCTGTAGGTGTAGTTCCGGGCCAGGTGGTGGCCGCCGAACTGCACCATGAACGGGTCCGTCGTCGACGGGGTGCCGTACACGGCGATGTAGTAGTCGACGTCGGACCCGAAGCTGCTGTTGCCGGAGGTGCTGTTGGCCTTGAGCCAGTCGTCGGCCTGCTGGATCGTCTCGACCTGGTCGTAGCCCTGCGCGCTGAGCACGGTCTTCACCAGGGCGAGCGCGGCGGCCTTCGAGGTGTCGCTGAGGGTGGAGAGCGCGACGCCCTTGCGGGGGACCTGCGCCGCCGGGTAGTTCGACCAGGTCTGACGCGAGGCGTTGTCGGTGAAGGCGTAGACGACCTTGGCCCTCGTATCGGCGTCCAGGGTGGCCAGGAAGGCATTCGTCGCCGTCACGACGTCGCTGGTGTTGGCGTCAGAGGCGTTCGCGCCGTTCGTGTCCAGGTCCACCGCCGTGAAGGTCTGCATGGCCCCGCCCGGGCCGCCCCCACCTGGAGGGCCTCCGCCCTGTCGCTGCGAGGACGAGCCGGACGAGGAACCCGAGGCGGACGACGAGCTCGTGGTGGACGTACCAGCGCTGCAAGCGCTCACCGAGACGAGAGCGGCTGCGGCCAGGGTGGCCGCGAGGCCACGACGGAGTGCGATGGTCATGGAGGGGCGATCCTTCGGCTGGGGGGCTGGGCCCGCGGAGGCGAGGTCCGCGTTCGAGAGCCACTGCACCAGGGGTTTCTTAGCCCAAGATCAGACCGAGCGCGGCGACCCTGGAACGGTCAGGCGCCTACCTCTCATCAGGGGGTGCCCTTTGAGTCCCCACAGGCTGCGTCCAGGCTCTCGCCACCGATCCGGGCATGGCTCAAACGACCCAAGCTCGGTACGGCACTTACGGAGGGCCGTCGAGACGAGCAGTCTGAGTCCTGTAGCCGGCGATGGGGGTGACCGCTTCGTGGAGCGGAAGAAGTCACCCGTTCGATTCGTGCTTCCAAAGACCACGACCAGCGTAAACACATCGGCAGAATCGAACGGCAGCGTGCACAGGGCAGGATCTGGGCTGATTGCCAGCCAAGGTCGATCCCGTTGGGCTGCCAGGAACTCCGGCGAACTTGATCAACTGGGTATTCGATTACGGAACTAGCCCCTGGCTGGCCTTTTACTGTGGAGCTTAGGGGATTCGAACCCCTGACCTCTTCCATGCCATGGCACTCCGGCACGCTCAAAATCTTAATTCTGAACCTCCCCCACCACTACCGGCGTCCACCAGTGTTCAGGTTCGGCCGGGGCCGTTGGCTAGCAGTTTGGCTAGCAGCACCCCCAGCGAGGTTACCGATTCGAACGCATGCGCCGGGTCTGTTCTGTTCGAGGTTATTGAACAGCGAGCAGAACGTCGCGTGAGTAGTGCAGTCACGACCAAGACAAGCGGGCTAAAGACGCAGCAGCACGACTGCTCGCGCTACCGCCGCCACTATGAGTGTAGTCAACGTAGCGGCGCCAGTGGCGGCGGCTGCTGCCGCCGTCGGCCTCATGACGGCAGCAGCAGTCCTTCTCCAAAATGTGGCTCCCCCCCACAGTCGTTCACTGTGCTGTGTCAGACAACCAGGCTGACCGGCGGCGAGTGACCCTCCGCCCGACGCCGGCCGCAATCGACCAAGCCCAGGAATTCATGGGCGCTGCCCGCACCGAGATCGCAGCGGCTCTGCACCGTCGAGCCCGGCGATTTTCAGGTGGCGACGACGGTTCTCGCCACCATGACCGACGCGATGGCACAGGCCAGCGACCGCTCAGGGGTGCAGTCCGCCCCAGCCGCTGAGCGCCGATTCTCAGGCCGACCAAGGGCCTGCTACAGGGGTTGCGGGTGCATCTCGCTCCGACGCAGCCAACGTTAGGAGTTCCACATCTCAGGGGACGTGGTGTAGATCGCCGCTGCTGCCTGGAGCGCACCGTCGTCGAGGTCGGAGTAGCCCGAGGTCGAGCACAGCTTGCCGATTTGGGAGGCGAACGAACTCACGAGCGTCGACGACGCTGGGGTCGAGACGCCCTGCTGTTGGCGAGCCCCGTTCAGCAGCGCTCGTGAACCAGCTATTTGAGCAGTGGTGCCTGCGCCGAGGTACTGCGTACACGACACGTACGTTGACGTCGAAGAGTCCGAAGTGCTTGAGGACGCCGGTGCCGACGCTGCGGAGTCCGAAGAAACGTAGGGCGTGCTGTTGCTGGACTTGTCGGACGAGCCGGAGCACGAGACCAGGGCGATGATGATGAACAGCGCGACGAGGCCCAGACACCCGATGGCGCAGCCCTTCGAGTTCGTGTTGGGTTTGGTTGGCTCGGGTTCGCTCATGGTGGGCCGACCCTAGGCACTCCAGGCGTTGCCCCGCAGCGGACTTTGAAAGATCGGTCAGCCGGCGACGGGCTCGGCGTCAACCGTGGCGTCGGTGGCGCCTTCGCCGTCCGGCTCCTTGGGCTCGTCGCGCTTGTTCTGCTTGCCAGCCAAGCGGTGACGCGGTTGCCGCCGTCGGCGTAGAGGACACTGCTTCCAAGCCTGTTTGCTGCTGAGATGGCTTTGGTCACGCTGTCGAGCTGTGCTGGCGTGTTGAAGCTCCACACGTTGCCCTCGACCTTGATAACCCTGGAGCCCCTTCGCGCCAGGCCGTTAGCGGTAGGAAATGCGTGAATGAGGTCGTTGCGCAGCTCCCGCGCGAAGTCAAGCGCGGTCATGAACTCGTCGAAGCGTCCGAGACTGACAAGTTCGCCTGGAACTCCTGCTGCCTTCTCGCCAGCTGTGACCAGAGCCCGCTGTAGCGCGCCCATATCCTTTCGGAGGAGCGCATCCCCGTCCTGGTCATCCCACACTCGGAGAATGTCGTAGCACGTCCCACTCAGCAGGGCCGCCTCAAACGTCGCCTTACCCAACGCGAGCAGGTACTTCTCGTGGTCGGGGTGTCGTCGGTCGCCGGGGTACTCGGGGTTCAGGCTCTCTCATAGAACAACGGTACGCACGCCCGCAGGATGGCGTAGTAGGTCGTGGCCGATTCGGCCGTCGTGGGAGCCGCCTCAGCGCCCTCACATCCCCCGTTGACGCCCTTCAGCGGAAATCTTGGCGGGCGGGTCACACGAGAATCAGGGGTTTAGGGCCGGACGAGCCGAGGAACATTGGGGTTGTTAGGGCAGACATTCCACGGCGTGCCAGGGTCGCGCCGCCGCCGGACCGCCACGATCATTCGGAACCAAGATCATCCGCCTGCTAATAAGTCCCGTGACATGGAATCAGACTACCGACAGCTTGATGACAAAAATTGGCCGGTACTCGTGGTACGTCAGCCGTCCTTTGAGCGCGGATCTGCTGACAAGATCGATGACCCCGCACAGGAGCAGCGAGTGTGTGAGCCGCGGGCGAGGGTGAGACGTGAGGGCGGGCGGCCTGCGAGCCACCCCGCCAGCGCGTCGCCCCGCGGAGCTTCGAGAGCAGGCTGGGCGCCGCGGCGAGCCGGGAAGCCCGCGAGGGCTACTGTTCGTGAGGTTCCGGTGGGGCCACGGACGGAGGTCGTCTTGACGATTCTGATCGACTCCGGGGACGTTCAGCCTGCCGATCGCACGACTGCGGTGCGCGAGGCGATCGCGAAGGAGTTCGTGTCTCTGGACATCGGCTTTCCAGGCGCGGAGGTCCCTGCGGTTCGCTCGATGATCTCTGACATCGGCGACCTGCGCGTGTGCTCGATCAGCTCGAACATCGTCCAGGCGAAGCGCTCGGCCGAGCTCGCTCGCGACGAGCTGGAGCCGAGCGTCTTCTTGGGTGTGCAGACGTCTGGACGCTGCCTGGTCGACCAGCACGGCCGCGAGGCGGTGCTGGGTCCGGGTCGGCTCGTCCTCTTCGAGTCCACTGCCCCCTTCTCGCTGGTGGACGCGGCGGGGATCACGCAGGTGAAGATCCGGATCCCGATGGATCGGCTGGCGCTGCCGCGGGAGGTGGTCACTCGCGCGACGGCCGTCGCGTTGGTTCCCGACCACCCTGTCGCTGATCTGGCCGCTGTGTACTTCCAGCGGATGGCGGCGCAGCCCGAGAGGTTCTCCGAGCCGGCGGCGGCCAGTGTCAGCCAGCCCAGCATCGAGCTCGTGCGCGCGTTGATCACGATCCACCTCGACCTGACCAACGTCGCAGCGGAGTCGATGCAGGCCACGTTGCGGCTGCGCATCTTGGAGTACGTGCGGGCGAACCTGCGTGACGTGAACCTGAGCGCCACTCAGATCGCCGCTGAGCACCACATCTCGGTGCGCCACCTCTACCAGGTCCTGGCCGACGGTCAGGTGCCGCTCGGGTCCTGGATCCGTACCCAGCGGTTGGAGGGGTGCCGAATCGACCTGACCCGACCGGAGCTGCAGACGCTGTCGATCGCGACGTTGGCCCGCCGGTGGGGCTTTGCCGATGCTTCCACGTTCGGCCGGGTCTTCCGCTCCGCCTACGGCGTCTCTCCTCGTGAGTACCGCCGCGCCGCCGCCGTTCCGGACTGAACGGCGGCGCGCCGCGGCCGGGTCAGAAGCCCTTCGCGTCGAGCCAGCCGAGCGCTACCTCGGCGACGTCGGACCAGCCGGAGTCGATGGTGAGTGAGTGTCCGCGTCCTTCGAACTCGTGGAATTCGGTGTCGGAGGGGCCGTCCTGGTAGAGCTCGAAGACCTCCTTGGTGACCTTGTAGGGCACGACGTGGTCCTCGGTGCCGGAGGTGAGCAGCAGCGGCCCGCGTTCGGCCTGGTGGGTGTCGACCTTGGTCGGGGAGTTCTTGGCGAAGTTCGCGCCGGCCTCCTGGAAGATCGGCAGCCCCGGACCGGGGATCGACCAGGCGTCGTGGAGGGCGTCGGACTCGGCCTCGGCCAACGTGTTGCCGAACGCGTAGGCGAACTGCTTGGGGGTCAGGGAGACGGTCCGGTGTCGGTTGGCCGGGTTGCTGAGTACCGGGAACGCGGAGCGCAGCTGCGCCAGGGGCAGGGCCTTGACACCCTTGATGCCGGCCGGGTCGATGGCCACGGCAGCGGCCGCGTGCCCGGCGGCGAGCAGCTCTTGGGCGATGAGGCCGCCGAAGGAGTGCCCGACGAGGACGGGTTTCGTCTCCGGTGTGCCGATGTGGTCGGCGTAGTGCTGGACGAGGTCCTCGATGCCGAGACCGTTCATCGGGTCTGGGTTCGCCCGTGTCTCGGCGACGGTGTCGGAGTCTCCGGGCCAGCCGGGTGCGGAGGCGGTGTAGCCGCGGCTCTCGAAGAGGTCCAGCCAGGGCTGCCAGGCTGTCGAGTGGATCCACAGGCCGTGGATGAAGATCACGGGATGGGTCTTGGGCGTTGAGGTCACGTGTGACTCCTGGTCGGGTTGGTGAGCTGTCGTCGAGTTGATGGATCAGGGCGGGTGGGGCTAGTCCGTCAGCGGCGTCGGAGGGACCACGACGGTGACGTGGCCGGTGGCGACGTCGTAGCAGAGGCCGGAGACGTAGAACGCGGGCCCGTGAAGCTGTGAGGTGATGACCTCGACGTCGACCTGGACGGACCGGACGGGGTCGCTGGGAGCCTTCCCGCCGAGCTGGTCCGCGTCGATCTCGAAGTACGAGGCGAGCAGGTCGGGATAGGGAGCCAGGTCGGTCATCCCGCAGTCGGTGTGGTGCAGGATCACGAGGTTCCAGTCCCCCGGCCGGTGGGTCTCGGCGTTGGCTTGGCCGACCCGGCTCAGCATGGCCATCGTCCGCAGCGTCGAGGGGGTGATCCGGCCGCCGACGTTGCGGATGACGGCCGCTTCGCCCTGCTCGAGTCCGAGGACGCGGGTCGGGTCGACGCGGGGGTCGACGCACCCGATCACCATCAGGTTCCCGGTGGGGTTGATGGTCAGCCCCTGAGCCCAGGTCTGGGTCGCGAAGTTCGCGTTGCGGGCAATGAGGTCGTCGACCGACGTCATGGATGGCTCCTGGACAGAGGTGTTCGGGTCTGGTTCGGTCCATGCGTCAGACCGCGTGCAGGCCTGATTCGCGCGTGCTGGTTGACCGTCACGGTCGGACGACGGTGGCGACGAGCCCGGTGGTGACGTCGTAGACGAGGCCGCTGACCTGCACTCCGGGTAGCCGCGGGTCGTTGCGGAGGGCTTCCACGTCGACGGCCACGGCTCGGTCGGGGTCGCTCACCGCCTTGGTGGCGAGCTGGTCCTGCGCGACGCCGAAGTAGCTGGCGAGGAGGTCTGGCTGGTCGTGGAGCCGGGTGATGCCGCAATCGGTGTGGTGCAGCACGATGAGTTCCCACCCGACGCCGAGGTCGGCGCCGGCGGCCTGGGTCACCTTCCGGAGCATGACGAGCTCGTCGAGCGCGTCAGGGGTGACGCGTCCACCGACATTGCGGACGGCGGCGACCTCGCCGGGCGCGGTGGCGAGGACGAGAGTGGGGTCGACCCGCGGGTCGACACATCCGATGACGATGGTGCGCAAGGACGGCATCATCCGTAGCCCCGGCGTGAAGTCATCGAGCTCGGCGTTGCGGGTGGTGAGGGTGTCGTACACGGCCACGGCGTTCTCCTAGTGTTGATTGGTGGTCCGGTTGGTGGTCGGTCCGAGCTGCGGGTCAAGATCGGCTCGCCGGCGGCAAAGCGTGAGGTCGCTGGACGACCGGCCTCTCTTACCGACGTACGGACTGCTCCCTTATCGGCTCGGGTGGTGATCCCGGTCGGGAAGCCGGGCGCAGCACGTCCGGTCAGCTGTGTGCCGCGGCTTTGACGATCAGCCTGGTGACCGCACCGGGGTCGGAGACCATGGACAGGTGGGGGGCGTCGACCTTGACGATGCGGGCACCTGCTCTCTTGCTCATCGCCAGCTGCTCGGCGGGCGGGATGATTCGGTCCTTCGTGCCG
This sequence comes from uncultured Friedmanniella sp., assembly GCA_964251895.1. Classification (GTDB taxonomy): domain Bacteria; phylum Actinomycetota; class Actinomycetes; order Propionibacteriales; family Propionibacteriaceae; genus Microlunatus. Next base: position 121,551 of record CAXULL010000003.1, read on the forward strand.
ATCAGCGACCAGGCCGGGATGCTCTGCCACGCGGGCACGCCGGGTGACGCCTCGCCGAGCGCGGACGCTGCGAGGGGGCGTTGGCCGGCGGCCAGGACCGCGGCCTTGCGGTGGGAGACGCCGGCGGCGAAGTAGCCGGGGAACAGCGTCGGCTTGACGTACAGGTCGACGCCGATCACGTTGCCCTTGGCGTCGTGCAGCTGCACGGCGTTGAACACGGTGGACGAGTCGGCCACGGCGAGCGCGGAGCCAGGGTTCTCGGTCGTCAGCCCGAGCACGCTGTCGCCCTGCCGGGGGATGTAGGCGTCGACGTAGACGAGCTGCTTGATGTTCGCGTTCCCGGTGGCCGCGTTGGTGATGACCATGCCGCCGTAGGAGTGGCCGACGAGCACGATCGGGCCGGGCACCGTCGCGAGGTAGTCCTTCAGCGACTGCGAGTCGGAGGCGACGCCGCGAAGCGGGTTGGGCGGCACGTCGACGGTGAATCCCTCGTGCTGCAGCCTCTTCGTGACTGCAGCCCAGCTGGAGCCGTCGGCCCAGGCCCCGTGAACGAGCACGATCGTCGGTCTCGTCGGGTGTCGTGGGCTTGCCGTCGCGGTGCCCGCGGTCGTGACGGTGAGCAGCAGCGCGAGTACTGCGGCGAGAACGGCCGCAGCCGTTCGGAGGTGCCCCGAGATGTGTCGCATGGACTTGTCCCTTCAGGAGGGGTAGGGGCCGCTCGAGCGGCCAATGGGGACGCTATGGCCGCGAGACGGCCTTCAACGAGTCTGCAGATCCGCTCTGCGCAGCGCGCAGAGAAACGTGCACGGGGCGACGTTGCGCCGCTCTATGGCCAATGAGAGGACGACGAGTCAGGAGGAAGGGACTGTGGCGGTGGTCGAGAACGGGCCGTCACGAGTGGTGTCGCGAACTCACAACACGAACTAAGTGTTCACCTCTAACGGCGGATCGGCAGTGGCAGACGCTCGATGTCGGCGTCGGGCGGAAAGACTGTGCGAGCGGTGCAGACCTTTCTGCAGTGTGTGCACAAGTCGGCATTCGCGGACCCCTAAGCGTTGAGAGCTGTTCGCGCGAGCAGCGTTCAGCGTTTTGCTTCCCGAATCGTGCGTCCGTGGATAGGGCAGGGGTGTTGGCTCCTGTGTCGCGACTCGAGCAACCGAGGGAGATGCGCCCGTCCAGGCCGAGTGGCCCCTTGCGAGATCGAACTACTTCTGCTGCGGGGTGAAGAGCTGGTGGTGCGCTTCGACGAAGGCCTGGATGCTCGTCGGGGTGGCGCCGGTGAAATGGTGGACAGTGACCCCTGGTTCCTTGAGCAGTCCTTCCTGGAGGTCTTGCGCGACTGCGCCGATGTGTTGCGCGAAGAACGGGCCGAGGCTCGGGATGTTCGTGGCGACGTCCTGGAACGCGGAGATCGGGACGGGCTGGTAGCTGATGGGCCGACCGAGCACCTCCGTGAGTGCGGCTGCGATGCCCTGCCCGTCGAGCTCGGTGGGTCCGTCGAGACGGTAGGTCTGACCCGCGTGAGGGGCGGGGTCGTCGAGGATGGCGGCGATGACCTGGCCCTGGTCGTAGGCTGCGAGAGGGGAAAATCGCCCGTCTCCGAAGGGCAGTGCGAGGACGTCGGAGTCTCGGACGCCGTTGAGGGCGAAGGCGTAGAGCAGCCATTCTGCGAACAGGGTGGGGCGCAGATGGGTGACGGGGGTCCCGGACCAGTCGAAGACCCGTTCGGCGATCCAGTGGTTCTGGGCGGCGTGGCTCTTCGAGTCCCGTCTTGCGGTCGCTTGCGACAGGTTGACGATCGCTCCCACGCCGGCTTCGTGGGCCGCTTGAGCGAAGTAGGCGGTGGCGTCGAGCAGCTGTGGTGCGATGGGGAAGACGAAGTAGGCGGCGTCGACGCCGTCCATCGCTGCGCGCACGGTATCGATCTCGAGAAGGTCTCCGAGGACGATCGCGGCTCCGAGCCGGCGGAGGTCGTCGGCGCGTGCGTCGTCGGTGTGGACCAGTGCACGGACCTGGTTGCCGGAGTGCTGCAGCGCTTCGACGGTGGCACGGCCGGTGGCGCCGGTCGCGCCCGAGACCAGGAGACGGTGTGAAGGCATTGAGGTTCCTCTTGGAGGTGGGTGGGCGGTGGCGGCCGGGAACTCTTGTGCGTCGGGGCGCGCTACGCGGTGGAGGGGGCGGTGAAGAGCCGTTGGTGCTCGGAGATGAACTGCTCGACCGACTCGGGCGCTTGCCCGGTGATGTCCTGCACGTCGGCGGTGAGTCGGTCGTACCGGTCGGCGCGGTGCAGCTCGGCGACGGTGAGGATGTGCTGGACGACGTGGGCGGGAACCCCGAACGCCTGCATCTGACGCGCGAGCTGTTCTTGCGGCACGTCGGCACCGACGACGGGTTTGCCGAGTGCTCGGCCGTAGGCAGTGGCGAGGCCGTCGACGTCCAGCACCTCCGGGCCGGTCAGCTCGTAGACGTGGCCCACGTGTGGGCTCGGGTCGCGCAGGATGGTCGTCACCACGCGGGCCACGTCGACCGCCGCGACCGGGGAGACCTTTCCCTGCCCGATGGGCAGAGCTAGGACGCCGTGCTCGATCACCGACCCTCGCGGTAGGAGTGTGAAGAGCGGGTTGTCCAGGAACACGGTGGGTCGCACGTGGACGACCGGCAGTCCTGACCAGTTCATGACGTGCTCGGCGAGCCAGTGCAGCCGTTGCTGCCGAGACTCCGTCGTGCTGGTCGACGTCATCTCCGACACCGTCATCTGCGACAGGTTGACGACGACCTCCACACCGGTCTGCTCGCCTGCGATGGCGCAGAAGATCGTGGCCGCCTCCAGGTACTCCGCCGACACCGCCATGTTGAAGAACGCGCGACGGACGCCGCGGAGCGCTGTGGCGACGTCGACCGGGTTGGTCAGGTCACCGGCGACGACCTCGGCGCCCTTGGCTCGCAGCTGGTCGGCTCGACCGTCGTCTCGGTGGACCATGGCCCGGACCGGGATGCCGGCGCTCAGCAGTGCGTCGGCGACGAGGCGGCTGATGTTCGCGTCGCCGCTGCCGAGGGCCGTCAGGAGGTACGGCGCGGTGTCGGTCATGGACTGGCCTTTCTGGAGGTGGTCGACCGAACCTGGGGGGTCAGCGGTGGGTGGCTGCAGACACGATCACCTTGGTCACCACGCGGGGGTCGGAGACCATCGACAGGTGGGGTGCGTCGACCTTGGTCACGCGCGCGTTCGCCCGGTGGGCCATGAACTCCTGCTGAGCCGGCGGGATGACCCGGTCCGCGGTCCCGACCACGTCCCAGGAGGGGATCGTCTTCCAGGCGGGCGTGCCGGTGGATGCTTCGGAGAGCGCGGCGAGGGTGAGCGGGCGCTGCCCGGCGGCGAGCACGGCGGCCTTCTGCTCCGAGACGCCCTTGGCGAAGATGCTGGGGAACAGCGACTGCTTGATATAGAGGTCCACGGTGCCGCTCTTGTCGCTGCGGCCGACGAAGTCGAACACCGTGGTCGGGTCGACGGCGAGGGCCGAGTCCGGTCCGGAGAGTGGACCGATGGCGTCGCCTGCCTGGGGGATGTAGGCGTCGACGTAGACGAGGGCCTTGACGTTGGCGTTCCCGGCGGCGGCCTGAGTGATGATCATGCCGCCGTAGGAGTGGCCGGCGAGCACGATCGGGCCCTTGACGCTGGCGAGGTAGTCGCGCAGGTAGTCGGAGTCCGACTTGACGCCGCGCAGCGGGTTCGGGACGACGTCGACGATGTAGCCCTTCTCCTGGAGCCGCTTGGTGACCGAGGCCCAGCTGGACCCGTCGGCCCAGGCGCCGTGCACCAGCACGATCGTCGGTCGGGCACTGTGCGACGGGTGCTGCGCGGTGGTCGGCCCGGCAGCGGTGCTGGTCGTGGCCGTGAGGGTGAGAGCGGCGAGACCGACGGTGACGGCCGCGATCGTCTTCGGCCAGTGGTTCTTCCGGTTGTGCAGCATGTGGGTCTCCTTGAGGTGGGGTGAGGCCGCGACACGACCAGTTCAGGGCGAGCTCGAGGCGGTCGCTCCTGACGTTAGGGCGAGAGCCGCCGTTCCGGACCGATCGGTTCCGAGGTGTGCGCGTTGTGCAGGTTCTCGTGCACGCCCGAAGCACGCCACGTCCCGGTGCTTCTGGAGGAAGTCCTGAGCGGGAGTCTCGACACTGCTGGCGGGGGACCCGTACGACGGTGCGAGTCCGCTCTCGTGGCTCAGTGCAGGTTGGTCTGCTCGCGCCACTCGCGCGGCGAGAGCGCGTAGGCGTTGCGGAAGAGGCGCCCGAAGCTGGAGGCGTTGGGGAAGCCCCAGCGGCGCGCGATGGCAGCGATGGTCGAGGAGCGGAGCTCTGGTCTCCTGAGATCGTCCCGGCATGCTTCGAGCCGGTGGGTGCGGATCCAGTCGCCCAGAGAGATGCCCGCCTCGGCCAGCACGTTGTACAGCTGCCGCACCGAGATGTGGTGCGCCCCGGCGATGCTTCCGGGGCTCAGCTCGGGGTCGCCCAGGTGCGCCCGGATGTACTCCTGGATCTGCAGGGCGGCGGTGGCTCGTCGGGAGTCGTTGATCGAGCCGGTGTCGAGGTGGGTGGTGATGAGTGCCCGGACGAGCTCGAGGCTGGGTTGGCCGAGGGCCGCCGCGCCTGGGGTCGTGAACAGGTCGGGCCGGGAGGCCATCCTGGCGAAGTAGGTGCTGGCGAGGTGCGCGACGGGGTGGCCGGGTGTCAGCGCCACGGCAGTGGTGCGGGCGATCGCGTCGTGGGGAAGGGCCAGGGCCGAGAGCGGGATGCGGAAGAAGTGCTGCCTGATGCCGACCTCGTCGACGAGCGTGTAAGGCCGGGTCGTGTCCCAGATGACGAGGTTGCCCGGTGACAGGACGGCCTCACGGCCGCCTTGCACGACCAGGCTCGTGCCCTCCATCTGCAGCCCGAGGAAGATGCTGGGCGCGACGTCGTCGCGTGAAGCGTATGGGGTCCGCCGGACGGTCGTGGCGTTGGATCGGACGGAACAGACCCCGAGGTTGCCCAGGTCGGTGATGGCCCCTCGCGCGCGCGGCGCGTTCTGGGCGTAGGTCATGTCGACGTGCACGAGGGTCGAGGCGATGATCTCGTGGATCGTGTCGGCCCGCGTGTCGGTGGCCATCTGGCGGGTGTCGAGGATGAGCGTCACGGGCGGGCCGGCACTTCGCGACGACTGTTGATCAGACCGCTCGGCCCGAGGACCGGAGTCTGAGGGTTGATCATCATGTACGAGGTCCTAGAGCTTGCACGGGCTTGGTCGGGTGTGGCAGCACCGCCGGCGTTGAGCGAGGTCTTCGGGGTCCGACTCCGCCTAGGCTGGGCCGCTGCAGGTGTCCCTCTGGATACTGGACCGATCGGTTCGCCATGTCAACGTGGCGGTACTCAACGAGGTGGGGTCGATGGCGCGCCGCCGGACGTTCGACGACGGGACGGTCGTCCTGGCCGCCCGCAACCTGTTCTGGGAGCGCGGCTACGCCGCCACGTCGCTGGCCCAGCTGCAGGAGGTGACGGGCCTCAGCCGGTCCAGCCTGTATGAGACCTACGGGAGCAAGCGCGGGCTCTTCGAGCGTGCGTTGCGCAGCTATCTGGCTGACGTGCTCGTGCCGATGGTGACGCCCCTGGAGGCCTCGGGCGCCGGCCGGCAGGAGCTCGTGGACTATTTCCACGCCCTGGCAGACCTGGTGCTGTCCGCTCCTGCTCGGATGCCCAACCGCGGTTGCCTGATGCTCACCACCTCGGTCGAGATCGATGAGCTGGACGACGATGCGACGCAGCTGGCGAAGGGTTACTGCCAGCGGGCACGCGCAGCCATCAGGAACGCCCTTGAGGCGATCACCGCGGTGCCCAATCCGGAGGAACGGGCAGACCTGCTCATGGCCAGCCAGCTCGGCCTCCTGGCCGTCGCGCGGCTCGACCCCGGCACAGCCGTTCGGATGGCGTCCGGCGTGGTGGTCGAGATCAACTCCTGGTGACGTCGGATCGGCGCCGCGCAGCATCCTGCGAGCAGCGTCGGTAGCCGAGGGGCGCACGCCTCGCTGCAGCCCGTGCAGAAGAGCCGCGAAGACGCGACGCGAGTGGCGAAGCGCTCCTAACGTCAGTTCCGGACGTCCATCCCGTTGCAGCTCGTCAACCGCAAAGGACCACGGGCATGGGTCGAAGCACGACGAACGAAGCCCTCAGCAGGTCGGAGTGGGGGCAGCCAAGGACAGCTCACCCGGAGCCAGCACGCGTCCGCAGGCTTGGCAGCGCAGCTCCGCGACGAAGATCTCGCCGCAGGCCTCGTGGACGAAGTCGACCTTCGGCACACCCTCCTCGGCGTAGGTGTCTCCCCAGCGTTTGAGCACGAGGATCACCTGGCCGAGATCTCGTCCCTTCTGGGTGAGCTCGTAGCCGCCACGCCCGTTCTCGCTGGGCAGAGGTTGCACGATCCCGGACTCGGTGAGCTTGCGCAGCCGGGCGGCGAGCACGTCGCGTGGCGCACCGACGGCACGCAGGATCTCGGTGTAGCGGCTGGCGCCGAAGGCGAGCGCCCGAACGATGTGCAGCGACCACCGGTCGTTGACGGCATCGAGCGCTACCGCGAGAGCATCCTTGTTCGGTTGGATTTTCAAACCGATAGTTGTACGATCGTCTGAGTTTGACATTCAAACCATCTTAGTAGGAGCCCGCCATGTCCTCAACCCCTCCAACCTCTGACGTCGTACGCGTCAAGACCCAGCACTCGGCCTGGATCGCCCTGGTCGTGACCGGCCTCATCATCGGCTCGGCGTTCATCGCCGTCTACGTCGGGCTGCAGCGCGACCCCGTGCCGCTCAACCTCCCTGTCGCGGTCGTCGGACAGCAGCTGGCGGCGACCACCCAGACCGGGCTCGGCGACAAGGTCCGGGTGACCGAGGTGGCCAGCATCGACGACGGATCCGCCCTGGTCCGCGACGGTGAGGCTATCGCGGTGATCGGAGCCACGTCGCCCACCACGCTCCAGCTCGACTATGCCGGCGCCCAGGGGTTGAGCGAGAGCGGTGCCGCCCGCCAGCTCGTCACCGGCCTCGCGAAGCAGGCCGGGCTCAGCGTGCAGGAGACCGACATCGTGCCGCTGGTGCGCTACGACAACCGCGGCCTGTCGGCCTTCTACGTCGTCTTCGGCGTGACCCTGTCCTCGTTCGTCCTCGCCCAGGGCCTGACCGGCGCCACGGCCAAGGTGGGGCTGAAAGCGCGCCTCCTCGCCATGGGTGGGTTCGCCGTCTTGATCGGCCTCGTGGCCGCCACCATCGCCGGACCCGTCTACGGATCGTTGACGGCGCCCTTCCCCCTCCTCGCGCTCGCCCTCATCCTGCTGTCCGCAGCCAGCGCCTTCGCCACCAAAGCCCTCGGCGCCTGGCTGGGAGCCGCGGGCATCGGACTGGCCGTCCTCACGCTCACCACGATCGGCAACGCGACCAGCGGAGCGACCCTCGGCATCGACCTGCTGCCGGCCTGGGCCCAGACGATCTCCCCGATCCTGCCGCCCGGGGCCGCCTTCCGCGCCGTCAACGACTTCGGCTACTTCAACGGAAACCACGCCGGCTCGTCGCTGGTCGTGCTCGCCGCCTGGTTCGTCGTCGGACTCGCACTCGTCCTGCTGCGGCAGCGGCTCACAGCCCGCCGAGCCGCCGACGCCGACCTCAGCGCGCCGACGACGGCGCCGGCTCCGGAGCCGGCAACCACGTACTGACCACGTACTGACCACGGTCGCGACCGAGACTCGCGCAGGTCGAGCCGACGCTCCCTCGCTGCTCGTGTGCCATGCCTCATGGCGCTCGGACGGCGAGGGATCCGCGGTTCCACTCGTTGAGGTCAGACGCGCAGTCCGACGACGGCGTGCACCGAGCGGATGGCGCTGGCTCCCTCCCCTGCGGCGGAAGCGACCCGCTTGATCGAGCCGGCGCGCACGTCGCCGACGGCGAACACCCCGGGCGAGCTGGTCTCGAACGGCAACGGCTGCCGGTTCAGCGCCGTCCACACGCTGTCCGCACCACCGGTGTCCAACTGGACGTCGGTCTGCACGAAGCCCCGCGCGTCAAGAGCGACATGATGTTTCCACCCGGTCGCCGGGTCGGCTCCGATGAAGCAGAACAATGCTCGGCACGAGTGATCGGCGACGGCTCCACTCTTCTGGTCAGTCAGGGTGACCTCCACGAGCTCAGCGTCCCCGATCAGCCCTGTGACCGCGGTCGAGGTGAGCACCTGGACTCGGCCCTCGGCCAGCAGCCGGTCCGAGAGATAGGACGACATGCTCTGGGCCAGGGACTCCGCACGCACGACGAGGCTGACCGCGCAGCCGAGCGAGGCGAGATAGAGGGCCGCTTGGCCCGCCGAGTTGGCGCCACCGACGACGACGACCGGCCTTCCCTGCTGAGGCTGGGCCTCGAGCGCCGTAGCGGCGTAGTAGATCCCGGCTCCCTCAAAATCTGCCCACCGCGGCAGAGGAAGGCCTCGGTAGTGCACGCCGGTAGCGATCACAGCGGCCCTGGTCGGGACGCGGATGCCATCGTCGAGCACGACGTCCAGCTGCGTCGCCGACGTGTCCAGCTCAGCGACACCGCACGGGCTCAGGAGCCGGACCCCGAACTTCAACGCCTGCAGGATCGCCCGCTGCGTCAGGTCCTCGCCGCTGATCCCCGACGGGAAACCGAGGTAGTTCTCGATGCGCGACGAGGCCGCGGCCTGCCCGCCCGGTCCGACCGCATCGACGAGCACGGTGTCCAGACCCTCGGACGCGCCATAGACGGCCGCTGCCAGACCGGCCGGGCCCGAGCCGATGACCACCAGGTCGGCCACGGTGCCCTGCACCGGACGGTGGACAAGTCCGACCAGGTCGGCCAGGCTGCTCGGCGTCGCTCGACGCAAGACCCGGTCCGGCGACAGCACGGCAGGCAGGTCACCCGCGCCGAGCTCGGTCGAGTGCATCAGTGCTCGTCCAGCCAGAGAGTCCGCCTCGAGCCAGATGTGAGGCAGACGCCGCCGCGCGACAAAGGTGCGCAGCGCCAGCGCCTCCGAGGACGACTCGTGCCCGATGATCTCCAGCAGCCGGGCCGCGCTCCCGAGCCGGAGCAGGTCGCGACGAGCGAGGAAGGTACGCACCATGACGTCGGAGATGGCCGGGTTCTCTGCCATCAGTCGGCGGAACTGGACCGGTGAGATGCGCAGGATCCGACCGGCCTCGAGCACCCGCGCCGTCAGCGACACCGATTGACCGGTCAGGAGGCTGAGCTCGCCGACGAAGCCGCCCGGGCCGTACTCCGTGACAAGGACCTCGGGGTCGTGGCGGCTCATCGGGCTGAAGAGCTGCACGCGGCCGGTGACGATCACGACGAGGTCGTAGGACGGGTCGCCCGGACGAAAGACGGTGTCGCCGGCCCGCACGTCCTGCTCCACCCCGTACGACGCAAGACTGGCGATGTCCGTCTCCGTCAGCCGGGGTGAAGCTGGGCCGCCGCCGGGCGGATCGAGGGAGTCCGGACCAGGACCGACGCTCATAGCCCTCCTGCCTGCAGCCATCGGTCCCGCCGGCGCCGAGGAAGTTCCCCAGACGGTTACCGCTGTCCAGGACCGTACGGCTCACGTCTCCACGAGAGGCACCCAGCGACACGGCCGTGCACAGCGTGCAGACAACTCTGCACGCGACGAGCAGCAGTTGTGCCACCTCACTTCCACGCTCGATCGCCACGCGAACACCCGCGTGTCGCCGTCCCGTGCACAGTTCTCTGCCGCCTGCGCAGAGCGGGTCCTCGAAGAGATCCTGGCGGGGGGTCCGGCCGTAGCGTCCGAGCTGGCCGGCCCGCTCGGGCCGAACACACCTTGCGACGGGCACCACTGCGTGCGTCCCGGGAGGAGGTAGGACGATGACGCTCGTCCTGGACACCAAGCAGGTCGCGACAGAGGACCGCGCGGACATGGTCCGCGAGACCATCGCCGCGACGGTGGTCCCGGTGAACATCGACTTCCCGGCCGTCTCCGGCCCGATGGTCCGTGGGGCCATCAGCGACTTCGGCCACCTCCGCGTGTGCTCGATCCGATCCAACGCGACCCAGGTCGAACGCACGCCACGACTGGCCCGCGACGCGCTACCGCCCAGCATCTTCCTCGGCCTCCAGCTCGAGGGGACGAGCCTCATCGTCCAAGACGGCCGGGAAGTGGTGCTGGACCAGGACAACCTGGCCTTCTCCATCTCCACCAGCCCGTACACGCTCGTCGACGGCGCCGGCATCCGGCAGCACTTCTTCAGCATCCCGGTCGCCGCCCTCGCGCTCACCCACGACGCGGTCCAGAACCTCGCCGCCGTCTCGCTCAGCCCAGGCCACCCGATCACCGACCTCACCCGGACCTACCTGCAGCGGCTGGCCGCCCGGCCCGATGCCTACTCCCCGACCGACGCGTTGAGCACAGGTCGACCCAGCATCGAGCTCGTTCGCGCTCTGATCACGACCCATCTCGACGCTGGCGGTCTGGCCCGGGACTCCCTCAACACCACCCTGCAGCTGCGGCTGCTCGAATACATCCGCGTCCATCTGCACGAGCCCGCCCTGAGCGCCGCCCAGATCGCCGCGGCCCACCACATCTCAGTACGCCAGCTGTACAACGTTCTCGCGGACAGCGATATCGCCCTCGGCGACTGGGTCCGGGCCCGGCGCCTCGAGGCCTGCCGCGACGAGCTCCGGCGCCCGTCCTCGCAGCACCTGACCATTGCCGCCGTTGCGCACCGGTGGGGCTTCCGCGACACCTCATCCTTCGGGCGGGCGTTCCGCGCCGCCTACGGACTCAGCCCCCGGCAATGGCGGAACCTGAGCCCGACCCGCCCGCTGATCTGACCTCACCGGGTCCACGCTCGCAAGAACTCATCGGACCGCGCACCGCAAAGGGGCGCGACACCTTGACCCGCCGAGAAGCGGAAGCAGGGCCGCGCTACCTCAATCGGGACTGCGGGAGACCAGCGGGTGCACGGGGAAGGTCATCGAGCTGGACCCGCGGGCGTCGACGAGTGCGTCGCAGCGCCGACGATTGCTGCCACCCGGCCCGGAAGTTCGAGCTGGAGCCAGTGGCCGGCCTCGAGGAGGTGCACGCTGCTGCTGGGGAACAGGGCCGCAATCTCCTCCGCGATGGTCGGTGTGATGTAGGGGTCCTTTCGACCGAAGGCGACCGTCACGGGACGGTCGAACGAGCTCAGCGAGCCGATGAGTTCGCTGTTTGACGCCACGCTCTGGTGCAGGTCTCCCGTCCAGCCCAGGAAAGCCTCCGTCGTGCTCGGCCTGTCCGTGAACTGCTCGATCCACCCCAGCTGCTCGACCGTGGGAACGAACCTCCACTTCGCCATCTTGCGGAGCAGCCGCACCCCGATCGCTTTCTCCTGGGGGAGAGCCCGACAAACTTGCCAAGCTCGAGCAGCGGAAATCCAGCCAGCCAGCCAGGATTCGCTCTCATTCCGGGCAAGTTCGAGACCGGCGGGGCGCCTTCGGCCGACTCGGCCATGGCGAACGCAGCACCTTGCCACAAAAATCCGAGGAGCAGCAGGCCCTGGTCCTTCGCCATCTCGGTCGTCAGAGGATGGGTCGACCGATCAGCGAACAGCGCTATCACTTCTGGGAAGCGAAGCGACGGAGTTTGGTGGTAGTAGCAGTTCAAGAGCACGAGATGCTCGGTCCGCTCGACGTTACGTCTCGCCCAGTTGATCGCCGTGGGACCGGACGCGTCGTGGCCGACGATCACGACTGGGCCGTTGGTCAGCTCTGTCACTACCGCGTCAAGATCGTCCTCGAAGCTCCTGGCGTCGTAGATGTGGCCAACTGGCTTGTCGGACTCGCCGTAGCCCAGGAAGTCGAAGATCAGCACCCGCCGCCCCTCGAGCTCCCGAGCAAGAGGCTCGTTGATCGTTCGACGGTCTGGGAACCCGTGCATGATGACGATCGACGGTTCTGCGCCGGGGTAGTCAGCCACAGCCACTTCTCTACCGGCGCGGGCAACTCGCTGTAGTATCGGGGTGCGCATTGCTGTCGGAGTCATGATTTTGTCCTGCGGTCATCCGCGTCTGTCTCAAGCGCAGACGGGTCCAGTCCCGTTCTTGCCCGCGAGGCCGACGCGACCGCTCTTCCAACAGTGATGTGAGGCATGGCCTACCGCCCTTCGCGGCTCGGTTCCGGGGTCTAGGTGGACACCCCGCATCCGACGCTAGACCTCAGAACGTTGACCAATGTCGCTGCACGGAGCGCTATGCAGGGCCTGCACACAACCCTGCGTCCCCGGAACACTGCCGGTCAGGTTCACTTACCAGACGCATGGCATGCCGACCCGATCTCCTTACCTTACGTCGACGAGGTGTCCGCCCAGCATCGGCTCCAGCACCCCGGCTTCCCTATGGCCGACGGTCGAGGCCAATACCGCTTCCTGGGAACGGAAGAAGTCACCCGTTCGAATTAGCACCGATGTGCCGCCTGCAAACCGGCTCTGACCAGGGCAAATACGGGGAACGCGGATTCGAATACGGCCTGCCCAGAGGGCTTCGATCGGCGGTCAACGCTCGCCTCTAGCCAACCTCGACCCCATCGGCTAGCAGTCTGACTAGCAGAGTCATCCGAAGACCATAATCATGAGCAGTGTTCGAATCTCGTAGCACCCTCTGACCAGGACTTTTACTGTGGAGCTTAGGGGATTCGAACCCCTGACCTCTTCCATGCCATGGCATTCCCGCACGCTCAAGTTGCTGGGTCGCGCCTCCCCCACAACCGTCGACGTCCACCGGTGTCCGCCTCTGACCGGGGTCGTTGGCTGCCAGTTTGGCTGCCAGTGCCTTCGCGAAGCTAGCGGAATAGAACACGCGCAGGGCCGGACCGCCAGCGGCATCGATTTGCGCGAGGCAGGTGTCTTCCCGCAGTCGAGCCGCTTAGCGTGCGTGGCCTGCGCCCTTCGCCCGTCGGTCGCACAGCTGTCCCAGCACCCCGCGGTGCCATTCCCCGGTGGGCGACAAATCCGCGCGCCGCGACGTACCTGGTAATTGCCCGCCGACCCGATCACAGCCACTCCTTTTCGCCGGGCGCCGTCGTCTCTCGGCGCCCCAACGGATTCTGGCCGTCGCCGGTAGCGGAGCGGCCCTGAGCGCTCTCCCGACGAGGTAGGCGCCCAGGGCGACGAACTCGGCGTACTCCGCGCGCTCCTCGTAGGTGCGGAAGGTGTCGACGTTGATGTCGACGACGACGGCACCGTCATCTCGATGAGCCGCGCTGCGGTTGCTTCGATGCGGTTGCGGAGCGCTTCCCCGTAGGTGGCCGAATCGGCGAGGCGCTGCGCCTCGAGGCGGTCGCCCAGGTCGGCCGTGACGTCCCACTCGCGTTGCTGCTCCGAAGTCAAGGGCTCGGGACGAGTGCGTCGGCTTCGTGCCGACGCCCCACTCCCGCAGGCTGATGCGTCTCGTTGAGCAGCGGCTGGCGTCCATAGCAGCTCGCCCGAGAACCCGACAGGCTATTCAACAAATCTATTATACGCCCAACCCAGAAGGGGTGCGTGCGGCATCCTACTTGTGTTACTAAACTGCCGCAGCGAACTGCCACAACAAAATTTTGTTTCCACTAACCAGAACCCTCACTCCGCGCCTCCAAGACAAAGTTCAGCCGCTCGCGAACAATGCGAATCTGCTCCTGCACGTCTTGACCATTTACGCCCGATATGTTTATCACCGCATACCTGTAACTCGAGCCGTCGGACTGGTAATTGTCCTTGAAGAGTACGTGTCCGGCTCTTAGAATATGTTCACATTGAGCGAGGGAAAGTCTCGCCCAAGAGCTCGGAGGGCCTTCCGTTTTGACCTGAGCACTTCCATGCTGCGGCATCCCCGCTCGCTTGAATTATTAGGAACGCGCCTCCCCACGGCCGCCGACGTCCATCAATGTCTACCTCTGGTCGGGGCCGTTGGCTGTCAGTTTGGCTGGCAGGGCCGCAATGAGCCGACTGGAATCGAACACGCAGGGCCTGGCCTGCCTCGGTCTCCCAAAATCCGGGTGACCAGTAACCGCAGCCTCGATGTTGGATCACGGCGCCCACACCCGAAAGGCCAGGGAAACGCATTCGACCCGCTCGACAGGCCCGCTCCGGTCGTCAACAGCACCGCGCTGACGCAGGTCGGCTGCGAGCAATTTGATCGGCGGCAGTGCGCACGCGACGCGGTAGGCGCTGCCGCGGGCGCTTCGCAAACCCCTCGCTCAAGCGTGCTGGGAGGTCGATGCCTCTTGAGAAGGCGTGGACGCACCGGCTGACAATACTTCTTGTAGGTTCGCGTCCAGGGCGTCGACACCGCCGAGGGCCGTCAGCGTTGAGGGAACCTGCGCCGTGAACAGCCAACCCAGACAGATCCCCGCCAGTCCGCTCAACGGCGCCGAGAAGGCCGTGACACCGGCCGAGCTGCCGGACACCAGCGCCGTGATGACGACGGCCGAGACAGCCGCGACCAGGAAAGAGGTGATGGCGATCCGCGCTGCGTCGATCCTGCCGTAGTGGCCCGCTACTCCGGGAAGGAGGTTCGCTCGCGAAACGCGCATGCCGCAGTGATGGGCAAGGACGATCGCGCTCAGCACCTCCTTGCGCCTCGTTTCGAAGTCCTCGGTCTGCTGAGCCTTCTCCAAGAGACCAGCGACGGCCGTCTCGAACTGCGTGGGTTTCACTCCCGACCCCTCTCGATCGCCCGCGGCTGTCGGCGCCGGCCTCCTCAGGGGACAGGGCGAGCGTCAACTGTCACTCTCGGTGCGAGCGGTCGGTCTGCTGCAAACCTAGGACCGCTGATCCCGCCGGGCAAGGCACGATGATGCTCCTCCGTGGACGAACCGGGTGGTCGAACGTCGTCGCCGGTCCTGACGAGGACAGAGGTAGTCGTGTCGTCCGTCGTCAACGGGCAGCCGTAAGCAACGGCCTCACGTCAGGACGAGTCGGCGGTCAGGTCGTGGCGCGGCGGGAGGTGAAGGCGGTGGAGCGGGTCTCGGCGACCTCGCCGTCAAACACCCAGCGTTGCTCCGTGTCGTCGTTACACCGCGTGCGGGTAGCGAATCGGGGTGCAGCTGGATCGTGGATGCCGGCGACAGCGGCTCTGACCGCGGCCAGCATCTTCGCGGTCGCCGAGAACCACGCACCGTGGCGCAACGCGGTCCCGAAGAACCCCCACCTGTCCTAGGTGTGCCGCGTCGGCCCGGCACAGCACCCGCCCGCCGGCTCCCGCGGCCCGGTTCGCCGAGCCCCCACTCAAGTGGGTTCCAGGAGCATGAGTAGCCCGACGGCCTCGGTAAGGCCGAGCACCGGGACCGGACGAGCCGAGGACACCAGGTTCGGATCGAACGAGGCGGGATGGTGTGGGAGGGGTTCACTCGCGAGGGTGGCCTTCGTGAGTAGGCCAGATGTTGACGTCGAAATCACCATCTTCCCTACGACAAGAGCATTCTCGTTCTCCGCCACACTCGCGGGACGACCCACCCGCCGTGCCTGACGTTCGCTCGGCGCAATACATGTGGCCGCGTGATCGACTCCGATCTTGGGAACCCCGAGCCTCGCCTCAAGCGTCAGCGCCTCCACCGAGCTCGCTGCGGGACTTGGCGCGTCGTCGCTCGCGTCGATCGACTGTCTCGGGAGGGCGTAGTTCTCGGCCAACGAAGGCTGTACCGCTGAGGGCCTCGACGCGTATCGTGAAAGCGTGCCTGCGAGGTCCTCGTTCTTGCGGCAGCCTTCGCACAACGGCCTCTGGATGCCCGACGGCCCGCAGGTCGTCGTGGGAGATGACGGCACCGTGGTCGTCAAGGACGTTCCCGACCAAGGCGACACGAGTGTCGTTCTCCAGTCCTCGTGGCCCCGGTACGAGCGGGCGGTCGTCGCTATCGCTGGCGGCGGCACCTTCGGAACGGGCTTCTTCGTCGGGTCGAAGCGGATCATGACAGCCGGCCACGTGCTGCCGTCAGCAGCCGATCTCCAGGGCAGGCGCGTGCAGTGGAATCTGCTGAACGGCACCACGCCGACAACCTTGAGAGTCGACGCGTCCTACTTCAGGCATGACAGCAAGCTGGATTTCACCGTCTTTGCCGTCACCGAGGGGCCGGTCGACGCGGTCGTTGTGACCTTGAAGAGCGAGTCGCCGGCACCCAAGGTCGGTGAGGGAGTCGTGGTGTTCGGGCACCCGTCGGGGCGATATCTTCGCCGCTCCGGGGCTGACAACTCGATCATCTCGGTCGACAAGAGACGCACCACGATCAAGTACCGGGCCGACACCATGTCGGGCTTCTCGGGCGGACCCGTGGTCTCCCTGGCCACGGGCCACGTCGTCGCGATGCATCTGAAAGGCGACCAGTCAGAGGAGTACAACATGGGCCGACTTCTAAGTGCGATCGAGAAGCTGGCAGCCGATGCTTGAACAGGCGCTGTCCCGCGACATGGTGCTGACGCAGGTCGCTCGCCTGCTTCAGAAGGCCCGCATGTCAGACGAGGTGAGGAAGGTGTTCGACGACGCCGGCCTTCCTGCTACGAAAGTTCTGGCCGCGTTGCAGTCGGCCACGAACGTGCAGGGCGACGGTGTGTCGCCGTCCGACCAGAAGGCCTATATTCCTCGTCAGGAAGAGATCAGCCTTCTGCAGGCGCTGATCGAACAGGCCGGCGCCGAGGACAAGCTCCGCACCGTGCCGACACCGGGTGCGGCAGCGCACCGCGTGGTGGTGGGCCCAGTTCAGGACCCCGGCCTGCCCCTCGCGCAGCAGCGCCTCGAGTCGACCAGCAGGAGCCAGACCGAGGGTCTTGGCGACTTCGACATGACTGATGCGCTCTGGGCGAAGACGGCCCTCGAGCTCATCACCTCCCTCCACGCGCGCATGGCTTTCCAGCTGCCGACCTCACCACCGAAGCCCTTCGAGCTGGCTGACAATGCACGGCTCATTCTGGTCAGCGACTGGGGCACCGGGGGCCCGGCTGCCGATCGGGTCAAGGCGGCCATGCAGACGGAGATGCAGAACTGTGGCGACCGCGAGTGCCACGTGATTCACCTCGGCGATGTCTACTACGCCGGCACCAGCTGGGAGGCCCAGCACCGCTTCCTCGACCACTGGCCCGTTGACGACACCTTCGCCGACCGCTCGAACATCCACTCCTGGTGCCTGAACGGCAACCACGACATGTACGCCGCGGGCGCCGGCCTCCTCGGGACGATCCTGCCGGACGATCGTTTCTCCGAGCAGAGGACATTGGATGGGCAATGCACCACCTTGTTCCACCTCAAGGGCTCCCACTGGCAGATCTTCGGCCTCGACAGCGCCTGGAGATGGCGTCTGCTGAACGCGGACGGTGCTCACGGCGAGCTCGGGGACGGGCAAGTTTCGTGGCTGGAGCACGAAGTGGTCGACCGCGACGCCAACATCCTCCTGTCGCACCACCAACCCTTCTCAAGACAGCACCCGGCTCCAGCGCGGCTCGACCGCGAGCACGTCCTCCTCGATGAGACAAGTACCCTCCGCGAAGGGACCGGCGTACGAGCGTGGTTCTGGGGGCACGAGCACCGCTGCATCACTTACCCGGCGCCGGCCCACGTCGGCGGCCTCGGGTACGGAGCGTGCATCGGGCACGGCGCCGTTCCGACTCCCCCAGTCACCACACCGATCGCGGTGCCACCGGAATGGGAGTACGCCGAGACCACGCCTGATTCAGATGGCGATTTCTGGCGGACCTGCGGCTTTGCGGTCGTCGATCTCGATGGCGGTGGCGAGGCAAGCGTGCGCTACGTCTCAGAAGCTGGCGTCACCGTGAACGGGCCAGACAAGTTCTGACGACTGCGGTCAGGGGGTCAGAACGGCCCCATCACCGACTGCTCGGTCCCTGTTGGACCTGTCGAGCACGGTCCCGTTCCTCGCGGATGAAACCGCTGAGGTCCACCGTCTGCCGGAGCAGCCGAGCTCGGCGGAGTGCGCAGGGCGTGAGGAATTGACACGACGCCACCAAGTCAGGTCGTGTCCGACCGAACTCTTGTTGCGGGCTTCGTAGTAACGCACGATGATGCTTTCGGACACTGACGGGGGCCAAGATGTTCGATGCGTGGCCAGAGCCGGGCGAGGATGATTTCAGCACTGGGTGGCTCGTGGCTCAGATCTGTGAGATCAGAGATCCTACCCAGATGATGCTGGCGATAGCCGCATTCCTCACCGCTTGCGTCTGCTGCGACGTTGCATGGCGCACACGCCTGAATGTTTCGCAGCGTACCGCCGACGTCGCGGTGAGTGATGGTAAGGAGATTGCTGTCGACCTTCTGCCGGGCAGGTCTTTGGCGACGTTCACCCCGCACCACCCGGCAGTTCAGAGCTACCTGAGCGATCCGGCCGATCTGACGCGGCGACGGGTGTCGGACCCGTCCAGCACGCGCGAGTGGCTGAACGATCCGGCCCACCGAGAGATGTCGTCCAGCGCTGTCTGCGGCCACTACCAGCTGAGCCTGGTGACCAGCCTGGATGCTGCTGCGACAGGCGAAGGCTGGATCCTGCTGCGGCACCTTCGCGACTTCTCGGACTCGGATGTGGAGAAGGCGTCGAGACTTCTGCCCACACTCATCGCTTTGGATCGGCTAATGCTGGAGCGCTGCGGACACGGCGCTGCAGCGGTGGGCGTGACCTCAGACCTGTCGTCGCGGGAGCACCAGGTGTTGGCGCTGATGGCCGAGGGACTCACCGCGAATGCCATCGGCCGTCGTCTAGGAATTGCCCCAGGGACCGTCCGGAAGCACCTCGAACGCGTGTACCGAAAGCTTGGGCACCACGACCGGCTCGCCGCTGTCACCTACGCCCGGCGTGCCGGACTCCTTCCAGAGGCTTGACGTCCGCCACGTCGACTTCCTCGGCTGCAAAGCCGCAGCGTACGGACAAGGCGTTGGGACTCGCATCCTGATCCAGAATCGGCGAAAGAACCTGATCGAGGAAAGTGTCGTCCTAGGCGAGCCGTACGGGTCCCGTACGAACGTGATCGGCGTACAGGACGACAGCTGCCGCGGCTGCGAACCGCGCCATCAACCCGCCGAAAAAAACACCGCACCCCCGCTCCCCCCGCAGGCCGATCAACCGCGAGGTGCAATACGCGCAACAGCGTATCGACCAGGGTTGAACAGCGCACTAGTTTGTTGACTGTTCATCCCAGGGCGCCGTTGGCAACTGGATGTTCGTCGCCAGAGGTCCGGCTGTTGTTCGGGACTCTGAGCTCGGGGAGGTTCGGGGGCGAGGTGGCAAGATGACCCGAGGAGTACTCTTGGTGACAGCATTGTCACCGCGGTTGACGATTCAAGTTCTTGTCATCATCGCTATCGCTGTCCTGCTGGCCGGACCGGTGATCATCTGGGGACGCTCGCGCAAGTCTGCGGAGAAGGACAGTGCGCCGAGCCTCGTTCGTAGTTGGATTGCACTGGCTCTGGTGATGAGTCTGATCCTCTTCGCTGCCGCCTCGTTCGCCGTTGACGACGCCACTCTTCGCAGCACCCTGATCGGAGGACTGACGGCGAGCGCCGGCTCCGCCGTCGCGTACTACTTCTCGTCGAAGTCAGCAGACGGTGCGCGAAAGGACATCCTCAGCGCGACCTTCGGGACTGAGACTGTGCCAGATCTTTTCGGGATGAAGCAGACTGCGGCGACGGAGAGGGTGGCCGGCACAAGTTTTCATCTGGAAGTAGACCCAACCGGCTCGTCGGACCCGACGGACACCGTCAAGAGTCAAGACCCTCCGAAGTACTCGGAGGCCAAGAAGGGGTCCTCCATCAAGGTCACCCTCGCGCCTCCCCCTTAGGCGTATCTCACCTATCCAGCCTTGCTGTCGAAGCGCGAGGCCTCCCGCAGGGGTCTGGGACTACGACGTCTCCACCGACGAGCTTGCCAGCCAATACGCACAAGTGCGTATCGACGGACAGGTCGGGCATCGGTGAGCATCGAATTCCGGTGCGCACTGCGCGGCCCGGCAGAAAGGACGACAGCGAGCATGACCGACCCGCTCGGAAGCCTTGCGACCGTTCTCGACTCCCTGCCGCCGCTGCGCTGTCTGGCCTCGAAGCCGCTGATCCAGGAGATGATCAGCCCGGACCACTACCTGAGCCTGTTCAACGGCCCGGTCGGCCTGCCCAGCTTCGCCGGCCCGTGGAGCTCGCTCACCACGGCGCAGATCGAGTCCTTGGCCGTGAAGCTCGTCGGCACCGCCCACCAGGCCGACCGGGACCCGACGCCGGTCATCGCGGCCCTGAGCGCGGCGGCCGCCGACCCGGCCGCGCTGCCCGGCGCCTTCAATCAACTGGTAAGTCTGTCGTGGCCCAGCCGCTGGAAGGTGCTCGAGACTCTGGGTGCGCCGCCGCGCTCACCGCTCGCCCAGCCCGAAGTGCACCCGGATGTCGTCGTCCCGACGGCGCCCACCGTGCTCGACCAGCTGGATCCGGTCACCACACCGGCTGTCGCGGCCGTGGGCAACGACGAGGCGAGCGCCACGATCATTGCAGCGCTGCTCGCGAGGGGGGATCACGGGACCCTGTTGGTCAACGAGGTCACGCACTGGTGGGGGCTGGTCACGGCCACCGCGTCGCTGACCCTACGGACGCAGTGCGAGCTGTGGGCCAGGCTCGGCGTACCCATCGACGTAGCCGAGGGACTCACGCTGTTGCTCGACGCCGAGCGCACCGAGATGGCAGCCGCGGCCCCGCACGTCATGGCTCCGGCCGTCGCGCCGGTCGGCCCGCTACCGGCCTGGCTGCAGCAGCTCGAAGACGCGTGGAAAGCCATCGATCGCAACAAGGACACGTTTCACGACCCGATCAAGGCGGACCCGAAGATCTACGCGATGCTCCTGGGCTCGAAGATTCATCAGATCATCGCCGCCGCCTATACGGCAGCCCACGTCGAGACCTACCAGGAAGCGCCGACCCAGATGTGGATGAACAGCCACACCATCGGGACGATCGTGAAGGCGCTGGAGGAACGGTTCAACGAGGAGTTCTCCGAGATCATCGCGGTCGCGCTCGCACTGAGCCGCCCGGACATCTTCGAGCTCGGTTTCAATCACGGTCAACCCCCGGGCTGGGTCTACGAGATCAAGCCGTGGCGATCGGAGCGGGTCGCCATCGCCGAGGCGGCCTTCTATGCGGCGGTCCTGACCGAGTGCAACGTCCCGGTCATCCCGGGCCCGGAGACCTATGGCGGCGCCCCCGTACCGGGCACCGTCTCAGCCGCACCGGTGCCCTGCCCCGGCGGCTGGGTGGTGTGGACGTGGGCAGGTCCCGGCGCGATCGCCTACAAGGTTCGCCGGGCGAGCGAAGAGGCCCTGAAGGCACGAAAAGTGGTCCCGGTGGAGAAGTCGGCGAAGGACGAGCTCACTAAGCTGATCGCCTCTCTCAAGCCGTCGCAGACGACCACCGACATCGCGACCGGGATCGGCCTGCTCGCGCTGCTGTACGCCCTGCTCCAGGGGCTGCAAAGGGCCCCGGCGTACGTGATCCCCCCGTGACCGCCCCGCATGACCTCGGAGCCGCGTTCCTCCACTTCGCTGTCCTGGTCACAGAGCCCCTGGCATCCGCCGGATCCGTCCCCGCCGCCGCCGACCAGCTGGTGGCCGCCGCAGGCTGGGACCTCACCGCCGTTGCCGGCCTCAGCCCCGCTGAGGTGAAGACCGCGTGCGCCGCCGCTCAGGCCGCGGTCGCGACCGTGCGCTCGCTCCTGGGCAGGCACGAGCCTGCCGACGAAGGCGCCCCGGAGTTCATCGGACTGGTCGATGTGCTGCCGGCGCTGGCCGTACTTGCCGACGCGGCGCAGCATCTGAGCTCGCTCGGCAGAGGATGGACGCCGAGCGACGGCCTGCCGGCCGACCTGCCCCTCCAGCTGGCCGAAGACATCCTGGGCATGCTCGTGGTCACGGCGGTCAGTCGTGTCCATCCGGCGGTCCGAGCCATCCTCGAGCTGGTCAACGTCCTGACGTACCCCGAACCGGCGGAGATCGCCACGTCCGGTGGGACGGTCGTCCGGTCGACCACGGCGCGCGGACGGTTCGACTTCGTTGCCCTCGGTCGCCTGGTCACCAGACCTGGCGACCAGTTGCGCACGCTCTTCGGACTGGACGAGGGCGACGGCCGCACGGCTGATCAGGTCGGCGACGACGCGTTGCCGCGGGTCGCCAGTCTGCTGCGCGCCGTCGGCATCGGCGCGACATACGGCGGGACCAACCAGAACGTGCCGCCGGCCGTCACCGGCGAGGATGCCGATGCCCTCGCCCACGCGTTGCGAGCGGCGTGGCAGTCGGTGTCGACCGACGCGACCGAGGCCGGCTACCTCGCCCTCTCGGTCGCGCTACGCCTGGCCGACACCGCCGAGGGACGGGCGGCAGTCGTCGCGGCGAGCGGGGCACTGGCGGCTGGCGTCACCGCCGACACGTGGTCAGCGTCGGCCAGCGTCAGCGGCACTCCCCCCGGGCTCACGATCGACAGGTCGGGCGTGACGTTCTCTGACGCGACGGAGTCGCTGACCGCGAGCGCCCACGTCGACCGGCCGGCCGGGGCCACGCCGTTGGCCAGGCTCGGTCCGGCGACCGGGCCCGGGCTAACGATCGGAGGTCTCGGCGTCAGCGTCACCGTCACCGTCGCGGCCGACGGTGTGGCGATCGAGGTCGCACTCGAACTGAGCGGCTTCCAGGTCGGCGCCGGCGCGCCGGCCAGCGACGGTTTCGCCGGCACCGTAATCGGCCTGGACGGGGTCACCGCGCAATCTCAGCTGACCATCGCCTGGTCGCGGGCGAAAGGACTCACGATCGGCGGATCGGCTGCGCTCGACCTCACCGTCCCGCTCGCCGTGTCGGTCGCCGGCCTCCGAATCCAGGCGCTGCGGATCCAGATGCTCGCGGACGACGCCGGACCGCAGCTGGCCGCATCGGTCAACCTCCTCGCATCGATCGGTCCGGTAGCCGCGACCCTGACCGGCTTCGGCGTGACGGCACGCACGGTGTCTGGGCCGCCGCACCTAGCGGTGGGCATCAAACCGATCGATGGTGCCGGCCTGGCGATCGACGCCGGGGCGGTCACCGGAGCCGGCTTCGTGCAGTTCGACGAGGCGAACGGCCGCTACCTGGGCGCGGTGCAGCTCACCATTCCGGCGATCGGGCTCTCGATAAGCGCCGTGGGCCTCATCGTCACGAAGCTGCCCGGCGGGGCGAGCGGCTACTCGATGGTCGTCTTGATCTCGATTCAGTTCCCGCCGGTCCAGCTGGGCTTCGGTCTGGCCCTGACCGGGGTCGGAGGCCTGCTGGGCATCAACCGGACCGTTGCCGTGGACCAACTGCAGGCTGGCCTGCAGGCGGGATCGCTCGACAGCGTGCTGTTCCCGTCCGGGCTGACCAGCGACCCGGCGAAGGTCGTGACCGACCTGGAGCGCTTCTTTCCCACGGCACCCGACCAGTACGTCTTCGGTCCTTCGGTCGCACTCACCTGGGGCGAGGCCGGTCTGGTGACGGCCCACCTCGGCGTGTACGTCGAGTTCCCGTCACCACTGCGAGTCGTAGTCCTCGGGCAGTTCCGGATCGCGCTGCCCACACCCGACGAAGCGACCGTCGACATCCGCCTCGATGTGCTCGGCTCGATCGATTTCACCGCCAAGACGGTCAGCATCGACGCCGCGCTGCGCAACTCGCACGTCGCTGCGTTCACGATCAGCGGCCAGGCCGCCCTACGAGCAGCCTGGGGTGTGCAGGCGACCTTCCTGCTCGCAGTCGGCGGCTTCCATCCCGCGTTCGCCGCGCCGGCTGGGTTCCCGGCCCTTCAGCGCGTCACCATCGCCCTCAGCCAGAGCAGCAACCCCCGGCTGCGGCTGCAGGCCTACTTCGCCCTCACCTCCAATACCGTGCAGGTCGGTGCCCACCTCGATCTCTACGCTTCCCTGGATATCCCCGTGCTCGGAACGTTTGCGATCGCCGCGACCGTCGGTTTCGACGCCCTGTTCCAGTTCCACCCGTTCGCCTTTGAGGTCGACATCATGGCCGGAGTCGCGCTGCTCCGCAACGGCACACCGTTCCTAGCCATCCTGCTGACCGTCACGCTGACCGGACCCTCGCCCTGGCACGTCGCAGGCACCGCGACGTTCACATGCTTCGGGACGCACAACATCCCCTTCGCCCTCACCATTGGCGCCGCCGCGGCCGAGGCGCCCCCGGCCCGGGTCGCGCTGCTGCCCCTCATCGTTCGCGCGCTCGCGCAGCCCGAGAACCGTCGGCTGCAGCCGCCCACCGAACACTCGCTGGTCACGCTGAGTGTCGCCGCAACTGCCGCACTGGGCCAGCTCCTGCACCCATTCGCGAAGGTGAGCGTGCGACAGAAGATTGCTCCGCTCGGGCTCGAGCTGGCCAAGTACGGCACGGCACCGCTGTCCGACGGCCCGCGGTACACGATCAGTTCCGCCACCCTCGGCGGCACGGCCGGCACCCCGGTCAGTGACGAGTTCGCCGTCGGCCAGTACCTCGTCCTCCGCCCCGGTCAGCTCTTGAGCGCGCCGTCCTTCCAACCCTTTCCGGCGGGCGTCTCCTTCGACGGCGCCGCACTAGTCACCGATACGGCCTCGGCTCAGACCGCCGACACCGCGGTCATCACGTACGACATGAGCGTGGTCTCCCCGGCTGCTGCCGCCCACGCCGCCGCAGCGGCCGTCTCGTCGACCGCCGTCATTGGTGACGAGATCGTGCTGCGCCAGCTCGCGACCGCGGCCAGCGCCCGCAACGGAGCGGGGAACCGCGGAGCCACGGCGTTCGCCGGCCCGCCGGCGGGTGTGGCTGCCGTGCGTCCGACCTACGCCGTGGCCTCCGCCGCCACCCTCGCGCCGCTGCGCGACGACGCCGGTACGCCGCTGACCTACCTGCCCAACGCTGCAGGCGCAGGCCAAAACGGCCCTGCCATCGCGACCCGCTCGGCGCGGGTCGTGGAAACGAGCGACAGCCAGGCGCCGCCGATCCCGGCCGTGGTCCCCGGTCTGACTTCGGCCGCGTACTACACGCTCACTGCGGAACACAGCGGCTGCCGGCTCGCGGCCGCGCAGACCCGCGTCGGCAGCCCGTACCAGGTACAGCAGGCGCTCCCCGACACGTACGGCGACCAGTTCTGGCGGTTGCTGCCCGTGGGCGACGGGAGCTACGTCATCCTTGCCGAGGGCCCCGGCACGGCCCTGGGCGCCGACGAGACCGGGAACGGCACCCCGGTCACTCTCCGCGCTCCGCTCGTGTCTCCCACCACCGGCTGGCGAGTTACCCCGGTCGGCGCGGCTACCTATCGCATCGAGCTCACTGGCGCCGGGCGCTGCCTGGATGTCATCGGTGGACCCACCGCCGCCGCTCCCGGCACGGGGCTCCAGCTGTGGGACTGGTGGGGCGGCACCAATCAGACGTGGCGTCTGCAGGCGGTCAGCGCCGGAAACATGCTCCGCCAGCGCATCCGCGAGGCCGCCTTCGCTCGCTGGCTCGCCCGAGGCGCACCGTTGTGGAGCGCGCTCGCCGACTGGGGTGCCGCGCGTCAGCAGGTGATGGCCGAGGCCGTCAGGGCCGAGGCCTGGTGGCGGTACGTGCGTCGCGGTGAGGGAGGCGGCCACGCCGTCGACGACTGGCTCGCAGCCGAACGCACGATCACCAGCGCCCTGGAGTCGCCGTGAGTCTGACCTTCCTGCCGTGGGTCCGCTCGGCCAGTGCGGCGGCGGCCACCGCGCCCACCTCGGGCTACCGGCCCGACCTGGCGTTGAAGCTGGAGGTCAACGGGACTTCCGTCTACCCGGCTACGCAGCAGCTGTCCCTGCTGGGTCCGGGTGACGCGGTCGGCTTCGATCCTGCCCAGGTGATCCGCACCGATCCGACGTCGGGTGCCGCCGGGTTCGAGTCCGAGCGGTTCGCGACGATCGAGTTCGACCATCCCGCGCTGCCCTGGCTGCTTTCACCGGGGCAACCGACCAATAATCGACTGACGCCCTGGCTGTGCCTGGTCGTCGTGGACGATGTCCCCGGCATGACGCTCGGTCCGGGCGTGCGCGCCGGCTCGCTCGTGCTCGACATCTCCGCTGACGTCGATGCGAGCACCCAGCTCAGCGACCCCGCGAACGCGTGGGCCTGGGCGCATGCCCAGGTCGCGGGGACGCTGGACGCCGACCTGCAGACGATCGACGACACCACGGGTGAGCGCACCCTGTCCCGGCTGATCTGCCCCCGTCCGCTCACCGCCGACCGGCGCTACTTGGCCTGCGTCGTGCCCACCTTCGAGGCGGGCCGCCTGGCCGGTCTCGGGAAGGACCCCGACAGCTCCGCCGCCGTCTGGGCCGTCTCGGCGGCCATCAGCCTGCCGGTCTACTTCTCCTGGACGTTCTCGACCGGCGACAGCGGCGACTTCCTCGACCTGGCCGGACGGCTGACCGCGCGTACCGTCGCCGATCTCGGAGGCGCTGAGCTCGACCTCTCCGACTCGGGCCTGATCTCCGACGGCCAGCCGATCGCCGCCACGATCGACCTGCCCGGCGCTCTGGTCGCTGCGTCGGCGGCGACAGCGGAAGCGATCGGCACCGACGTCCGCGCCGCGCTGGCGGAGGCCCTGGCGCCGGCCGCGGGAGCTCTGCCCAGCCCCTGCTACGGCGCCGCCTACACCGGGCTGTCGACGGTGTCCACCGACATGCGCGGGTGGGCCGCCGAGCTCAACCTGGATCCTCGGTGGCGGGTCGCCGCCGCGCTGGGGACGGCTGTCGTCCAGGCCAAGCAGGCCGATCTCGTCGCGGCGTCATGGGACCAGGCCGACGACGCGGCGACGGTCAACGTCACGCTCGATCGAGCCCGCCTGGCCCGTGCGACCACGTCCGCCCTCGTGAACGCACACCTCGCCACTGTCGATCCCACCACGCTGGCCCGGGTGAGCGCCCCGGCCCACGCCGGTTTGCTGTCGGAGACTATCGTGGGAAGCACGGTGCATGCGGCTCTGGCCCGAGACGACCCGGCGCGGACCGCACTGCTCTCACCTTCCTTCCGCCGACTGCACGCTCGCACCGTCACCTCCGGCACCCAGGCGGCTCCGACCTCCGATCCCGCCCTCAATAGCCAGCTGCAGATGCAGCTGCTGCAACAGCTCGACGGCGAGGTGACCGTTACGGCCCGGGCCAGCAGCCGGCTGACCATTACCGCCGCGGCACCGACGTCAGCGCCGGGGTCCGACCTGCTGCAACGCGTGCTGGTAGCCCCGTCGTTCGCCACCCCGATGGTCGACGCGTTGATCCAGACCGACCCCGAGCTGATGTTGCCCGGAGTCACGACGGTCCCGGCCGACTCGGTCGTGCTGCTGGCGACCAACCCGGCCTTCGTCGCGGCCTACCTGATTGGGCTCAACACTGAGCTGGGCCGCGAGCTGACCTGGCAGAAGTTCCCGGTGGACCGCACCGCGACCTACTTCCGGTGGTTCTGGGACTACCGCGGGCAGGCACCGGCAACCCCGGATCTGGCACCGCTCGACCGCGTCGACGCCGAGTCGTCGCTCGGCGCGCTGGTCCAGGCTCGGGCTCAGGTCGTCCTGCTCATCCGCAGCGAACTGTTTCGCCGGTACCCGAACACGCTGCTGTACGCCGTGCCGACCCAGACGAACGGCTCGGGTCCGGCCCTGGACGATCCGAGCGTGGAACGGCTGCCGATGTTCGCGGGCACCCTCGACGTCGACCTCAGCTACGTCGGCTTCGACCTCACCCCAGACCAGGCGCTCGGCCGCGACGGCCGACCAGGATGGTTCTTCGTGCTCCAGCAGCAGCTCACCCAGGCCTCCTTCGGGACGGCCGTCAGTGATCCTCTTCAAGAAGCGACGTCGGCCGCGGTCGCCAGCGCGTGTCTGCGGCCGGCCGTCCGTGTCGTCCTCGACGCCGCCCGCCTGGTCGGAGCGCCGGCATGACCCCGCCGAACGGCGCGACGGCCGTGGTCGACGGTGTCGGGGCCACTCCGGCGAGCCTGCCCGTCGTGCTGCTGCCGGTGCGGATCGAGACGCGCTATATCGGCACCGATCTGCTGGTGCGCGTCTACCCCGACCGATGGCATCAGTATTCCCACGTGGTCGAGTTGACCGCGGACGAGGCCGTGGCCGGGGCGGCGGTCTGGGGAGCGAGCGGCGACGATCGACTCACCGCCTGGGGCTCGCTGTGCCGGCTGGCCGGGACGCCCCGGGCGACCTGGGTGGTGCGCGCCACGGCACCCGGCCGCACGATCGATGCTGGCCGAGGCACGTCGTGGGACCGCCCAGTCGTCGCGCGCGGTCTACCCGACCGTTGGGTGGTCGCCGGCTACGGTCCGGTGTCTAACGGAACCGATCCGTCCGACCAAGATCCCATCGTGGTTGCCGTCGGCGCCGACATCCTCAACGACCTGGCGATCGGCCCGACCCCGGGGGCCGTCTCGCCGGCAAGCGAGCCAGTCCACGTCGACGCCGGGATGGCCTGGCTTGTCGACCTCGACGAAGCGCTGCGGGTGGGCATGGCCATCCGGGTGCCGAACCCTCCCGAGCTGGCCAGGCTGGTCGTCGTCGGTCTGCGCGCCGCCGCCGACGGCACCGCCGGGGCCGCACTGCTGAACGACCTGCTCGTCGGGCACACCTACACCGATGGGCTCTCCTTCGTCGCGCAGGCCACCGCGACGAATGCCGAGCAGCCCGCCGCTGCCGAAAGCGACCAGACCACGCTCGACCGAGCGCTGAGCAGCGCCACCTCCGAGCCGGCGAGCGACGGCTTCCGGTTGGCCTGTGCGCTCGGCGTCGACCCGGCCACGCTGGCCGGTCTCCGCGGCGCGGACGGCCACGAGAACCAGGATGCCCAAGCCGCGAATGCTCTGCTCTGGAACGCCGGCTGGGGCGATCTGCAGTCCCACCGGCTGGGCAGCCCACCTGCCGCTGCCGCTTCGGAGACGATGCGGCAGCACTTCGTCGACTACGTCCGCGCACGCGGTCCCCTGAGCGCGGTGCGGATCGCCGACCAGCCGTTCGGCGTGCTTCCGGTGCTCAAGCAGGACCTGCAGTTCCCCTCACCGGGCGAGGATCCGACGTTGGCCTCGCTCGGGGTGTGGCTGCGGGAGCTCGGGCCCGTCTGGCGGGCTGCGGGAGCCCAGCGCCTGGCCGACTCGCTGAGCGACTCCGTCCGGCGCACGCCGCGCCCCGTCTCGTACTACGCGCGTGCCGCGTGGCGACCGGTCCCGGCGATCGGCTGGTTCGCCGACGTCACCCACTTCATGGGCCTGACCCGCCAGCAGGTCATCGCGGTCATGAACGCTCGAGAGCGGGAAGCCGAGCAGGCCAGCCGACTGGTCGTCGAGACCTTCTCCTGGTCCGGTCCGCCCGCGCTGCTGCCGGACGCGCCGGCAGACGACCCGACAACCGCGATCCTCGTCGCGGGCCCAGGCGGGGCTCTCGCGCTCGTTCCGCCACCAGACGCGGTCGGGAGCCAGCTGAGCTGGTTCGCCACTGCCGCAGCCGCGGACCTGCGCGACGACCAGACCGGTCTCGACGGTGTGGACAGCCTGCTCCGCATCCTGCTCAGGGCCAGCCTGCTGCACACACTTGAGCGTGCCCAGCTCACCACCCCGCCGGCGTCAGGAACGGAGCAACCGATCGCCGGCCGTCTCGACGGGCTCTACCGCTTGAGCCGCGGGACCCGACCAGCGAGACCTACGCCGGCCTCGCCCTACTCGGCCGGCGCAGCGCCGACGAGCTGGCGCTGCTCATCGGCGAGTCGATCGAGCTGGCCTCGACGGGCTGGCACGCCTGGACCACCTCGTTGGCGACCCGCCGCCTCGCGCTCAGTCGCGCCGCCGGAGCCGAGGGAATCGTGCTCGGCGGCTTCGCCGCGGTCGATGCCCCGGCCCGCGCCGCCGCAACCAGCCACGGTTACCTGACGGCACCCAGCGTCGGTCAGGCGACGACCGCCGCGGTGCTGCACAGCGCGGCGGTCAACCATCGGGTCGATCCAGGCCGGGCGGCCGAGGTCGGTCCGCTCACGCCGATGAGCGTCGGCCTCTCCTCGGCCCGCGTGCGGTCCGCCGAGCAGATCCTGACCGGCGTGCGGCAGGGCCAGCCGCTCGGCGTCCTGCTCGGGTACCAGCTGGAACGTCAGCTGCAAGACTCGGGGCACGGCGACTACGTCGCGCCGTTCCGGCTGCTCGCCCCGCTCGACCCGCCGTCTGACCCGTCCGATCCCCGCGCGGTCGCTGCCGTCGCCACGGATGTCGTCGACGGGCTCGGCCTGAGTCGGCTGCGGCAGGGCACCGTTGGCATCCCATGGGGAACCATGGTCGGTCCGCACGAGCTCGGGCCGCTCACCGCGGATGTCCGGGCCGCGCTGGACGCGCTCGACGACTCCATCGACGCGGTGTCAGACACCCTGCTGGCCGAAGGGGTACACGCCGTCGTGACCGGCAACTCGGCCGCGGCCCGCGCCACCTTCGATGCCGCCGCCCGCGGGGACCTCGTCGCACCCGAACCGTCGTTCGTCCGCACGCCCCGGACCGGGCTCGACCTCACCCACCGGATCATCAGCCTGGCCCCGTCGGTCAGCTCCACCTGGCCGACTACGCCCAACGCCGCTGACGCTCCGGCGCTCTCCGCGTGGGCGGCGGCCGCCATGGGACCACTGACGGACATCGACGTCGCCGTACAACCGGTCGACACGACCACCGGGGCCGACCTGGCGACCTCGGCCATCCTGGTCCCGCTGGCGTCACTATCGATCGGCCCGCTGGACCTCGTCCGCCTGGCCGGGCAGCAGCGCGAGCTCTCGGCCTATGTGCGGTGGTGGGCCGCGCGCGACCCGAGCCGGGTGCCAGGACTACCAGCGGGTGCGACGGTGAGGCTCGGACCGACCGACGTTAGCCGGCCGGGACGCAGCGCACTCGGCCCTCTGCTGATGACAGCACGCGCGGCGGGCATAGTGCTGGGTCAGAGCCGGGGACTCGACCAACGTGACCTCAGCGAGCCGGGCACGACAGATCCGGCTATCGATGTCACCGAGCTCGGCAGCCGGGTGGACGCGGCCCGACTGCGGCTGCTCGATCTCGCCGACGCCCTGTCGGGTGTGGTCGGTCCCAACGAGCTCGAGACGGCCTTCTGGCACGGGATTCCTGGGGTGCTCGCCACCGACCCGGCCGACCCAGCAGCCATGGCCGCCGCGGCGGTCACGGCGCGCGACGCCGTCGCTGCCCGACTGGTGGCGGCAACCCTGCCAGCGCCCGCGCAAGCCTCAGGAGAGACTCCGGCCCGTGCGCTGGCCCGACTGGTCGACACGATGCAGGGCCTGCGCGGCGACCGTTGGCCCGTGCTGCCCGACCTGGCAGCGCCGTTCGCGCCGATCGCGGCGGCCGTGAGGGCGACCAGCGTGTCCACGGCGCCGCCGGGGCAGGAGCCGGCCAGCTGGCTCGCCCGGATCGCGCGCGTGAGCGCCCCGGTCGCCGCGCTGGAGACGCTGTGCGGCTGCAGCGAGCTGCTCGGCGGCGCGCTCCCTCTCAGCGTCGCTGTGGGACAGCTTCCGCTCCCTCCCGCCGGCTCCGGTCCGACTCCGTGGGCCGGGCTGCCCCTGGCGGCGAGGACTGCGGCCGAACGCGCTGCGGTCCGGACCCGGGTGTCGTTGGCGTTCGTCGGTGCGGCGCCCGAGGATGCTCCGGCCCGGCTGAGCGGCCTGGTCGTCGACGAGTGGGCCGAGACAGTCCCGAACACCAGCGAGACGGCGGGCCTGTCCTTCCATTTCGAGACACCGCAGGCCCAGGCGCCGCAAGCCGTGCTGGTCGTGGCGCCCACCGGAGGGACGCAGCCGACCTGGGTGCTGTCCGACCTCAGCGGTGCAGTCTTCGACGCACTCGAGCTGGCCACGGCCCGCCTCGCCGAGCTGGCCGACCTGCCCCCGAGCCCGATTCTGCCGGCGCTCTACCTGGACGGAGTGGGGCCGGACGCCGACCCCTCCCAGGCCGCGAACGGCGTTCCCGCGGGCCGCCTCTTCCCACCACCGTCCGGCTTCGGCGTCGCCGACTCCACCGGCGGCCCGGTTATCTCCCGCGTGAGCGGGGTGCTGGTGCAGGGCGCCGCGTCACAGCTGCAGGTCGTGGGCAGCGACCTGGCAGCCTTGTACACGATCGCGATCATCGGGTTGACGATCGAGGTGCTGACGCACTCCCCGACGGGCGCGACGCTCGCGGTGAGCGTGCCCGCTGGAGCGCCCGTGGGTCCGGCCGAGCTGGTGGCCTCCACCGACCTCGGACGGGCCATCGCGCAGGTCCAGGTCAACGCGCAGCCCCGGCTCGCCAGCGTCGTCACCGCCCAGCCCCTGGCCCAGGCCTTGACCCAGGTGACCTGCTCGGTCACGATCACCGGTCAGGCGCTGGGCGACGTCACCGGGGCCACCGTCACCACGGTCGCGGGCGCCAGGACGGGTTTGAGCGCGGCGGTGACCGCCGTGGACCGACCCGACGGCGTCAACGTCTCGCTCGTGCTCACCGTGACCGTCCCCGGCTCGCCGCGCCCGCCCGACGACTGGGATCCCAGCCAGCCTGGCTCGCCGCTCAAGCCCCCGAGGCCACCGCGTGCGACCCACGGTGAGCTGGCCCTCGCGATCTCGCTCGTCACGTCCAACGGCAGCTACTCGACGGCCGGGCTGTCCCCGGGCCTGAGGCTCACCACGCTCGACTGGGAGCAGCCATGACCGCCATCGAACCGGCGGCCTTCCGGCTGGAACCCTCGGCCCAGGACGGCACTCTGGCGGAGGGCCTGCGCATGGCGATCGCGGATCCTGCCTGGATGCTGGCTCGCCAGCGGCAGTTCGGCGAGCTCACCGCGCACGACGCAGGATCGCCGTCGGCCGCGAACCTTACCTGGCAGAGCACTCCGTTGACCCGTTACCAGCCCGCGCTGCCGGACGGAACGGCCGGGCAGTCGTCCGCGCTCGACGCGATCCCTCTGGAGGCGGTTGTCGAGCACGATCGGACCGTAGACGCACCGGACGCGCTGCTCCGCGGTCTCGCAGGGCTGCACTTTCGTCGGTTGCTCGCGCCGCTGGGCGCCACCGACCCGGCAATCACGTCCTATCTCGCCGAGCTGCGTGCGGTCTTTCCGCTGGCGGTACCGGACACCGAGCAGCCGCTGCTCGTCATGCTGTCGGGCGCCGCGCTCGACGGCGCGGCCCTGTACGAGGCCCTGAGATCTGCGCTGGCGCAGGATCCCCCCTCCTTGCCCGCCGACCCGCCCCTCCCGGTCGCCTCCCGGCCGGCAGCGATCCTGGCCGCCCGTTCGTTCACGGCGTACTTCGAGGCGCTGACCGGCACACGCCGCGACAGCGCTGATGCCTGGGTGCCGGCGCGGCTCGAATATCAGTTCGGCCTGGGCGGCCGCGCGCCGGACGGCGGCGAAGTCACGCTGGCGGGCGACCAGTACGACTCGGGCCAGCTCGACTGGTACAGCGTCGATGCCAGCCTGGAGGGCGTGGGCGCCGACCACGACCCGGTCCCCCTTCCGGAGCACGACCTCACCTTCTTGCCGGCTCCCGTGACGTTCCCGGGGATGCCCGCCTCGCGTCTGTGGACGATCGAAGACAGCACCGTCAACATCGATGGGTTGCAGGCAGCTCCGGAGGACGTCGCCGCGATGCTGGTCCTGGAGTTCGCGCTGTCCTACAGCGATGAATTCTATCTGCTACCAATGCCGCTCCCGGTCGGCTCGCTGTGGGCGATCACCGGGCTGACCGTCACCGATACGTTCGCGGTGACGACATCCGTCCCGCCGGCGGACGCACTGAGCCTGTTCACGCTGGACCAGCGTCGCGGATCCGGCCACTCCCCGTGGAGCGTGCTGTTCCCCTCGGTCATCGACAGCCGGACGAGTGCCGCCACCGAGCTGGTCGAGCTCCGGCGCGACGAGGTGGCCGACCTCTTCTGGGCAGTCGAGCGCCGAGTCACCGCCTCCGACGGAACGATCGTCGATCGCGACGCCGCCGTGGCCGCCAGCCGAGCGGCACAGCCCACGGCGACCGGCGGACGCTCGTACCACCTGCACACCGCCGTCCCGAGCAACTGGTACCCGCTCATGCCCTCGCCAGGAGCTCCGGCCGGCTTGAGCCTGTCCAGCGTGGCCGGACAGCTGCCGCCGTCCGGGGCGGTCCTGGCCGGTGTCGCCGTCGCGCCGATTGCCCAGGAGGAGGTGACCCGGGTCGGGAAAAAGATCACTCGCCGCTGGCGCTACACACGCGGCGCCGACGGAAGCCAGCAGCTGTGGAGCGGCCGCCGGGTTGAACCAGCACCGCCCGCCGCGTCCATCCGACTGCGTTTCGACGGCGCCTGTCTCAAGACCACAACCAATCAATTGTCAGGCGGGAGCAGGACAGACCCCAGCCCCTGAATGTCGCGTCTTGATTGTCCGGTTGTCGTGCGCTGAACTCTTGCCGTTTCGCCAGCGCGACGTGTTGCTGACCTGCTGGTTATGCCACGCTCGCACGCCTGACCCAGTGAGCAGCGGTGTCCTCAGCCGCTCTCGGCCGTCAACCGTTCGCTGCAGCGACTTCGCAGCTGCTGATTAGCAGCCTTACGCGATGAATGCCTCGCTGCGTCGATCTGCTTTCGTTGGCGGGACTTGGGTTGGCCGCGGGAGGGCGTCGTCAACGAGTGGACATGATCGCGGGCGATCCCAGGTGCTCCTCTTGGGGCCGTTTTTCAGACTCGCGGCGGCCATAAGCGCACAAACCCGGCCATCGCGGAGACTCCGTCGACTTTCTTCACTTTAGCGTTGGCGGCTAACCCATGACTGGTACAGAGCCAGAACGTCCAGACGGCGTCGTGACTGCGCGTTCCGCCCCCGGTTCGAGCAACTTTCCGTCCTAAAGATCTGATTCCCCGTTAGACGGATCAAGCATCGCGCCCCTCCTGTAGCCGGACAGAGTCCGCGCCGATGTAGTCGCGGCCGTGCGCCAGGGCGAGCCGCCGGGTCCTCGCAACTTAGTTCAGGGGCGTCTACAGTCCGGTCGCCGCGGCGAGCCGATAGGTTTGACTTCTTCTCGCGAACGGAAGAAGTCACCCGTTCGATTCGTGTCGGCGAAGCCCTTCTGACTAGGCCAAACGCCCTGACGGATTCGCACACTACGGGCCCAAGGAGGCGCAACGCGGAGCCATAGCCAGCCAAACTCGGTTCCGTTGGCTGTCAGTTAGGCTGCCAGGTCCACCAGATCGGCTTGATCAACAGTGGCGTTCGATTCCATAACTGCCTCTGACTAGGCCTTTCACTGTGGAGCTTAGGGGATTCGAACCCCTGACCTCTTCCATGCCATGGCACTCAACCACGCTCAAACTGCGGGTCCGACGCCTCCCCCACGGCCGCTAACGTCCATCGGCGTCCACCGGCGACAGTGGCCGTTGGCTAGCAGCTTGGCTAGCAGCACCTCAGAGAGGTCACCTATTCGAACGCACGCCCCGAGCCTGTCCTGTTCGAGGTTATCGAACAGCGAGCAGAACGTCGCGTGGGTGATGCAGTCACGACCAAGACAAGCCGGCCAAAGACACCGCTCTGCACACAAGGCGCGATCTGGCGCAGCCGCTTCAGCTCGGCCGACTCATCAGTCGTCGCACCTGGCCGGCGTCGACCTCGTATTGGCGGACCCATTTGCGCACCGCCTCGGCCGTCCCGAGCCGCGCGACCTCACTCAGCGCCGCCCACTCCGACTCGTGATCACCAGCGATCCTCCCGACCACCCGGACCGCCCGCTCACGCAGCTCGGGCGATACCTCTTCGACGTTCTTCCTGCCATGACTCCAACCTCTCAAGGACTCAAGTCTCCGGACACGCCGGTGCGGTTCAAGGTCGGGTGTGGGTCCTGCTGGGTCGCTGGAGTGCGTCGAGCATGCGCTCCGGCATCATCGACAGGGAGGCGGAGCCCTCGTCCTCGGTTGCGGTCAGGGCCTGGACCTCCAGGTCGGTCAGCTGGGGCGCGACGGCGGCGGCGAGCTGGTTCTCGTCGAGATGCGCGCGCGAGGTGGTACCGGGGATGGGGATGATCACGGGCGACCGGCGGAGCAGCCACGCCAGGGCCACCGTGGATTTGGGGACTGCGAGCCGGCGGGCGGGCTCCCGCAGTGCATCGACGCTCCCGAGACCGCCTGTGGCGAGCGGGAAGTAGGGCACGAACGCGACGCCGTCATGTTCGCAGGCAGCGAGGACTTCGACGCCGGAGCGGTCGATGAGGTTGTAGCGGTTCTGCACCGCGACAATCGGCGCGATCTGCTGCGCCCGCGCAAGGATCTCGGGGGTGGCACCGGAGATGCCGATACGGGCGATCATGCCTTTCTGGTGCAGCTCGATCAGCGCACCGAGGGAGTCCTCGAGCGGGATCTCCTCGGTGATGGAGCCGGCTCGTCCTCCGCTGTCTCCGGCGAGGCGGAGGTAGGTCAATCCGCTCCGTTCGGTGCGGAGGTCTCGAAGCGCTTCTTCGACCTGGGTGCGGATGGTCGCGGGACGGCTGTCGGTGAGCCACTCGCCACGCGGCCCTCGGGTTGCGCCGACCTTGTTGCCGATGATGATGTCGTCGCCAACGGGCGACAGCGCACGGCCGATGAGCTGGTTCACGGTGCGCGGGCCGTAGGCGTTCGCGGTGTCGAAGAACCTGATTCCGATCTCCACGGCGCGTCGCAGGACGGCGATGGCGTCGTCCGGGTCGTCGGGCAGTCCGATGACGCCAGGTCCGGCGAGCCGCATGGCTCCGTAGCCGAGTCGGGGAACAGGGGTGTCGCCCCCGAGACGGAACATCGGGTCGAACCGTGCGGTGTCGGTGGCATTGGTCATGCGTGCGCTCCTGAGGTTGAGGTGGGGTGGTCCTCGTCCGCGATGGCAAGGAGCCACTGTCGAAGCAGCGCCGACTCAGCGGGGGTGAACATCTCCGAGCGTCTACGGAGGTCGTTCAGAAGCGCGTGCGCGGCCTGGCGGGGGGTGGTCGTGGTTTGCGGTTGTCCGGTCAGCCGGTCGACGAGGGCGGTCCTGATCGCACGAGTGGCGGATTCATCCGCGACGCCGGGCTGCCGGTTGAGTTGAGTCACGCAGCCGATCGCCATCGCGGTGGTCATGGTCGCGGCGGTGTCGATGTCGACGTGCAGGAGGCTGGCGTCGCGCATGCGCTCGAGCGCGGCCCGAAGGTGACGGTCGGCCGTCTCGGCGGCGACGGTGATTCTCCCCGACAGATACATGAGCGTGTAAGCCATCGGGTTCGTCAGTCCGAACTCGATGTGCAGGTCCCATCCCGCGCAGAAGTCCGCGATCAGGTCCCCCGTCCGGACCATGCCCCTCTTCTGCTCCAGGTAAGCGTCGAAGGCCTGCTCGACCACTGCGTCCAGCAGGCCAGTCTTCGTGCCGAAGTGGTGGTAGAGCGTGGGTGCGGCGACGCCAGCAGCCTCGTACAGCTCACGAGTGCTCGGCTCCTGCGACGGGTGGGCAGCGAGCAGACCGGCAGCAGCACGCATCAGACGATCTCGACCGGAGGTCATATACCGATGATACACGGGCGCGACGTCTTGTTGTACCGCCGGTACAGGAGCGCCTTCAGCTTGCCATCAATGGTGGCGTCGACTGTTACCGAACCCCGTCAAACGCAGTCAGCGGTGGCGTTCGGACGAGCGCGGCCCAACCGGTTGATGGTGGGGGGGCCGTCCTTCGGCACTTCGGCTGCCGTTGGCTGGCGACACGGCGAGTCGCCGTCCTCGACGCCAGCAATGCAGGACTGTCGCCGTGAGTGCCCGTGCGCTCGGGCGTGGAAACGTCGTCGTCTGGACGCGTTGCTCCGCGGAGCGCTCCCACCACCTCCTGCGGGTTCACTACAGCGCCGCGGACCAGGGCACTACCAAGATCATCCGTTGACTGGCAACTTGGGTGAGGCGATATTCGGCCGCTGACATGATCACTGAGACAGATCAGCCGGGGTTGTCCACTGAGACCGGACACCGTTGTCCTGCCTCAAGAGCTCTGAGTGCAGGACGGACGAGCACCTTCAGGGCCTTGCAGTCGGCCATCGCCTGGTAGGAGTCGGGGACGCCGTCGAGGTCGACCGTCTGGTCAAAGACCTTGCCGGGCTGGTCTGCCTACGCCGGTCGCCGCTTCCCCGGCGACCTGGTCGTCGTCGATGAGCAAGTCAGCACCTCGGCAACGGACGGAGTGGTCGTCGTTCCCCAAGACGTGAAACCACTCCGCCGTCGCCGATGTCGCTGCTCTGCACGCGGCTACACCAGCACAATGCCTCCGTCCACCGGCAGGACCGTCCCGGTGACGAAGGAGTTCTGCATCAGGTACAGGAACGCCGCGGCCACGTCGCTCGGCTGCCCGACGGTCTGGGTGAGCGTGCGCTGAGCGGTAGCGGCCAGGTGTCCAGCGCGATCCTCGGGCCCGTAGGCGTCCCACATCTCGGTCTCGATCGGGCCTGGGCGCACGACGTTCACCCGCACGGGGGCCAGCTCGACGGCGAGCCCGAGCGCGAGTCCCTCAACGGCTGCTGCCCCCGCCGCGGCCAGTGTAGCCCCGCGCTGAGGGCGGACCGCGACCTGACCGCTCGTCAGGCTGACCGAGCCCGTCGGAGCCAGGCTGGCCGACGCCAGGCGGACAGCCGACACCGCTCCGGTGAACCGCACGGCGAGTCCGCGCTCCACCTCGGCGGAGTCCGCGTCTCGGAGAGCGCGGGCTAAGAAGGTGTCGCCCGCGGTGATCACGAGATGGTCGAAGGGACCGACCTCGCTGAAGAGTGCCGCGACAGCGGCCTCGTCGCGGATGTCCACGGCGCGTCCTGTGCACGAGGGTGGCAAGGTGGCGAGTGCCGACGCCACCTTGTGCTCGCTGCTCGACGCCACCGTCACGTGGGCGCCGGCCCCCGCAGCCGCTCGCGCCGTCGCCAGTCCCATGCCCGACGTGCCACCAATGATGACGACTCGTTGCCCGTCCAGTTCCATGATGCCTCCAATGATGTCTCTAAGTGCCATCGCATGATGTCACCCTGAGACATCAGTAGCAAGCCTCGGTAGCATCGGTGCATGCCGAGGTGGGAGCCCGACGCCGGGGAGCGGTTACGCGGGGCCGCGCTCGACCTGTTCCTCGAGCGCGGCTACGAAGCGGTCTCCGTCGAAGAGATCGCTGAGCGCGCGGGCCTGACTCGACGGACGTTCTTCCGGCACTACGCCGACAAGCGCGACGTGCTCTTCGCCGGTTCCGAGCGGTTGCCGGAGGTGGTCCGCAGCAGTGTCGCCGAGGCCGACCGAGCCCTGGCACCGTTTGCGGCGGCGGTCGAGGGGTTGGCGCGGGTGGGAGAGCTTTTGGCGGAGCTCGCCTACAGGTCGACTGATCGGCGCAGAATCATCGCGGGCAGCGCGGAGCTGCGTGAGCGTGAGCGCACCAAGGTGGCGGCCGTCGCGGAAGCCCTGGCCAGCGCGCTCGCCGACCGTGGCTGCGATCAGGCACGGGCGGCGCTGCTCGGCGAGCTGGGGGCAGTCGTGCTGCGGGCAGCCCTCGACTCCTGGCTCGAGGACCCAGCAGCGACGTCCTTGGCCGCAGGTGTGCGTCGCACGGCGGCCGACCTCCTCGACGCTGTTGCGCTCTGACCGGTCGGGCAGTCTGGGCCTCGTCGCCGAGCCGTCAATGCGATGCCGTGGTCTCCGGCTGACTACCGTGCCCACGGCCCAGCGGGACCGCTACGCCGCCGCAGCGCGGGTCGCCCCACGACGAGGCGAGGGCCTCGCGATACGACTGAGGCCGCGGTCGCTGACATCGACGAACGTGCTCGCGGCCACGCCTCGGTAGCGCGCCAGGTGAGCGACACCCTGCCCAAGCTCGCGCACGCACTCACGCCGCCTGAGCATGAGGCAGTCGCAGGGCCGTACCAGGATGTCGACCCCGGCTCCGAGTGGCGTCAGCGGCGTCAGATGCGAGACGTCTGTGTTCACGAGGTGACTTGGACCTTGATTTGGTCCGGGCTTCTTGTAGCCGCAAGTGCCTGGGTGTATTCCTCTAGCGGGAAGGTCCCCGTGATCATGCCGACGAGCTCGCCCTGCAGGTCGACCATGCGTTCCGCGGCTTCGGGGTACTTCTCGGCGAGCGAGTTCGACCCGATGATGCTGAGCTCCTTCGCGAACACCTCGTAGGGGCTCACGGCGACGGAGGCCGTCGGGGAGGCGACACCCATCTGGAGGAGTCGACCGCGCGGGCCGAGTGAAGCGATCGCCTGAGCGATCGCCGTCGGGTGTCCGCTCGCGTCGATGGCGATGTCGAACACCTGCCGGTCGAGCTCCTCGACGGAAGCGACGGCCTCGATCGCCCCCAGCCCGACCGCCGCCGCCCGGCGGGCCTCGTTGGGCTCGACGATGCGCACCCCCGCGCTGCCTTCAGCACGTCCAAGGATGATTGCCATCAGGCCGATCGATCCCGCGCCGAAGACGATCATCTCCTCGTCACGCCAGCCGGGCGCGCGTTCAAGCGCGTGGAGCACGCAGCTGAACGGCTCGATCAGCGGGGCCGCGCGGTGCTCGATGGACTCGTGGAGTCCGAAGACGGCCCGGCTGGGGACGGCCACGCGCTCGGCGCACGAGCCGTCGACGGCGATGCCCACCGGAAGGAGCTTCACGCACAGGTTGGTGGCACC
Source organism: uncultured Friedmanniella sp. (assembly GCA_964251895.1). Taxonomy (GTDB): domain Bacteria; phylum Actinomycetota; class Actinomycetes; order Propionibacteriales; family Propionibacteriaceae; genus Microlunatus. The sequence continues at coordinate 162,218 of CAXULL010000003.1, forward strand.
GCGTCGGCACCAGACGCACGCGCCGCAGCTGATGTTGGGGTTCACCCCGACGTAGTCGCCCTCGGCCAGCCCGGTGACGCCCGGTCCGACTTCGGTGACGTGACCGGCGAACTCGTGCCCCGGGACCACCGGGAACCGACCGTGCGGGTAGTCGCCCGCAACCAGATGCAGGTCGGTGCCGCAGATGCCCGTGCCGACCGGGGCGATGACGACCCATCCTTCCTGAGCGCGGGGAACGGGCAGGTCGCAGATGTCGACGCCCCCGCGACCGTCGGCCACCACGGCGCGCATCGTCTTGGTCACGTCCGGCTCCAGACTGTCGGCGATCGGGTTGGCAACGGCGACTGTAGCGTCCCTGCACTGAACTGTCTAAACTGTCCGGACAGACGGCCTCGCACCATGGTGTGCGAGGGTCTGTCCACCGGCGGTGCAGAGGAGGCAGAGTTGACGCAGACGATCGACAGGACCTCGCCGGTCCCGTACTACGAGCAGCTGTTCGACATCCTCAAGAGGCGCATCGTCAGCGGCGAGTTCCCCGTAGACGACCGTCTCCCCAGTGAGCTGGAGCTCAGCCGGGACTTCGGGCTCGCCCGTGCGACCGTCCGCCAGACGATGTCCAGGCTGGAGTCCGACGGGTACGCGCGCCGGGTGGCACGCCGGGGAGTCTTCGCAACGTTGCCGGGTCCGTCTTCCGGCTGGATCGTCCAGGACGCTGCGGGCTTCCTGGAGTCCCAGATCCGGCACGGACGCACCGGAATCGCGACGACGGTGGTGGATGCAGGCCTCCGGATCCCGCCATCGCACGTGTCTGAGGCCCTCGGCCTGGCCGACGACGAGCTGGTCTTCACCCTCGACCGCGCCCGCTCCCTCGACGGCAGACCCGCGCTCTTCAGCACCAACTGGTTCCCCGCCGGCAGCGGTGCGGTGATCGCCGCCGCGTCGGACGTGCTCGACGGCACCGGGTCGGCGAACAGCGCGCTTCGTCAGGCCGGCTACGTGATCCACGGCGCTCGTCGAGTGATCCACGCGACGCGCGCGCCCGAGGACGTCGCAGGTCATCTGGGCGTCCAGCCCGGCGAGCCCGTCCTGCGCATCCGTTCGCTGTCGTGGGACCCGGACGGGCGGCGCTTCGACTACTACCAGACCTGGGTCCTCACCGACACTGTGCCGCTCGAGGTCAACATCGTCGCGAGCTAGCGGGAGCCGGGCTCGCTCAGCGCCGTGGCCGGGTCCGGCGCCCAGCCGAGGGTCGTCGCCGCGAGCAGCGCCGCGCCGACGGCGGTGACCTCGGGCTCGACGACCGGCTCCGACCCGTAGCCGGTCACGGCCTGCTTGATGTCGACCCAGCCAGGAGAGCGGGACCAGCCCCCCGCCAACCGGACCACCGGGCGGTCGACCCCGTCTCCGGCCACGGCGGCGACCGACGCGCGGGCGGCGCACGCGAGCGCGCCGAGCACGGCCGACGCTTTGCCGCGTGGGTCGCGGGGGACGTCCATCGCGTACGACGGCTCGTCGCCGCCCCGACGGCCGGGCCGGAAGTAGCCAGCCTCCAGGATCGGCTCAGGACGTGCCGTCCCGTCCAGCAGGGCACTGATCCAACGGGCGACCTCGGGGTCCTGCCCGGCCCAGGCCGTGTTGCGCGCCAGCTCGATAACCCGCAGCACGGTCGTCCCCGTCGAACGGATGCCGGGAGCGATGTCGACGTGCGGGTGGTGGGCGGGCGGGGCCAGCGGAGATTGAGCGACCACGACCTCGGCCGTCCCCATCGAGTCGAGCACGGCCCCGGACACCAGCTGGTCGACCGCCCAACCGCCGACCGGGTGGTCGTGGCCCCCCGCGACCACCATGGCGTCCTCCACGACGGCACCCGCCGCTCGCAGGGTCGGCGACCGCAGCGTCCCGACCACCTGGCCGGCGGGCAGCACGTCCGGCAGGAGGCCGACCGACCCGAGCGAGGCCACCACGCGGTCGGGAGCCCAGGAACGGCTGCTCGCCCGCCACGCGCCCGTCCGGGACGCCAGGGTGTCGCTGAGGAAGGGGCGTCCGGTCCACCGCACGGCGGGCAGGTCGGCAACCGCGATCCAGCTCCGCGCGACGTCGGCGCCAGGCTGGTCACGCGCCCACGCCCAGCCGACCATCGTCCGGGCTGCGTCGGCGGCGGCGTCGTACCCCTCGTCGCCGCTCAGCGGGGGAGGCAGCCGGGAACGCACACCTCTGAGCACCCCCTGCCGTCGCGGATCGAACCAGGCCAGTGCTGTCGACAACGGGGCGAGGTCGGCGTCCACGAGCGTGCCGTCCTCCCCCACGCCCACCGTGCAGACCGCATGAACCTCGTAGACGTCCTTGCAGGCCTCGAGGATCAGCCGCTCGACGAGGTCGAGCACCACCAGCACGTCCATTGACAGCCCGTCGGCGTCGCGTGGCGTCGGGCGGCTTGCGCGCGACAGGACCGACCCCCGGGGGGCGAGGAGGACGACCTTCACGTTGGTGCTGCCGATGTCGACGCCGCACGCGACCGGCGTGCGGCTCCTGCTGGACACGGTTCTTGCCTCCTCAGCGGTGGGCGCCGACCCGCAAGTCTCCCCTTTCGCGCTCAGGTGGGGTAGCCCAGCGCCGCCATCGCCTTCTTGTGCTGCCGACCGATGGCGTGCTCGGACGGGACGCGCGGCAGCTCGCGCACGGCCACCTCCCAGGTCCTGAACGCCCCGACCAGCGCTGACCCCGCCTGCAGGGCCGCCCCTTTGGTGACGTACTCGTCGAGCGCCGGCATCACCACCGGGACGTCGACCATCTGGGTCAGGACCGTCTGCACCGCGGCGCTGGCCGCGGCTCCGCCGATGAGGAACAGCCGCTCCAGGCGGAGGCCACAGGCGCCCAGCGCGTCGAGCATCGCCACCTGGCTGGCCATCGTGCCCTCGACGACCGCGCGGGCGAAGTTCGGGCGCGTGAAGCTCGCCAGCGAGGCGTTGTGCAGCGAGGCGCGGGCGTGCGGCAGGTCTGGGGTCCGCTCGCCCTCGAAGAAGGGCAGCAGCGTGAGGCCGCCGGCGCCGGGGCGCGCCTGGAGCGCCAGCTCGGACAGCTCGGCGTAGGTGCAGCCGAGCAGACCCGCACCCGCGTCGAAGTTGCGAGCGGCGTTGAGGGTCGCGACCAGCGGCAGGTGGTGACCGGTGGCGTCGGCGTAGCTGCAGACGTACCCGCTGAGGTCGTGCACGGGCACGGACGAGCGCAGGTAGACGACCCCGGAGGTGCCGAGCGACATCACCGCGTCGCCGTCGGCCAGATCGAGCGCGAGCGCGGCCGCGGCGTTGTCGCCGCCCCCCACCCCGATCGGGATCCCGGCCGGGATCCCGGGCAGGCCGGGCCCCGTCACCCCAGCCTGGTCGAGCGGGCCCAGGATCCGTGGCAGCACGCAGTTCCGGCCGAAGGCGTGCACGAAGAGGTCGGTGCAGTAGTCGCCGGTCTCGGGCGACCAGTAGGCGGTGCCGCTGGCCTCGGAACGGTCGGTGGTCAGCTCCTCGATGTCCCCCGAGCCGTCGCCCTGACCACGCAGACGCCAGGTCAACCAGTCGTGCACGACGGCGACGGCTGCGGTGCGCGCCGCGTGCTCCGGATGGACGTCGCGCAGCCAGCGCAGCTTGGCGGCCGTGTCCGACAGGGTCAGCGGCAGGCCCGTACGGCGGATCCACTCCTCCCGGCCGAGCTCGGCGTTCAGCGCCACCATGTGCGCGTGGGACTCCGTGTTGTTCCACAGCGGCGAGCCGCAGACCACGGCGCCGTGGGCGTCGAGGAAGACGGGCGTGTGCTGCTGGCCGCTCACCGACACGGCGGCGACGTCGTCGAGACCGCCGGCCCTCGCGACGGCGAGGAGCAGCGCGTCCCACCAGGCGCGGGGGTCGACGATGGTCTGCGGCGGGTGCACAGCCTTGCCGTGGCGCAGCTCCACGCCGGTGTCGAGGTCGCGGACGGTCACCTTGCAGCTCTGGGTGGAGGAGTCGATCCCGGCGACGAGTGTCACGACGGGGTCGCCTTCAGGTGCTCCCAACGAGGACGCACCGCGGTGCGCCACTCCGCCAGTCGAGCGTGCCGGACGGGGTCGACCAGCACGTCGTGCGGCTCGTTCCCCTGCCACACCCCGGTGGTGCCCGACGCGAGCGCCTGAGCGCCGCGGGACACGACCTCCCCGAAGCGCGAGGCGGTCAGCGGGATGCCGAGGAGATCAGCCTTCAGCTGGAGCCAGAGCGGGTTGCCGCTGGCGGGCCCGATGACCTTGACCTGCGCGGGCGACCTCCGGAACAGCTCCAGCACGTCCTCGACCTGCAGGACCAGGCCCAGGAAGCAACCGAGGACGACCTCCTCCGGCCGGGTGTCGCTGCGCAGGCCGGAGATCAGGCCGCGCGCCGACGGGTCTTTCCTAGGGGGCGGACTTCCGCGGAACTGGGGCAGCACGAGCGGGACGGCGTCCAGGTCGATCAGGCCGTTCAGGTAGCGAGCGTGCAGGTCGTCCGTGCAGGCCGCGAGTCGTTGCGCGTCGAGGCCGAGCAGGTGCTGCAGCGTGGCGAAGGCCGAGCCGCCGGTCGGGATCGAGGCGAAGAGGGTGTAGCCGGCGCCGGCGCACGCCAGCCCGTTGGCTAGCTTGGCCTGCCGTGCCTGCTCGTCCAGGCTCGGGGCGTCGGCGAGGAGGAGCAGTCCCTCCGTGGTGCCGGTGGAGTTCAGGAGCTCACCGGGCTGCAGCTGTGCGCCGATCGCACCGACCATGTGGTCGTGGCCGGCGACGTGCACGCGGACGTCGGTCCCCAGGCCTACCTCCTGCGCGAACGCGGCGGTGAGGGCCGTGCTCTCGGCGGCTGGCCGGAGCGCGGGGAAGACGTCGACGTCCAGCCCGACCAGCGCGCAGACCTCCGCCGACCACGTACGCGTCGAGAGATCGAGGGCCATGGTCCGGCTGGCGAGGGAGGGTTCGGACCAGCGCTCGCCGCCCATCCGCGCGGCGAGGTACTCGGCGACATTCAGCCACTGCGCGTCGTCGGACCCGCCCGCCCGGTCCACCGCCCACGCCGTCTTCGACAAGCCGTAGTTCCCGCTGACCGGCAACCCGGTGACCCGGTAGACCAGCGCGCGCTCCTCCATCGTCAGCGCGGTCAGGAGCCCGACCCCCCGCTGGTCGTGCCACAAGATCATCGGTGACGCCAGCGTCAGGTCGGGGCGGACGAGGCCGCCGGACTCCCCCACCCCGGTGATCGAGATCCGTTCGACCAGCGCGCGCTGTGCTGAGGACAGGTCGCGGACGAACGTCGTGACCGCGGTCCACAGCGCCGGCAGGTCGTAGACCTCACCGACATCGTCCGTGACGGTCGGCGTCGGGTGCTTCGCCGAGGCGAGCAGCGCGGCGTCCGCGCCGAACAGGCACAGCTTGACGCTGGTCGTCCCGACGTCGACCGTGACGGTGGGAAGCACCACCGCGCGCCTAGCTCGCCGACGGGTTGAACATGCGGATGCGACGTTCCACGACGTCGGCCACCGCCGCGACGGAGTCCTTCGAGACCCGGATCAGCGAGACCTCGTCCGGGTTCGCCTGATAGGCCTCGCCGAAGGTCTTGATGAACGCGTTGCGCAGGTCGCTGGCGATGTTGACCTTCACCACGTTGAACTCGTGGAGCCGGCCGAGCTGCTCGGGGGGCAGGCCGGACCCCCCATGGATGACCAGCGGCACAGGGCTCACGTCGCGGACCTTGGCGAGCAGGTCGAAGTCGATGCGGGCTTTCGGCGCGTAGCCGTGGACGTTGCCGACAGAGATCGCCAGCATGTCGCACTCGACAGCCACGACGAACGCGGGGACCTGCGCAGGATCGGTCGAGGCGGCCAGGTCGGCGCCGACCTCGTCCTCCTTGCCGCCGATGCTGCCGAGCTCCGCCTCCAGCGCGACCGGTCCGCACAGCCTGCGGGCCTTCGCCGAGGTGGCGACGTTCTCCTCGTACGGCTCCTCAGAAGCGTCGATCATGATCGAGGTGAACTTCGCGGCCAGCGCGTCCTCGACGGCGGACAGGGACTTGCCGTGGTCGAGGTGCAGAGCGACCGGGACGTCGCAGTCGGCCAGGCGCCGTGACACGAGGTCGTGGATGTACTCGAACCCGGAGAGTGCGGCGTTCGTGGGCGCGCACTGGATGAAGGTCGGCACGCCGACCCGCTCGATCGCCGTGACGATGCCCATCGTCGTCTCGAGATTGGTCGTGTTGAAGGCGCCGGCGACGAGGCCGCGCGACGTGCACTCCGAGATGACGTCGTGCCCGCTGACGAGAGGCATGTGCCGATCCTTTCCGGGCCGCGGCGTTCTGCCGTGACTGCCTGGTATGGACAGACCGTACCGGACGGTGCGGCAGCGCGACAACCCAAGTACGGCGCAGTTGACAGGCAGGCCGCACAGTCCAGATACTGCTACTTGTCCGTTCAGTATGGCTTGTACGTACAGTCGCCCGTCGGGCGCAGGAACAGGGGTTCGAAGATGCGCTTTTCACTTCCACGGCACCGCGCCGCACGGATCACCGCGGGACTGGCGGCAGCTTCGCTGGCCGTCGTGCCGCTCGCGGCCTGCACCACCGACGGCAGCGGGTCGGGCACGGCACCGGGCGGGACGGTCACGATCAACGTGGCCCTCGCCGCGAACCCCCAGATGAAGACCGCGGAGTCGCTGATCAGCGACTTCGAGGCCAAGAACCCGGGGATCAAGGTCAAGTTCACGACCCTCCCGGAGAACGACCTGCGCCCGGCGGTCACCAAGGACGTCGCCACCAACGCGGGCCAGTTCGACGTCGCGATGGTGGGCGCGTACGAGGTCCCGATCTGGGCGCAGAAGGGGTGGTTGATCCCGCTCGACGACTACGTCGCCAAAGACCCCGCCTGGGACGCCGACGACCTGACCACGCCGATCAAGGACGTCGTGTCAGGTCAGGACGGCAAGCTCTACGGGGCCCCGTTCTACGGCTCGTCGTCGTTCCTCTTCTACCGCAAGGACCTGGCCAAGAAGGCTGGCGTGACGATCTCGCAGACCCCGACGTGGGACCAGGTCCAGGCCGCCGCGGCCAAGATGGACGACAAGTCCGCCGGCGTCTCCGGGCTCTGCCTGCGCGGCCTGCCGGGCTGGGGCCAGAACCTCGCCGCCATCACCACGGTGATCAACACCTACGGCGGCCGCTGGTTCGACGAGAACTGGAACCCGCAGCTGACCAGCCCCGAGACCGAGAAGGCTGTCCAGTTCTACGTCGACTCGCTGCGCAAGTACGGCCAGCCCGACGCGGCGAAGGACGGCTGGGAGGGCTGCCTGCAGCAGATGAGCCAGGGCAAGACCGCCATGTGGTACGACGACACGGTCTTCGCCGGCTCCGTAATCGACGAGGCCACCCCTGAGGTCAAGGACAACCTCGGCTTCGCCATGGCGCCGACCGGACCGACCGGCAAGCCGTCGGGCTGGCTCTGGTCGTGGGGCCTCGGCATCACCAAGTCGTCGAAAAACGCCGACGCTTCCTGGAAGTTCATCTCCTGGGTGACCAGCAAGGACTACATCAAGCTCGCGGGCGAGAAGGCCGGCTGGGACTCGATCCCGCCGGGCTCGCGCAAGTCCACCTACGAGATCCCCGAGTACAAGAAGGCCGCCGCCAGCTACGCCGACCTCACCCTGAAGTCGATCAACGAGGCCACACCCAAGGCACCGACGGTCCAGCCGGTCCCCTACACCGGGGTCCAGTACGTGCAGATCCCTGAGTTCGTCGACATCGGCGACTACACCTCCCAGCAGATCGCGGGTGCCATCGCCGGGACCCAGTCCGTGCAGGACGCACTGCAGAAGAGCCAGGACTACACCACCAAGGCGGTCAAGACCGCCGGCCTCCTCAAGTAGGAACCACCGGCCGCTGCGGAGCCCGCCCTGCTGATCCAGAGCGGCTCCGCAGCCCGGTCCTCCCCACAAAGGACCTCGTCATGACCGCCACACTCGAGACCGCCCCTGGGCAGGTCATCGCCCCACCCAAGCCGCCCCCGGCCACCACCTCGGCCGAGCGCTGGAAGCTGCGCAGACCGCTGCTTCCCGCGCTGGTCTTCACCCTGGCGCTGACCCAGATCCCGTTCCTCATGACGCTGTTCTTCAGCATCCGCCGATGGAACCTGCTCGCCGGCGGGGACCAGGGCTTCAACTGGGGCCGCAACTACCTCGACACCTTCACCGACTCGATCTTCTGGAAGTCGATCCTCAACACCGTCATGATCACCGGGATCTCCACGGTGCTGTGCATCGCGATCGGGCTCCTGATCGCGTTGGCGCTGAACCACTCCTTCCCGGGTCGAGGCCTCGCACGGACGCTGGCCATCACCCCGTTCTTCGCGATGCCCGTCGCGGTCACGCTGTTCTGGCGTAGCGCGATGTTCGACCCAACGTTCGGCCTGTTCGGCTTCCTCAGCCGCTCGGTCGGGCTGCCGTCGGTGTCGTGGCTCAGCGACTACCCCCTGCTCGCGCTGGTCGTCCTGCTGACCTGGCGGTTCACGCCGTTCGGCCTGCTGATCATGCTGGCCGGGCTGCAGGGCGCTCCGCAGGACCAGCTCGAGGCCGCGCAGGTCGACGGCGCGGGGCCCGTACGCCGCTTCCGGTACATCACCGTCCCGCACCTGCGCCCGTTCATCGAGCTGGCCGCGCTCCTGCTGGCGATGAACCTGATCCAGACCTTCGGCGAGATCGCCCTGCTCAGCGCGGGGGGACCGGCTTACGCCACCACCAACATCACCTACTACATCTACCTGAAAGCGTTCAACGCCTTCGACTTCGGCTTCGCCTCGGCCTTGGGCGTAGTCGCCCTCGTGTTGACCATCGCCCTCGTCTCGCCGGCGCTGCGGCTGCTCTCGGGCATCTTCCAGGCGGAGGGACGACGATGAAGCCGAACGTTTTCAAGCAGAGCGGGATCGCCCTCGGCGGCTGGATCGGCAGCCTCGTGCTGTTCTTCCCGATCTTCTACATGGTCGTCAAGAGCCTGCAGGACGAGACCACAGCCGCGAACCCGACCCCGAAGTTCATCTTTACCCCGACGCTGACGAACTACGTGGAGGCGATCCAGGCCGGGATCGGCCCGTACGCGGTCAACTCGCTGGTCGTCGTCGTGGTCTCCACCCTGATCGTGCTCGCCCTCGCCGTCCCGGCGGCGTACGCCCTGTCGGTCCGGCCGGTCGCGAAGGCGCAGGACGTGCTGTTCTTCTTCATCTCGACCAAGATGATGCCGATCGCGGCCGGGATCATCCCGATCTACATCGTGGCCAGCGCGCTCGGGCTGCTGAACACGATCACCATCCTGGTGCTGATGCACATCGGCATGAACCTGCCGCTGGGCATCTGGATGATCCGCTCGTTCATGCAGGAGATCCCCGGCGAGGTCCTCGAGGCCGCCTCGGTCGACGGCGCAGCCGGTTGGCGGACCATGCGCTCGATCATCCTGCCGCTGATCCGGCCCGGCCTGGCCTCCACCGCCCTGCTGTGCGCGGTGTTCTCCTGGAACGAGTACTTCTACGCGGTGAACCTGACCACGTCGAAGTCGACGCTGCCGCTGTTCCTGCAGAAGTTCCTCAGCTTCGGCGAGCTCTACACCGCCCACGTGGCGGCCGTCGCGACCCTGGTCAGCCTCCCGGTCATCATCGCCGGCTGGGCCGCGCAGAAGTCCCTCGTCCGCGGCCTGCTCTTCGGCGCGGTCAAGTAGCCACAGGCCGCCGCCGCCGCCGACCTCACGATCGAGGTGAGACAACGTCATCAGGGCGCTGCTCGGAAGAGCCCTGCGATCCGGCGGTCTCCGGCGACCGGCGGATGGCGGGGATCGTGAGCACGGCGACCACGGCGATCAGGACTCCGGGAGCGATGGTCCAGCCCGTCCCGGTGACCGCCAGCTGGGTGGCGTACGGGGCGAAGCCTCCGAAGATGGTCGTCGCCACCGTGCCGCCGATGGCGAGGCCGGTGAGTCGGCTGGCGGTCCGGAACTGTTCGGGGATGGCGGCCGCCGCCACCGCGGTGAGCCCACCGCCCAGCAGCGCCAGCAGCATCGCGGCGACGAGGACGGCCACCACCGGTGCGTGGGCGAGCAGCGCGAACGTCCCGATCGGGACGAGGGCTGACCCGACCGCGAGGGCCGTCAGTACCGGGCGCCGACCGTAGCGGTCGGACAACCAGCCGGCGACGGGTGAGGCGGCGACCACGACCAGAGCCGCCGCGGTGCCCAGCTGGAGCGCGGTGGCCTCGCTGTAGCCGCGGACGGTGCTGAGGTAGGTGGGCACGTAGACGATGCCGACGTAGTAGGCCACCGAGCAGAGCGCCGAGATCGCGAAGGTCCGCACGACCGCGCCCCGGTGCTCGACGAGGCCGCGCCACACGGCCGTGACGCCGATCTGACGGTGACCCTGAGCCCGGGCCTGCACGAAGGCGGGCGTCTCGGGCAGCGTCGAGCGAGCCAGCAGGACCGCGACGGCGAGGACCCCGCCGAGCAGGAACGGGATCCTCCAGCCCCACGAGTCGAGGCTCGCCGGGGTGAGGGTGGTGGTGAGGACGGCGCTGACCGCCACCGCGAGGAGGGCACCGACCTCGCTCGCCGACGACGCTAGCGAGGTGACCAGTCCGCGCCGAGGAGCCGGGCTGCTCTCCAGCAGGTAGGTCATGACGCCCGTGTACTCACCCCCGACCGAGAGAGCCATGAAGCAGCGCAGCCCGATCAGCAGCCCCGTCGCGAGGCTGCCCGCCTGCGCGTAGGTGGGGAGCGCCGCGGTGGCGAGCGTGGCGACGGCCATCGCGGCCATGGAGACCAGCAGCACCGGGCGGCGCCCGTAGCGGTCGCCGAGCAGCCCGAACGCCAGGGCGCCGACGGGACGGAGCAGGTACGCCAGCGCGAACGTGGCCAGGGCCGAGAGGACTCCGCTTCCACCTGGACCGAAGAAGACGCGTGCCATGACGGTGGCGAGGTAGAGGTAGACCGTGAAGTCGTACCACTCGACCACGGTCGACATGGCGGCCACCGCGAGGGTGCGGCGGGTGGCCGTCGGAGCGTCGAGAACGAGTTCCGGCACGGCGGTCGCGGTGTTCGTCGAGCTGCTCATGCCGCCGAACCCGTCTCCGCGGCATCGAGCCGTGCCTGGAGCCGCTGCAGGGTGGCGGTCATGGGCTCGAGCGACTCCGGACCGACCGCTGTGCTCACTGCGCTGACGCATACCTCCATGGCGGCGGCGAGCGCCTGTCGCCCGTCGGACGTGAGCTTGACCAACGACGACCGTCGATCAGCAGGATTGGGTCCTCGAGCCGCGAGCCCGTTCCGCTCGAGCCGGTCGGCGATCTTGCTCGCTGCTCCGACTGTGACGCCGATGTCGTCGCTGAGGTCCTGCACCCGCGCCTCGCCCCCGTGACGTTCCAGCACACGCAGGGCGTGGAGCTGAGCGAGGCTGATCGAGCCAGAGCGCCTCAGCTCCTGGTCCACCGCGCCCCACAGCGCGATCTCGTACCTCACCAGTGCGTCGAAGAACTCCATGCCGGTGCAAGTGCACCACCAGGAAGATTATTCCTCGGAATGGAACGGGGTCGGGGCCGTGGGCCCGCGGTCAGGAGGCGGCGTCCGGGTCCGCCCAGAAGTCGCAGTGGTGATCGGCGCTGACGCTCGCCGAGACGCGCGGGCCGTCAGGACGCAGCACCAGCGTCTGATGGGTCGTCGCCCGGTACCGCGGCCAGTGGGGCAGACCACGCTGGTTCGGGTTGGCGTCCTCGGCGAACGAGCCCCAGTAGTCCTTCATCTGCCCGGCGAGCCGGCGGGAGCTCTTGGGGACGGGCGCTGCGCCCAGAGTGAAGTCGAACAGGTAGGCGAGCTCCGCGGAGTGCGTGCTCGACATGTCGACACCCTCGGGCTGGAACCCGTACAGGGTCGGTGACTGCGGGTCGTCGAACTCGTAGCGGTAGACCTTCGTCTTCGTCGCCAGCAGGTCTGCGGTCTGGGCGGCCGGGCAGAACAAGAAGCTGTCCCCGAAGGCCTGGGCCTGCGCGGCGAACGGGGTCGGGTAGTCCGACAGCGGGTACCGCGCGGCGACCTTGGACGCGTTGGAGCCGTAGGTGGTCAGCCACTTCTCGTAGTCGGCTGCGGTGATGTTCGGGGTTGCTGACAGGAAGAGCTTGCCCTCGTGGGCGACGGATCCGATGATCACCGGCACCTTGTTCCACTGATCGTCCTTGATCGCCTCGGACGAGCCCTTGGGGAGGACAGGTGTGCCCACCACGGGACCCGCTCCCCCGGCGCTCTTGAAGGCGGACACCAAGGTCGGGGCCCAGGCGGAGCGAAGACAGGCGAGCTGACTGTCACCCGATGCGCAGCCGGCTTTCTCGGCGAAGGCCGCTCCTTGCTGCTGCGCATCGGCGAGGGGACGCTCCGAGAGCCCGCAGTACGCGCTCTGGATGGTGGCGCGGGCGAACAGTCCTGCCGCCTTCGGCGACGCCAGCAGCGTGCAGACCGACGATCCGCCCGCGGACTGCCCCGCGACCGTGACGTTGCGGGGGTCGCCGCCGAAGGCCCCGACGTTCTGCTTGACCCACGTCAGGGCGGCGATCTGGTCCAGCAGCCCCCAGTTCCCGGAGCCCGTGCTCGGGTTCTCGGCGTCCAGCTGATCAAGAGCCAGGTAGCCGAGCGCGCCCACCCGGTAGTTGATGCTGACGACGACGCTGCCCGTGCGCTCGGCGAGGGTCTGACCTCCGTAGATCACCCCGGTGCCCTGGGTGTAGCCGCCGCCGTGCACCGAGACGACGACCGGGAGCTGGGCGGACCGGCGGGTCCTGCTCGGGCGGTAGAGGTCGAGGTAGAGGCAGTCCTCGCTCGTCGCCTGGGTCTCGCGCACGCCTCCCGGCTGGAACTGCAGGCAGGCCGGTGCCTGCCGGCTGGCGTCTCGGACGCCGCGCCAGCGGGCCGGGGGCGTTGGCGGCGCGAAGCGGAGGTCCTTCACGGGCGGGGCCGCGTACGGGATCCCGAGGAACGCCTGCGAACCGCCGACCTTGATCCCCCGCAGCGAGCCGTCGGACGTGCGGACGACCCGGCTGCCCGCCCCGACCTGCTGGGAGGGAGCCGCTGACGCACTGGTCCCCGTGAGGAGCAGGGCCGAGCTCGCCAGGGCGACCGTCGCGAGCGACAGCGCCTGCCGGAACCTGCGGGTGAAGATCGACATCGACGGACTCCCGAGCCGGTGTGGAAGGACGAGCGATAAGAACGAGAAGCGATCAGTACCGGACGACGGGCTTGATGGTGACGCCGCGCTTGGAGTCGTCGAAGCCGTCGTTGATCGCGTCCAGCGTGTAGTGCTTGATCACCTTGTCGAACGGGAACCGGCCGGCCCGCCAGAGGGCGATCAGACGGGGGATGAAGACCTGCGGCACCGAGCTGCCCTGGATCACCATCTTCAGCGTCCAGCCCTTCACCAGCGAGGCGCCGATCTCGAAGTTGACGGTGGTGCCGGGCGCTGCCGCTCCGACGATGGCCAGCGTGCCGCGCAGGGCGAGCGCGTCGACGGCCTGCTCGAGGAGCTCCGGCCGCGCGGTCGTGTCGACGATGTAGTCGGCGCCGTGCCCGTCCGTCAGCGCCATGACCGCGTCGGCGAGCTTCTCGGTGCGGGTGTTGACCGTTCCCGTGGCCCCGAGCTCCTTGGCCAGCTCCAGGCGGGAGTCGTGGATGTCGACGGCGATGATCTGGGTGCAGTTGGCGATGCCCGCGGCCATGATCGCGCCGCACCCGACCGCGCCGGTCCCGAGGACGACCAGGGTCGAACCGAGCCGGGGCTGCAGCTCGTTGAGCACGGTGCCGGCGCCGGTCTGCAGCCCGCAGCCCAGCGGGGCGACCAGGTCGAGCGGCACGTCGGCATCGATCTTGATCAAGCTCTCCTCGACGACGTTCGCGTAGGTGGCGAACGAGGACTGGCCGAAGAAGTGCGAGGAGATGACGGTGCCGTCGGCGTCGGAGAACGCGGTGGAGCCGTCGCTCCGCCGACCTCCGAAGTCGGCCGCGAACAGGTTCTCGCAGTACGCCATCTGGCCGGCGCGGCACCGGTCGCACTTGCCGCAGTACGCCGCGTTCATCACGACGTGATCACCGACGCTCACGGTCGTGACCTCGCTCCCGACGGCCTCGACGATTCCAGCCCCTTCGTGCCCCAGCACGGCGGGCAGGGGCGTCGGGTACATCCCGTCGCGGACGATGGCGTCGGTGTGGCAGACGCCGGTCGCGACCATCCGGACCCGCGCCTCGGTGGGTCGGAGCTCGTCGAGCTCGAGCTGTTCGATGACGAGCGCGTCGCCCTTGGTGCGTGCGACAGCGGCGGTGATCTGCATGGTGGTTCCTCTGAGGTGTGGGGTGCGTCGGGTGGTCAGAAGGGGTACGGCTGGTCGGACGGCTCGATCGTGAGCCAGCGGAGGTCGGTGAACTCGTTGATCACCGCCCGGCCGTCGAAGCGCCCGTAGCCGCTGTTCTTCATGCCGCCGTAGGGGGCCTGGGCCTCGTTCTGGACCGTGGCCCCGTTGACGTGCACGTGGCCGGCGTCGATGCGGAGTGCGACCCCGTACGCGCGCTGCGTGTCGCGCCCGAAGACCGCTGCCGCCAGGCCGTACTCGGTGTCGTTGGCGACCCGGACCGCTTCCTCCGCGCCGGAGACGCGGACCACGGTCGTGATCGGTCCGAAGGTCTCGGTGTCGTAGATGTCCATGTCCGCCGTGACGTGGTCGACGATGGTCGCCGGCATGGCCGCCCCGTCGGCCGGGCCACCGACCACGACGTCGGCACCCTTGGCCACGGCGTCGTCGATCATCGCGTTCAGGCGAGGCCCGTTGTCGGGGTTGATCATCGGGCCGATGATGCAGGACGGGTCGGACGTCGGGTCGCCGGCGACGAGCTGGCCCGCCCGCGCGGCGAACTTGGCCACGAACTCGTCGGCCACCGACTGGTCGACGACGAAGCGCTCCGTCGACATGCAGATCTGGCCCTGGTACATGAACGAGCCGAAGACCGCCGCGTTGACCGCGCCGTCGATGTCGGCGTCGTCGAGGACGACGAGCGGGGCCTTGCCGCCCAGCTCGAGCAGGCAGGGCTTGAGCTCGTGGGCGGCCCGCTCCGCGATGATCCGGCCGATGCGCGTGGAGCCGGTGAAGTTGATTCGCCGCACGGCCTTGTGCGCGATGATCGCCTTGACGACCTCGTCGGCGTCCTCGGTGGCGGTGGTGATGAAGTTGAGCACGCCGGCCGGCAGACCGGCCTCGTGGAAGACCTCGGAGATGAGCTCGTGGGAGCGCGGGCTGTACTCGGAGCCGCGGAACACGACGGTGTTGCCGCAGACGATCGGGTAGGCGATCGCGCGGGCTGCGAGGACGCCCGCACCGTTCCAGGGAGCCATGCTGAAGACGACCCCCGCGGGTGTGCGCACCGTCATCGAGAGGGTGCCGGGCTTGTCGGTCGGGATGGTCTCGCCCTGGATCTGGGTGGCGAGACCGGCCGCCTCGCGCAGCAGGTTCGCGGTGAGGAAGCCGTTGAAGCCGGCCCACGCCGGCGCGGCACCCACCTCCGAGCCCATGGACGCGATGAGGTCCGGGGTGCGCCGTTCCATGACGTCGGCCGCCTTCAGCATGATCGCCCGCCGCTCGGAGGGTCCGGTCTGCGACCAGGTGGCGAACGCCGCCGAGGCCGAGTCGACGGCGGCGAGCGCGTCCGCAGGGCTGGCGGCCGCGGCCCGGGTCACCACCTCACCGGTCAACGGGTGCAGCCGATCGAACGTCTTCTTCTCGGCGGCGGCCTGCGGCTTGTTGTCGATGATCAGCTGCGTGTCCATTGGTGGTCCCCTGTGGTCGACGTTGACGGAATCCCAGAGCCGCGACGTCACCCGTGCAGAAGGTCGGCGGCAGGGCTCATCTAACACCACGTCGCAGATACGCGCAATACTGTTACACGAGAGTGCTGGTCCGTCTCTCGTGCGTCACGGCTCAGCCCGGCGGCGCGGAGAGCGCGGTCGCGCCGATCATCGACGCGACGCACGCCTCGGCCCGCGCGGCGAGTGCGGCGTGCACCGTGCGGAACAGGACGTTGGCGCGTGCGCCGAGCCAGCCGTCCGGCTGCAGCTCGGCGGGGAGCCACGGGTCGAGGAAGGGGAAGTGCCGGTAGCTCGCAATGAGGTTGGTCCGCGCGATGAGCGCGTCCGCGCCGTCGAGGTCGTCCACGATGTCGAGCAGGCGCTCGTGGTTCTCGAGGAACTCGCCGTAGAGCTCGTTGATCCGGCCGAGGTCCCAGCAGCGTGCCGCCAGAGCCCGGTCCTCCGTCAGGTCGCCGGTCGCGGCCCGCATGACGGTGGCGTCGATGTCGCTGAAGTCGGAGCCCAGCGTCCTCGCCGCGAGGACCCGGTCGCGCGGGCTGATCCAGGTGCTCGTCGACAGCGGCCCGAACCCGAGCCACGACAGGCGCTTGCGCAGCTGGTCGCGGGTCAGCCGCTCGAGCCCGGACTGGTAGACGACGGTCGTCCAGGTGTGGTCCCACGCCTCGTCGTAGCTCGCGAAGATCCGCACCCGCCCCTCGTCGAGGATCTCGATCAGGTGGTCCGTGAGCGAGTAGACGGTCTCCCGGCCCGCGCGCCGGGTGGTGAACCAGCGTTCCCTCCGCAGCCGGGACAGGGTCACGCGAGCGGTCGCCGACTCGACACCGAACAGCCCGAGCATGGTGACGAGGTCGCCGGCTTTGACCTGGTTCCCCGCGTAGCGCAGGTAGTCCCCGAAGAGGTCGAGGATGAGGGCCCGCGGCTTCACGTACGGGGCGAGGTCACGGTCGTCGAGCGGCTGGGACACGTCACACCCTAACGAGGGCGGGTCAGATCCAGCGCGGTGCGGGCCCGGAGTCGCCGCCGGTCCACCCGAGGACGTCGGCCGCGGCGGAGACGGGCAGCCGTCCGGTTGCCCATCCCGTCAGTGCGTCCAGCGGTCCCGCGACCGCGACGTCGGCCGGCTGCGTCCCCCAGGTCGTGCCACTGTCGGTCGCCGTAAGGAAGGGCACCGTCTCCCCCGGCCGCCCGGTCCAGACCCGGTGGACGTCGCCGATGAGGCGTTCGCGGACCGCCGCCGGGACCTGGTCCAGCCGAGCCCCGGACTCGAGGTCGACCGCGTGCAGCCAGACCTCGCGGCTCCGCATCCACACCGTCTCCGCCGCGGGCACCTCCCTCCCCTGGGCCGTCCGGACGCGATACGTCCACCGTTCGTCCGGAAGGTCGCGCCAGCGCACGTCGAGGTCGATGGCCGCGTGCTCGACCAGGTTGCGCAGGGCCTCGGGGTTGAGGGTGGCGCCGAGGTCGATCTCGGCGGAGCGCGCTTCCGGGGACGCGTACATCGGGGTCTCGACCCCCGTCGCCGCCCAGTCCACCAACCGGGCGATAGCCCGGGCGTTGTACCCGACGTGGGCCACCACGTGCCGACGGGTCCAGCCCGCCAGGAGCGAGGGAGCGTCCAGCTCGTCGTCGCGGAGCCGGTTGAGCGCACGCCGGAAGAACGCCGTGCCGAGACGGACCGTGGCCAGCGCGTCGACCACGGCCGGGTCACGGGCCTGGTCGACCCGCGCCGGCACGTCAGACGCTCCGGTCAGCGGTAGGAACGACGGTGTTCCGGAGCGTGCCGATCCCCTCGATGGAGGTCTCGACGACGTCACCGGGCCGCAGGTAGCGCGGCGGCTTCCGCGCGTGCCCGACCCCGCCGGGAGTGCCGGTCAGGATGAGGTCCCCGGGCCGCAGCGTGACGATGGTCGACAGGTAGGACACCAGGGCGACGGGGTCGTGGACCAGGTCGCCGGTCGAGGCCTGCTGCATCGTCTCCCCGTTCAGCGTGGTGCTGACGGTCGGTCCGGGAGACCACTCGTCCGCGGTCACCAGGACCGGCCCGACCGGCGTCGAGGAGTCCCAGACCTTGCCCTGGAGCCACTCCTTGGTCCGGAACTGGTAGCCGCGCATGGAGATGTCGTTGGCCACCGTGTAGCCCGCGATGGCGTCGCGTGCCGTCGCCTCGTCGGCGTGCCGGACCACCTTCCCGACGACGACGGTCAGCTCGGCCTCCCAGTCGAGCTGAAGGTCCTCGTCCGGCGCCTCGATGTCGTCGTAGGGGCCGGTCAGGGTGTCCGAGAACTTGGCGAACAGCGTGGGGAACTCGGGCAGCTCCCGACCCATCTCGAGGATGTGGGCGCGGTAGTTCAGGCCGACGCAGACGATCTTCCCGGGATGGCCGACGAGGGTCGCGAGGTCGGCGGACCCGAAGGCCTGGCGAGGTCCGGCAGCAGCGCTGGCGACGTCGCGCCAGTCCGGGCGCGCGAGCAGGTCGCCCACGTCACCGATCCCCGGCTCGTCGATCACCACGAGGTCGTCCCCCTCGACCCGCGCGGCCCGCGTTCCCGACGGCGTACGGACGGTGGCGAGCCTCATCGGACGGTCCGCGAGGAGCTCGGGACGACCTCGTGCACGCGGGCGAACCCCAGTCGTTCCACGATCGGCTGGTCACCGAAGCGGAACAGGTCGAGCCCGTCCTCGGTGGACAGCGTCAGCGCGCTCCACGAGGGCACGACGACCATGTCGCCCTTCTCGACGGCGTGCGTCTCGTCGTCGACCGTGAACGTCCCCGAGCCCTCGAAGACCTGGAACACGCTCGAGCCGACCTCGCGTCTCGTGGAGGTCGTGACGCCGGCGGCGAGCCGGTGGAACTCCGCCCGCATGGTCGGCATCACGTCGCCCCCTGTCGTGGGGTTGACGTAGCGCACCGCGGCGTGGCCCTGCTCGACGGTGGCGGGGAAGCCGGCCGCCTCGAGCTCGAGCTGCTGGGCCAGCGCGGCGTCGGTGTGCTCCCAGCGGTAGGCACCGATCGGGGAGGAGACGGTGTCCTGGAGCTGGGACAGCGGTCGCAGGCCCGGGTGGCACCAGAGCTTTTCCGACCGGGAGATGTCGGGGGTGGACTCGTCGGTGACGCGGTCGCTGCCGAACTCGAAGAAGCTGGTGTCGGTGTAGTGCACGAAGGGGATGTCGAGCCCGTCGATCCAGGCCATCGGGTGGTCGGTCTCGTTGTGGTGGCCGTGGAAGTTCCAGCCCGGGGTGAGCAGGAAGTCGCCGCGCCGCATCGCGACCGGGTCGCCGTTCACGACCGTCCACACACCCTCGCCCTCCACCACGAACCGGAACGCGTTCTGGGAGTGGCGGTGCTCCGGGGCCACCTCGTGGGGACCGAGGTACTGGATGGCGGCCCAGAGGGTCGGGGTCGCGTACGGGCGTCCACCCAGGCCGGGGTTCGCCAGGGCGATGGCCCGACGCTCTCCCCCACGCCCGACCGGGATCAGGTCGCCGGCGCGCTCGGCGAGCGGCAGCAGCGTCTGCCAGCGCCAGACGTGCGGCCGCATCTGGGGCTGCGGCGTCATCGGCATCAGCTCGCCGACCTGGGTCCACAGGGGGATCAGGTGCTCGCGGTCGAAGTCGGCGTAGAGCTCGTCGATCTGACGCTCCTCGGCCGGCGTCGGCCCCGGCGGCACCGAGGTGCCGGCGACCAGGTCGGGATCGGTGGTGTGAACGCTCATGTCAGCTCCAGTGCGTGCGGTGCGGGTGCGGTGCGGGCGGTGGTCATCGGGTGGCGCGGCTGCGGTCGACGACGTCCTGGCGCAGAGCGCGCTTGTCGATCTTGCCGACCTTCGTCATCGGCAGCTCCGGGACGATTTCGAGGCGGTCGGGCAGCTTGTAGGCGGCGATCCCGATGGCGGCGAGGCGTTCACGGAGCTCGTCGAGCGTGAAGTCGACCCCGGCCTCGGGGACGAGGTAGAGGCACAGCCGTTCGCCAAGGACGTCGTCGGGCATGGCGACCGCGGCGTTCATCTCCACCCCGCCGACGGTGTAGACGAGGCTCTCGATCTCCTCGGCGCTGATCTTCTCCCCGCCCCGGTTGATCATGTCCTTGTTCCGGCCGTGCACGACCAGGTTGCCGTCCGGGCGGCGGACGACGATGTCGCCGCTGCCGTACCAGCCACCCGCCAGGAACGACCGGGCGTTGTGCTCAGGTGCGTCGTAGTAGCCCTGCGGGGTGTACGGGCCCCGGGTGTAGAGCGCTCCGGGCGTGCCGTCGGAAACGTCCTCGTCGTCGAGGCCGAGGACCCGGACCTCGTCGGCCTCGTGGACCGGCCGGCCCTGGGTGGTGCAGATGACCTCGTCGGGATCGTCGATGCGGGTGGCGTTGATCAGGCCCTCGGCCATGCCGAACACCTGCTGCAACGTGCAGCCCAGCACGGGGCCGACGCGGCGCGCGTACTCGTCGGGGAGCCGTGACCCGCCGACCTGCAGGAGACGCAGCGTGGTGAGCTCCGGGCCGTCGACCTGCTGCTGGTGGTCGACCCAGCGCTGGGCGACGGCCGGGACCGCGGTGGCGACAGTGACCCCTTCCGCCGCGACGGTGCGGAAGGCGCGGACCGGTTCCGGGCTCGGCAGCATGACGACCGTGCCGCCGACCAGAAGGGTGCCGAGGATCCCGGGGCAGGCCAGCGGGAAGTTGTGGCTGCTCGGCAGGGTGCCGAGGTAGACGTCGTCGGGGCCGAGCTCAGCCGCTGCCGCGGTGGCCCGGAGGTTGAGCGCGTAGTCGTTGTGCGTCCGGGTGATCAGCTTGGGCAGCCCGGTGGTTCCGCCCGAGATCAGGAAGCAGGCCGGGGAGTCGGGGTCCGGGTCCCACGCCTCGACCCGGCGCCGGGACGCAAGGCGATCCGTCGGGGGTTCGAGGAGCGCCTCGAGGTCGTGGGCCCCGTCCCGGGCGGCGCCGAGGACGACGACGGTCTCGAGATCGGTCAGCTCGTCGGCCAGCTGGAACGCCAGGCTCTGGTGGTTGAAGCCGCGGAGCTCGTCGGGGACCGCGATGCCTCGGCACTCGGACGCCGACGCGAGGTGCGTGAGCTCATAGCGGCGGTGGGCGGGCAGCGCCATCACCGGGATGATGCCGGCGCGGAAGCAGGCAAGCGTCAGGGCGACGAAGTGCCAGGTGTTCGGCAGCTGGAGGAGCAGCCGGTCGTCGGGCTGCAGGCCGAGCGCGCGCAACCGTTCGGCGGCCGCGTCCGCACGGGCGGTCAGCTCGGCGTACGTGAGGCGCGTCGCGCCGTCCACCACCGCGACCTTGTTGGGCAGGCGGTCGGCGGTCTCGTTCAGCAGCACGCCGAGACTGCGGTCCTCCCAGTAGCCGGCGGCTCGATAGTGCTCGGCCACGGCGGCCGGCCAGGGCACGGTTCCGAGCCGGGTGTGTCTGCTCATACCTGGATGCTCCTTCGCGTCAGGTCAGTCGGGGTCAGGCGGTGACGGGCACCAGCACGGCGTCCAGGGCGACCAGGCCGTCGGCGGTGGACCGCAGGGGGTTGATCTCGATCTCAGCGATCTCCGGGTGAGCGATCAGGGCATTCCCGAGGAGGACGAGCAGGCCGGCCAGCGC
This sequence comes from uncultured Friedmanniella sp., assembly GCA_964251895.1. Lineage (GTDB taxonomy): Bacteria > Actinomycetota > Actinomycetes > Propionibacteriales > Propionibacteriaceae > Microlunatus. Next base: position 183,699 of record CAXULL010000003.1, read on the forward strand.
CTCCCGGTCGACCGGTGCCGCACCACGGTGGCCGTCCAGGAGCGGCCGGGCGACCAGGTCGTCCGGGAGGTCTCGGAGCCAGCCGTCCGGAGCGGGCACGGCGGCGACGGCGATGTCGGCGTACACCTCGGTCGCCGTGCCGCCCAGACCGATGACGACGATCGGGCCGAAGACCGGGTCACGACGCGCGCTCGCAATCAGGTCCACCCCCGACGAGGCCATCTTCTCGACGAGCACCTCGCCGGTGCCGCTCAACGACCCGAGGTGGTCGAGCGCCGCATCAATGTCGGAATCCGTACGCAGGCCCAGCCGGACACCGCCGATGTCGCTCTTGTGCAGCACGGTCGCGTCCGAGATCTTGGCCGCGACCGGCGCCCCGAGGCTCGCCAACGCGGTCCGCGCCTGCGCCGCCGTCCGGCAGAGACGTCGGGGCGGTGTGGCGATGCCCCAGGAGTCCAGCAGGTCCTTGACGGCTGCCTCCGTCATCGGTTCGCGCGGAAGGGGTGGGCCACCGGGAAGGACATCTGTGCCGGCGAGGCGGGTTCGGGTACGCGCCTGCAGCGCGGCGTCCTCGACGACGGCCCGGACACCGGCGGCCAGTGCCCGCGGACCGACGAGGAACGGAAGGCCCAGGACCTCGGCGCGACCACGGGCCTCGCCGAGTTCGTCGGCGGGGCCGTCCATCCCCACCAGGACCACCCGCGCGTCGCGGTCGCGGACGAGGGTCGCCGCCGCGACCAGGTCGACGACCGGCTCGCACAGGCTGTAGACCGCGACGACGTCGATCTGCGGGTCGGCCGCGGTCCTGGCGATCACGTCGCTGTGCCGGGGGCCGGGCCGACCGGTGTCGACCGGGTTGGCCTGGTACGTGAGCGGTGGGAGGAGCTCAGCCAGCTGTCGCTGGGTCTCCGGAGTCAGGGTGGGCAACGCGACCCCGGCGCCGTGGAGAGCGTCGGCCACGATCAGGCCCGGACCGGCCTGGCCGGTGACCAGACCGACCGCAGCGGCCCGGTGGGCGGGCGCCCGCGTCCTCGACAGCGTCGAGGTGGCGTAGACGAGCTCGTCCACGTCGTCGACGACCACCGCGCCGGCCTGCCTCAGCAGCGCTCGTGTCGTGCGCCACGAGGTGGCCAGCGCCCCGGTGTGCGACTCCGCGAAGTCGCCGATGTCGTGCTGCCCGACCACCATGGCCACCACCGGCTTGATCGCGCAGGTGGCACCCACCGCGGCGAGCAGCCGAGTACCGTCGTCGACGTTCTCCAGGTGCAGCGCGACGGCCGTGGTGCCCGTGTCCTGGGCGAGGTGGTCGAGCACGTCGGGCGCGGAGACGTCGACGCCGGCACCGATGCCGATCCCGAGCCGCAGGCCCGCCTGCTCACGCTGGAACGCGAACGCCAGCGCATGGTTCAGACCTCCGCTGGCCGCGATCACCCCGATGCGGCCGGGCCGCAGCGACGCCACACCGGGCACGAAGCTGGCCAGCAGCCGGGTCTGGGGGACGAAGAAGCCGGACGTGTTCGGCCCGAGCAGACGGATCCCGAACCGACGCGCAGCGTCCAGCACCCGCGCCTGCAGCGCCACCCCGGCGCCGCCGGCCTCCGCAAAGCCTCCGGCGCAGATGAGGGCGGCACGGACGCCCGCCGCGGCGCAGTCGGCGAGCACGTCGGCGCAGGCTGCCGCGGGGACGCAGAGGACCGCGAGCTCGATCGGGACCGGGGCCGCGGACGCCGCTTCGCCGATCGAGGCGTGCATGGCGCCGCTGCGGGGGTTGACGAAGGCGACGTGCCCGGCGTACCCCGACACCATCTGCGCCATCACCCCGCCGAGCTTCGTGGGGTCGGTCGACGCGCCGATGACGGCCACCCCCGTGGGCTCGAAAAGCGCCTGCAGAGCGGGCGCCGAGGGCGCGCCCGCGAGGGCTGGTGCGACCCGCGGTCGCTCCGTGGTGGTCACGGCCGTGACCCCGCGGCGATTGACGACGCCGGCGGCCCGGCTACGGCGTCTGCCCGACCAGCCAGCAGGGTGGTCTCGATCGTCACGTCGTCGACGACGTCCGTCCCGCCCACGATGGTGGTGAGCCCGCGACGGAGCCGGGCCTCCTCAGCGAGCAGGGTGCGTGCCAGGGATGCCGGGCCGACGACGACGACGGGGCCGGACCTCGGCAGCTGGGCGACGGCTGCCGAGATGTCATCGGTCGCCGGGACGCGGACCGTCGGGATGGTGACGACCGTCCCATCTGGGTCCTCGAGCTTCGTCTGACCGGCGGAGGACGAGCGGATGACCAGGCGCCGCCCCACGCTCACGGGTCCCGTGTCGGTCAGGAGGTCGACGGGTGAGGCGAGGGGCGCGTCTCCGTGCCGCAGCCGCCATGCCTCGCGGACCTCGCGGACGAGGTCGGGGTCGCGCTGGGCGATCCGGTCGACCCCGATGCTGCGGGAGAAGAAGTGGAAGGCGAACGTCAGCGGGTCCAGCTTCTGCTGGTACGTGCCGAAGTGCTCCCACCAGGACAGGCTGGGACGGGCAGAGCGCTGGATCTTCCCGACCGGGACCTGGCGCGCCTCCTGGTAGGCGGCCAGCGCCTCGGACATCGACGTGCTACCGGTCGCCACCCGTTCTAGCTGCTCCGCCAGGACGATGGAGTCCTCCATCGCCATCTTCGTCCCCGAGCCGACCGAGAAGTGGGCCGTGTGAACCGCGTCGCCGAGCAGCGCGACGTTGTCGCGCCACCAGGTGTCGCTGCGCCGGGTGCGGAAGTTCGCCCAGCGCGAGTTGTTGGCCACGAGCGGCTCACCGCCCAGGTCGTCGGCGAACAACGCCTCGAGGTAGGCCTGGGTCTGCAGGTCGGACGGACCAGGCGGCTGGCTGACGTCGAACTGGTCCAGGCCTGCACGTCGCCACGTCTGTGCGTCGGTCTCTACGATGAAGGTGCTGAGGTCGTCGCTGATCGGGTAGGCGTGCGCCGCGAAGTTGCCGTGCTCCGAGACGCGGTGGACGAAGGTCAGCCCATCGAACCGGTGCGTCGTCCCGAACCAGACGAACTTGGCCGTTGCCGTCTCGACGTGGTGACCGAGCGGCGCCTCGGACTCCAGGGCCTGACGAACGCCCGAGCCGGCTCCGTCAGCGCCGACGACGAGGTCGAACTGCTCCCGCAGCTCGGCCAGCGGCGGTGCGGTGGTCGCGAACCTCAGTTCGGCGCCGGCCTGCTCGGCGTTGCGCTGGAGCTGGTCAAGCAGCACCGTGCGTCGGATGGCGGCCATGCCGTTCCCACCGAACCCGTGGCGCTCGTCGTTGCTCCACACCTCGATCCGGTCCCAGTGCCGGCCGAAGTCGCGAAGTCCGTCGCTCAGCACCGGGTCCGCCTCGTCGATGGTGCGCAGGGTCGCGTCGGAGAACACCACCCCGAAGCCGAAGGCGTCGCTCCGCTGATTCCGCTCGAACACCACGACCTTGACCCCGCTCACACGCTGCCTGAGCTGGGAGGCCAGGAAGAGCCCGCCTGGGCCGCCCCCGACGATCGCCACCCGGGCGAGCCGGCGACTCGGGGACCGCGGCGATGCGGTCGCGGACGCAGAGGTCGTCATGCCTACAACGTAACGACCGTCAGCACCAAAGGCAACAGTTGGACGCACTTCTACCAAAAAGTGTTAGATGTCAGGCTGCTCGTCGGACCACGTCCTGAAGGTCGTATAACACTCTTGCGTCGTTCTCTCAGATACTGTTACGTTCCGCTGCACCGGCGCCGGCTCACGGCGCGTCAACGACGACGGCGGGATGCAGCATGGACAACGACCAGACTCTCGAGCACCTCGAACGAGCGCTCATCGCGGGCCGGATCAGCCGCCGGATGTTCGTCGCCGGGGCGCTCGCCACCGGGATCCTCTCGAGCCCCGCCGTGTCAGCGCTGGCCGACACCCTCGACTCGGCGCGCGCGACCCAGGCCAAGAACGCCACCCACCTCAAGAAGGGCTACGACTACGTCGTGGTCGGCGCCGGCAGCGCCGGCTGCACCATCGTCGGCACCCTCGCGGATCGGATGCCGTCGGCCAAGATCCTGCTGATCGAGGCCGGGGACTGGGACACCGATCCGGCCGTCCTCGACCCCCGGCTCTGGTTCACCAACCTCGGCACCTCGCGCGACTGGAACGACGTCTCGATCCCCAGCGCCGGAGTCAACGACCGTGCCATCCCGGAGCACACCGGCAAGGTGGTCGGCGGCGGCAGCAGCATCAACGCAACAATCTGGGCCCGCCCGTTCAAGGCCGACCTCGACCACTGGGCCGACGAGTCCGGCGACGACCGGTGGGGCTACCGGCACGGGCTGAAGCTGCTCAAGAGCATCGAGGACTGGCAGGGCGAGCCGAGCCCGACCCGCGGCACGGGCGGACCCGTCTGGGTGCAGCCGGCCGCCGACCCGCTGCCGCTGGCCACCGCCGCGCTCGAGGGCTTCCGCGAGCTCGGGCTCCCCGTCGTCGACGACCTCAACGGGGAACGGGAGGTCACCGGCAACGGCTTCGGCTACATGAACCAGATCATCAGGGACGGCCGCCGCAACAGCATGGCCCGCGCGTTCCTCTACCCGGTCCTGGACCGGCCCAACGTCACCGTCCTGGTGAACACCCCGGTCAACCGGGTCACCTTCCGGCACCGCACGGCCACCGGCGTCGAAGCCGTCCGCGACGGCAAGGTGATCGAGATCCGGGCCGACCGCGAGGTCATCCTCTCGGCGGGCGGGTTCAACACGCCCAAGCTCCTCAACCTCAGCGGGATCGGCCGGGCCAAGGACCTCCGCGCACTCAATCTCCGGACCCGGGTCGACGCGCCCGAGGTCGGCCGGAACGTGCAGGACCACATCCTGCACGGCGGCTGCCTGTACGAGGCGCCCGAGCCCTTCGAGTACCGCAACAGCGCAGCGAACGTCTCCGGCTACTACCGCTCGGACGCACAGTTCGAGCGGCCCGACATCAGCATCGTGCAGATCGAGATCCCCTACGCCAGCGAGGTCATCGCCCAGCAGTACCCGCCGCCGCCCAACACCTGGGCGCTGTGCGCCGGGCTCGTGACGCCGAGGAGCCGTGGAACCGTCAGGCTCCGCTCCGCCGACCCTGCCGACCGACCGCTCGTCGACATGAGATTCCTCAGCCACCCCTGGGACGTCGCCGCCTCGAGCGCAGCATCGCCCTCGCGCGCGAGGTCGCCGCCACCCCCGCTGTGAAGCCCTTCGTCGTCCGGGAGGTGGCACCAGGTCGCGACCTGAAGGGCGAGGAGCTGGCGAACTTCGTCCGCGACGGCGCCACCACCTACTTCCACTCTTCGGGCGCGTGCCGGATGGGCAAGGACGACCGGGCCGTGGTGGATGCGCAGCTGCGCGTGAACGGCGTGCGGAACCTCCGCGTCGCCGACAGCACGATCATGCCGCGCATCGTGTCCGTACCCACGATGCCCGCCTGCGTGCTCATCGGCCTCCGCCTCGTCGAGATCCTCGTCGGACACCGCCACCACAGGTCCGACGCCGAATGAGGCACGCGCGCACACCCCAAGCCCCGCCCGACCCCCCCAGCAGCACTCGACCCGAAGGAGTCCGGATGAACCGGATCAGAACGGCAGCTCTCACCGCCATGGCGCTGGCCGCCGCGGCGGCCCTCAGCGCTCCCCCAGCCGTGGCCGACGGTCGCCCGACGCCGAACTCTCCGTCGGCGTCGGCGTCGGCGTCGGCGTCGGCCGAGCGAGGGGTGACGGCCGAGCGTCGCGCCGCTAAGGCCGGCTTCGCGCGGCTGACGTCACCCGGGTCGAAAGCCTTCAGCGCGGCTGACCCCGCCCTGCTCCGCAAGTACGGCTACGTGGAGAAGGAGTACACGGTCACCGGGACGGCCTGCCGCTACCGGATCACCGAGCCGCTGGCCGTCGCGCAGGTGGTGGACTGCGGGCACCCCTACAAGACCCGGATGCTGGTCCGCCAGCCGGCGAAGAAGTCGCACTTCAACGGGACCGCGCTGGTGGAGTGGACCAACACCTCCACCGGCCATGACGTCGACTTCGCCTGGGCCTCCACCCACGCCTACCAGATGCGCAAGGGCTACGCGGCCGTCTCGCTCTCCGCCCAGGTCCAGGGTGTCAAGGGTCTGCAGGACTGGAACCCCGAGCGGTACGGCGACCTGGACCTGTCCGCGTCACCCACGGACCCGGAGACGGGCACCGACGACCTGGCCGGCGCTTCGGGTGCGTACCCGGAGGTGCTGTCCTTCGACGTGCTCACCCAGACCGTGCAGGGCCTGCGCCATCCCGGTCGGCACGACCCCGTCCGCGGCAAGGTGAAGCGCGTCGTCGCCATCGGGCAGTCTCAATCGGCGGGCCGCCTCACCGACTACTACAACTCGATCGACCCGCTCTACAAGGCCGTCGACGGTGTCGTCTTCTACGACGCGGCCGGAGGGCTACGGGCCGACTCCTCGACCAAGGCGATCAGCGTGGCCAGCGAGCTGGGCATCCGGATCGGGAACACCCAGAAGCCGCTGGACACCGCGAGCTCCCGCCGGTGGGAGGTCGCCGGAGCATCCCACAACACGACCAGGGAGGCCGCGTACTTCGACCCGATGATCCTGCGGGACGGCTGGATCAAGGGTCCAGACGGCAAGTCCCTCACGCTCACGGCCACCGCCACCGGCTGCAGCCGGTCCCCGGCGTGGACCTCGGTCCCCACCGGTTACGTGCTCGACTCCGCCATCGACCACGTCGTTAGCTGGGCCAAGGGCGGCGACCCGGCCCCGGCCGCGCCCGTTCTCGTCCGTGACCCCAAGGCGGCACCCATCGCCGCGATCGGCCTGGTCCAGGGCACGCTCCCCGGCTACGCGATCGACGCGAACGGTCTGACGCGCGGCGGGATCCAGCTGGCCGAGTACGACTACTCGACGGCGGTCAACAAGGGCGCGGGGACGACCGGTCCAGGCGTCTGCCAGCTCACCGGCATGCACCGCTACTACACCGACGCCGAGCTGATCGCGCGCTACCCCGACCCGAAGGCCTACCTCGCTGGCGCCAAGAAGCTGATCAGGTCGAACGTCGACCACGGGTACCTGCTCCCCAGCGACGCCAAGATCAGCACAGCCGAGGCCAAGAGCGTCTACCGCAGGCTTCGCACGCTCGAAGGTCGCTGACCCCACGCCACCCGGCGCGGCGCTCGGCGCCGGGTGGCTACGGTCGCACCCGACCGCTGCGGTCGGCAGGTGTGGTGCCAGCACCGTTCTCGGGCGAAGCGGCGTCAGGTGGGCGTCGGGGCTACCGCGCCTTCGGTACAGCGGCGGCCTACGCGGTCGTCCCGGCGTCCACCGCGGTTCCGCTGCCCGATGCCGTCACCGACGGGCTCGGAGCCTGTCTCGGCATCCCCGGGATCACGGCCCACAGGGCGGTCTTCGCCGACGGGCCGGTCGACGGTCGGACCGTCCTGGTGCACGGTGCCCTGGGTGCGGTCAGCTCCCTGGCCGCCCAGCTCGCCCGCCGCGGCGGCGCGACCGTCGTGTCGACGGTGCGTCGCTCCACGGATCTCGAGCTCCTGGCCGAGCCCCTCCGCCAGCGGGCCGTCAGCCTCGACGGCTCCGACCCGGCCGCAGCGATCCGCGAGCACGCGCCCGACGGGGTCGACCGCGTCGTCGAGGTCGCGTTCTCCGACAACCTCGAGCTGGACGTCGCGATCACCCGCAACGGAGCGACCATCGCCGCCTACGCCACCCGGGATCCGCAGCCAGCCATCCCGTTCTGGCCGATGCTCTTCGACAACCTGACCATCCGGCTGCTCGGCAGCGACGATTTCCCCGCCGAGGCCAAGGAGCGGGCCCGCCGCCGAGCTCACCGCCGCCGCAGCCGCTGGCGACTTGATCATTCCGGTCGCCGAGCCGTTCCCCCTCGACGCGGTTGCTCTGGCGCATGACCGGTTGACGCCGACAACCGCCGCCGGATCCTGCTGGCGCTCGACTGAAGGTCACCCGCTGCAGTCGAGCGGGGTCAGGCCGTCTCGCCGTGGCCCACGAGGCGGTGCTGCGGGTCGAGCCCGTCGAGCAGGCGTTCGCAGATGGTGGACAGCTGGTCGACCTGGTCGGGGTCCAGCAGGTCGAAGACGGACGATCGGACCATTCGTACGTGTCCGGGAGCGGCCTGCACGACCTTCGCCCAACCGGCCTCGGTGAGGGCGACGTCGGTCGCTCGACGGTCGTCCTGGGCGGCCCTCCGCTCGACCAGCCCCTTCGACGCCAGCCGGGTCACCACGTTGGACAGGCGCGCCAGGGTGGCGTTGGTGAGCCCGGCCAGGGTGCCCATCCGCAGCGTCCGTGCGGGGGCCTCGGACAGCATCGCCAGGGTGAAGTAGTCGAAGTGCGTCAGCCCCTCCTCCCGAGTGAGCTCGGAGTCGAGGACCCCGGGAAGCAGCTCGAGCACCGCTGCGAACCGGCGCCACACCTGCTGCTCGCGATCGCTGAGCCAGGGAGTCTCCATACGAGGAAGTCTACCGCCGAAGGTTTTTCCTACAACTATTCGTGCTATCGTCTTGGTTGTAGGTAAAACCACTTGGGCTCAGAGCCCACGAAGGAGCTCGTCATGACCAGCACCACGATCTTCGGCACCGGCAACATGGGCACCGCCATCGGTGACCTGCTCGCCTCGGGCGGCGCCGAGGTGCAGCACGTCGGCAGCGGAGACGACGCCGCCACCATCACCGGCGACGTGGTCGTCCTCGCCGTCCCCTACGGCGCGCTCACCGACATCGTCGCCCGCTACGGCGACCAGCTCAGCGGCAAGACGGTCGTCGACATCACCAACCCCCTCGACTTCGCCACCTTCGACGGGCTCACCGTCCCCGCCGGCAGCTCGGCCGCCGCCGAACTGGCCCAGGCGCTGCCCGGATCCTCGGTCCTCAAGGCGTTCAACACGAACTTCGCCGCGACGCTCGCCTCGAAGTCGGTCGGCCCGACCACGACCACGGTGCTGATCGCCGGCGACGACGCCGACGCGAAGACGACCCTCGCCGCGCTGGTCACCGCCGGCGGGGCCGACGCCGTCGACGCCGGGTCGCTGAAGCGCGCCCACGAGATGGAGGCCCTCGGCTTCCTGCAGCTGACCCTGGCCGCCGGCGAGAAGATCGGCTGGACCGGCGGGTTCGGCCTCAACCACTGAACCCTCGCCGACACCGACTTCGATCAGGAGCACCGCACCATGCCTGAGTCCACCCGCTCCGACCTGCTGGCGCCGGACACGCACATGGGTGCGGTGACCCTGCGCGTCGCCGACCTCGAGACGATGACGGCGTACTACCGCGACGCCGTACGCCTCACCGTCCTGTCCGACGTCGCCGGGACGGTCACCCTGGGACGCGGCCGTACGCCGATCGTCATCCTCGAGCACGCTCCCGAGCTCCAGCGCGCGAGCCCCCGCCAGGCGGGGCTGTTCCACACCGCGGTGCTGTTCGAGACCGAGGCCGACCTGGCCGCCTCGGTCTACGCGGTGGCGCAGACCCACCCGGGCACGTTCACCGGCAGCGCCGACCACCTGGTGAGCAAGGCGTTCTACTTCACCGACCCCGAGGGCAACGGCGTGGAGCTCTACTGGGACCGCGACCGCACCGAGTGGAGCTGGACCCACGGCCGGGTCGAGATGAACAGCCTGTTCCTCGACCCGAACAGCTACCTGCGCGACCACCTCGACCCGGTCGCCCTCACCGCGACGGGCGAGCGCCCGGCCAGCGTCGGGCACGTCCACCTCTGCGTCGGCGATGTCGCCTCGGCCCGCGACTTCTACGTCGATCGGCTCGGCTTCGAGACCACCGCCGAGTGGCAGGGGCAGGCCCTGTTCGTCAGCGCGGGGAAGTACCACCACCACATGGCCATGAACACCTGGAACAGCGCGGGCGCGGGCCGGCGGCGCGCGACGCTGGGCCTCGGCCTGGTCCGCATCGAGCTCCCCGCCGCCGACGACCTCGGCGCCCTCAGCGAGCGACTGAGCCACCACCGCGTCCCGGTCGCCGACGACGGCCAGACGGTCCGCTTCGAGGACCCGTGGGCCAACCGGATCGAAGTCTCGGTGAAGGCGTGACCAGCCCGACGGTGCTGTGGCACACCACCCTCGAGCAGTCCGGCGGTTCCACCGCTCCCCTGGTGGTGCTGCTGCACGGCCGCGGTGCCGACGAGCGCGACATCGTCACCCTGGCCGACCGGCTGCCCGTCGGGCCGGCGTACGTGGCGCTGCGTGCGCCGATCGCCGAGGGCGGCGGCTTCGCGTGGTTCGGCAACCAGGGCATCGGCCGCCCGCTGCCGGCCTCGCTCGCCACCTCCGTCACGTGGTTCACGACCTGGCTGAACTCGGTCGTCGACGGCGGCAGACCCGTCGTGCTCGTGGGGTTCAGCGGGGGTGCCACGTTCGCCGGCGGTGCCGTGCTTGCCGAACCTGCGCGCTACGCAGGCCTGGCGTCGCTCTACGCGACCCTGCCGTTCGACGCCGGCGTCCCCACGACCCCGGACCGGCTGGCCGGCCTCCCGGTCCTGCTCGTCCAAGGAAGCGCTGACCGCGTCATCCCGACCGAGCTCCAGGCCCGCACGTGGAGCTATCTGCACGACAGCTCGGGTGCCGCGCTGACCGCCCACCGCACCCCGGGCGGTCACGGCCTGACCGAGAGCGACGTCGACGTCCTCGCCCGCTGGCTCGACGGCCTCACGGCCTGGCCGTCGTCGTCGCACGACGACTGACACGCTCGATCCCCAGAACCCGTCCACCACGAAAGCCGGAACCATGAGCAACCAGTCCCCCGCCACCGCGGTCCTCGTCATCGACATGCAGAACGACACCGTGCACCCCGACGGCGCGTACGCCTCCTTCGGCGCTGCTGAGCACGCCGCCAGCCAGGACGTCGTGGCCCACGTCGGGTCCGTCACCTCGACGGCCCGCGAGGCGGGCGTCCCGGTCTTCTACAGCCGCATCGTCGTCTTCCCGGTCCCCGGCCTGGGCGGCGCGAACGCACCGATCTTCCAGATGCTGGCTCCCGACACCTTCAAGATCGGCAGCTGGGGTGCCGCGATCGTCGACGAGCTGGCTCCGCAGTCCGGCGACGTCGTCCTCGACCGGACCCGGATGAGCGTGTTCAACGGCACCGAGATCGACGCCATGCTCCGCAACCTCGGCGTCCAGCGCCTGGTCGTCGTCGGCGCCTGGACGAACATGGCCGTCGAGCACACCGTGCGCGACGCGGCCGACCACGGCTACGAGGTCAGCCTCGTCGAAGACGCCACGTCGAGCCTGAGCGCAGAGTGGCAGGCCGCAGCGGTCGGCTTCGCCCTGACCAACATCGCCACCATCACCGACACCGCGAGCGTGAGCGCGTCCCTGCGCGGCTGACGGCTCACGCGATCGGTGCCCGAGTCCTCCGACGTCGATCCCACCCCCGAGGTCGGTGCTGACCCCCGATCACCCGATCTCCTGCGCGGAGAGATTCCCCGCCGGGTCACGCCAGTCCTCCAGACGGATGTCGCGACGGGTCGCTGCCTGCGCGGCCGCAAGGCTGAGTGTCACGACGACAGGCTCGCAATGTTCCGCCGTCACCACCAGGTGGTGCAGTCCGGTGCTGATCCCGCCGACCTTGTAGCTGCCGTCCGTGACGGTCGTCCCCCGCTCGACCTCGCGACCCGAGTCGTCGAGCACGGTGACGGTCGCCCGGTTGATCGGGACACCTGACAACGACGTGACGACACCGAGCAACGTGTGCTCGCTCTGGGCCGTGGGCGCCGCAACGGGCGGGTTCACGAGGGCCTGACGGCTCCGGTGACGGTGCGCGAGCGCCATCAGCCCGACTCCCGCCACGGCCCAGCAAGCAAGGACGGCAGCCGGTCCGGCGGCACTGCCGATCCCGTACGCGGTGGCGCGAGTGAGGTCGACGAGAGCACCCAGCGGAAGGACGCGGTGCAGGAGCGCGAGGGGGACCGGCAGCATGTCTGCGGTCACGGTCCCGCCCGACGTGGGTACCCCCAGCAGCAGAACGAAGGTCAGGACGACCGGTACGAAGAACTGTCGCAGCCAGGTCGCCGCGGCCGTGGTGATCAGCGCGATCGCCTCGACGAGCACAAAGGCCCACAGGACCAGCATGAGGTTCGGGGGAAGGACTTGTCGTCCGACCGCGAGCAGGTAGTCGACCACGCTGGCGAACACGCCGACCGCAGCGATGACGGCGACCTTGCGGCTCGTGGGCCACATGGCCAGCTGAAGAAGCATGATGGACGTGACCATGCCGGTCATGGCGAGTGGCAGGGCGAAGAAGAACAGGCCGGAACCGCTGCGGTCGCCCGGAGCCAAGGGGGCGACGTCCACGGCTGTCACCTGGTGGCCGGTCGACTCCAGGCCGGTCCGCAGGTCGGCGTTCAGGGTCAGCGCGCGTCCGCGACCGGATGCTGAGGCGGACAGAACCTTGCAGGACGGCGCCTCCCCTGCCGGACAAAGGACGGCCGCGGCAACTGCACCCTTCCTCAGCTCGACGCCAGCGGTGTCCGAGTTCTCCACCGTGACCCACCTGTACCTACCCAGCTCACTCGCTGACGCCACGGCCGAAGGCGCTTCAAGCCCTTGGCCGGCAACCACGGCGATCTTGACACCGTGGGGTTGCGGCGCGCTGAACGTCAGCGAGAACAACCAGCACATGACGACGACGAAGAAGAACGGGAACCAGATCACCGAGAACACTCGTCGAGCACTCGGCTGCGGTGCGCGCACATTCACGGCGACGCCTCAACCGCTCCGTCGAGAGCGATGGGGGCGAGCTCGTCCCGATGGAGGGCGTCGTCGAACCGGCACCGCGGGGAACGCGGAAGAAGGTCGATCGCAGGCGCTTGTACGGTCGCCACGTCGCTCACCGCGACGGAGCACCGCCGCGGAGGGCACGTGGGCAGTGGACGCACCGTCCGATGCTAGTGGTCGGTGGGGTGCCGATTCGGCAGGCAGCACTCCCCTGACTGTGTCTGGGACCGTGCCGATGATCCGGCCCTCACCAGTGATCGTTCGACAGAGCATGATCGTCCGGCAACTGCCACGTTGCCTGTCACAAGATCCGTGTGCTGACAACGTGGCTGTCACGAACCGAGCACGAAGCCACCTCTGAACTTGTCAGCGTGAGCGGGAGTTCACTGACACGTTCGATGGCAACGGACGGTTGCCACCTGCCTTGGCGACGATTCTCCTCCTTCGCCCCCGCCCCCGCCGCCGCCCACGGACGGCTTTGCCGTGCGGGCGGCGTCCGACGACGGGGGGTGCAGTGGTAGTGGTCGTTCCTGGCCGTTGGTCAGGTGCCGCCCGAGCCTGCCAACGCCGTCGAGCGCGCGCCCGATCGCCCCCAGCGCCTGGTCCTCGGTCACAAGATCAACCAGAGCGGCACAGATTCTCCGATCAGTTCCTGCAGCCGGACAGGTCGAGCGCCGCGAGGGCACGCTCCGCGAGAAGGTCCGGGTCGTCAGTCACGTCGATCACCACACCGTCCTCGTCAGGCTGCAGGGGCTCGAGTGTCTCGAGCTGGGAGCCAAGCAGCGTTGCCGCCATGAAGTGGCCCCTGCGCCGCTCGAGCCGAGCCTCGATGAGACCAGCCGTGCCGTCGAGGTGGACGAATCGGACCCGGGCCCGGCTGCTCCGCAGCACGTCACGGTAGGCGCGGCGCAGCGCCGAGCAGGTCAGCACGGCCGGGGTGTCCTCGGCGTCGATCCAGTCGCGCAGCAGAGCGAGCCAGGGCGCGCGGTCCACGTCGGTGAGAGCGGCCCCACCGGCCATGGTCGCGACGTTCTGCGGGCTGTGGAAGTCGTCAGCCTCCGCGAGACGCCACCCGAGCCGCGCGGCGAGCAGCGCGGCGACCGTCGACTTGCCGCATCCCGAGACGCCCATGACGACGAGGACCTCCGGACGAGCCCCGCTCATCCGTCGAGGCCCGTCGCGCTCAGACCCCGGCCGTCCGGCTCGCCGCCGCCGCCCCCACCGGGACGGAGGCGGTAGAGCACCTCACCGGCGTGCGGTTCCACGAACGTGTCGGGGTCCGCCTCGTACGCGGCGACGTCGACGGTCGCCGGATCGAGGTAGCGCAGGTTGACCGCCTCGACGAGCTCGCGGGGGATGCCGGTCGCCAGGGCGACGGTCACGCGGTTGCGCTCGCCGTGCTCGGGGTCCCAGGTGCCCTGGCCACGCAAGTGCGTCGAGTGCGCGAGGTCGCCCCACGGAGAAGACCGGAAGCGCTCCCACTGACCGACGAAGTAGTCCCGGTTGTGGTAGCCGATCTCCGTGATGTGCGGGTGCATCGCCGACACCTCGGTGATGTGCGGCGCGTAGATGATCACCTCGCCGCCGTCGGCGACGATCGGCTCGAGCTTGTAGAAGCCCTTCGCCGCCGTCCAGATGTCCTCGTACTTGGTCGGCATGATCGACAGCACCCGCCGGACCGGGGCGTCGAGGTAGGTGACGTGGGTCTGCGCGGAGACCTCGGCGCACGCCGCCCAGGCGTCCTCGGGAGTGCCGAAGGCGGCGGCGTGCAGCGTGTCGGTGCCCGAGGCCACGACCAGGCACAGCGCCATCCGACGTGCCGTGATCATCGCGGCCGCCTCGTTGATCAAGGCCCGCACCGGGGTGACTCCGGCCGTACCGATCATCTGCGCGCTGGTGATCAAGGCCCCGACCCAGTGCGAGAGGTCGATCAGCTCCTGGCCCGAGACGCCGGGGAAGAAGTACTTGTTGCCGCCGGAGAAGCCGACGACCTCGTGGGGAAACACCGGACCGACGACGAGGGCGACGTCGGCCTGCGCCACGTGCCGGTTGACCTTCACCTCCACCGGGGTGCCGGTCAGCAGCCCGCCGGTGAGCTCCGTCAGCCGCTCGGCCGAGATGGTGCCCAGCGTCGTGAACGTCTCGGGGAGCCAGGACTCGTGGTTGAGGATCCGCCAGCCCGGATAGACGTCCTGCGACCGGCCGGGCTCGTATCCGAGGTGGTGGGCCAGCTGTTCCTCGCTCATCCCGTGGTGCGTGCCGAGCGCGATGATCACGGTCACCTCGGCGGCGCGACCGGCGAGCGCGTCGCGTGCCGCGCCCAGCAGGAGCGGGAGCGGGCAGGTCCGGGTGCCGTCGGGCACCACGAGACACACCCGAGCGCCATCGAGGTCCGCGCCCGCGAGACAGTCCAGGAAGAACGCTCGGACCTGTTCGCGACTGAGACGCTCCCCCGGGCCGCCGATCCTGCAAGCGGCGCCGGGATCGCCCGGATCCGTTCCGTACGCCTCGGTGGCCCCGGCTCGCGTCGCGGTGGTGGTGGTCATGGCGCCACCCTGCCCGCGCCCGTCGGCGGACACAAGAAACAGGCGGTTCGGCGGGCAACAAGCGGCAACGTCGAGGGTCGCCGCAAGCCGCACTGCTTGTAGCCTGCAGGCGTGGGGTACTGATGGACGTGCAGGTCGTGGACGACGAGGAACCGCTGCCTCCGATCGTGTCAGCGGGTCTGGCCGAGGTCACGATCTATGATGTCGCCCGCGCCGCAGGGGTGGCAGCCTCGACGGTCTCCCGAGCGCTCTCCAAGCCCGGACGGATCAGCTTCAAGACTGCCGAGCACGTACGCCGCGTGGCCGAGGACCTCGGCTACCGCTCGAGGCACCTGCATCGCACGACGGCCTCGGCGCGGGGCACCGGGATGCTGGCGATGATCGTCGCTGACATCGCCAACCCGGTCTTCTTCGGCATGATCCGCGGCGCCGAGCGCGCCGCGCTCGAGCATGGCTACACCCTGCTGGTGGTGGAGACGCAGGAGTCCGAGCAGGCCGAGCAGGCCGCGGCCGACCGGCTGGTAGGCGCCACGGACGGCATCATCCTCAGCTCTTCGCGGATGGCCGACGCCGTGATCCGGGGGCTGGCCAAGCAGCGTCCGGTCGTCACCCTCAACCGGTCGGTGGGAGAGGTGACGTCGGTTCTCGCCGATAACGTCCACGTGGTCAAGAAGGCGACCGAGTACCTCGTCGAGCTGGGCCACCGCTCGATCTGCTACCTCGCCGGCCCGGAGGCGTCCTGGGCCGACGGTACGCGCTGGCGCGGACTCCGCGAGGCGGCCCTCGACCTGGACCTCCCGGTGCGCCGGCTCGGGCCCTTTGTGCCGACCATGCGGGGCGGAGCCCTCGCAGCCGACGCCTGGCTGCTGCGACCGAGCACCGCGGTCATCGCCTACAACGATCTGATGGCGATCGGGTTCCTCCGCGCCGTGCAGGCGACCGGCCGCTCCGTGCCCCGCGACGTGAGCGTGATCGGGTTCGACAACATCGTCGACTCCTCTCTGGTGCAGCCGCACCTGACGACGATCGCTGCGCCGGTGGTGAGCCTGGGCAGCGCCGCGGTCGCGCACCTCCTGCGGGACCCCCTCCCGCCAGAGAAGTCCTCTACCACCCCGGTGATGCTGCCGTCGAAGCTCCTGGTCCGGGGCTCGACGGGGACGCCACGGCCCTGAGCAGCTCCTGCGCCCAGGCGTCCCCGACGACCGTCAGTCCTCGGTGTCGCTCGAGCGCTTCGACATCGAGCTCGCTGCGACGGCCACGATGATGAAGGCGCCGAGGATGACCTGGGGCCAGAGCGGACTGACCCCGAGGAGGTTCAGACCGTTGCTGATCGTCGTCATGAGGATCGCGCCGACCACTGTCCCGAACAGGACAGCCCGACCGCCCGTCATCGCGGTCCCGCCGATGATGGTCGCGGCGATCACGTTCAGCTCGAGGCCGGTCCCGGCGTCCGGTGTCGCTGCCTCGCCACGGGAGGTGAGGATGATCCCGGCCAGGCCGGCCAGCAGGCCGCTGAGGCCGTAGACCGCGATCTTGATCCCGGTGGTGTTGATGCCGGCCAGTCGGGCCGCGCTCGGGTTGCTGCCGATCGACAGCGTGTAGCGACCCAGCCGCGAGTGGTACAGCAAGAACCAGCCCACGGCGACGACGACGACCAGCAGCAGCACCGGCACCGGGAAGGGACCGATGAATCCTTGCCCCCACCACTGGAACTCGGGATAGCTCAGCCCGAAGATCGGGATGCCTCCAGTCAGCACGAGCATGAGCCCGCGCAACGTGCTCATGGTGCCGAGCGTGGCGATGAACGGAGGGATGCGGAAGGCGGTGACCAGCACCCCGTTCAGGATGCCGATGACGCCACCGGCCAGGATGGCGACGAGCACGGCGAGGTAGATGTTCACCCCGCCCTGGATCATCCCCGCGGCGAAGACGCCGGTGATGCCGAGCACGGCCCCCACCGACAGGTCGATGCCACCCATGCCGATCACGAAGGTCATTCCGACCGCCATGATCGCGATCCACACCGACTGCCTGAGCACGACGGTGATGTTGCTGACGCTCAGGAAGTCAGGAGTGGCGATGGACAGGACGATGCAGAGGACGAGGAACGCGACGACCACGCCGGTGCCCGAGTGCCCGAGGGTGCTGCGGACCCAGGAGCGACTGCTCGCGCCCTCCGTCGGGAGGTTTGCAGAGATTGATGACATCAGCTTCGTCCTTCTTCCAAGCGGTCGCTGCTCATGGAGTAGAGCTTGATCGTTTCTGGGTCCGCCTCGGCGGCGTCGAGCCTTGCCGCGACCCTCCCCTCACGCATCACGAGGACGCGGTCACACATCGCGGAGACCTCCGTCTCCTCCGACGAGACGAGGACCACGGCTTTTCCCTGCTTGACGAACGAGGTGATCAGGCGATACATCTCGGTCTTGGCGTTGACGTCGATGCCTCGGGTCGGTTCCTCGAGCAGGAGCACGTCCGGCTCGCCCATCAGCACCCGCGCCAGCAGGACCTTCTGCTGGTTTCCGCCACTCAGGCGGAGGATCGCCTGCTTCGGCGAGGCGAGCTTGACGCGAAACTCGCGCACCCGGTCACGTACGACCTCGGACTCGCGCTTCTGGTTGATCCCGAACCGTCCGCGGAAGCGCTGCAGGGCACCGATCGTCATGTTCCACTCGACGCTCCGCTCGGGAAAGATCCCGTCACCCTTGCGGTCGGCGGGCAGGTAGGACAGCCCCAGGCGCCTCGCCTGGCGGACGTTCTTGATCTGGACCCCGCGCCCGCGCACAGTGATCGAACCCCGGTCGACCGGCAGCGCGCCGAACACTCCCCGGACGAGCTCGCCCTTGCCGCAGCCCACCAGGCCGACGATGCCGAGGATCTCCCCGCTGCGGACGTCGAAGGAGACGTCGTGGAAGAGACGTTCGCGGCTCAGCCCGGACACCTCGAGCATCGGTTCACCGATCTCGACCTGCTCCTTCGGATACAGGTCCGCCGGGGACTTTCCCGACATCGCGGTGATCATCGTGGGCGCGTCGAGCGTGCTGGTCGACGCGTCCGTCACCACGATGCCGTCCCGCAGCACGACGGTCCGGTCGCACAGCTCCGCGACCTCGTCCAGGTGGTGCGAGATGAAGATGATCGCCGTCCCCCGCTGCTTCAGGTCGTTGATCACCCGGAACAGCCGGTCCTTCTCACGCCGCTCCAGCGTTGTCGTCGGCTCGTCCAGCACGATGATCCGGGCGTTGGCGCGGACGGCCTTGGCGATCTCCACCAGCTGCTGCTCACCGAGGGGCAGATCCGCGACCCGTTCGTCGACGTCGACCGTCACGCCCAGCACGTCCCGCAGCAGCGTCCGGGACTCGCGCCTCATCTGCCCCGTCCTGAGCGGCGACACGAGCGAGCCCGGCCCGTACGTCGGCTCGGCTCGCAGGCAGACGTTCTCGTACACCTTCAGGTGCGGGAAGAGGCTCAGCTCCTGGTAGACGGTCCTGATGCCGACCTGCTGCGCCTTCGCCGCGCCGCTCATCACCACCGGACTTCCGTCGAGGAGGATCTCGCCGCCGTCGAGCTGGTGGATCCCGCACAAGATCTTGATCAGCGTGGACTTGCCCGCTCCGTTCTCCCCGAGCAGGCCGATCACCTCGCCGGCCTGCAGCTTCAGGTTCACGTCCTTCAGCACCGTCACGCCGCTGAACGACTTGGAGACGCCACGCATCTCCAACAGGACTGGGTCCGTCATCTCGTCGTCTCTCCGTCCGTTCGTGCGCCGCTCAGCTGTAGTTGCTGATGTCGAAGGTCTTGTAGGTCGCGCTGTCGTAGACCTTCGTCGGCACCGGGACGGAACGGGGCACGTCCTTGCCGTCGACGACGAAGGACTTCATCTGATCGACCAGCATCTGCCCCATCGCCTTCGAGCCGGTGTCGACCGAAGCGGCGAGGTCCCCGTTCTCGATGGCCGTGTAGCCGTCCTTCGTCATGTCGTAGCCGGCGATCTCGATGTGCTTCCCGCTCGACTTCACGGCGGCGACGGCCCCGAGGGACATCTCGTCGTAGAGGCCGTAGATGAAGGTGACGTCGGGGTGCGCCTCGATGATGTTCTCGGTCACCGTCTGGCCCTTGCTGCGGGTCCAGTCGGCGGGCTGCGACGCCACGACGTGCAGGTCGGGGTCGTCCTTGATGGTGTCCGTGAATCCCTTGACGCGCTGGGTGTTCACCACTCCGGGAAATCCTTCGAGCACGCCGACGTCGGTCTTCTTGCCTTTGAAGTGGGTCATGGCCCACTGGGCGATCTGGACAGAAGCCTGGTACTGATCGGCACTGACGTTGGTGACGAAATAGGGGTCGTTCTTGGACACCTCCGCCATGTTGAACAAGAAGACAGGAATTCCCTGCGCCGACGCCTCCTTGAGATAGGGGAGCATGGCGTTCTCGTCCTCGGTCGCGAGGAAGATGGCGTCGTAGTTCTGCTGGATTAGGGTCTCGATGATGTTCGCCTGCTGCTGCGACGAGCTGGTGTTGGCGGTCGGGGCCTGGGACGTGACCTTGGCGAAAGACGCGCCGCCGAACTTGTCGATCTCCGCCTGGATGCCGTTGAGGACCATCTGGTACGAGGTGTTCATGACGACGGGCACGAAGGCGATCTTCAGCGGGCCGGTCTTCTTGGTCGGCTGCATCGCCGGACCGGCGACGCCGGTCGTCGTGGTGGACGGCGGGCCGCCGGGCTGGTTCGACGTCGTGCAGCCCGCGAACATCGTCGCGGCCAGCGCGACCGACAGAACAGCGGCGGCATTTCTCATTCTTCTCATGGGAATCTCCTTTGATTTCTCTTGGGCAGGTTCTGCGTCGCTCGAGATACTTGCATCGACATTTCGGCCGCCGCCAACGGTTGCCACTTGTTTCCGACCCTCCGCGAGTGGACGAGGGCGGGGTTCAGCAGCTGGGGGCGGCGTTCGTCCAGCCGGGTACGACGGTCCGGACCTCGTACAGGGAGCTCGAGGCGCAGAGGTACAGGGTGCGGAGGTCGGGGCCTCCCCAGGCGAAGTTGCCGACCTTCTCGGGGCAGGTGATGACGGTCAGGGGCACGCCGCCGGCGTCGAGCACGTGCACTCCCCCTGGCCCCGTGCAGTAGAGATTGCCCTCAGCATCCACCTTCATGCCGTCCACCGACCCTTCGTCGTCACCGGGGATCCGGCAGAAGACGTCCCCCTCGACCAGGGCCGCGCGACCCTCGTCGTCCCGGGTGACTCGGAAGCGGTGGACCAGCCCGCTCGCGGTGTCGTTCACGAACAGGTGCGACTCGTCGCGGTCGAAGCAGAGGCCGTTCGGCTCGCGCAGGTCGTCGAGCAGCAGGTCCAGCCGGCCCGCGGCGAGGTCGAGCCGGTAGACGCCCGAGAACGCGAGCTCCGGGGGTCGGACGACACCCATGTCGCTCAGCGTCCTCCCGAACGGGGGGTCGGTGAACCAGACGCTCCCGTCGCGGCTGACGACGACGTCGTTGGGACTGTTGAGCCGGTGTCCCTGGTAGTGCGTGGCCAGCGACGTCATCGATCCGTCCGGTTCTGTCCTGACCACCTGACTGGTGGCGTGCTCGCAGGAGACGAGCCGGCCGGAGGAGTCGAGCGTGTTGCCGTTCGACTTGTTGCTGGGTCGCCGTAGGGGCCGCAGACCGTCGGCCTCGCTCCACCGGTACGTGGTGTCGCCGGGGATGTCGCTGAACACGAGCTCCCCACCGACCCAGACCGGGCCTTCGGTGAAGGCGAAGCCGGTGAGCAGCCGAGCAGCGGGCCGCTCCACGAAGCCTGGGTCGTCCAGCCGGACGGTCATCGGGCGCCCCGTTCTCCGTCAGCGGCCGTGACGGCGCTTGCCTGGGCGAGGACGGCGTCGACGAGCGGACCGTCGCTGCCCAGGCCGGGGGACAGGGTGTCGAGGACACCGACGACGGCGGCCGTCAGGTCGTCGGCCTCGGCGGCGGTCCGCGCGCGGTCCGCTTCCTGGTCGACGACCGGCGGGCCGGAGCCGCGCAGGTGCAAGACCCAGGCGGCGACGGCGGTGGCGCACCCGACGGGGATCCGACCGGCGGCACGTTCGGCCTGCAGCACCGGCAGGATCCGGACGCCCAGCTTGGTCGAGCCGTCGGCGGCGATCTGGGCCAGCCGGTGGCGGACCCGCGGGTTGGCGAAGCGCGCGAGCAGTGCCGCGCGGTAGTCGTCCAGCGCGTCGGCGGGCAGCGGCAGATGCCGGCACGCCTCGTCCCAGAGCTGAGCGACCCAGGCCCGGCAGGCCGGGTCTGCGACGGCCTCGTCGATCGTCTCGTGGCCGCGGATGCTGCCGGCGTAGGCGAGCAGCGAGTGCGAGCCGTTCAGCAGCCACAGCTTGCGCTGCTCGAAGGGCGTGACGTCGTCGACGAGCGTCACCCCGGCGGTCTCCCAGCGGGGGCGGCCCGCGGGGAACCGCCCCGACACCACCCACTCGTGGAACGGCTCGGTCGGGACCGGCTCCACGTCGACGTAGCCCTGGGTCTGCTCGACCAGCTGCCGGTCCTCGTCGGTGGTGGCCGGGGTGATCCGGTCGACCATCGAGGTGGCGAAGTCGACGTTCGCCTCGATCCACGCGGGCAGCGTGTCGTCGACGAGCGCAGCGAAGCCCGTGACCACCTCGGCCGTCGCGCCGCCGTTGTCCGGCAGGTTGTCGCAGGAGAGGACGGTGAGGGCGCCGGCACCGCTCGCCCGCCGGGCCAGCAGCCCGGCGACGACCCGGGCCGGCATCGAGCTGACCGCCGTGCGCACGTCCGACCGCAGCTTGTCGGCGTCCAGGCGCACGACCTCCCGCGCCGTGTCGAGCCGGCGGTCCGGGCCCAGCACGTACCCGGGCTCGGTCGCCGTGATGGTCACGAGCGCCACCGCCGGCTGCCCGAAGAGGTCGAGGAGCGCGTCGTGCTCGGCGGCGGCGTGCATCTCGGCGAGCGACCCGACGACCTCGAACTCATCGCCGTCGGCGCTGCGGGTGATGAGGGTGTAGAGCCCGTCCTGCGGCGCGAGCGCGTCGGCGATGTCGGGACGGCGTCCGGTGAAGGCCGCGATCCCCCAGGCAGCGGCGTCGGCGGCGCGCGCGGTGTACCAGGCCTGGTGGGCGCGGTGGAAGTTCCCGACGCCGAGGTGCACGATCCGCACCGGCGGTGCGGGCGGCGTCCCGGGCAGGTCGCGGCTCAGCCGAGGCTGCTGGACGGGCGCCGAGGCGGCCGGTGACGCGAGGGTGTCGCTGCTCACAGCTTGAACGCCTTCCTGGGGTTGGTGACCACGAGGTCGTGCAAGACCTCGTGGGCCTCGGCTTCGTCGAGCTGGTGCTCGGCGACGAGACCGGCGACGAAGCCGGCATCGATGCGGCGCGACAGGTCGTGCCGGGCAGGGATCGAGCAGAAGGCCCTGGTGTCGTCGATGAAGCCGGACGTCTTGGCGAAGCCCGCACTCCCCGTGATCGCGGAGCGGTAGCGGCGGATCGCCTCGGGCGCGTCGAGGAACCACCACGGGGCGCCGGCGTACACCGACGGGTAGAAGCCCGCGAGAGGGCCGATCTCCCGCGAGAACAGCGTCTCGTCGAGCGTGAAGAGCACGAGCTGGAAGCCTGGGTGGGTGCCGTATCGGCTCAGCAGGGGTTGCAGCGCGTCGGTGAGCTCGACGGCCACGGGGATGTCCGTGCCGACGTCCGTCCCGTAACGCTCGTACGTCGGCACGTGGTGGTTTCGACGGACACCCGGGTGCAGCGTCATGACCAGCCCGTCCTCGCACGACATCCGGGCCATCTCGCCGACCAGGTGACGCCGGAGCGCGGTGGCCTCGTCGGCCGACGCCTCCTTGTGCCGGGCGGCGGCGTAGATCCGTACGACCTCGTGAGGCTCCAGCGGGTCGGTGCGGGCATCGGAGTGGCTGTGGTCGGTGGATACGGCGCCGTGCTCGACGAAGAACCCGCGCCGCGCCTCGAGTGCGCCGATGAAGCCGGCGTAGTCACCGGTGTCGACGCCGCTCACCTCGCCGAGACGGTCGACGTCGGCGTTCCAGTCGGGCCGTCCCGCCTCGAGGTACCGGTCCGGGCGGAACGTCGGCACAACCCGGCCGGACCACGTCGGATCGGCGCGGAGCTGTTCGTGTGCCGCGAGGTCGTCGCAGGGGTCATCGGTCGTCGCCAGCACCTCGATGCCGAAGCGGGCGTAGAGCGAACGGGGCAGGAACGCCTCGGTGGCCAACCTCTCGGCGACCGCGTCGTAGATCCGGTCGGCCGTCGCAGCGCTGGGTCGCAGGCTGACCCCGAAGATGTCGGCGAGCTGGGTCTCGAACCAGTAGCGGACCGGTGTCCCGCGGAAGATGCTCCACCGCTCGCACACCGCGCGAAACGCCGCTCGCGACTGGTCCTCCGTCAGCGGGCCCTGGCCGACGCCGAACCTCGAGAGCTCGGCTCCGTTGGCGTGCAGCAACCGGGTGACGTAGTGGTCCGGCGTGATGAGGAGCGACGTCGGGTCGGTGAACGGCACGTTCTCGGAAAGCCACCGCGCCGGCACGTGACCGTGCGGAGAGATGATCGGCAGCCCGGCGACCGACGCGTGCAGGCGTTGGGCGAGCGCGCGGACCCCCGGGTCAGCGGGCAGAAGGCGGTCCGGGTGCGGCGCTGAGCTCTCGTCGGGCATGGTCCTGATGCTGGCGGTTCGGGTCCCGCGCTGACGAGCGGTTGCCAAGAGTTGCAGTCGCTGCCGGCGAACCGTCCGATGTGCCTGACTTCTTCCCGGGAACGGAAGAGGTCACCCGTTCGAGCCAACACTGATCGGCCAACCGCAATGCGGTGCTGACTAGGCCAGATACGAAGTGCGGAATCGAAAACGGCGAGCCTTGCGGCCTTCACCAGCGGGTCGAAGATCGCCTCTGCTAGCCACACTCGACCCCATTGGCTAGCAGTCTGGCTAGCAGGGTCACCCGAAAACCTTGATCAACAGGCCTGTTCGATTTCTCAAACTGTCTCTGACTAGGTCTTTTACTGTGGAGCTTAGGGGATTCGAACCCCTGACCTCTTCCATGCCATGGAAGCGCGCTACCAACTGCGCCAAAGCCCCTCGCGGATCGCGCTGCCGGGTATGGACCCTGCCGCGCGAACCCCAGAAGACTACCAACCCGTCCCGGGGGTCACGAAATCGTCTCTCGTACGGTGGCCGGTCCGAGGACGTCGTACGCCGCCACCCGCCAGTAGCCGCCACCGCGGTGGCGCTGCAGGACGGCCCACGCGCAGTTGTCGAGGCTGCCGAACGAGCGCCAGTGCGCGAAGGGCAGCTCGAGCAGCCGGCACATGCCGGCACGACCGGCCAGGCCGTGGGTGGTGACGACGACGGTCGCGTCGTCCGCCGCGGTCTCAGCGATGTCGGTCAGTGCCTGGGCGACCCGCTCCCCCACCTCCGACACGGTCTCGCCGGTCGAGGAGCGGCGGACGTCCTCACCACGGCGCAGGGCTGCGTACGCCTCGGGGTCGGACTTGTCGAGATCCTCGCCCTGCAGCCCCTCCCAGGAGCCGACGTGGATCTCGCGCAGCCGAGGGTCGAGCTGTGCCGGCAGGCCGGTGACGGCGGTCAGCGCGGCGGCGGTGTCCCGCGTGCGCTCGAGGTCGCTGGCCCAGAGGGCGCTCGGCTCGAGCGCGGCCAGCAGCGGCGCAGAAGCCCGCGCCTGGGCCCGGCCGGTCGGGTTGAGCGGGATGTCCGCCTGCCCCTGGAAGCGGGTGGTGACGTTCCAGTCGGTCTGGCCGTGCCGCCACAGGACGAGGCGGGCAGCGGTCACCGGCGGATGTCCAGCTCGAGCCTGATCGGAGGGGTGTCCTGCCAGAGCCGCTCGAGCGCGTAGAAGCGGCGCTCGTCGGTGTGCTGCACGTGCACGACGAGGTCGAGGTAGTCCAGCAGCACCCAGCGCTGCTCGCGGTCGCCCTCACGGCGGACGGGCTTGGCGCCGACGCCCCGCAGGGCCTCCTCCACGCCGTCGACGACGGCGCCGACCTGCCGCTCGTTGGCGGCGGTGATGACGAGGAAGACGTCGGTGATGGCGAGCTGCTCGGAGACGTCGAAGGCGACGATCTCGGTGCCGAGCTTGTCGGCGGCGGCCTCGGCGGCGACCTGGGTCAGCTCGAGGGCGTGCTCTGTGGCGGTCATGCGGTTCCTGTCGTCCGGGGCGTGCTACGCCCGGGGCGCAGGCTCAACCCGCCAAGAGTGCCAGGTGCGGCCAACCGGGCGCGACACCTCACGGCAGGTAGAGCCCGCGCTTGGCGATGTACTGGACCACGCCGTCCGGCACGAGGTACCAGACGGGCTCCGCCTCGGCGACCCGCAGCCGGCAGGCCGTCGACGAGATCGACAGGGCCGGGATCTCGAGCAGCGTCACACGTTCCTCGGGCAGCGAGGCGATGTTCGGGGTGTCGATCTCGACCCCGGGCCGCGTGCAGCCGACGAAGTGGGCGAGGTCGAAGAGCTGGTCGGCGTGGCGCCAGGTGAGGATCTGGTCCAGGGCGTCGGCGCCGGTGATGAAGTACAGGTCGACGTCGTCACCGCGCTCGGCCCGGATGTCGGTCAGGGTGTCGAACGTGTACGTGGGGCCCGGGCGGTCGATGTCGACCCGGCTCACGCTGAAGCGCGGGTTGGACGCGGTGGCGATGACGGTCATGAGGTAGCGGTCCTCGGCCGCCGACACCTCACGGTCCGCCTTCTGCCAGGGCTCGCCGGTGGGCACGAAGACGACCTCGTCGAGGGCGAAGCGGTTGGCGACCTCGCTCGCAGCGACCAGGTGACCGTGATGGATGGGGTCGAACGTGCCACCCATGACGCCCAGCCGGTGACGCTCGCCGTTGGTCCGGGGCCGCCGCGCCAGCCCGGTGGAGACGACGTGGTCGTGCGCGGTCACAGCAGCACGGGACGGACGATCAGGACCGGTGTCGGAGCACGAAGGAGGAGGGCGGGCACGCTCAGCTGTGCGGGCGGCCCTTGCCGATGGAGATCGTGATGAAGAGCATCAGGTGCAGGATCACGAAGGCGATCAACCCGAAGCCCCACGGGGGGATCGGCAGCTCACGCTCGGTCGCGAGGAGCGCCAGTCCGAAGTTCATGCACCGAACTCTAGCGGGTCGTCCCCGACGGCTGGTGCAGCGCTGGTCCGTGCCCCGCGGACGACGGTGGATCGCCTGCGGGGGGTGCTCTCCCGTGGTGCCTCGACGAGGTCCGGCTGATGGCTGCCTGCGTGACGTCGCCGACCATGCCTACGGCTTCGACCCGGTGGCCGCGGGATCCGTGCTGGTCCTGGAAGGTACGACGCCTTCGCCCGGTGCGAGCCCCGTGACGCCTGGGTGGTGCTGGACATCGTCGCCGGTCGCTGGCGCAAGGCTGCGCTCGTCGGGCACCGGGCGATGTGCCTGGTCCTGCGCGCAGGTCAGCGCGTCTGCCCCGACCCCGTCACGACGTACTTGGTCGAGGTCATCTCGGGCAGGCCCATCGGGCCGCGGGCGTGGAGCTTCTGCGTGGAGATGCCGATCTCGGCGCCGAAGCCGAGCTCGCTGCCGTCGACGAACCGGCTGGAGGCGTTGACCAGGACCGCGGCGGCGTCGACCTGGGCCGTGAAGCGCTGCGCGGCTGCCTCGGAGTCGGTGACGATCGTCTCGCTGTGCCCGGTCGAGTACGTGGCGATGTGCGCGAGCGCCTCGTCGAGGGAGTCCACGACCCCGGCCGCCAGGTCGAGGGAGAGGTACTCGGTCCCCCAGTCCTCCTCCGTGACCGCCTGGATCCCCGACCCGTACGCGGCCGTCCGCGCGTCGCCGTGCACGGTCACGCCGGCCTCGGTCAGCGCGGCCAGCGCCAGCGGCAGGAAGCGCGGGGCGGCGTCGGCGTGCACGAGCAGCGTCTCCACCGCGTTGCAGACCGAGGGCCGCTGGGTCTTGGCGTTCAGCAGGATGGCGAGGGCCATGTCGGGATCGGCGGTCGCGTCGACGTAGAGGTGGCAGTTGCCGACCCCGGTCTCGATGACGGGCACCACGCTGTTGCGGACGACGTGGTCGATCAGCCCGGCGCCACCCCGCGGGATCAGCACGTCGACGAGGCCGCGGGCCCCCATCAGCTCGTCGGTCACCTCGCGTGGCCCGGGCACGAGCTGCACGGCGTCGGCGGGCAGGCCGGCGTCCGTCAGGCCGAGCCGCAGCGCCTCGACGACGGCCGCGTTCGCGGACGCGGCGGACGAGGAGCCGCGCAGCAGCACGGCGTTGCCGGACTTGAGGCAGAGACCGGCCGCGTCGGCCGTGACGTTGGGGCGGGCCTCGTAGACGATCCCGACGACGCCGAACGGCACCCGCACCTGGCGGACCTGGACGCCGTTCGCGTTCGTCCACCCGCGGACGACGTCGCCGACGGGGTCGGGCAGCGCAGCGACGTCCCGGAGACCGTCGACCATGGCGCCGACCCGGTCGGCGGTGAGCCGCAGCCGGTCGACGAGCGCCGCGCTGGTCCCGGCCTCCTCCGCGCGGACGACGTCGGCGGCGTTGGCCTCGAGCACGGCGGTCTCGGCCTTGGCCAGGGCGTCGGCCATCGCGTGCAGGGCGGCGTCCTTGCGAGCGCGGGTCGCCGTGGCGAGGGTCTGGGCCGCCGTCCGCGCGGCGAGGGCCTGCTGCTGCACCGTCATGCGCTCACGGTAGTCGAGCAGGACCTCGGCCGGCTCGGCCTCAGGCCCGGCGGGCGGTCACCAAGAGGTACTCCCACTCCATCACGCCGTCGTGCAGGAAGCGGTCCCCGAGCGCCGCCAGGTCGGCGTCCAGCGCGGCGACGCGGTCGACGTCGTCGGCGAGGAAGCGGTACGCGGTGATCGTCGGGCCGTAGCTCTCCCTGAAGAAGTCGCGGAACGCGGCCCCGTCGGCGAACCGGTCGACCCGCAGGGTCTGCTGGCGCGCCACCAGGTCGGTGACCCGGTCGCCGAAGAGCGTCCGGACGTGGTCGGCCCGACCCCACAGCGGCGCCGGGGAGGCTCCGGGGGGAGGCGGCGGGGCGTACGGCTTCATGGTCGCGAACAGCCGGCCGATGAAGCCGTCCGGCGTCCAGCTCAGCACCCCGAGGCTGCCGCCGGGACGGCAGACCCTGACCAGCTCGTCGGCGGCGGCCTGGTGGTGCGGGGCGAACATCACCCCGATGCACGAGAGCACCGCGTCGTACGAGCCGTCGGCGTACGGCAGGGTCTCGGCGTCGGCCACCTCCCACGTCAGCGACAGCCCCTCGGCCGCGGCCTTCGCGCGACCCACCTCGAGCAGCTCGGGCGTCAGGTCCGTGGCGGTCACCTCGGCGCCGCGCCGCGTGGCGGGGAGCGCCGAGGTGCCCGTGCCGGCCGCCACGTCCAGGACGCGCTGGCCCGGCTGCACGTCGACCGCGTCGACCAGCACCGCACCGAGCCCTCCGACGACCTCGTCGGCCACCCTCGGGTAGTCCCCGCTGGCCCACATCGCGGCGAGCCGGGCCTTCAGCGCGTGGTCCGCGTCCGCCGCCTGGTCAGCAGCGGCGCGGTCGGTGTCGGTGGTGGTCATGGTCTCCTCCAGGAGGTTCGGTGATGACCTCGACGTTAAGGACCGGAGCCCGCCGCACGCATCGGCGCCGACGCGCAACGCACCGGGGCGACGCACGCTCCGGTGGCGGCTGACGCGTAGTCGCTCAGGCGCGGGAGAGCAACCGCGCCACGGCGGCCGTCCGCGCGGTGCGACCCTGCAGACCGAGCTTGGCGTACGCGTTCTGCAGGTGCCGCTCCACGGTGCGCACCGACAGCACCAGCTCACCGGCGATGGCGTCGTTGTCGAGGCCCGCCGCGGCGAGGCGGAGGACGTGGAGCTCGCGCGGCGACAGCGTGGTGGTCAGGTCGTCCTCGACCGGGGCCGTGACCCGTTCGGCCGCACGGTCGGGCGCGAGGAACGCGGCGACCTCACGCACGAACACCGGCCAGGCCGGTTCGTCCTCCAGCACGATGTGGTTGTCGCTTTCCAGCGCCACCAGCCGCGCGCCGCGGATGTGGGAGGCGAGGTGCCGGCTGTGCGCGAACGGGTTCATCTGGTCGCCGCGGCTGTGGAGCACCAGGGTCGGGAGGTCGAGCCCGGGCAGGCGGCCGCTCGAGTCGGCGGCCCCACGCTGCGTGCGGGCCAGCATGGCGGTGTCCGCGTCGACCGCCATCCGCTGCAGGTCGTCGATCCAGCGCATCTGCTCCTCGGTGCCGCCCGGGATCATCAGGTGCGTGAAGACCCGCCGGAACTCGGCCGTCGGCCGGTCCCACCCGACCTTGATCAACGCCTGGAAGGCTGCGTCGAGCTCGAGCTCCTCGGCCGACGCCGCCACCTGGGCGCCGGCGTAGCTGCCGTAGAACGCCAGCCGGGTGAGCCGCTCCGGGTGCCGCGCCGCGTACTCGATCGCGACCGGGCCGCCCTGGGCCATGGCGAGCAGCGCGAACCGGTCCAGCCCGGCGTCGTCGGCCACGGCCTCCAGGTCACCGACCCGGGCCTCGAGGCTGTGGTCGGTGACGCCGCGGTCGGACAGCCCGTGCCCGCGCTCGTCGAACCGGACCACCGTCGCCACCCGCCCCAGCTCCACCAACCAGTGTCGCCAGACGGGGCTCTGCCAGTCGAACTGCAGGTGGCTCAGCCAGCACGCGTCGACCAGCAGCGGCGGTCCGGAGCCGTGCACCGCGTACGCGATGCCGACGCCGTCCGGCGCGCGGGCGAAGCGGATGTCCTGCACCGCGTCGGCCCCCTCCATCTGCCGATGGTAGGCCTGCGGATCCGCCCCGGGACAGCCCACGCCGAACCCCGCAGCCGCCGCTCGTGCGCGACCTCAGCGGTCGAAGCGGGCACCCCCGGGGTCGGGCCCCGAGAGGTAGAACACCAGCAGGACGATCCAGCCGACGATCGGGACGAGGGCGATCAGGTTCCACAGACCGGTGCGGTTGATGTCGTGCAGCCGACGCCAGCTCAGCGCCAGGCTCGGCACGAGGGTGGCCAGCGACCAGATGTAGCTGATGACGTCACCGACGTCGGTGGTGTCCTGCACCGACGCCGTGAAGCTTCCCGTCGCGACCGTGCTGATGATCTGCGTCGCCGCGGACACGACGAAGCCGACCAGGAACAGCCACCAGTACTCGCTGCGGCTGGCCCTGCCGGAGAAGGTGGCGTACTTCTTCCAGAAGCGCGTGAACGCCTGGCCCAGGCTGGCGCCGTACAGGGGCATCTCGAGGCTGTCGACGGGTGCGGCGGAGAAGGTCATCGCGTCGTCCTTCGGGTCGGGGGGAACCGGAACGATCCCAACCTAGGAAGAACCGGGTCGGCGCACGCCGCCCGCGGTCAGCGTGTCGTCAGCTGTTCTCCTTCACGTACTCCTCGGGGTCCTTGTCCACGATCGGGACGCCGTCCACGTGCTCCGCCTCGTACACGGCGAAGGCGACGCCGATGCGGTGCCGGGTCTCGAGGTCGACGTTCTCGCGGAAGTCCTTGAGGCCCTCGTGCTCCTCCTCGCCCATGTGCTCGTCGTTGGCCTCGCGGGCGGCGTTCACGCCCTTCCACCACGCGTCGCTGCCGACGTCGGCCGCCTGGCTGGCCAGGATGCCGTCGCGGATGTCGTTGTGGTCGCCGATCGCGTCCTCGGTCTCCTCGATCTCGGCGTCGGTGTGCAGCCGCTCGCCGAGCTTGAGCAGCTCGGGGTAGAAGAGCTCCTCCTCGCCCTGGGCGTGCACCTCGAGCATGGTCGAGAGCCGCTTCCACAGCACCCCGAGCGCGTGGGTGTCGTCCTTGGGCACGTCGTCGAGCATGGCGAACATCCGCCGCTGCTCGTGGTGGTCGGAGAGGATCAGCTCGCAGATGTCCATGCGGGCAGCCTAGGGCCGCACGACCGAGCCTCTCGGAGCCCGGCGAGGCTCAGACCAGTGCCGGGGGCAGGGCGCCCTCGAGCTCGAGGAGCCAGCGCTTGGTCTCGAGCTCGTGGCCCGGTTCGCCGCCGGAGTAGCCGCCGAGCCCGTCCGCGGCGACCACCCGGTGGCACGGGATCACGAGCGGGACCGGGTTGGCGGCCATGATCGAGCCGATCGCGCGCGCCGGGACGCCGGTCCCGCTGCGCCGGGCCAGCTCGGCGTAGGTGACGGTCTCGCCGCAGCGCACGCCGCGCAGCGTCGTCAGCACGGCCAGCGTCGTCGGCTCGAGCGGCGGCAGGTCCAGCGGGAGGTCGAAGTCACCGCGCTGTCCCCCGAAGTACTCGCGGAGCTGGCCGAGCACCAGCTGCACGGTCTCGTCCGGTTCCGTCGAAGCGGAGCCCGGGTCGAGGTGCCAGCCGAGCCGACGCAGACCCGCCGGTCCGGCCAGCACGCCGACGACGCCGACCTGGGTGTCGTACGCGTCGTGGAACAGGGTGGCGTCGGCGCTAGGCACGGGTGAGGGACCTCCGAAAGCTGAGCAGGAGCTTCTGGGCGGCGCCGGGCTGGGCCCCGAAGTCGGCCGACGCCGTCGGCCTGCGCAGGAAGTCGCTGTACTCACCCGCGCCGTCGCCGACGAGGTCGAGGTCGCCGAACGCCATCGACCACTCCCGGAACTGCCGGGTCTCCTGGTGGCCCCGGATCAGCACGATCAGCCCGCGGTGCCGTGGGTCACGGCTGATGCTCGCGAGCAGCGACTCGACCGCGCTCTGCTCGCCCTCGAGGACCTGCATCCAGTTGCCCCCCGCGTAGAGCAGGGCGCCGGAGACCCCGAGCGCGGCGTTCTTGCGCCGGCTCGTCCGCAGGATGTCGTCCAGCTCGGGCCTGGTGAGGGGAGTCGCGGCGGAGCTGACGTAGACCGTCTGGTACGTCATGGCGAGGAGGCTAGCCGCGGCCGCGTCCTTGTGCTGCCACCAGGAGAGATGCGCTCCGGGACCAGACCTTCAGCGCGTACGCCGCCCCGCCGCGAGCGCCTCGACGGTCTTCGCGACGCGGTCGGCGCGGGTCTCGGGTCGCTTGGCCTCGGTGACCCAGCGGACCCACTCCTTGCGCTGACCGGGGGCGAGGTCGTCGAACGTGGCACGGGCCGGCGAGCCGGCGGGCAGCAGCGCGGCCAGGTCCTCCGGTACCTCCACGGTGCGCGGCGTCACGTCGAGCACCACCTCGACCTCCACCTCGTCCCCGGCCGCCACACCGGCGGCGGACCGGTTCTCGGCGCTGAGCGGCAGCATCGCCCGCCCACCCATCAACCCGAGCGTCGTGCGGTAGGCGTGCCCGCCGACCGTGACGACGACGGCCGGCCGCTTCCCCGGCCCGAGCCGGGCCAGCACCTCGTCGGGCACCTCGATCCCCGTCGCCGTCTTGCCCCCGAGCTCCACAGCCGCCCGGAACCGGATCGGTCCGCCGTCCTCGCCCATCGCCCCATCCTCGCGCAACCACCGTTGCCGCGCGAGAGAGGAGAGGGACGCCGAGAGGTCAGCGGGGAAGGCCAGCCGGGACGCGACTAGGAAGGAGGCGTCCAGCACGGCGGCGCTGAGCGTGGATGGGTCTGGCGGGAGCCCGGGCGCGGGCGCGGTCCTCTCGTCGCTCGAGGTGACGGCGCCCGGGCGGATGGTTGCGAAGCGCCGCCGTGCTGGACGCCGACGGAAGCAGGAGCCAGCCCGACGGATGACGACGGTCAGTCCGCGAGCACCACCAGGGCGTCCCGGTGCACGACCGTGCGTTCGTAGGCGGATCCGCGCTCCGCCGCGAGATCCGCGGTGGTGCGGCCGAGGAGGGCGGGCAGCTCGTCGGAGTCGTACGCGACCAGCCCGCGGGCGACGACGACGCCGTCGGGCCCGACCAGGTCCACCGGCTCCCCGGCGGCGAAGTGACCCTCGACCTCGGTGACGCCGGCGGGCAGCAGCGACGCCTTGCGCTGCACGACCGCGCGTACGGCGCCGGCGTCGAGCACCAGGCGGCCCTTGGTCTCGCTGGCGTGGCGCAGCCACAGCAGCCGGGTGGGCCGGCGCTTGCCCGTGGGAGTGAACAGCGTGCCGACGCGCTCCCCCGCCAGCGCCGCGGCCGCGTGCGGAGCGTCGGTGAGCACCACGGGGATGCCGGCCGAGGTGGCGATGCCGGCCGCCTCGATCTTGGTCTGCATGCCGCCGGTCCCCACGGCGGAGCCGCGCCGGGTGACGTCGACGCCGGCGAGGTCGGCGGGGCCGCCGACCACCTCGATGCGTCGGGCCCCGGGCGAGGCCGGGTGCGCCGTCCAGAGGGCGTCGACGTCGCTGAGCAGGACGAGGGCGTCCGCGTGCACCAGGTGCGCGACCAGGGCGGCCAGGCGGTCGTTGTCGCCGAACCGGATCTCGTGGGTGGCGACCGTGTCGTTCTCGTTGACCACCGGCACGACGCCGAGCTCGAGGAGCCGGCCGAACGTGCGGAACGCGTTGCGGTAGTTCCCGCGGCGGGTCACGTCGTCGACGGTGAGCAGCACCTGCCCGACGCCGAGCCCCGCCCGCGCAAAGAGCCGCCCGTAGTGCTCCATCAGCAGGCTCTGACCGACCGAGGCCGCGGCCTGCTGGTTGGCCAGGTCGTGCGGTCGCGCCTTCATCCCGAGGGGGGCGAGGCCCGCGGCGATGGCGCCGGAGGACACCAGGACGACCTCGCGGCCGGCCAGGCGGGTCGCGACGAGGGCGTCGACGAGCGCGCCGATGCGCACGGGGTCGATGCCGCCCGCCGCCGAGGTGAGCGAGGAGGACCCGACCTTCACCACGACCCGGTGGGCCGAGGCGACGACGGCCCGGTCGCCCTCAGCGCCGCTGGCCACCGCGTGATCCGTCGTCGTCCGCCGCCTCGCGGGCCGCGTGGTACTCGCGGTCGAGCTCGCGGCGTCGCGTGACGGCCGGGCGCTGCGGTTCCTCCAGCCGGACGTCCTCGCCGCGACGGCTCAGGATCTCCGCGCCCACCTCGATCTGCGGCGCGAAGTCGAAGACCACCGCGCCGTCGCCGTTCGCGTTCCCGCCGATGGCCACGCCATCACCGGCCCGGGCGCCGAGCTCGAGCAGCCGGTCCTCGATGCCGATCCGGTTGAACCGGTCGGCCAGGTAGCCGACGGCCTCCGGGTTGCCGAAGTCGGTCTGACGCACCCAGCGCTCGGGCTTGTCGCCGCGGACCCGCCACAGGTCGTTCTCACGGGTCACCACGAACGGCTTGCCGCCGCCGCCGCGGACCGGTTCGGGCCGCAGCACGATGCGCTTGGGCTCCGGCGGAGGCAGCGCGGCGCGGCGCTGGGCGACCAGGTCGGCCATCGCGTACGTGAGGGCCTTCAGGCCCTCGCCGGTCTTGGTGGAGATGGCGAAGACCCGGTAGCCCTGGGCCTCGATGTCGGCCCGCGCGATCTCGGCGAGCTCGGAGGCGTCGGGGACGTCGACCTTGTTGAGCGCGACGAGCCGCGGACGGTCCTCGAGGCCGCCGTGGGCCGTGAGCTCGCCCTCGATGACGGCGAGGTCGGTCACCGGGTCCCGACCAGGCTCGAACGTCGCGCAGTCGACCACGTGCACGAGCGCCGCGCAACGCTCGACGTGACGGAGGAAGTCGAAGCCGAGGCCGCGCCCCTCGCTGGCCCCCTCGATCAGGCCGGGCACGTCGGCCACGGTGAAGATGACGTCGCCGCCGACGACGACGCCGAGGTTGGGGATGAGCGTGGTGAAGGGGTAGTCGGCGACCTTGGGCCGGGCGGCCGAGATCGCCGCGACGAGCGAGGACTTGCCAGCGCTCGGGTAGCCGACGAGACCGACGTCGGCGACGACCTTGAGCTCGAGGGTGACGGTCCGCTCGAGGCCGTCCTCGCCGAGCAGCGCGAAGCCGGGAGCCTTGCGGGCGGAGGAGGCGAGCGCGGCGTTGCCGAGACCGCCCCTGCCGCCCTGCGCGACGACCAGCTCGGCCTCGGGGCCGGTCAGGTCGGCGAGGCGTTCGCCGGTCTCGGCGTCGCTGACCACGGTGCCGTCGGGGACGCCCAGCACGATGTCGTCGCCGTTCGACCCGTTCTGGTGGTCGCCGCGGCCGGGCTGGCCGCTGGTCGCTCGCCGGTAGGACTGGCGGTGGTAGTCGACGAGGGTGGTGACGTCGGGGTCGACGCGGAGGATCACGGAGCCGCCGTGACCGCCGTTGCCGCCGTCGGGGCCGCCGA
Organism: uncultured Friedmanniella sp.; assembly: GCA_964251895.1. Classification (GTDB taxonomy): domain Bacteria; phylum Actinomycetota; class Actinomycetes; order Propionibacteriales; family Propionibacteriaceae; genus Microlunatus. Next base: position 219,158 of record CAXULL010000003.1, read on the forward strand.
GCGGCTTGAACTTCTCACGGTGGACGGAGGCGCAGCCGTTGCCGCCGTTCCCGCCGAAGGTGTGCAGCGTCACCTGGTCGACGAAGCTGGGGATGGCCATGCGGGGCGCCTCCTTTCAGGAGTGCGAGGCAGGAGGAACCTGCCGGTGAAACGACGAGAGGGTGGCCCGGAAGGGCCACCCTCTCGACAGGTCTTGCGTGGGTCGGTCGGTCAGACCGTGACGACCTCGGGAGCAGCGGCGACCGGGACCTCGGCGGCGACGGCCGCCGGGACCAGCGTGATGTTGACGACCCGGCGACCACGACGGGTGCCGAACTCGACCGCACCCGCGCGCAGCGCGAAGAGGGTGTCGTCCTTGCCGCGCCCGACGCCCTCGCCGGGGTGGAAGTGGGTGCCGCGCTGGCGGACGATGATCTCGCCGGCGTTCACCTGCTGGCCACCGAAGCGCTTGACGCCGAGGCGCTGGGCGTTGGACTCACGGCCGTTGCGAGTAGAGCTCGCGCCCTTCTTGTGTGCCATCTGTCGCCCCTCAGCTCTCGATGCCCGTGATGCGGATCTGGGTGTGCTTCTGACGGTGACCCTGACGCTTGCGGTAACCGGTCTTGTTCTTGAACTTCATGATCCGGATCTTCGGACCCTTGGTCTCGGCCAGCACCTCGGCGGTGACCGAGGCCGACGCGAGCGCCGAGACGTCCGAGGTCACCGAGGTGCCGTCCACCAGCAGCAGCGGCACGAGCGCCACCGATGCGCCGGCCGCCTGGTGGATACGGTCGACCTCGAGAACGTCGCCGACCGTGACCTTGTGCTGGCGGCCGCCACTACGCACGACTGCGTACACGCCTGACCTACTTCCATAGTTTCTGGGTAACCGCACGGCCTCGCCGACCTGCTCGTCGCAGCGTGCGGTCCGTACGTGGGCGCACCGGAGCGCGCACCGAGGGTCCAGGTTACGTGCCGTTCTCAAGGCCGGTCAAACGGCGACCGGTCGAACGGCTGCGAGCGTCGGGAGACCACCCGCCGGTGCCTGGACGACCGAGTATCCACGACAGCGTTCTTTCGTCGTCTCTGCGAGGGAGGAAGGCACCGGGTCAGAGCGTGGTCGCGCGAGCAGACGTTGAACAGCACGTGCCCGTTACGGTGTCCATCATGGGAGACCAGACGTCGACGCCCGCACCGCGCCGGGTGGTGCTGACGGGGGCCGCCGGTCGCATCGGCCGCGCGGTGTCACCCGTCCTCGCCGACCGCTGGGACCTGGTCCGCACCGACCGCGTCGCCGACGGGGCCGAGCGCGTCGAGGCGCTGGACGTCACCGACCTCGACGCCTGCCGGGCCGCCTTCGCCGGGGCCGACGCGGTCGTCCACCTCGCCGGGAACCCCTCGCCGAAGGCCACGTTCGACGAGCTGCTCTCCCCCAACCTCGTCGGCCCGTACGCCGTGGCGCGGGCGGCCGCCGACGCGGGTGTGCGGCGCCTGGTGCTGGCCAGCAGCCTGCGGACGATGGTCGGCCTTCCCGAACGCGTCCAGCGCCGCGCGGACGACCAGCCGCGACCGGGTGACCTCTACGGAGCGACGAAGGCGTGGGCGGAGGCGGTCGGCGCCTGGACCGCGGCGACGACGGCCACGACGGTCGTCGCGCTGCGGATCGGCGCCTTCTTCGTCGACCGGCCGCCGGCCGACGCCGCGCTGCACCAGCGGATCGCCTGGCTGAGCGCCCGCGACGCCACCGAGCTGGTCCGGGCGGCGGTCGAGGCAGAGCTGCCCGTCGGCGTCGAGGGCTTCGTGGTCGCGAACGGCGTCTCGGCCAACCGGCACAGCGTCGCCGAGCGCGAGCAGACCCGACGCGCGATCGGGTACGAGCCGGTCGACGACGCCTGGGACGAGGGGCTGGCCGGATGACGATCGAGGACGGGCCGCCGCCGGAGCTCCCGTACGTCCACGCCACCGCCTACCTGACCCCGCTGCGCGAGGGCGGCTCGCTGCCCGGGCTCGTCGAGGCCGACGACCTCGGGACGTACGTCGTGAAGTTCACCGCGGCCGGCCAGGGGCCCAAGGCCCTGGTGGCCGAGATCGTGGTCGGCGAGCTCGGCCGCACGCTCGGGGTCGACATCCCCGACCTCGCCCTCATCGAGGTCGACGCCGAGCTGGGTCGCCGCGAGCCGGACGAGGAGGTGCAGGAGCTCGTCACCGCCAGCGCCGGGCTCAACCTGGCCGTCGACTTCCTGCCGGGCTCGGTGGGCTACGACCCCGGCTTCGACGTGGAGGCGCAGCAGGCGGCCCGCATCGTCTGGCTGGACGCCTTCGTCGCGAACGTCGACCGCAGCGCCCGGAACACCAACCTCCTGGTCTGGCACAAGACCCTCTGGGCCATCGACCACGGCGCCTGCCTGCGGTTCCACCACGCGTGGGGCCGGCCGGAGGCGTTCGCGACCGCGCCCTACCGCTACGACGACCACGTCCTCGCCCGGGTCGGTGACCCGCGCACGGTCCACGAGGAGATGGCCGCCCAGGTGAGCCGCGGGCTGCTCGCCGACGTGCTCGGCCTCGTCCCGGACGCCTGGCTGCTGCCCGACCCGAGACGGCCGGACGCCTTCGCCCCGCCGGACGCGGCGAGCGCCCGTCAGGCGTACGCCGACTACCTGCTGGCCCGGCTCGCGCAGGCGGAGCGGTGGCTGCCGTGAGCGGGCGCGGCACGCCCACCGGGCGGCACGCGTTCGTCTACGCGACGCTGCGCGCGGTCCCCCGCGTCGACCGGGGCGAGTTCGTCAACGTGGGGCTCATCCTCTACTGCCAGGCGCTGGACTACCTGGCCGCGTCGGTCGTCCTCGACCCGGTCCGGCTGCGCGCGATCGCGCCCGACGTCGACATCGACGCGGTCCGGACGTCCGCGGAGGCGGTCGTGGTCGCCTGCCGGACCCCGGTCGGCCTCGCCCGCGAGAACGAGGGCCAGGCCGTCCGCTTCGGCATGCTCACCGCACCGCGCAGCACGGTCGTCCAGCCCTCCCCCGTGCACGCCGGCATGACCTCCCACCCCGAGCGGACGCTCGGCCAGCTGCTCGACCGCCTGGTCGCACCACCCGCCTGAACCTCGGGGGCCCGGTCAGGAACAGGGGTGCGATGCTGACCGACGTGCCCGCCACCTCGACCCCCGCCGTCCCGGACCTCCCGTCCCACCCCCTGACGGGCCGCGAGGTCCGCCTCCACCACGGCGCCTACACGGCCTCGGTCGTCACGCTGGGTGCGAGCCTGCGCTCGCTCGAGCACGACGGCCGCCCGCTCGTCGTGGCGTTCCACGCGGACCGGATGCGGCCCGCGTACCGCGGCGCGCTGCTCGCGCCGTGGCCCAACCGCGTCGTCGACGGGCGCTACACCTTCGATGGCGTGGACCAGCAGCTGCCGCTCACCGAGCCGGAGCGCGGCCACGCCCTGCACGGGCTGCTCGTCTGGTCCGACTGGGAGGTGGCCTCGGTCGCCGACGACACCGTGACGCTCACCGCCGAGCTCGCGCCGAGCGCCGGCTACCCGCACCGGCTCGTCGTGGAGACCACGTACGCGCTCGCCGACGACGGCCTCACCACGACGGTCACCGCCCGGAGCCTGTCGGGCCGGGCCCCGTACGGCACGGCCGCGCACCCGTACCTCACCGCGGGCGGCGCTCTGCTGGACCGCTGCGTCCTGACCCTGCCGGCCGACTCCTACGTCGAGACCGAGGGCGAGCGGCTGCTGCCCGCCTGCGAGCGGGGCGTCGCCGACGCGCCCTGGCCCGACTTCCGCGAGCCGACCGAGATCGGGACCGCCTCGGTGGACCACGCCTTCACGGGCCTGCGCCGGGAGGCCGACGGGCAGGCCCGGGTGCGTCTCGAGGCGCCCGACGGCTTCGCGGTCGAGATGACCTGGGGACCGGAGCTGGGCTGGGTGCAGGTGCACACCGCCGACCGCCCGGAGCCCGAGCTGAACCGCGCGGGCCTCGCCGTCGAGCCGATGACCTGCCCGCCCGACGCGTTCAGCACCGGCGAGGACGTCGTCGTGCTCGACGGCGACCAGGCCCACAGGGCGTCCTGGACGATCAGCGCCGGCTGACCCGGGACGGGTGTCGAGGGCCGGGCGGGTCGGGGCTCAGTCGTCGGTGGCGAAGAGGGCGAGGAGCTCGAGGAACTTCTCGCTCTCCTGGCCGTCCGGGCCCTGCACGGAGGTCAGCACGTCGTTGAAGCCGTCGACGTCGCCCAGCTCGCCGTCGACGTCGGCGAACCCCATCGTCCAGTCCGGGAACCGGCGCTCGGCCCGGTCCTCGACGAGCACGGTGCTGACCTCGCGGTGACGGGAGTCGCGCGCAATCCTGGCGTAGAGCGCGTCGACCTCGGCGTGCGGGCCCTCGAGGACCTGCAGGAACGTGCCGTGGCGGTACAGCAGGATGCCCGTCACCCCGGACCGGGCGTTGTTCTCCCGGCTGTGCGTCAGCAGGTCCAGCAGGTCGGGCGCCGTCAACGGGACCGAGGCCTGGCTCTCGTACGCGAGCGAGTAGAACACCGCCAGATCCTACGACGCGCCAGGTCAGGGCTCTTGGCCCGTCAGCGCAGGGCGTCCTGAGGCGGCGGTCGCGTACCACCGGGTTCCGCGCGCCCTTCGACGAGCTCAGGGAGCGGGGCTGGGCCGCCAGCTCCGCCCTGAACGTTCACTCGCCTTTGGTGCGTCTGCTCGCCCTTGGTGCGTCTGCTCGCCTTTGGTGCGTCTGCTCGTGCTGCAACGCGAGCAGACGCTCCGAGAGCGAGCGAACGTCGGCCGACGGTCGTCGAGGCACCCGCGGTCCCAGCCGCGGCGTCGTACGAGCACTCTTCAGCGCAGGGCTTCGACCGCCGCGCGCTCCACGGCCAGGCCGGCCACGTAGCGCTCCATGAACGCGTCGAACCCGGTCGCGTCCGCGTCCTCCGGCTCCAGGGTCACCAGCTCGACCCTGTCGAACACCGTGCGGGCGAGGTAGTCGGCCAGGGTCTGGTCGCCCTCCCGGTCGCGCAGGAACGCGGCCAGCACGGCGATGCCCCAGGCCCCGCCCTCGCCGGCCACGTCGCCGACCGACACGGGCACCCGCAGCGCCGCCGAGAGGAACCGCTGCGCCACGCCCCTGGTCTTGAACAGCCCGCCGTGGGCGAACATCGCGTCCAGGCGCACGCCCTCGTCGGTGAGCAGGACGTCCATCCCGATCCGCAGCGTCGCGAACGCGCTGTAGAGCTGGGTGCGCATGAACGTCCCCAGGCCCAACGGGCTGCCCGGGGAGCGCAGGAACAGCGGCCGGCCCTCCTCCAGGTCGGTGATCGGCTCGCCGGAGAGGTAGTTGTACGCGAGCAGCCCGCCACCGTCGGGCTCGCCCTCCAGGGCGGCGGTGAACAGGGTGCTGAAGACCCGGTCCGCGTCGGCCTGGGTCCCGAGCGCCGTGGCGAACTCGCCGAACAGACCGGCCCACGCCTGCAGCTCGCTGGCGCCGTTGTTGCAGTGCACCATCGCGACGGCCTCGCCGGAGGGCGTCGTGACGAGGTCGAGCTCGCGGTGCGGCCGGCTCAGGGCGCGGTCGAGCACGACCATCGCGAAGATGCTCGTCCCCGCGCTGACGTTGCCGGTCCGCGGCGCCACCGAGTTCGTGGCCACCATGCCGGTGCCGGCGTCGCCCTCGGGCGGGCACAGCGGGACGCCCGCGCGCAGGCGTCCGGACGGGTCGAGACGGGCGGCACCCTCCTCGGTCAGCCGGCCCGCGTCGGTGCCGGCCGTGAGGACCCTCGGCAGCAGGTCGACGAGCGGCACCGTGAGACCGAGCTCGCCGGCCAGCGCGTCGAACGTGGCCAGCATCTGCGCGTCGTAGCCGCCGGTGCCCGGGTCGATCGGGAACATCCCGCTCGCGTCCCCGACGCCGATCACCTTCTCCCCGGTCAGCTGCCAGTGCACGTAGCCGGCGAGGGTCGTCACGAACGCGACCCGTCCGACGTGCTCCTCGTGGTCGAGCAGCGCCTGGTAGAGGTGCGCGACGCTCCACCGGTGCGGGATGTTCTGCCCGAGGCGTTCGCTCAGCTGCTCCGACGCCGGCCCCGTGCTGGTGTTGCGCCAGGTCCGGAACGGCGTCAGCAGCTCCCCGTCGGCGTCGAAGGCCAGGTAGCCGTGCATCATCGCGGAGACGCCCAGCACGTCGACCTCGCCGAGGTCGCCCAGGGCGGCGCACGCGGACCGGAGCCCCTCCCACGCGTCGTCCAGGGAGTAGGTCCACCGCCGGTCGACGAAGGCGTTCTCCCAGTCGTGCCCGCCGACCGCGAGCGGCGCCTGGTCGGGGCCGATCAGGACCCCCTTGATCCGGGTCGACCCCAGCTCGATCCCGAGCGCTGCGCTCACCTGGCTCATCACTTCGACGCGTTCGAGGCGCGCCGCTTGTTGAAGATGTCGAACGCGACGGCGAGCAGCAGCACGAAGCCCTTGATGAAGGACTGGACCTCGGTGCCGAGGCCGAGCAGCGACATGCCGTTGTTCAGCACGCCCATGATCAGGCCACCGATGATCGCGCCGGTCACGGTGCCGACGCCGCCGGTGACGGCCGCCCCACCGATGAACGCCGCGGCGATCGCGTCCAGCTCGAAGCCGGTGCCGGCCCCGGGCAGGGCCGAGTTGCTCCGGGCGGTGAACGCGATGCCGGCGATGCCGGCGAGCAGGCCCATGTTCACGAACAGCAGGAAGTCGACGCGCTTGGTGTCGACGCCGGACAGCTGGGCGGCGTGCAGGTTGCCGCCGCGGGCGTAGATGTGGCGGCCGAAGACGAACTGGTGCATCAGCGTGCTGTAGATCAGGATCAGCGCGGCCAGGATGACCAGGACGATCGGGGTGCCGCGGTAGCTGGCGAGGGTGAACGTGATCAGCAGGATGAAGACCGCGGTGAAGATGGCCTGGGCGAGGAACCACGAGCGGGGCTCGTCCTCCAGGCCGAGCTTGACCCGCTTGGAACGCTCCCTGACCTGCTGCCCGACGAGGCCGATGGTGGCGAGGACGCCGAGGATCAGGGTGAGCGGCTCGAACGTGGTCTTGCCCGTGCCGAGGTCGGGCAGGTAGCCGGACCCGATCGCGACGTACGCGTCGGGGAACGGCGTGATCGGCACGTTGTGCAGGATCATCTGCGTCAGACCGCGGAACGTCAGCATGCCGGCCAGCGTCACGATGAACGCCGGGATCCCGACGTAGGCGATCCAGAAGCCCTGCCAGGCGCCGACCACCCCGCCGACCACGATCGCCGCGATGACGCCGAGCCACCAGGGCCAGCCCCAGTTGACGATCATGATGCCGCTGACGGCACCGACGAAGGCCACCACCGACCCCACGGACAGGTCGATGTGCCCGGCGATGATGATCATCACCATGCCGATGGCCAGGATGAGCACGTAGGCGTTCTGCCCGATGATGCTGGTGACGTTGCGGGGGGTCAGCAACGTCCCGCCGGTCAGCACCTGGAACAGGATGACGATGGCGATCAGGGCCAGGAAGATCCCGACCTGGCGCAGCCGCCCGCTCAGGAAGGCGCCGAGACCGGCACCGCCCTGCTCGGGGGCCGGCGGGATGACGGGGGTGTCGTCCGTCAGTGTCTGCGTCGAGGCGGACATGCCTCTACTCCTTCTCCTGAGTCATGTACTGCATGAGCTTTTCCGGCTGGGCCGTGGCGACGTCGACCTCGCCGGTGATCCGGCCGGCCGACAGCGCGTAGATGCGGTCGCAGATCCCGAGCAGCTCGGGGAGCTCGGAGGAGATGACGATGATCGCCTTCCCCTGCGCCGCCATCGTGTTGATGATCGTGTAGATCTCGTACTTGGCGCCGACGTCGATCCCGCGGGTGGGCTCGTCGAGGATCAGCACGTCCGGGTCGGTGAACATCCACTTGCTCAGCACGACCTTCTGCTGGTTGCCGCCGGACAGCTTGCCGGTGACCACCCCGACGTCAGGCGCCTTGATCCGCATGCTCTTGCGGTAGCCGTTGGCCACGACCGTCTCGGCGTTGGCGTCGACGTGGCCCCAGCGGGCGAGCTTGCCCAGGGCCGAGCCGGAGATGTTCCGCTTGATGTCGTCGAGCAGATTGAGGCCGTAGCGCTTGCGGTCCTCGGTCGCGTAAGCGAGCCCGTGGGCGATCGCCGCCTTGACCGTGTTCGCCTGGATCGGCTGGCCGTTCTTGTACAGCCTGCCGCTGATGTCGCGACCGTACGAGTGGCCGAACACGCTCATGGCCAGCTCGGTGCGCCCGGCGCCCATCAGCCCGGCGATGCCGACCACCTCACCGGCGCGGACGTAGAGGTTGGCGTGGTCCACCACGACCCGGGTGTGCTCGAGCGGGTGGTGGACGGTCCAGTCCTCGATCCGCAGGACCTCCTCGCCGATGCTCGCGTCCCGCTCGGGGAACCGGCTCTCGAGGTCGCGCCCGACCATGCCGCGGATGATGCGTTCCTCGGAGATCTCGTCGGCGTGCAGGTCGAGGGTCTCGATGGTGCGACCGTCGCGGATGATCGTCACGCGGTCGGCGATGGCTTTGATCTCGTTCAGCTTGTGGCTGATGATGATCGAGGTGATGCCGTGCTCGCGCAGCCCGTCGATCAGGCCGAGCAGGTGCGCCGAGTCGGTGTCGTTCAGGGCGGCCGTCGGCTCGTCGAGGATCAGCACCTTGACCTCTTTGGAGAGCGCCTTGGCGATCTCGACGAGCTGCTGCTTGCCGACCCCGAGGTCGGTGATCTTGGTGACCGGGCTCTCCGCGAGACCGACGCGGCGCAACAGCTCGGCCGCCTTCAGGTTCGTCGCGTTCCAGTCGATGCGCCCGCCGCGCTGCTGCTCGTTGCCGAGGAAGATGTTCTCCGCGATCGACAGGAACGGGCTGAGCGCCAGCTCCTGGTGGATGATCACGATGCCGGCACGCTCGGAGTCACGGATGCCCGAGAACGCGGCCGGCACACCCTCGAAGACGATCTCGCCCTCGTAGGAGCCGTGCGGGTAGACGCCGGAGAGCACCTTCATCAGCGTCGACTTGCCGGCGCCGTTCTCGCCGCAGATGGCGTGGACCTCACCGCGCTCGACGGTGAGGTTGACGTCCTGCAGGGCCTTGACCCCCGGGAACGTCTTGGTGATGTCCACCATCGCCAGGATGGGGTCGTTCGTCATCGGGCTCCGTGCTCCTTCATGGGTGGTGCCGAACCAGGTGGGGCCGGTGCCCTCGCCGCGAGGACGAGGGCACCGGCCACCGCGTCAGAGCTATTCGCCCTTCTCGACGCCTTCCTTGGTGTAGTAGCCGGTGTCGACCACTTCCTTCATCAGGTTGTCCTTGGTGACCACGACCGGCTGGTGGAGGTACGCCGGGACGACCTTGATCTTGTTGTTGTAGGTCGTCGTGTCGTTGGTCTCCGGGGTCTTGCCGTTCAGCAGGTCGTCGACCATCGTCGCGGCCGTGTCACCCAGCTTGCGGGTGTCCTTGAAGATCGTCGAGTACTGCACCCCGTCGAGGATGAGCTTGTCCGACGGCTTCTCGGCGTCCTGACCGGTGACGACCGGGTTGTCGATGCCGGCCGCCTTCGTGGCGTTCAGGATGCCGCGCGACAGGCCGTCGTACGGCGACAGCACGCCGTCGAGCTTGGTGCTGCCCGCGTACGACTTGTTGAGCAGGTTCTCCATGCGGGCCTGCGCGGTCTCGAGCTTCCACTGCTGGATGGCGACCTGGCTGAAGTCCTTCTGCCCGGACGGGATCTTGAGCGTGCCCTTGTCGAGGTAGGGCTGCAGGACGCTCATCGCGCCCTTGAAGAAGAACTGCGCGTTGTTGTCGTCCGGGCTGCCGGCGAAGAGCTCGACGTTGAACGGACCGGTCTTGCCGGTGTCCTTGCCGTCCGCGTCGAGGATCCCGAGGCCGGTCAGCAGCGAGGTGCCCTGCTGGACGCCGACCTTCTCGTTGTCGAACGTCACGTAGTAGTCGACGTTCGGGGTGCCGTTGATGAGCCGGTCGTAGGCGATGACCTTGACGCCGTCACCGCTGGCGTCGGCCAGCTGCTGGGTGAGCGCGGTGCCGTCGATCGAGGCCACGATCAGGGCCTTGGCGCCGTTGTTGAGCATCGACTCGATCTGCTGCTGCTGCTGCGGCACGGAGTCGTTCGCGTACTGCAGGTCGACCTTGTAGCCGAGCGACTCGAGCTTGGCCTTGACGTTGTTGCCGTCGTCGATCCAGCGCTCGGACGTCTTGGTCGGCATGGCGACGCCGATGAGGGCGCCCTTGTTCTGACCGGCGGCGGACGTGTCAGCGGCGCCGCTGCCGGCCCGGCCCCCTCCACAACCGGTGGCGGCGAGCGCCAGGGTGACGGCCATGGCCGCCACCGTCATGAGCTTGCGTGCTTTCACTGCGAGTTCCTCCTTGTTTGACGTGCGTCGTGAGTGGTTCAGAAGCCGGCGGCGAGCCGGTGGTACGCGTTGTTCCAGCGCAGCTCGCGGGTGAACTGTCGCGGTCGCGTCTCGCCGTCGATGACGGCGAGCTCGACCCCGAGGGCCTCGGCGAAGTCGTCCATGACGTCGGTGCCGATCGCGCTGGACAGGACGCTGTGGTGCGGTCCCCCGGCGGCGATCCAGCACTCGGCGGACGTCGGCAGGTCCGGGCGGGGCTCCCAGACCGCGCGGGCCACCGGGAGCTTGGGCAGCGGCTCGTCGGGAGCGGTCACGTCGATCTCGTTGAGCACCAGGCGGAAGCGGTCGCCCAGGTCGCAGATGCCGACGACGACGGCGGGGCCCGGGGCCGCGTCGAAGACCAGGCGGACCGGGTCCTCGCGGTCACCGATGCCCAGCGGGTGGATCTCGACGCGCGGCTTGTCGGCAGCGATGCTCGGGCAGACCTCGAGCATGTGCGAGCCCAGGATCTTCTGGGGGCCCGGGCCGAGGTGGTAGGTGTAGTCCTCCATGAACGAGGTGCCCTGCGGCAGTCCCACGCTCATCGCCTTCATCGTGTGGAGCATGACCGCCGTCTTCCAGTCACCCTCCCCGCCGAACCCGTAGCCGTCGGCCATCAGCCGCTGCACGGCCAGGCCGGGCAGCTGGCGCAGCCCGCCGAGGTCCTCGAAGTTGGTGACGAACGCACCGAACCCGCCGCCCTCGAGGAAGTTCCGCATGCCGGCCTCGATGCGCGCGCCGTAGCGCAGCGACTCGTGCCGGTCGCCGCCGGGGAGCAGCTCGGGGGCGATCTCGTACTCGTCGCCGTACGCCTGCACGAGCTGGTCGACCTCGGCGTCCGAGGCCGCGTCCACCGCCGCGACGAGGGCGTTCACCCCGTACGCGTTCACCGAGACGCCGAAGACGCGCTGGGCCTCGACCTTGTCGCCCTCGGTGACGGCCACGTCGCGCATGTTGTCGCCGAACCGGGCGAGCTTGAGCGACCGGACGGCCGCCACACCGAGCGCGGCGCGCTGCCAGTCGCCGACCTTGCGGACCACGTCGGGGTTGCTCACGTGGCCGACGACGGTCTTGCGGTGCACGCCGAGCCGGGTCTGGATGTAGCCGAACTCGCGGTCGCCGTGGGCGGCCTGGTTGAGGTTCATGAAGTCCATGTCGATCTCGGACCACGGCAGCGACACGTTGGCCTGCGTGTGCAGGTGCAGCAGCGGCGTCTGCAGCGCGTCCAGGCCGGCGATCCACATCTTCGCCGGGGAGAACGTGTGCATCCAGGCGATCAGCCCGATGCAGTCCGGGTCGGCGTTCGCGGCCAGGACCACCCGGTGGATCGCGTTCGAGTCGGTGAGGACCGGCTTCCACTCGACGCGCACGGGCAGCGCGTCCGCCGCGTCGAGCTGGCGCACGACCTCCTGCGACTGCTGCTCGACCTGCGCGACGATCTCGGGCCCGTAGAGGCCCTGGCTGCCGGTGAGGAACCACACGGTGGGTGCGGACGAAGGCATGACGTTCCTTGTCTCGGTCATCTCTGGCCGTAGGCGTTCTGGTAGCGGTCGTAGAGCGAGTCGATCTGAGCCTGCGGGATGGGCAGCGGTTCGCCGAGCTGGCGGGACACGTGCACCGTGCGGGCGACCTCCTCGCAGAGCACCGCGGCCTTGACCGCGGCGCGGGCGGAGGTGCCGACGGTGAAGGGCCCGTGGTTCTGCATCAGCACCGCGCGCGAGCGGTGCTGGCGCAGCGTCGTGACGATCCCGCGGCCGATCGAGTCGTCGCCGATGATCGCGAAGGGCCCGACCGGGATCGCACCGCCGAACTCGTCGGCCATCATCGTGAGCACGCACGGGATGGGCTCGCCACGCGCCGCCCAGGCCGTGGCGTAGGTCGAGTGGGTGTGCACGACCCCGTTGACCTCGGGCATGTGCCGGTAGACGTAGCCGGCGGCCGCGGTGTCCGACGACGGGTTCCGGTCGCCCTCGACCAGGTTGCCGTCGAAGTCGGTCACGACCATCGACTCCGGGGTCAGGTCGTCGTAGCTGACGCCGGACGGCTTGATGACGAGCAGGTCGCGCCCGGGGACCCGGGCGGAGACGTTGCCGGCGGTCCAGACCACCAGCTCGTTGCGCGGCAGCTCGGCGTGCAGCGCGGCGACCTCGCGGCGCACCTGCTCGAGGGTGGCCGCGATGTCGGCCGTGATCGTGGTGCTCATGAGGATCTGCCTGACCGGCGACTGACCGTCGCCTGGAGGATGACGACGACCAGCAGGAACCCGCCGGACACGACCTGCTGGACGTAGGAGTTGAGGTTGGCGCCCTGGACGATGAGGTTCTGGATCACGAACAGCAGCGCGATGCCCGCCGCGGTGCCGACCATCGAGCCCACGCCGCCGGAGAGCAGCGTGCCGCCGATGACCACGGCGGCGATCGCCTGCAGCTCGTACGCGTCCCCGATCCGCGCCTCCTGGCCGCCGCCGGAGAGGGCGGTGGTCAGGATCCCGGCGATCCCGGCGCACACGCCGCTGATCACGTAGACCGTCGCCGTCGCGCGCCGGACCGGCAGGCCCATCAGCTCGGCCGCCGCGTTGTTGCCGCCGACGGCCTGGATGGTCTGGCCGAAGGCGGTCCGGTTGAGCACCCACCACCCGATGGCGAAGAGCACGATCGCGATCCAGACCGGGTTGCCGATGCCGAGGAACGACCCCGTGCCCAGGATCTCGAAGTACTTGAAGCCCGGGACCTGCGGGACGTCGTTGCCCTCGTGGGTGATGAGGAAGACCAGACCCCGGATACCGGTCAGCCCGGCGAGGGTGACGATGAACGCGGGCAGCCGGAGCCGGGCGATGATCAGCCCCTGGAGCAGCCCGACCACGGCCGTGGCCACCAGGGGCACCAGGATCGCGGCCGCCGACCCGTACGGGGACACGAGCTCGCTCAGGATCACCGCGAGCGCGTACGTGGAGCCGACGGACAGGTCGATGCCGCCGCTGATGATCACGAAGGTCATGCCCACCGCGATGATCGCGATGAACGACGCGGCGAGGGCGACGTTGCGGAAGTTGTCGACGGAGCCGAAGGTCGGGACCACGACGATGCCGAGGACGACGACGACCGCCAGGCCGACGACGGCGGCGTTCCGGGAGACCAGGGAGGTCAGGTTGCGGCTGCGCAGCAGGTCGGCGGCCCGGCCGCCGCGGTCCGGGGCGGTCCCGACCACGCCGGCAGCGGACCCGTCCGCGGCCACCCGGACCTCGTCGCGGTCGACGCTCATGAGCTGCTCCTCGAACGCTGGACGTAGATCGCGGCGATGATGATCAGCGCCTCGACGATGCGGGCGCCGGAGTCCGGCACGTTGTGCGAGACGAGCGTGGTCTCCAGCAGCTGGATGAACACGGCGCCGACGACGGTGCCGAGGATCCGGACCTGCCCGCCCGAGAGGGCTCCCCCGCCGACGACGACGGCGGTGATCGCGCTGAGCTCGATGAGCAGGCCGATGTAGGACGGGTCGCTGGCCCGCAGCCGCGCCGTGGCGATCACGCCGGCCACGGCGGCCAGGCCGCCGGAGATCGCGTAGACCGTGACCAGCGTGCGCTGCACGGGCAGGCCGGCCAGCACGCTGGCGCGGCGGTTGCCGCCGATGGCGAGCAGGCGGTAGCCGAACGCGCTGCGGCGCACGAGCACCGCCGCGGCGACGGCCAGGATCGCCGCCACCCACATCACGTACGGCACGCCGAGCAGCTTGCCGAGCCGGACCGTCTTGAAGAAGGGCACGAACAGCTCGATGAGCGCGCCGCCGGTGATCACGAGCGCGATCCCCCGGCCGGCCACGAGCATCCCGAGCGTGGCGACGATGGGTTGCACGCGACCGAGGGCCACGACGGTGCCGTTGAAGGCGCCGACCAGCACGCCGGCCACGACCGCGACCAGCATGGCGACGCCGATCGAGGCGCCCAGCCCGCCGTCCCCGGGCGCCAGGACGAAGCGGGCGAGCACGGCGCTGGCGATCGCCATGATGGCGCCGACGGACAGGTCCACCCCGCCGGTGCCGATCACCAGGGCCATGCCGAGCGACACGATGATCACCGGCGGGAGCTGGGCGAACAGCAGCTGGATCGTCGCCAGTGTGAGGAAGTTGAACGTGAAGAGCGCGTTGTAGACGACCAGCACGATCAGCGCGAGGTAGACGCCGCGGGCCCGCAGCCACTCGGCCCAGCCGTTGGTCAGCCCGAGCCGTGCCTTCAGCGTGGACGGTTCGCGGGGCTCGGGGGTCACCGGCGCGGACGTGGTGGTGGCGCTCATCGGGCGGCCTCCTGGTCGGCGGCGGGCGGCTCTGGGACGGTGTCGTTCGGCTCGCTCGTGTCGGCGGCGGCCACCTCGGAGTCGGCCGCCTCCGCGATCATGTCCATGATCGCGTCCTCCGTGATCTCCTCGCCGAAGAGCGCGCCGAGCTGCGCGCCGTCGCGCAGGACCACGACGCTGTCGGAACCCTCGACGACCTCCTCCAGCTCGGAGGAGATGAGCACGACGGCGAGGCCCTTCTCGGCCAGCTCGGCGATGAGGCCCTGCACCTCGGCCTTGGCGCCCACGTCGATCCCGCGGGTGGGCTCGTCGAGCAGCAGGACGCGGGGGTTGAGGCAGAGCAGCCGGGCGAGCAGCACCTTCTGCTGGTTGCCGCCGGACAGCTCGGAGACCTTCTGGCTCGGCCCGTACGCCCGGATCCGCAGCCGGTCGAAGAAGACCTTGACGACCGCGTCGAGCTTGGACCGGTTGACGAACCCGAGCCGCGTGAGCTGCGGCAGCGCGGCCAGGCCGATGTTGTCGCGGATCGACAGCTCGGGGATGATCCCCTCGGCCTTGCGGTCCTCGGGCAGGAAGGCGATCTTGTTGCGGATCCGCGAGGCGGGGGTCTGGCGGCGCAGCGGCCGTCCGTCGATGCTGATGTCGCCGGAGTCCAGCGGCAGCGCGCCGAAGACGGTCTTCGCCGTCTCGCTGCGCCCGGACCCGAGCAGGCCGGCGAGGCCGACCACCTCCCCCGGCCGGACGACCAGCGACACGTCGTCGAGCACGAGACGTCGGCTCAGGTGGGTGGCGCGCAGCACCGGCTCGGCGTCGGTGACCGGGGGCCGGCCGGCGAGCCGGGTCAGGCGGCCCTCGTCCAGCTCCGCGGCGTCGCGGCCCAGCATCCGGGAGATGAGCTGGCGCCGGTTGGTCTCGACGGTCGGCCCGGTCCAGACGAGCTTGCCGTCGCGCAGCACGGTGATCGTGTCGCAGGCGGCGAAGACCTCGTCCAGCTTGTGCGACACGTAGACGACGCAGACACCCGACTCCTTGAGCAGCGCGACGACCGACAGCAGCCGCTCCACCTCCCGGGGCTCGAGCGACGACGTCGGCTCGTCCATGATCACGACGCGGGCCTCGGTGGAGACGGCCCGGGCGATGGCGACCATCTGCTGGATCCCGAGGCCGAGCTCGCCGAGCGGGCGGCGTACGTCCACGGCGATCCCGAAGCGTTCGAGGCCCTCGGCCGCCTCCGCGTTCATCCGGCGCAGGTCCAGCGAACCGCGCTTCTTGAGCTCACGGCCCAGGAAGAAGTTGCGGGCCACGGACAGCTGGGGTGCGAGGTGCACCTCCTGGTAGATCGTGGCGATGCCCGCCTGCTGGGCGGCGCGCGGCGAGGCGAAGGTCGTCGGCTGGCCGGCGTAGAGCACCTCGCCGCTGTCGATCGGGTAGACGCCCGTCATCACCTTGATCAGCGTCGACTTGCCGGCGCCGTTCTCCCCCACGAGCGCGTGCACCGACCCGGGTCGCAGGTCGATCGAGACGTCGGACAGGGCGCGTACGCCGCCGAACGTCTTGCTGAGCCCCCGTACGGCGAGCGTGGGAGCCTCCACCGCGGTAGCGGTCATGGGTCATCTCCGGGTCTGGTGCGAGGGCGACGAGCAGAGGTCGTGAAGAGGTCGGGCAGGAACGCGGGCGGCCGGGCTGGGGCGGCCGCCCGCGGGACCCGAGGGTCAGTAGGCGGTGCCGGAGTCCAGCGCCTGCTGAGCGTTGGTGCTGTCGTACTGGTTGTCGGTCGTGATCGTCACGGCCGGGGCGCCGTCACCGTTCACGTACGCCTCGAGCGCGCTCTGCGCCGAGGGACCGTACGCCGGGTTGGACTCGATGACCGCGTCGAAGTTGCCGTCGACGATGGCCTGGACCGCGCCCTTGGTGCCGTCGATCGAGACGATGTGCACCGTCGAGGTGCCCGCCTTGCCGGCGTCGTCCAGGGCCGCGAGGGCACCCAGACCCATCTCGTCGTTCTCGGCGTAGATCGCGTTGACCTCCGGGTGGCTGCGCAGCAGCGTCTCGGTGACCGACTTGCCCTTCTCCCGGGTGAAGTCGGCGGTCTGCTGGAAGACGACCTCGATGCCCGTGGCGTTCTTGGTCTTGAGCTGGTCGAGGAAGCCCGCCGTGCGGTCGTCGGTCACGTTGACCCCGGAGGCGCCGAGCAGGATCGCGAGCTTGGCGTTGCCGCCGGTGGCCTTGATCATCGCGTCGGCGGCGCGGCGGCCCTGCTCGACGAAGTCGGAGCCGAGCTGCGGGCCGACGCTGTCGCAGCCCTTGACGCCGGTGATGTTGCGGTCGACCGGGATCATGGCGACCTTCTTCTCCTTGGCGTAGGAGATGGCGTCGCCGAGCCCGGTGGAGTTGATCGGGGAGAAGATGATCGCCTTCGCGCCCTTGTCGATCATGCCCTTGATGTCGCTGTTCTCCTGCTGCACGTTCGACTGCGCGTTCGTCGTCAGCAGCTTCCAGCCCTTGGCCTTGGCCGCGTCGACCTGCGACTTGGTGGAGGCGATCCGGAAGGGGTTCGCCTCCTTCTCCGACTGCGCCCAGCCGATCGTGTCGGTCTTGAAGTCGATCTTGCCGATGCCGAGGTCGGAGCCCTTGCACATGGGGCCGTACTCCGCCGCGACGCCGTCCGGCACCGGGGTGGTCAGCTTCTCGGTGCCGCCGGCGGCGGTGATCGCGGCCGGGACACCGTTCTGGTCGGCGCCGAGGGACTGCGAGACCGAGGCGCTGGGCTGCGCGGCCGCGGACGAGGCCGGCGCGCCGCTGCCGGCGGTCTGGCCGGTGCTGCAGGCGCCGAGCAGCAGGAGGGCGCTCGCCGAGAGTGCGGCGACGGAGAGTGAGGACTTACGGATGTGGACCATGACGACGTTCCCTTGCCTTCGTTGGTGGGGTGCTCGCTCGATGGGGCGCCGTCTGCCCGGGCATCGGCGCCGATGTGAGCGCTAACGTTCCACCAGGCTCAGGCAAAGTCAAGCGGGCCAGGGGGCGCGCCTGAGAAGCGGTTCAATCGTGATGGGACCGTGACCAGGAGCGTCGGCGGACCGATAGGAAGAAGCGGGCGACACCGTCTCAAGTCTGAGAGTGGCGGTTGTTCGCGATAACATCGCGGTCCTGCAACGTTGTAGATGGACTCCTGGGAGGTGGGGCGTGTCCTCGACGTCACGTGGCCGCTCCTCGCCGACGATCTTCGACGTGGCCCGGCTCGCCGGGGTGTCGCACCAGACCGTGTCGCGGGTGATCAACAATCACACCAGCGTGCGGGAGTCGACGCGGCAGCGGGTGCAGCAGGCCGTCGAGCAGCTGAGCTACCGCCCGAACGCGGCGGCTCGGGCCATGGTCGGGGCCCGGTCCCGCAGCGTCGGGCTCATCACGACCGGCTCGTCCGACTACGGGCCCAGCAGCACCGTCCTCGGGCTGCTCTCGGCCGCCCGCGCCGCCGACTACTCCGTGTCGCTGGCCACCGCCGTGGACACCGAGCCCGAGTCCGTGCAGGCCGCGGTCGACCTCGTGCTCGGCCAGCACGTCGAGGCCCTGGTCGTCGTCGCCTCGCGGGTGCGGATCCTCGACGCCCTGGCCGGGCTCAACCTCCGGCTGCCGGTCGTGGTCATCGAGTCCAGCGGCCGCACCCGACCCTCGCTCTCCATCGACCAGTACGCCGGGGCCCGGACCGCCACCGAGCACCTGATCGGGCTCGGGCACCGCGACATCCTGCACGTGGCCGGGCCCGGGGACTCGATGGACGCGACCGAACGGGTCCGCGGCTGGCGCGACACGATGGCCGAGCACGGGCTGGTCGCTCCCCCGCCGCTCGAGGGTGACTGGACACCGGGCTCCGGCTACCGGATCGGCCGGCTGCTGACGCAGCGGGCGGCGCCGTTCACCGCGCTCTTCGTGGCGAACGACCAGATGTCCCTCGGCTGCGTCCACGCGCTCGCGGAGGAGGGGATCAGGGTGCCGGACGACGTGAGCGTCGTCGGCTTCGACGACATCCCCGAGGCCGAGCACTTCGCACCGCCGCTGACGACCATGCGGCAGGACTTCCGCCAGCTCGGCACCGACATCCTCACCACCGTGCTGCACGTGGTCGAGGACCGCCAGGCCGAGCCCGTCGTCCGCCTCACCCCGACCCTGGTCGTCCGCCGGTCGACGAGGTCCCGGCTCTAGGGGCGCGGTGCCGAAGTCTCGTGGCGCTTCGGCACCACACCACTAGGCGTGCGGGGGTTCCGCGGCCTCGAGCAGCTCACCGCGGTGGGCCAGCGTCGTCCGCAGCCGGCCGTGCTCCTCGCCGCGGGCGCGCTCGGCGACGTCGATGCGGTGCCACGCCGCCATCCCGAGCGGGTGCAGCCCGCGCTCGGCGAGCAGCCCGGCGAGCGCACCCTCGCGACCCGCCGGCGTGAGGACGCCGAGGTCGAGGTCGGTCAGCAGGGAGACCACGGTCTCGGCCGCGTCCGACTTGTTGGTCCCGATCACCCCGGTCGGCCCGCGCTTGATCCAGCCGGTGACGTACTCGCCGGGGGAGAAGCCGCCGTCACGGATGACGCGGCCCTCGGCGTGCGGGATGCGCCCGGTGCGCTCGTCGTACGGCGCGCCGGCCAGCGCCAGCCCGCGGTAGCCGACCGCCGGGACGACGAGCTGAGCGGGGATCGTCCACGGCTCCCCCACCGGGTGGACGGACCCGTCGGCGCCGAGGGCTGAGCGGGTCACCTCGACGCCGGTGACGTGGTCGGACCCGTGGAAGGCCAGCGGGCTCGTCCAGAAGTGCAGGTGCAGGCGGTGCGTCGCCCCGGTCGAGGCCCGGCCCGCCCACTCCGCGAGCACGGCCAGGTTGCGGGCCGCCACCTTGTCCTGCTCGGCGACGAGGGTGCTCGACTCGTCGAGCACGAGGTCGGCCGGGTCGAGGACCAGGTCGAGGTCGGCCAGCTCGCCCAGCTCCCGGAGCTCGCGGGTGGTGAACGCCGTGTACGCCGGGCCGCGCCGGGCGAGCAGGTGCACGTCGACGACGCCGCGCGTCCGCAGGGCGTCGAGCACCTCGTCGGCCATGTCGGTCGTGGCCAGCTCGTCGACGTCACGGACGAGCACGCGCACGACGTCGAGGGCGACGTTCCCGGCGCCGATCACGACCACCTCGTGGGCGGCGGACAGCAGCGCCGGGACCGACGGGTGGCCCGGCGCCACGCCACCGTCGTCGGGGTGGACGTCCGGGTGCCCGGTGTACCAGGTCACCAGCTCGGGAGCCGCGACGACGCCCGTCAGGTCCTCGCCCTCGATGCCGAGCCGACGGTCGCTGGCCGCGCCGTACGCGTACACGACGGCGTCGACGCTGGCCCGCAGCTCGTCGACCGTGAGGTCACGCCCGATGTGGACGTCCCCGTAGAAGGTGACCCCCGGCGCGTCGAGCGTGCGTTCCAGCGTGCTGCGGATGGAGCGGATCGACGGGTGGTCGGGCGCCACGCCGTAGCGCACCAGGCCGAAGGGGACCGGCAGGCGGTCGAGGACCGCGACCGTGACGTCGAGGCCCGCGTCGGTCGCCTGCCGGGTCAGCGCCTCGGCGACGTAGACCCCCGAGGGGCCTGCGCCGACCACGGCGACGGTGAGGGTCAGCTGTCGGCCTCGTCGGACGTCGACCGGGTGGACGCCGCCACCTCGGCGATCGCGTGCTGCACGGCGGCCTTGATGGCCGGGTCGGTGCCGCTCACCGGCTCGTCGGAGCCGGAGGACGTCTCCGCCGCGTCGTCGGAACGACCGCGACCACGTCCCCGGCCGCGACCACCGCCGGAGCGTCCGGCGTCGGCGTTGGACCCGTGACCGGAGTCGCCACCGTGACCGTTGCCCCCGTTGCCGCTGCCGCTGTTGCCGTTGCCGTTGCCGTTGCCGCCACCGTTGTTGCCGTTGCCACCGCCGTTGGAGCCGCTCTTGCCCGACGACCCGCCGCGCTGGCCGCCGCGCTGCTCGCGCGCACCGCCGTCGGCCTGGCGCTGCGTGTCGACCGGCTCCTCGTGGATCTCGTAGCCGCGCCCGTGGCAGACCGGGCACTCCGTGCTGAAGGCGTCGATCAGCCCGGTGCCGATCTTCTTGCGGGTCATCTGCACCAGCCCGAGGCTCGTCACCTCGGCGACCTGGTGGCGCGTCCGGTCCCGGCCCAGGCACTCGACCAGGCGACGCAGCAGGAGCTCGCGGTTGGCCGGGAGCACCATGTCGATGAAGTCGATGACGATGATGCCGCCGACGTCGCGCAGCCGCAGCTGACGCACGATCTCCTCGGCCGCCTCCAGGTTGTTGCTGGTGACGGTCGCCTCGAGGTTGCCGCCGCTGCCGGTGAACTTCCCCGTGTTGACGTCGATGACCGTCATGGCCTCGGTGCGGTCGATGACGAGCGAGCCGCCCGAGGGCAGGAAGACCTTGCGCTCCAGCGCCTTGGCGATCTGCTCGTCGATCCGGAAGCGGCCGAAGACGTCACCGTCGTCGCCGTCGGTCGGGACGTAGCGCTTGAGCCGGTCCGCCAGATGCGGGGCGACGTGCTGCACGTAGCCGTCGATGGCGTCGTACGCGTCGTCAGGCCCGCCGTTGCCGGAGACGATGAGCTCGGCGAAGTCCTCGGTGAAGAGGTCCCGCACGATCCGGACGGTGAGGTCCGGCTCGCCGTAGAGCAGCTGCGGGGCGTGCCCGCCGGCGACCTTGGCCTCGATGTCGGACCACTGCGCCTTGAGCCGGTTGACGTCGCGGACCAGCTCCTCCTCGCTCGCGCCCTCGGCCGCGGTGCGGACGATGACGCTCGCCTCGCCGACCAGGCCGGAGAGGATGTCCTTGAGCCGCTTGCGCTCGTTCTCGGGGAGCTTGCGCGAGATGCCGGAGAGGTGCCCGCTGGGGGCGTAGACGATGTAGCGCCCCGGGATCGAGACGTGGTTCGTCAAGCGGGCGCCCTTGGCCCCGAACGGGTCCTTGGTCACCTGCACCAGGATCGTCTGGCCCGACTTGAGGACCTTCTCGACCTTGCGGTTCTGGCCCTGCGCGCCGAACGAGTCCCAGTCGACCTCGCCGGCGTAGATGACCGCGTTGCGGCCCCGGCCGATGTCGACGAACGCCGCCTCCATGCTCGGCAGCACGTTCTGGACCCGGGCGAGGTAGACGTTGCCGATCAGCGACGTCGCGGACTCGCGGTCCACGTAGTGCTCGACCAGGATGTCGTCCTCGAGGACGGCGATCTGGGTGAGGTCCTCGCGCTGACGGATGATCATCCGGCGTGTGACGGCCTCACGGCGGGCCAGGAACTCGGCCTCGCTGAGGATGGGGGCCCGGCGGCGACCCGCGTCGCGACCGTCGCGGCGCCGCTGACGCTTCGCCTCCATCCGGGTCGACCCGGTGATCCCGGTGACCTGGTCGTCGGTGGTCGGCCTGGGCGTCTTGGCCTTGCGGGGCTCACGGACCCGGACGACGACCTCGGTGGGGTCGTCGGGGGCCGGCTCGGCCTCTTCGCCGCGACGGCGACGACGACGACGGCGACGACGGGTGCCGTCGCCCTCCTCGTTCTGCTCGTCGGCGGACGCCTCGTCGTCGGTCGGGGTCTCCCCCGCCGCGTCGGTGGGCTCGTCGGTCTCGGGGGCCTCGGCGTCCTCGGCGGAGTCGTCGCTGTCGCCGGGCTCTCCGTCACCGGTGCGGCGACGACGGCGACCACCGCGACGACGGCGGCGCCGACGGCTGCCGTCCCCGCTGTCCGCGGAGGCGTCGGAGCTGTCGTCCTCGTCCTCGTCGTCGGTCTCCTCGTCGGCCTCGTCCTCGACCGCGGTCTCGTCGACGGGCGCGACGACCTCGCCCGTGAGCACCGAGTCGTCGGTCGTGACCTCGGATCCGTCGACCTCGGGCTCGTCGGTCGGCGTCTCGTCGACCGGCACGACGACGTCGTGCGCCGAGAACATCGACAGCGGTGCGTCGTCCACGGAGGCCTGCGGCTCGGGCACGCCCGCGTCGAGGGGGACGGCGGTGTCGAGGGGGACGGCGGTGTCGAGGGGGACGTCCTGCGGCTCCACGGCCTCCGGGGCGGCGGTCTCGACCTGCTCCTCGACCGTGAGCACGTCGAGCTCGACGACCGGGGCCTCGGGCTCGGGGGCCGGTGCAGCGGTCTTGCGGGCCCGACGACGGGTCGGCCGTTCCGCGGGCGCCTCGGATGTCGCCTCGGGCGTGGCCTCAGCGGTCGACGCGTCGGCCGGCGGGTCGACGGGGGCGGGGGCCGCGGCCTTCCGGGTCGCCGCCTTGCGCGTGCGGCGAGCGGGTCGCGCCTCCGGCTCGGGAGCGGTCGCCTCGGGCTCGGGAGCGGCGCCCGCGCCGGACACGAGGGCGTCCAGCCGGTCGGCGACCGGGTCCGAGACCGGGTCGGGGTTGGTGCTCCTGGCGGGCTCGAGGCCGCCGGGCGGAGCCGGCTCCACGCCGGACGTCCCGGCGACGGTCGCCTCGGGAGCCGGGGTGACGGCGGCGAGCGCCTCGACCCCGGACGTCTCGGCAGCGGGGCTGTCGGCGGTGGAGGGCTCCGGCGTCTGGGCGACGGGCGGAGGTGCGGCCGGCGGTCCGGCCGGTCGGCTCGCGGCCCGGCGCCGACGAGCGGGCGGCGGTGCGGCCGCGGCGTCGGGGGCGGAGGTGGGCTGGGTTGCGTCGGGCTCGTTGTCGAGCACTCGATCTCCATTCGGGCACGCGATGCGTGCCGATGTCGGTCGCCCTCCGGCGTGGCCGGGAGGACGGAAGCCTGCGGGATCCGGCGCCGCGCACGGGGAACCCGCGGTCAGGCAGTGGCCGTCTGGCCGCCCGTCGCGGTGGAGCTCCGTGGTCTCGCGGGGTCACGGGCTGTCACCCCGCGACCTGGTCTCGCCATGACCGGTTACCTGGTCGGCCTACCGGTCACGACCGAGTATCCCACACGCGTCCTAAAACCCCGACGCCGCCGAACGCGCGTCCTCCGGAGCGTCGGCGCGTGGGTCGGCGAGCGCACCGGTCGACGGGTCGAGCACACCCTGGCTCTGCCGGGTGAGCACCGGCGGGTCGGGCATCACCAGCCCGGGATCCACCACGACGAGCCCCGCCAGGACGTCGTCCGGACGGACCAGCGGCGTCTCGTGGGCCAGGACGAGGTCGAAACCGTCCGACGTCGCCGTCGCCGCCACCACGCACCCGCGGGCGTCGAAGGTGCGCAGCCCGTTCTTGGTCATCCGCTGGACCTCGACGACCTCCCTCCCGAGGAACGTCGCCAGCGCCGCCGCGACCCGCGCGGCGTCCGCACCGGGCAGGCGTACGGTCCAGCGCGACCCGGTCAGCCGGTCCGCGAGGGCACCGGTCGGCGCCACCCACACCTCGACGACGTCGAGGCCCGTGGGCAGGGCGGCGTCGAGCGCCTCGCGCACCCGGTCCGGGTCGCACGGGACGGTCAGCCCGATCTCGCAGTACTCCGCCTCGCTCGCCGCACCCGTCGCGCAGGCGTTCGCGTACGAGATCCGCGGGTGCGGGGAGAAGCCCGACGAGTAGGCCATCGGGACGTCGGCCCGACGCAGGGCACGCTCGAACGCCCGGCTGAAGTCGCGCGAGCTGGTGAACCGGGCGCGGCCGCGCTTGGTGTAGCGGATCCGCAGCCGCTGCACCGGCGGCGCGTGCTGCTCCGGCTGCTCTCGGGCCATGCGGGAAACCTACCGCCGGTCCCGGCACCGACCACCGGGACGCCGGTATCAACCGGGCGCGCGACGCCTCTGCTCGTCGACGGTCGCGTCAGGGCGGCCGCACCGGATCGAGGGGGACCTCCTATGCCTGCCGAGCAGCACGAGACGACGCGGGGTCACGACGATGGCGCGTGACGTGCACGGCGAGCCGGTGCTCGCCACGAGCAGGATCCAGGGGGACGTCCTCCCCGGCCTGCTGAAGAAGAACGAGCTGCTGCTGTTCTTCCGGATCGACTCCGCCGACGACTTCCTGCCCTTCCTCAAGGGGCTGCCGCTGACGAGCATGCAGACCGTGCTCGACCAACGGGCCGAGGTGGCCGACCGGCGCAGCCGCGGGATCACGGCCCTCATCCCCGCTCCGGGGCTCAACGTGGCCTTCACCTTCACGGGCCTCACCAAGCTCGGCGTGACCGGGCTGTCCGGCACGCCCGGGCTCGAGCAGTTCGAGGCGGGGATGGCCGCCCGTCGGTCCGTCCTGTCCGACCCCGACCCGCTGCACTGGCGCTCGGTGGGCCCGCAGCGCCACCCGGACGGCGTCTTCGTCCTCACCGGGGCGAGCCGGGCGGAGATCGACGACACGATCGCGCTGCACCTGGCCCCGGCCGGGGCCAACGGCTGGACCGTCGTCCGCGAGGAGGCGGGCGTCGTCCGCCCCGACCCGGTGCACGGCCACGAGCACTTCGGGTACGCCGACGGCGTCTCCCAGCCCGGCGTCCGGGGCACCACGCCGGACGGCACGATCCTCACCCCCTCGGTCGACGCCGACAGCCGTCCCGAGCAGGGGGCGCTCGGCCAGGACCTGCTGTGGCCGGGCGAGTTCGTCCTCGGCTACCCCGGTCAGGACGCGCAGCTCGCGGCCGCGGAGCCGGACTTCGCGCAGCAGGGCCCCGTGGTCACGCCGCCGGTCCCGTTCATGGACCAGGGCTCGTTCCTGGTCTTCCGTCGGCTGGCGCAGAAGGTGCCCGAGTTCGACGCGTCGGTCCGTGCGCTGGCCAGGACGACCGCCGGGCCGGAGCAGGCGTCCGCCGAGCTGCTCGGCGCGCAGCTGGTGGGGCGCTGGAAGAGCGGCGCGGCCCTGGAGCTCACCCCGGTCAAGGAGGACCTCTCGCTGGCCGAGGGCACGCCCCGCGAGAACGACTTCGAGTTCGGCGACGACCGCGAGGGTGTCCGCTGCCCCTGGTCCGCGCACGTCCGCAAGGCGTACCCGCGCGACGACGTCCGGCACAGCACGACGCCGAGCGAGCTGGAGGTCGCGCACGCCGAGGCCTTCACCCAGACCCACCGGATGATGCGCCGTGGCATCGCCTTCGGGCCCGAGCTGAGCCACGCGGAGGCGTTGAGCGGGCACACCACCCAGCAGCGCGGGCTCCTGTTCCTCTGCTACGTCAGCTCGATCGCGAAGCAGTTCGAGTTCGTGCAGCAGGCCTGGGTCGACGAGCCCGACTTCCCGCAGGTCGGGAGCGGGGTGGACCCGGTCATGGGTCAGCCCCACACGGGGACGCTGCCGTTCCTGGGGGCCGCGCCGTTCAGCGAGGACCCGGCGAACAAGCCGCAGCTGGCGGTGCCGCACTTCGTCACGATGGAGGGCGGCGACTACTTCTTCACCCCGGCCCTGGACGCGATCCAGGGCCTCTGAACGGCCCGGACCGGCGCCACGGGGGCTGGCGTCGGTCCGCGGCACACCGCCCGCCTCGTACGCGGCCCTGCCCTGCCTGAACGTGGCCCGCTCGGCACAGCCACCTCAGGAGTTTCACGTTCACATGAAAGTCCCGCACTCACCACGGCAGATCTGCCGTGGTCAGCACGAGCTTGGCGTGGTCAGTGCCCGCGGGGGCTCGCCAGGACCACCTCAGGCGGAGGGCCGGTAGCGCAGCCGCACCGTCGCCCCCTGGCAGGCGTCCTGGTTGGTGGCCTTGTCGTTGAAGCCGATCCTGGCACCCGCGAAGGTCGTCGATCCGCCGTACGGGGCGAGCGGCCGGCCGACCGGCATCCGGACGTCCAGCAGGAGGTAGTCGCTAGCGACGCAGCTGCCGGCGACCGCGTCGTCCGCCTGCACGACCCCGACGATGTCGACGACGATCGCGGTGATGAACGTGTCGTCGGGCCCGTTGTTCACGACGAGGCCGGCGATCGGTTCCGGCGGGGCACCCGGCCGCAGGTCGTCCATGACCGACGTCTGCGTGATCGTGAGGGAGTTGTCGACCTCGGGCTCGACGATCGTCACGGTGGGGTCCCCCGGCTGCGTGGGCCGGGTCGTCTGGGCGGGACCCGGGCGGTCAGGGCAGTCCGCGGACGCCGGCGCCGCCGGTCCGAGTCCGACGGTGATCCCGCCGACGAGGACGAGGACCACCAGCAGCAGGGCGGTGGTGCAGCGGCGTCCGCTCCGCAGCAGGGCGAGGCCGACGACCAGGAACGCGACGGCCAGCACCAGGACGACGAGGACCGGAGCGTCGAGACCGGTGTCCGCCAGGGGTTCGCAGGTCACGTCGCGCCGATCGGGTCGAGGCTGACGGAGGGCGTCGGCGCGGGTGTTGTCGGTGGCTCCGGCGACCGCGTCTCCGATGACGGCATCGGCTCACCGGGCGTGGGGCTCGGCGTCGACGTGGGGCTCGGCGTCGGCGTCGGGGTGCTCGACACGGCGGTCGGCGTGTTCTCCGGCGACGGCTCAGGCGCTGCGGACCGGGCGTGAGGAGCCGGGCTGACCCCGGTGAGCGTGTTGCTCGCCAGCGTCACAGCGGCCCTGGACAGAGCCCGACCCTCGAGGTCGGTGCCGTCGCCCAGGGTGATCGCTCCGGTCGCCATGACCGTGCCTGCGAACGCGCACGAGGCGCCGGTCCCGGCGGCGCCGTCGACGATCCAGAACACGTTCTTGGCCTGGGCCTCTCCGACGAGGTTCACCTGGCAGTCGGCGGCCCCGGTCAGCGCGCCCCTGATCTGGAAGATGAACCTGGCGTTCGCGTCGCCCTCGCCGTCGAGGGTGACGGCCCCTGTCAGACCGACCGCGGCGTCGGAGCGGTGCACGCCGGTATGGAAGGTGCGCCCGCCGAGGTCACCGGCGAACTCGGTGTGCGCGGTGCGTCCACGGGCGTCGGTGATGGTGCCCTGCAGATCGGCCTGCGCGAGGGCGGCAGCGTCCTGGTGGTGGATCGTGCCGTCCGTCATGCTCGGCGAGAACCCGACGACCACGCCGGTGGTGCCGACGTCACCGGTCGCGTGGGTCGCTCCGGTGTTGCTCACCCCGCCGTCCCCGGCCAGCACGGAGTAGCTGGCGGCGGAGCCGAGGTCCACCAGGTCGGGGTTCACCTCGACGACGAAGGTCCGGGACGCCCTCGTCGCATTCCCGGCGGCGTCACGCACCTGGGCCGTGACGACGTACGAGCGCGCGAGCAGGCTTGCTGCCGTCACGCTCCAGCCGCCTCCGGCCCGCACGGTGGCGGTCAGCGTCTGGCCGCCGACGGTCACCTTGATCGCCGTGCCGGTCGGGGCGCTGGTCGTCCCGCTGATGGTCGGGGTGACGTCCTTGGTGTCCTCGACGGCCTGAGCGCTGATGGTGAGCGTTGGCGGAAGCGCCGTCGTGAACCGGACGACGTTGTCGGCCATCGTGACCGTGCCGGTCGCGAAGGCGCGGCCGATCAGGACGGTGCTGTCGCCGATGGTGATCGCTCCGCGAGCCAGGACGGTGCCTTCGAAGTGGGAGTTCGCTCCGAGAGTCACCGCGCCGTTGGTGACCCAGTAGACGTTGGCGGCCCGGGCGCCTTTGTCCAGGACGACGTGGCTGGCTGCAGCCTGGTCGAGCGCGGCGTTCACCCGGATGATGAAGACCGCGTCGGGATCGTTCTGGGCGTCCAGCGTCAAGGTCCCCGTGATCGAGAGCGCTGCCCCCGCGTGGTAGACGCCGGGAAGCAGGACGGTGCCGCCGAGCTCGCCGACCAGCTCGTCCTCGGATTCTGCGGCGAGGTCCCACATCGTCGAGTAGGCACCGGCGGCGGCGTCGAGCGCATCCACGGCGTCGGCGTCGCCCCGGTGGACGTCACCCCCCACCGTGCCCGGCCCGAACCCGGTCACCGTGACGCCGGAGCCGTCACCGATACCGAGGTCGCCGCTGACGCTGGTGCCGAGGGTGTTGACCACGCCGGTCCCGCCCAGGACCGAGTAGCTGCGCGCGTCCCCGAGCGGCGGGCGCGGGAGGACGGTGAAGTCGTCACTCGCGGCCGGCGTCAGACCGGGGCTCGTCGCGACCAGCGTGTACGGGTCACCCGCGCGGTCGATCGAGAGGTCGTCGAACGTGGCGGTACCGTCGGCGACCGTGCTCACGGCGGTGGTGCCGGAGAGGGACCCGAACGCGGGGTTCGCGCCGATGGCCAGCGTGACCGGGACCCCACTGCGGCCGACGGGGTCACCCGAGGCCGAGAGCAGCCGCACCACGACGGGGGACGTGGTGACCGCGCCGGCCACGGTGTCGCTCGGCTCGGGCGAGAAGTCCAGCCGGGTCGGGTTGACCACCGTCACCGTCGAGCTGGACGCGCTGGGAGCGGTCCACGACCGGAACACTGCGGTGACGACGTACGTGTAGCTACCGTCCGCGACGCCGCGGTCGGAGCAGGACGTGACGGTGATGAGCGCGGTCGGGCTGCTGGCGCAGGCGGGGGCCGTGGTCGGTCCGAGCTGCCGGGTGACGTAGTAGCCGTCAGGTGTCACGCCTCCGGTTCCGGCTGTCCAGTTGACCGAGACGTCGGTGACGGCGTTCGCGGGAACGCTGACCACCGGTGCGGCCAGCGTCCCCGTCTGTCCGGCGGCGGCGCCCGTTCCCGTCGAGCTCCAGTACGCCGACGCGGGCGAACCGCCGAGGACGATCGCCAGCAGCCCGACGAACCCGGCCAGGAGGACCCTGGCTGCCCGCGCCGGACCGCTTCGTCGCCCCGGGCGGCGGGTCTGGTGGGCGGTGGTGCTCATGGGGAACGAGCTCTCAGCGGTGCGTAGAGGACGAGAGGCGCGCGACGACGCGCGCCCTGGAGCCCGGGGCCCCACGGTCAAGGCCCCAGGTGCTCGAAGCGTCGACTAGACGGGCTGGTTCGTCTCGAACCACAGCGGCACGATGGCCGACTTGCAGGCGTCCTGGTTGTCGCCGGTGTCGATCATCTGGATCGAAGCGGTTCCGGTCACGCTGGAGCCCGGGTTGATCGACACGGGACCGAGGTCGGTGGGAGTGCTGGTGATCTCCACCGTGTAGTCCGCGTCCGAGCAGCCGTCCACCGCGTCCCAGGTGTCGCCGCCGTCCTCGGCGATCCGCACGAAGACGTTCGAGAGCTGCTGCACACCAGAGGCTGGGTTGGTCACCGTGAAGGCGACCGTCTGCACCGGCCCGTTGGGTGACAGCGGATCGCCCGATGTCGTCGAGCTGATGAGGAACGCGGCGTTGGTCCCGGTGGTGGCCTCCCCCGTGCCGGTTCCCTGCGCCGTCCAGTACGCGAAGGCGACGCCGGTGCCGGCGAGGGTCATCCCCCCGGCGACGAGGAGGGTGACGGTCCTTCTGGAGCGGTGCTTGAGCTTGGCCATGAGAGGCCTTTCCTCGGGGGTCTGGCGCGAGTTCTACCTGCAGGCAAGACGCCGGTCGCTCCCCCGGGGAACCGCCCCTACCCAGGGCTGCCGACGGAACCTAACACTCGGATGCACCTCTCGGCCGACTTTATTTCACGACACATTTCAAGAGTACGAGCAGTCGATAGTGCACCGAACCAAGACCGGGACGTGGTCGGCGCGAAGACGACTCAGCTGCCTCCCGGCCGATTCGACGCCGCGAGCCTCAGTACAGGTTCTCCGCGTACGCCGGCCCGTAGTGCTCCTCGACCTCGGCCAGCGGCTGGTCAGCACGCTCGAAGGTGTGGGAGAAGACCGCGCGGCTCGGGACGTTCTCGGGCTCCCAGGTCTGCGGGTGCCACAGCTCTGCGCGCAGGAACGCCTTGGAGCAGTGGGTGAAGACCTCCTCGACGTCCACGACGAGCCCGAGGATGGGTCGCCGGCCCTTGATGGCGACCTCGTCGAACCAGGGGGCGTCGGAGACGAGCCGGGCCCGGCCGTTCACGCGCAGGGTGTCGTCGCGTCCCGGGACCAGGAACAGCAGGCCGACGTGCGGGTTGGCCAGCACGTTCCGGTAGCCGTCGACCCGGCGGTTGCCCGGTCGTTCGGCGATCGCGATCGTGGTGTCGTCCAGGACGTGCACCAGCCGGCCGGCCGGGTCACCCTTGGGCGAGGCGTCGAGGTGGCCCTCGGCGTCGGAGGTAGCGAGCACGCAGAACGGTGACGCCTCCAGCCACTGCCGGTGCAGGTCGTGCAGGCGCGTCTGGACCTTGTCCCGCACGATGGGGATCGGCTCCCCCACCACCGCCACGAGCTCGTCGAGCGTGCGGACGGGGGTCTCGGTGCCGAGCGCGGTGGCCATGCCCGCAGCCTAGGACCCCGACCGCTCGACGGCCCGGCCTTTACGGGCCCGCGGTCAGTCCCTGCTTGACCTGCGCGATCGGCAGCAGCGTCCGGCCGGTCGGCCCCACCTGGATCGAGGTGTCCATCTGCGGGCAGACGCCGCAGTCGAAGCAGGGGGTCCAGCGGCAGTCCTCGACCTCGCGCTCGTCGAGGGCGTCCTGCCAGTCCTCCCACAGCCAGTCGCGGTCGAGCCCGGAGTCGAGGTGGTCCCAGGGCAGCACCTCGGCGTACTCGCGCTCACGGGTGGTGAACCAGGCGACGTCGACCCCCGTGCCGTCGAACGCCTCTTCCGCGCAGCGCATCCAGCGCTCGTACGAGAAGTGCTCGCTCCAGCCGTCGAACCGGCCGCCGTCGCGCCAGACGGCCTCGATGACCGCCCCGACCCGCCGGTCGCCGCGGCTGAGCAAGCCCTCGACCACGCCCGGCTTGCCGTCGTGGTAGCGGAACCCGATGGCCTTGCCGTACTGGCGGTCGCTCTGCACCGAGGTCCGCAGCTGCTTGAGCCGGTCGTCGATGACGTCGGCCTCGCACTGCGCCGCCCACTGGAACGGGGTGTGCGGCTTGGGCACGAACCCGCCGATGCTCACGGTGCAGCGGATGTCGCGGCGCCCGCTGACCTTGCGTCCGGTGTCGATCACGCGACGCACCAGCTCGCCGATGGCAAGCACGTCCTCGTCGGTCTCGGTCGGCAGGCCGCACATGAAGTAGAGCTTCACCTGGCGCCAGCCGTTGGCGTACGCGGCGGCGACGGTGCGGATTAGGTCCTCGTCGGTGACCATCTTGTTGATCACCTGGCGCAGCCGCTGCGAACCGCCCTCGGGGGCGAAGGTCAGCCCGGATCGGCGCCCGTTGCGCGACAGCTCGTTGGCCAGGTCGATGTTGAACGCGTCGACCCGGGTGCTCGGGAGGGAGAGCGAGACGTTCGTGCCCTCGTAGCGGTCGGCCAGCTGCTTGGTCACCTCGCCGATCTCGGAGTGGTCGGCGCTGGACAGGCTGAGCAGCCCGACCTCCTCCAGCCCCGTGGCCTCCAGACCGCCGGCGACCATCGCCCCGATCGTCTCGATGCTCCGCTCGCGGACCGGGCGGGTGATCATCCCCGCCTGGCAGAAGCGGCAGCCGCGGGTGCAGCCGCGGAAGATCTCCACGGAGTAGCGCTCGTGCACGGTCTCGGCCATCGGCACGAGCGGCTTCTTGGGGTAGGGCCACGCGTCGAGGTCCATCAGCGTGTGCTTGCGGACCGTGTACGGGACGCCGCTGCGGTTGGGTGCGACGCGCCGGATCCGCCCGTCGGGGAGGTAGTCGGTGTCGTAGAACTTCGGCACGTAGACGCCGCCGCTCGCGGCCAGGCGCATCAGCAGGCCGTCGCGACCGTCCGGCCGGCCCTCGGCCTTCCACTCCCGGACCACCTCCGAGATCGCGAGCGCGATCTCCTCCCCGTCGCCGAGCACGGCCGCGTCGATGAAGTCGGCGATCGGCTCGGGGTTGAAGGCGGCGTGCCCGCCGGCCAGCACGATCGGGTCGTGCTCGCGGCGGTCGACCGCGTGCAGCGGGATGCCGGCGAGGTCGAGCTCGTTGAGCATGTTCGTGTAGCCGAGCTCGGTGGCGAAGCTCAGACCGAAGACGTCGAACGCCCCGACCGGACGGTGCCCGTCGAGGGTGAACTGCGGGACCCCGTGCTCGCGCATCAGGGCCTCCATGTCGGCCCACACCGCGTACGTGCGCTCGGCCAGGATCCAGTCGCGCTCGTTGAGGACCTCGTAGAGGATCGCGACCCCCTGGTTGGGCAGGCCGACCTCGTACGCGTCGGGGTAGGACAGGCACCAGCGGACGTCGGTCGAGTCCCACTCCTTGACGACCGAGTTGAGCTCGCCGCCCACGTACTGCACCGGCTTGCTGACCCGCGCGAGCAGCGGTTCGACCCGCTCGAAGAGCGAGTCCGGGCTGGGCGCGTGCTCGAGGACCGTCATGATCGGGCAAGCCTAACGGCGAAGCGGACGAAGGTCCTTGACCGTCATGGCTAACTACATTAGCCTTTTGCCTAACACCACAAGCCAAGCCTCTGGAGCACCCCATGACCGAGACCCTGACCATCGGCACCGGCACCCTCGCCTACGACCTCACCGGCGAGGGACCGCTCGTCGTCCTCGCCCACGGCATCGGCGACAGCCGCCACTCCTACCGGTTCGTCGCGCCCGCCCTGGTCGCCGCCGGCTACCGCGTCGCCAGCGTCGACCTCCGCGGCTGCGGCGACTCCAGCCTCGGCTGGGACGGCTACAGCCGGACCGACATCGCGTCCGACCTGGTCGCGCTGGTCCGCCACCTGGGCGGCGGCCCCGCCGTGGTCGTCGGCCAGTCGATCAGCGGCGGCGCCGCGACGATCACCGCCGCCACCGCGCCCGACGCCGTCGTGGGCCTCGTCGAGCTGGCCCCGTTCACCCGGCCGGTCTCCTACTCCCTGCCCGGCCTGCTCCGGGTCTCCCGCTACCGGCGCGGGTTCGTGCTCCTCGCCCGGACCCTGCTGGGCAGCCTGCCCGCGTGGAAGAAGTACCTCGACCTCGCCTACCCGACCAAGCCGGCCGACTGGGACGCCGAGCTGGGCCGCATCGACGCCAAGCTCCACGAGCCCGGGCGCAAGAAGGCGCTGCAGGCGATGTGCTCGGCCAACCCGTCCGACGCCGGGGCGCAGCTGGCGAACGTCCGCTGCCCCGTCCTCGTCGTGGAGGGCGACCTCGACCCCGACTTCGTCGACCCGCGGGCCGAGGGCGGACGCATCCTGGCCGACCTGCCCGCGGGGCTCGGGGAGCTGGTCGTCCTCGAGGGGGTCGGTCACTACCCGCACGCGCAGGCGCCGGACGCGCTGCTCGAGGTGGTCCTGCCCTTCCTCGCCCGGGTCCTGCCGCGTGCCTAGGGCGGGTCTGGACCCGACGTCGGTCACCGAGGCGGGAGCCGTCCTGGCCGACGAGGTCGGGTTCGACCGGCTGAGCATGGGCCTGCTCGCGGAACGGCTCGGCGTCAAGACGCCGTCGCTCTACAAGCACGTCGACGGCGTGGGCGACCTGGCCCACCGGATCGCCGTCCTGGCTGCGCTCGAGCTCGGCGACGCGCTGCGCGACGCCACGCAGGGCCGGGCCGGGACCGACGCGCTCCGGGCCGGTGCGCAGGCGATGCGGACCTACGTCATGGCGCACCCCGGCCGGTACGCCGCCGGCAACGCGGTCCGGCCGACCGGTCCCGACGACCCGCTCAGCGGGGCGATCGAACGGATGCTCGGCTCGTTCTCCGCGGTGCTGCGGGGCTACGCGCTGGCGCCCGAGCAGGAGGTCCACGCGTTGCGGACCCTGCGCAGCGCGCTGCACGGCTTCGCGGTCCTCGAGGCCGAGGGCGGGTTCCGCTTCGCCGTCGACGTCGACGAGAGCTTCGCCTGGCTCGTGCGGCTCCTCGACCAGGGCCTGCGCACCGCCGCGTCGACCGTCAGCTGAGCCGGGCGTCGTCTCCCGGCCGCTCGGCCTCGTCGTCGGGGGCCGGGCTGAGCTGGAAGCCGGCCGCCTCCAGGTCGGTCGCCAGGTCGTCGCGCGCCAGCAGGTCGTGGCGGACCTGGTCGGTGCGGTAGACCGTGCGCCCGACGAGGTGCGCCGACACCGGGGCGGTCGCGAGCTGCAGGGCCGCGATCAGGACGAGGGTGCCGAACGACGACCAGGTCCGCAGCGACACCTCGACGCCGGCGGCGAGCAGGATCAGCCCGAGGGTCTGCGGCTTGGTGGCGGCGTGCATCCGCGAGACCACGTCGGGGAAGCGCAGCAGACCGAGCGCGGCCGCGAAGCACAGGAAGCACCCGAGCAGCACCAGGGCCGCGCCGACCAGGTCGAGCACGTCGCCGACGCTCACGCCCGGCGTCACTGCTGGCCCTGGTCGGGCCGGTCGGACGCCCGCCAGCGCACGGCGAGGTCCCGCTCGGCGACGAACCGCGCGATGCTCACCGCCCCGGCGAAGCCGAGCAGGGACAGCACCAGCATCACCGGCAGCGTGGTGGCGTGGTCGTTGACGATGGCCTCGGCGGCCAGTGTGGCGATGACGACGGCGACCAGCACGTCGGCGGCCACGACGCGGTCGAGACTGCTCGGGCCACGGGCCATCCGGGCGATCGTCAGGGTCGCGGCGCCGACCAGGAGCACCGCGCCGAGGCCGACCATCACGAGCACGGCGGTGTGGACGGGACTCATCGGGTCCTCCTCGTCGGGGTGGCCCTCGTGGGGTTCCGCGGGCGGGTCGGCGCACCGGGCAGCGGCGTGCCGGCGTCGAGCGCGGCGATCTCGGCGTCCGTGCCGAACGCCCGCAGGGCCCGCGCCTCGGCGTCGAGCACGTCCTGCGCGGCCTGCGCGAGCGCCGCCGGTTCCACCGTGTCGAGCACGTGGAGGTAGAGGGTGCTGCTCGCGCGCCGCACCTCGAGCACGATGCTGCCCGGGACGAGGGAGACGAGCTCGGTGGTCAGGGTCGTGATGAGGTCGGAGCGGCTCCGCAGCTGCACCCGGATGATCGCGCTCCGCGGTGTGCGCCGGGCGAACGCCAGACCGACCACCCGGACGCTGGAGCGGACGACGTCGAGCAGGAGGCGACCGACCAGCCGCGCGAGGGCGAGCGGGCGGACGTGCCCGTCGCGCTCGATCCGCGGCAGCGGGAACATGACGAAGACTCCGAGCGAGAGCAGCACACCGGTGAGCACGATGAACAGCGACACCGAGTCCCACAGCAGCGACCACGTCACGGTCAGCACGACGACGGCCGCCAGGCTCGGCCGGCGGCGGGCGACGTCCGCCTCGTCGGTCCGGTCGGTCTGACCGGCGCCGCTCATCGCGTCCCTCCCGGCAGGACGGCCCGCACGTACGAGGTCCCGCCGACCAGGTCGGCCGCGGACCGCTGCGCGTAGCCGTAGAGAGGCCCGGCGACGACGGTCAGGCCCACCCCGACCAGGACCAGGACGACCGTGGTGGCGACCATGGGCCACGGCAGCCGACGACCCTGCGGCACGCCGTCCGCCTCCTCGTCGCGCAGGTCGCCCGCCGACTGCCCGGCGGTCTCCGCAGGGCTCAGCCCCGCCTCGTCGGCCTCGGTGCGCAACGGACGCCAGAAGGCGCGGTTCCACACCTTCGCCATGGCGTAGAGCGTGAGCAAGCTGGTGACGACACCCCCGCCGACGAGCACGTAGGCGAGGATCCCGCCATGCTGCACGCCGGCGTCGAGCAGCCCGACCTTGCCGATGAACCCCGAGAACGGGGGGATGCCGGCCAGGTTCATGGCCGGCACGAAGAAGAGGATCCCCAGCACCGGCGAGAGGGCCGCCAGCCCCCCGAGCCGGGTCAGCGAGGTGCTGCCAGCCCTGATCTCGACCAGCCCGAGCACGAGGAACAGCGTCGTCTGGATGGTGATGTGGTGCGCCGTGTAGAAGATCGCGCCCGCGTAGCCGGCCGTGCTGGCCAGCGCCACGCCGAAGATCATGTAGCCGATGTGGCTGACCAGGGTGAAGGAGAGCATCCGCTTGACCTCGGTCTGCGCGATCGCCCCCAGGATGCCGACGATCATGGTGATCAGGGCAGCCCACATCAGCAGCCGCGTCAGGTGGCTGTCGCCGAAGAGCAGCGTCTGGGTGCGGATGATCGCGTACACGCCGACCTTGGTCAGCAGGCCCGCGAACACCGCGGTGACCGGGGCCGGGGCGGTCGGGTAGGAGTCCGGCAGCCAGGCGGACATCGGGAACACCGCGGCCTTGATCGAGAACACCGTGAGCAGCAGGAGCTGCAGCACCAGCGCCACGTCGGGCGGCAGGTCGCGCAGCCGCATCGACAGCTGCGCGAGGTTGACCGTGCCGGTGGCCGCGTAGACGGCGGCGATGGCCACGAGGAACAGGGTCGAGGACAGCAGGCTGACCAGCACGTACGTGCTCCCGGCCCGCACCCGCTCGCCCGTGCCGCCGAGGGTGAGCAGGACGTACGAGGCGAACAGCAGCATCTCGAAGCCGACGAACAGGTTGAACAGGTCGCCGGCGAGGAAGGCGTTCGAGACGCCGGCCGACAGCACCAGGAAGGTCGGGTAGAAGATCGAGATCGGCGTCTCGCGGCGCCGTTCCGCCTCGGGCGCGCCCATGGAGAACAGCAGCACGGACAGGGTGACGACCGAGGAGACGAGCAGCATCAGCGCGCTCAGCCGGTCGGCCACCAGCGCGATCCCGAGCGGCTGCGGCCAGCTGCCGACCCACAGCACGATCGGTCCGTGGGAGTCGGTCAGCGCGACCAGCAGCGCGGCGACGGTGACGACGCTCGTCAGGACGACGACGGCGACGACGCGCTGCGCCACGGGTCGGCGGTTGAGGGCGAGCGCGAGCCCGGCGCCGAGCAGCGGCAGCAGGACGGGCAGCGGCAGCAGGTTGTTCACGCGCCCTCCCCCGAGCCCGGGTCGCGGGTGACGGGATAGCCCGCGGGCACCGGACGGGCCTTGGGCACCTCCGGCGGTCCGCTCGCCTCGAACCCCACCGGGTCTGCGTCGGAACCCTCGGGGTCGACGGAGACCCGCTCCCCCTCCTGCTCGCCCGTCGCCCGGCCGGTCTCGTCGGGGTGGCCCTCGACGTCGGCGTCGTAGCTGCCGGAGGTCTCGTCCTCGATCGCCAGGCGACGGATGGCGGCGTCCTCGACGTCGTCGGAGACCTCGTCGTGGCCGGCGATCTGAAAGCTGCGGTACGCGAGCGCCAGCAAGAACGCCGTCACCGCGAGGGTGATGACGATCGCGGTGAGCACGAACGCCTGCGGCAGCGGGTCGCTCATGTCCTGCGGGTCGGTCACGCCGGTGATCGGGGCGCCGCCGGCGGCTCCGCTCGCCACGAGGAACAGCACGTTGACCCCGTTCGAGGCGAGCAGGACGCCGACCAGGATGCGGGTCAGGGAACGTTCGAGGATCAGGTAGACGCCGGCGGCGACGAGTGCGCCGGCCACGAGCGCGAGCGTCAGGTTGGGGTTCATGCGGTCACCCGCCCCGGCGACGGCGCCCGGTCCTCGGCCTCGTGGGTGTCGATGCCGGCGCCGAGGCTGCGCGCCAGGTCGAGCATCACCCCGATCACGACCAGGTAGACGCCGACGTCGAAGAAGACGGAGGTCACCAGGTGCGGCGAGCCCAGGAAACCGAGGTCGATGTTGATGTCGTAGCTCTGCCCGATCCGCCCCCCGAAGGCCGCCGGCCCGAGCAGCCCGAGCGCGGCCAGCGCCAGACCGGCCCCGAGGACCTTGCCCGCATCGACCGGTGCGGCCTCGTCGAGCTCGCGGCTGCCGGCGGCGAGGTAGCGGATCATCAGGGCCATCCCGGCCACCAGACCACCGGCGAAGCCGCCGCCCGGGGCGTTGTGACCGGCCATCAGCAGGTAGACCGAGACCACGATCATCACGGGGAACAGCACCCGGGTGACGACCTCGAAGACGATCGAGCGGCGCGCGGCCGACAGCGTCTCGCCGCCACGCAGCCAGACCGTACGACCGCTCGGGAGCGTGCTCGCGCTCGGTGCCTCGGGGCGCAGGGGCCGGGCGGAGTAGCGGCTGCGCAGGAAGATCAGGCTCGCGACGCCGGTCGCGGCCACGACGAGCACCGAGATCTCGCCCATGGTGTCCCACGAGCGGATGTCGACGAGCGTCACGTTGACGACGTTGCGGCCGTAGCCGAACGTGTACGCGACCTCCGCGTAGGTCGCCGACACCGGGACGGCGATGCGGGCCCCCGTCGTGACCAGACCGATGCAGACGACGACCGCGCCCACGAGCACGGCCATGACCAGGCGCCACCAGCGGCTCGACGACAGCGGACGGGTCGTGAAGTACTTCGGCAGCTTGCGCAGCACCAGCGAGAACACGACGAGCGTGACGGTCTCCACGAGCACCTGGGTGAGCGCCAGGTCGGGCGCCCCGTGGAGCAGGAACAGCACGGCGACGCCGTAGCCGGTGACCCCGGCGAGCATCACGGCGCGCAGCCGGCCGCGCGAGGTCGCGGCGGTGACGGCCGCGACGACCATGAGGACGCCGGTCAGCAGCTGGGCCGGGGTGTCGAACAGCCGGACGGTCGGCCACTGCCGCACCATCAGCAGCGCCCCGCCCGGGAACACCACGAGCACGAGCAGGATCGAGCCGAGGTAGACCGGCACCGACCCGCGCTGGGTGAGCGCCGTCGTCTCCACCGCGAGCCGGTCCAGCCCGCGCATGAGCGAGGCGTACGCGGTCTCGGCCTCGTACGGGGCCGGGAAGGTCGACTGCGCCCGCGCGATGAAGCCGCGCTGCCAGAACAGCAGGACGCCGCCGCCCAGCGAGAGCGCCGTCATCGCCAGCGGGGCGGTCAAGCCGTGCCACAGCGCGATGCCGTGGCTCTCCTCGCCCACGGCGAACGCCGCGACGTAGCCCTGGAAGGCGTCGGTCATCGGATGGCCGAAGAACCCGCCGACGAGGCAGGCGAGCCCGAGCAGCACCGGCGCGGCGGCGAACGCGGCCGGGACGCGGTGGTCGGCCGTCGTCGGCTCCTCGGTCCCGCTCGGGTCGAGGAAGTAGGCGCCGTGCTTGCTCATGAACGCGCCCCACCAGAAGCGCAGCGTGTACGCCACCGTCAGCGCGGACCCGGCGACGAGCGCGGCGGCGAGGATCACCGCCGGCAGCGGCGGGACGCGCGTCCCGTCCCCGCCGACGAGGTAGGTCAGGCTCTCGAAGCCGGCCTCCTTGGCCACGAAGCCGAGCGTCGGCGGCACGGCGGCCATCGAGGCGCAGGCCAGCAGCGCGGCCCCCGCGACGACGGGCATCCGCCGGCCCACCCCGTTGAGCCGGCGCAGGTCGCGCGTCCCCGCGCTGTGGTCGACGATGCCGACGACGAGGAAGAGCGTCGACTTGAACAGCGCGTGCCCGACGAGCAGCGCGAGCCCGCCCAGCGCCGCCGAACGGGTGCCGATGCCGCACAGCACGACCAGGAAGCCGAGCTGGCTGACGGTCCCGTACGCCAGCAGGACCTTGATGTCGTACTGCCGCAGCGAGCGCCAGCCGCCGATGATCATCGTCGCGGCGCCGAGCGTCAGCAGGATCGGGCGCCAGCCCGGGGTGCCGGCGAAGACGGGGGCGAGCACGGCCACGAGGTAGACGCCGGCCTTGACCATCGCCGCCGCGTGCAGGTAGGCGCTGACCGGCGTCGGCGCCGCCATCGCGCCCGGCAGCCAGAAGTGGAACGGCACCAGCGCCGACTTGGTCAGGGCGCCGACGAGCAGCAGGACGACGGCGGTGACGACGTACGCCGAGCCGACGCCGCTCGCCGCCGCGGCGGCCAGGACGCCGGAGAGCGAGAACGTGTCGTAGCGGACGCCCAGCAGCACGATCCCGGTCAGCATCGCGAGACCGCCGAAGGTCGTCACCATCAGCGCGGTCAGGGCGGCGCGGCGGTTGGCCGCGAAGCGCGGGTTGTGCCCGACGAGCAGGTAGGAGAAGACGGTGGTCAGCTCCCAGAAGACGTAAAGCCCGATCAGGTCGTCCGAGGTGACCAGACCCGTCATCGCCCCCGCGAAGGCGAGCAGCACCGCGCCGGTCCGCAGCGGGGGGTCGTCCCACACGAAGTAGCTGCGGCAGTAGAAGAGCACGAGGGCCCCGACGCTGCTGACGACCAGGGTCAGCACCCACTGCAGGACGCCCATCCGGAAGGACACGTCGATCCCGAGCGCCGGGATCCAGGCGTGGCTCTCGGTGACGACGCCGCCGGCCAGCACGACCGGAGCCTGCAGCGCGGTCCAGACGGCGGTGGCGGCGGGGACCAGGGCCAGGACGTAGAACGCCCGGCAGCGCAGCCCGCGCAGGAGCCACGGCGCCACGAGGGCGACGCCGAGGTGCACGAGGAGCAGCAGGGTCACGGGGGTCCTCGTCGTGTCGGCGGGGGCGGACCCCCGACCTTAGTCGGCGCCCAGCTCCGGGAACCAGAACGCGATCTCGCGGGCGGCGGACTCCGGGGAGTCCGAGCCGTGGACGAGGTTCTCGCGGTTGGACGTCGAGTAGTCCCCGCGGATGGTGCCCGGCGCGGCCTTGCGTCCGTCGGTGGCGCCGTTGAGCGCGCGTACGACCTCGATGGCCTCGTCGCCCTCGACGACCAGCGCGACGGACGGCCCGGAGGTGATGAACGCCCGCAGCGGCGGGTAGAACGGCCGCTCGACGTGCTCGGCGTAGTGCTGGTCCGACTCCTCGCCGGTCACCTGGCGCAGCTGCAGCGTGACGAGCCGCAGGCCCTTGGACTCGAAGCGCGCCAGCACGGCCCCGACCAGGCCGCGGCGGACCGCGTCCGGCTTGATCAGGACGAACGAGCGCTGCGCAGCCGGAGCGTTGGGCGTGGTGGTCATGCGCCGAACCCTATCGACAACCCGTCGGCCCAGCGTTGCTGCAGCCAGCGCACGACGACCTCGCCCTGCGCGCGCTGGAACGCCCGTACGGTCGGCAGGCCCGGCGGGTCGGGTCGGCGGGACACGTCGCAGAAGTACCCCGCGAGCCCGGCGAGCACCGCGTCGACGTCGTCGGCCGCGACGTCCGGCAGCCAGACCGCCAGGAGCTCCTCGAGCGGCGCGTCCCGGTCGTTGAGCCCGACGTTGACCAGCAGCGCGAGCCGGTCGAACCACCCCGCCCCCCGGGTGGCCCAGGGCCAGTCGACGACGACGACCGACCCGTCCGGGGTGACGAGCAGGTTGTCCGCCCGCCCGTCGCCGTGGACCAGCGAGTCGCCCCGGAGCGCGACCCCGGCGCGGTCCGCCGCGGCGACGAGACGTTCGAGGTGACGCGTCGCCCAGGGATCGAGGGCGAGGTCGGGGTCCTCCCGCAGGCGACGCCACCCGGCGAAGTCCTCCGCGAAGCCGGTGCCGGTCTCCGGCAGCCGCTCGAGACCGCCCGTCAACGGGGTCGCCGCGAGCGCCACGAACGCGTTCAGCACGGCCGCCAGCTCGTCGGCCTGCCACGGCAGCCGCGGGTGGCGTCCCTCGACGTCGGTCAGCACCAGCGCGACCCAGTCACCGTCGTCGTGGCTGCCGAGCAGGGCGGGGACCGGCGCGCCGGGCGGCAGCGACGCCGTGACCGCGATCTCGCGCCGGTGCAGGCCCGGCGAGCGCGGGTTGACCGACCCGGCGACCGCCTTGACGAACGCCCGCCGACCGTCCGCGGTCAGGACGCGGTCGGCGCTGCCGGGCGAGAACCCGCCGGGCTGCGAGACCGCCTCCACGACGGGCGAGCCGAGCACGTCCTCGACGGCGGCACGGACGGAATCGGGCAGGTCGACCCAGGCGACCCGGACCCCAGCGGCTTCGACCACAGGTGCATCTTCGCCCTCGTCGAGGCGTCGAGCGCCAGGGTTTTCACTCCAGACCCGACGCCGCCGGTCCGTGCGGCACACCCTGCTCACCGGCGCACACCCTGCACGGTGTGCCGCGACGCGCAAGGTGTGCCGGGACGCGAGAGGTGTGCCTCCTGCGCCGCCGGCCCACGCGGAGCGTCGTGGCCCGTCGGCCGTTCATCCAGCGGCAGGCTCAGCCGACCAGCGAGCCGGTCGTCCACGCCCCCTGGCCGAGCAGCACCAGCTCGCGCTGGTGCAACGGACCCAGGCTGCTGCGGTGGCCGACGCTCACGACCGTGGTGTGCGGCAGCCGCTCCCGGACCAGGGAGTAGAGCGCGTGCTCCATGCCCTCGTCCAGGGCGGAGGTGCTCTCGTCGAAGAACACCAGGCTCGGGGCGAGGAGGAGGACCCGCCCGAACGACAGCCGCTGCCGCTCACCCGGCGACAGGGTCTCCATCCAGTCCTTCACCTCGTCCAGGTGGTCGGTGAGGTGCCCGAGCTGGACGTCGGCCAGCACCTGCCGGACGGCGTGGTCCGGGATGTCCTCGGCGGGCGCCGGGTAGGTGATCGCCGAGCGCAGCGCGCCGAGGGGGAGGTAGGGCTGCTGGGAGCAGAAGATCACGTGCCCCTGGGGCCGGGAGACGACACCGCGCACGTACGGCCACAGCCCGGCCAGGCTGCGCAGCAGCGTCGTCTTGCCGCTCCCGGAACGGCCTCGGACCAGCAGCCACTCCCCCGGCTCGACGGTCAGGTCGAGCCGGTTGATCAACGGCTCGCCGCTGGGCCGGAACACGTCGAGGCCCTCGACCTCGAGCCCGGCCGCGCGGGACGACGTCAGCGGGACGGGCAGGACCCGGGCCTGGTCGTTGGAGTCGAGCAGGCCGGTGAGCCGGTCGAGCGTGGCGCGGTAGGCGGCGAAGGTGTCGTAGGCACCGCGGAAGAACGACAGCGATCCCAGCACCTGGCCGAACGCGTCCGAGGACTGGGTGAGCTGGCCCAGCGTCATCTGCCGCGCGAAGAAGCGCGGCGCCTGCACGATGTAGGGCAGGACCGAGGCGATCTGGCTGATCACGAGGTTGGTCCCGTTGAACTTGAGGTTCCGGAAGACCAGCGCCCACACGTTGGCGATCACGGCCGAGAACCGCGTCATCAGCCCACGTTCCTCGACGCCCTCGCCGCCGTAGAGCGCGATGGCCTCGGAGTGGTCGCGCACGCGGATCAGGGAGTAGCGGTACGAGGCGTTCAGCCGCTCGGCGAGGAAGCTCAGCCGGATGAGCGGGCGGCCGATCCGGATCACG
Source organism: uncultured Friedmanniella sp. (assembly GCA_964251895.1). Taxonomy (GTDB): domain Bacteria; phylum Actinomycetota; class Actinomycetes; order Propionibacteriales; family Propionibacteriaceae; genus Microlunatus. Next base: position 262,736 of record CAXULL010000003.1, read on the forward strand.
ATCACGGTCCCGACGATCACGTAGATGTAGACGATGAAGATCAACGCCCGCGGGAAGGTGATCCCGCCCAGCTCCAGCGGCCCGGACAGCCCCCAGAGGATGATCGAGAACGAGACCAGACCGAGCATCGCCGAGATGAGGCCGAACACCAGCGTCTGCGACGTGTCGGTGAAGGAGTCGACGTCGGCCTGGATGCGCTGCTCCGGGTTGTCGATCGGGTCGGCGATGAACCGGGCGCGGTGGTAGGCCGTCCCGCTCAGCCAGTCGGTCAGCACCTGCGCGTTCGTCCACTGCCGCCACCGGATGACCTGCAGCTGGCCGACGAGGTACGACACCAGCGTGAGCACGACGTACAGGGCAGCGACGACGCTGAAGAAGATGATCGCTCTCCAGAACGCCGGCTGGTCGAGCTCCTGGAAGGCGGTGAAGAGCCGGTTGCTGTTGTTGGAGAGGACGACGTCGATGCGGACGCCGATGACGGTCAGCGCCAGCACCAGCAGCGCCGTCAGCAACGGCTTCCAGCTGGCGCGGTCACCCCGGCGCGGCGTGAAGTAGGGGCCGGCGAGGCGCCAGAACTGGCGGCCGAACTTGGTCCGCCGGCAGAGCAGCAGGCCGAGCAGCAACGACCCCACCAGGCACAGCACGAAGGCTCCCGCGACCCAGAGCAAGCCCGAGGTCACCTCGTTGAGCAGGTCCACCGGTGGCACCTCCCGTGCGCCGGACGAGGTCGGGCGCGTGCCCGGTCCGGTGGGAGCACCGTAGTGGCCGCGTCGTCCCCCGCAGGACCGATCGCGTTACGGCACGGGAAAAAGACCGAGGCCGCTCAGGCGGGGGTCGGGGCCGCCCGTCCGTCGAGGCGCTTGCCGAGCACGAAGGACACGGTCCACAGCGCGGCGAACATCCCGCCCACGACGAACATGGCGGGCGTCAGGATCCCGAGCAGGATGCCGGCCAGCTGGGCGGCCCAGCCGAGGGGGTATCCGGCCGGCTTGCGGAGCAGACCCGCGGCGAGCAGCGCCAGCAGGGCGGACCCACTGCCGCTCAGGGCGGCGGGCAGCGCGGCCGTGTGCGAGACGAGGATCATCACGGGGATCGCGAGCGCGAAGACGATGACCTCGAACAGCAGGACCGACAGCAGGACCACGCGCATCGGGTTCTTCGGGCTCAGCGTCAACGGTGACACGGGCGGCGGCACGGAGGCGCCCGAGGCGGGGGTCGACGTGCTCACGTCCAGCTCTCCCGCTCCTCGTCGGTCGGCTCCTCGCCGCCGAGGTCGCGCTCGAGCGGGTCCCAGTCGGCGTCGGTGTCCTCCTCGCCGTCGGGTGCCACGGCTGCGGCGCCGCCTCCCGCCGGGCGTTCGCTCACCAGCAGGCTACGGGCCTCCCCGACCAGCACCACCGAGCCGCTGACCAGGACGCCGGGGGTCCCGACGCCCTCGACCTCGGCCAGCCCGACCGCCGCCTCGATGGCGTTGTCGAGCGAGGGGGCGACGGTGACGCGCTCGGCGCCGAAGATCTCGGCCGCCAGCTCACCGAGCTCCTCGGCGGGCATCCCGCGGCTCGACGACGCCACCTGGGTGACGACCACGTGGGTCAGCGCCGGCTCGAAGGTCTCGAGCACGCCGCGGACGTCCTTGTCGGCCATCACGCCGATCACGCCGACCAGCGGGTTGAGGTCGAACGCCTCCTCCAGCGCCGCCACGACCGCCGCTGCGCCGTGGGGGTTGTGGGCCGCGTCGAGCAGCACGGTCGGCGAGCGGCGTACGACCTCGAGCCGCCCGGGCACCGTCACCGCCGCGAACCCGTCGCGCACGACGTCGGGGTTGAGCGCCTTGAGCCCGAGGAACGCCTCCACCGCGGCCAGCGCGAGGCCAGCGTTCGACGCCTGGTGGGCGCCGTGCAACGGGATGAACACGTCCTCGACCGGACCCTCGGCCCCGTTCAGCCGGATCAGCTGTCCGTCGACGGCCAGCTGCCGACCCAGGACGCCGAAGTCGATGCCCTCGCGCTGCGGCAGCGCACCGACCTCGGCGCTCCGCTCGAGCAGCACCTGCGCGGCCTCGAGCGACTGGCCGGCCAGGATCGCGTGCGCGCCGGGCTTGATGATGCCGGCCTTCTCGCGGGCGATCTCGGCGACCGTGCTGCCGAGCAGGTGGGTGTGGTCGAGGTCGATCGGCGTGACGACGGCGACGCCGGCGTCGGCGACGTTGGTGGCGTCCCAGGTGCCGCCCAGCCCGACCTCCACCACGGCGACGTCGACCGGGGCGTCGGCGAAGGCGGCGAACGCCATCGCGGTCATGATCTCGAAGAAGGTGCAGACGACGCCGTCGATCCGGCGCTCGTCGACGATGGCGACGTACGGCTCGAGCTCGCTCCACAGCTCGTCGAACCGCTCGTCGGAGATCGGCTCGCCGTCGATGGTGATGCGCTCGGTCAGCGAGGTGAGGTGCGGGCTGGTGTAGCGGCCCGTCCGCAGGCCCGCCGCGCGCAGCAGCGACTCGATCATCGCCGTCGTGCTGCCCTTGCCGTTGGTCCCGGTGACGTGGATGACGGGGTAGGCACGCTGCGGGTCGCCGAGCAGCTCGGTGAGCGCGGTGATCCGGCCGAGCGACGGGGCCACCCGGTGCTCCGGCCAGCGGCTGGTCAGGTCACGGACGACGGCGGCGTGCGTACGGGAATCGGTAGCGGGGGCGGAGGTCTCGACCAGGGTGTCGTCAGGCGTCGCGGTGTCAGGCATGGCGAGGCAAGTCTAGTTCCGCGCCCATTACCTAAGATTGCTCCTCGTGACCACCACCGCCCCCGCACCGGCGATCCCGGACCGCCCCGCCCTGGAAGGGCTCGAGCAGCGCTGGCTCGACGCCTGGCGGACCGACGCCACGTACGCGTTCGTGCGACCCGAGGGTGACCCGGCCTCGGCCCGGTCGCAGGTCTTCAGCATCGACACCCCGCCGCCGACGGTGTCGGGATCCCTGCACGTGGGCCACGTCTTCTCGTACACCCACACCGACCTGATCGCGCGCTACCAGCGGATGACCGGCAAGCACGTCTTCTACCCGATCGGCTGGGACGACAACGGGCTGCCGACGGAGCGCCGGGTGCAGAACTACTACGGCGTGCGCTGCGACCCGAGCGTCGCGTACGACCCCGACTTCACCCCGCCCGAGAGGGTGGACCCCAAGAACCAGGTGCCGATCAGCCGGCGCAACTTCGTCGCGCTGTGCCACGAGCTGACGCACGTCGACGAGCGCACGTTCGAGGACCTGTGGCGCCGGGTCGGGCTCAGCGTCGACTGGTCCAGCCTCTACACGACCATCTCCGACGACTCCCAGACCGTCGCGCAGAAGGCGTTCCTGCGCAACATCGCCCGAGGCGAGGCGTACCTGTCCGAGGCCCCGACGCTGTGGGACGTGACCTTCCAGACCGCGGTCGCCCAGGCCGAGCTCGAGGCGCGCGACTACCCCGGCGCCTACCAACGCGTGGCGTTCACCCGCACCGACGGGGGCGGGCCCGTCCACATCGAGACCACCCGGCCCGAGCTGATCGCGGCCTGCGTCGCCCTGATCGCGCACCCCGGCGACGAGCGCTACGCCGACCTGTTCGGGCAGACCGTCACCTCGCCGCTGTACGGGGTGGAGCTGCCCGTGATCGCGCACGAGGCGGCCGAGCCGGACAAGGGCTCGGGCCTGGTCATGTGCTGCACGTTCGGCGACCTGACCGACGTGACCTGGTGGCGCGAGCTGCAGCTGCCGACGCGGGTGATCATCGGCCGGGACGGGCGCATCCTGCGCGAGCGGCCCGAGTGGATCGCGGACGGGCCGGCCAGCGCGGCGTGGGACTCGATCACGGGCAGGACGACCTTCTCCGCGCGCGAGGCAGTGGTGGCCCAGCTGCGCGAGACCGGCGCGCTCGAGGGGGAGCCGACCCCGACCCAGCGCAAGGCGAACTTCTACGAGAAGGGCGACAAGCCGCTCGAGATCGTCTCGACGCGCCAGTGGTACATCCGCAACGGCGGTCGCGACCCCGAGCTCAAGGCGACGTTCCTCGAGCGGGGCGACGAGCTGGGCTGGGTCCCGCAGCACATGAAGTACCGCTACGACAACTGGGTGAACGGGCTCAACGGCGACTGGCTGGTGTCACGCCAGCGCTTCTTCGGCGTGCCGTTCCCCGTCTGGTACCCGGTCGACGCCGACGGCGACCCCGTCTACGCGCACCCGATCGTGCCGAGCGAGGACCGGCTGCCGATCGACCCGAGCAGCGACGTGCCCGACGGTTACAGCGAGGACCAGCGCGGCGTGACCGGTGGCTTCGTGGCCGACCCGGACGTGATGGACACCTGGGCGATCTCGTCGCTCTCTCCGCAGATCGTGTGCGGCTGGGAGCGTGACGAAGACCTGTTCGCCCTGACGTTCCCGATGGACCTGAACACGCACGCGCACGAGATCATCCGGACCTGGCTGTTCTCGCGGGTCGTGCGGGCGCACTACGAGAACCACTCGCTGCCGTGGCGGCGTTCCATGATCAGCGGGTTCGTCATGGACCCGGACCGCAAGAAGATGAGCAAGTCCCGCGGCAACGTCGTCGTGCCGACCGAGATCCTGGACAAGTACGGGTCCGACGCCGTGCGCTGGCGCGCGGCCAAGGCCCGCCCGGGCATGGACTCCCCCTTCGACGAGCGCGAGATGAAGGTCGGACGTCGCCTGGCGCTCAAGGTGCTGAACGCGAGCAAGTTCGTGCTCGGCTTCGGGGTCGGCGCCGGCTCGCTCGACGTGGCCGCGGTCACCGAGCCCGCGGACCGGGCGTTGCTCGCCGGGCTCGCGCAGGTCGTCGACGCCGCGACCACCGCGTTCGAGGCGTACGACTACACCGGTGCGCTCGACGTGGCGGAGACGTTCTTCTGGTCGTTCTGCGACGACTACCTGGAGCTGGTCAAGGAGCGCGCGTACGGGGCGCAGGGTGAGCAGGCGGCCGCGTCGGCCCGCGCCGCGCTGGGGATCGCCCTCGACGTGCTGCTGCGGCTGCTGGCGCCGATCATGCCGTTCTGCACGGAGGAGGTGTGGTCCTGGTGGCAGGAGGGTTCGATCCACCACGCCGCCTGGCCGTCCTCGGCCGAGCTCGTCCGCGGGCTCGCCGGTCCGGGCGACCCGGCGCTGCTCGACGACCTCGCCGCCGCCCTGGCCGCCGTCCGCGGCGCCAAGTCGTCGGCCAAGGTGTCGATGAAGACCGAGGTCACGCGGGCCGCGTTCTCGGGCCCGGCCCCGACGCTCGCCCGGCTGCGTTCCATCGAGGCCGACCTGCGCGCCGTGGGCCGGCTCGTCGACGAGGTGACCTGGGTCGAGTCGGACGCACCGCTCGCCGTCCAGGTCACGCTCGCCGAGGGCTGAGCACCCACCCCGTCGGAGCGTGCGGGGCCCGGTCGGGCCCCGCACGCTGGAGCTCAGGCGACGTCGATGAGCACCTTGCCGACGGCGTCGTTCTCGACCGCGTCGTGCGCGGCGGCCGTCTGCTCGAGCGGGAACCGGAGGAGCGGCAGACCGGCCGCCTCGCCGACGTCCAGGACCCCGTCCTTCAGCGCGGCGGTGATGTCCTCGGCGGCGACCTGGAGCGCGTCCTCGCCCACGGTGTAGAGCAGCAGGCCCTGGAAGCGCAGGTTGCGGGCGAAGAACGGCCGCACGTCCAGCTCGACGCTGTCGCCGCCGTTGTTGGCGTAGACGGCGATGGTTCCGTGGTTCTTCGTCACGGCGAGGTCGAGCGCCGCGTTCGGGCCCGGAGCCACCTCGACCACGATGTCCACGCCCTCCGGCGCGGCGCCCAGGACGGCCTCGGCGGCGTCGGACTCGCGGTAGTTGACGACGTGGTGGGCGCCGGCGGCGCGGGCCAGCACGGCCTTCTCCTCGCTGCTGACCGTGGTGACGACGGTGGCGCCGGCCCAGCGGGCCAGCTGGATGGCGGCGTGGCCGACGGCACCCGCTCCCCCGGCGACCAGGACCACCCGGTCGGCGAGCGCACCCGGAGCCAGCCGGGACGGACCCTGGTCGGAGACGGTCAGCGCGCGGTGCGCGGTCATCGCCGGGACGCCGAGCGAGGCACCGACGTCGAAGGAGATCCCGTCCGGCAGCCGGACGACGTGCTCGACGGGGATGGTGACGTACTCCTGCGCGGTCCCGGACGGGCTCTGGTGCTGCGACAGGAACATCCAGACCCGGTCGCCCACCTCGAGCTGCGGGTTGAGCTCGGCGGCCTCGGGGCTGATCGCGTCGACGGTGCCGGCGCCGTCCTGGTTGGGCGTCACCTCCGCGAAGGCGAGGTCGTCGCCGGGCCTGCTGCCGACCCGGGACTTCCAGTCGGTGGGGTTGACGCCGGAGACGGCGACGTTCACGCGGACCTCGCCGGGGCCGGGCTCGGGCACGGGGCGCTCGACGAGGTCGAGGACGGACGGATCACCGGTGACGCGGTAGACGATGCTCTTCATGGTGGGTCAAGTCCGTCGACCCGCCAGTTCTTCCCTCCGACCCGTGGTGGTCGCACCGTGGACCGCCGTCCGTCAGTCGGTGCCGCCCGGTCCCTGCGTGAACGGCCGAGCGCCCTCGGCCTCCTCGTCGGCGTCCGCCGGCCCGAGGTCCTGGACGCCCGGGATGTCGGCCGTACCGGTCTCGACCAGACCCTGCGTCTGCGCCCGGCGGATCGCCTCCGGGTCGGGCTGGGCCGGGGATGCGTCGCGGGGTTCGGGCTCGGGCTCGCTGGTCATGCCCCCAGTCCAGCAGACGCGGCCGGCGGGACGGGGTCGGCGTCTGCCGCGTACGTGCAGCGTCCGCCGTTGGCGAGGCCGAACTACCCTGCACCCGTGCTTCTCTCCGACTTCACCGCCACCTCCCTGACCGGCGTCGAGACGCCTCTCTCCACGTACGCGGGGAAGGTCGTCGTCGTGGCCAACACCGCGTCCAAGTGCGGGCTGACCCCGCAGTACGAGGGCCTCGAGCGCCTCTACCGCGAGCACAAGGACGAGGGCCTCGTCGTCCTCGGCTTCCCATGCGACCAGTTCGGGCACCAGGAGCCGGGCGAGGCGGAGGAGATCTCCGAGTTCTGCACGATGAACTACGGCGTCACGTTCCCGATGTTCGCCAAGATCGAGGTGAACGGCGGCGGCGCCCACCCGCTCTTCCAGTGGCTCAAGCAGGAACGTTCCGGTCTGCTCGGCGGTGCCATCAAGTGGAACTTCACCAAGTTCCTCGTCGGCCGCGACGGCTCGGTCCTCGACCGCTTCGCCCCGACCACCACCCCGGACGCCCTCGAGCCCGACATCAAGGCCGCCCTGCACGCGTGAGCTGAGGCTGCTCCCCCGCCCTACCGGAAGTGGTCCAAGAAGGGGCCGACACGCCGAGATGACCTCGCTGCTAGGACCACTTGTGCGGTGCTGACCCACGAAGCTCAACGAACCTCGGCGACCCAGCGGGCCCGCAAGCGCTGCCAACCGGGGCGCCGTAGCGCGGAGGCGTTGAGGTGGGCTTCCCACGCCCGGAACCGCCGGACGTCCCACGGCCGCCCGAGCAGCTCGTCGGTGCTACGGATGATGCGGGCACCGTCGCGCAGCAGGTGACGCGAGGTGAAGCCGTGCCGGTCCCAGTGCGCGCGGGACAGGGCGCGGCTGCGGCTGAGATCCGCGTCCTGAGCCTCCGGGCTCCGGTGCTCGGCGCCGTCGTACTCGTGGATCCGCCGGGTGCCGTCGACCAGCAGGTCGGCCCGCGCGACGAAGGTGCCGTTGTCGTCGAAGATCTCGTACTGAGGGGTGACGCGGATCTCTGCGGCGTGGTGCAGCACCCGCATGACGGACTCCCAGGCTGACTCGCTCCGCCGGTCCGCCAGCGGCAGCAGGGCTCGGAGAGCCGGCGCTCCTCGGCGGCGCGTCTGCGCGACGACCTCGAGCTCGTCGAGGGTCACGTCCCCGCGAGCGACAGCGCTGTCGACGAGGACGACCAGGTCCAGGACGGCGAGATCCCGGGCGGCAGCAAGCAGCACCTCGGCCGGTTCAGCCAGCCGGACGCCCTCGACGACGCGCGCGGGCGTGGGTGCCGGGTGTCGACACACCTTGAGGCCCGGCCGGCGCGGACGGGCAGCGGCAAGTGGGAGCGCGATGAAGACGGGAGGCGGCGGGCAGGTCGGCAGCCACCACCCGTACCCTCTGGCGGCGGTGAGATGGGTGAAGGTCGCGGTCTCCGGCAGGGCGAGCGACCACGCACGCAGCTCCTCGAGCCAGTCTGACGGCGGGGCCAGGTCCCAGACGCCGTAGGTCACGCGACGCCAGGACCGGCCTGGTGAAGGTCCGAGCTGGGCTGTCATGCCCGGAGTTTGCTGAGCTGCTCCTGGTTCGAGCCGACTCCGGTTGTCCCTGTGGACAGGGTCGTCGGCATGAAGTCTCGTCTGTGGACGGAGACACCCTCAGAAGTGGTCCATCAAACGCATCCCGCACGGCGCGTCGCGCCCTGCTTGGACCACTTTCCGTAGAGAGGTGAAGGTCAGGCGGACTTCTCGCGACGCTCGCGCTTGGCGAACTTCTCGCGCGGGACGAGGGTCGGCAGGACCGCGTCGCGGACCACCTCGCCGGTGATGACGACCTGGGCCACGTCCTCGCGGCTGGGGACGTCGTACATGACGTTCAGCAGGACCTCTTCGAGGATCGCACGGAGGCCGCGGGCGCCGGTCCCGCGCAGCAGCGCGAGGTCGGCGATCGACTCGATGGCGTCGGGGCTGAACTCGAGGTCGACCCCGTCGAGCTCGAACAACTTGCGGAACTGCTTGACCAGCGCGTTCCGCGGCTCCACCAGGATGCGGATGAGCGCGTCCCGGTCGAGCGGGGCGACCGAGGAGATCATCGGCAGGCGCCCGATGAACTCGGGGATCAGCCCGAACTTCACCAGGTCCTCGGGCCGGACGTCGGCGTACGGGTCCTCGCTCTCCGGCTTGCGCGAGGCGAGGGCGTTGTTGAAGCCGAGCGGGCGCTTGCCGACCCGGGAGGCGACGATGTGCTCGAGCCCGGCGAAGGCGCCACCGACGATGAACAGGACGTTCGTCGTGTCGATCTGGATGAAGTCCTGGTGCGGGTGCTTGCGGCCGCCCTGCGGCGGTACGGAGGCCGAGGTCCCCTCGAGGATCTTGAGCAGGGCCTGCTGCACGCCCTCGCCCGAGACGTCGCGTGTGATCGACGGGTTTTCGCTCTTGCGGGCGATCTTGTCGACCTCGTCGATGTAGATGATGCCGGTCTCGGCCTTCTTGACGTCGAAGTCGGCGGCCTGGATCAGCTTGAGCAGGATGTTCTCGACGTCCTCGCCGACGTAGCCCGCCTCGGTGAGCGCGGTCGCGTCCGCGATGGCGAACGGGACGTTCAGCATCTTGGCCAGCGTCTGGGCCAGGTACGTCTTGCCGCACCCGGTCGGGCCGATCAGCAGGATGTTGCTCTTACCGAGCTCCACCCCGTCGTCGTCGCCACGCTTGCCGGCGCCGTTCGCCTGGGCCTGGACCCGCTTGTAGTGGTTGTAGACCGCGACGGCGAGCGCCTTCTTGGCGTTGCCCTGGCCGATGACGTAACCGTCGAGGAACTGGCGGATCTGGTGCGGCTTGGGCAGCTCGTCGAGCAGCCCGACCTCACCGGTCTCGGAGAACTCTTCCTCGATGATCTCGTTGCAGAGGTCGATGCACTCGTCGCAGATGTAGACCCCAGGGCCCGCGATGAGCTTCTTGACCTGCTTCTGGCTCTTGCCGCAGAACGAGCACTTGAGGAGGTCGCCGCTCTCGCCGATCCGGGCCACGCTGTCTCCTCACTTCGCTGTACCAGCGGCACAGTCTGTCCGCCCAGGGGGAATTTTCGTGGTCCCCACACCCTAAGCCCCGGACGATCCGGATGGGGGAACATCGGTGCGAGCGCCCGGTCGTCCGGGCACCCGCACCGTCAGGACCCCGTACGCCGGGGTCCCGGGTGCCTGCTCAGACCGGGACGGCCTTCAGCGACGTCAGGATCTCGTCGATGATGCCGTACTCGAGCGCCTGCTCGGCGGTGAGGTACTTGTCCCGCTCGATGTCGTGGCTGACCTCGTCGGTCGACTTGCCGGTGTCGGTCGCCAGCATGTCCTCCATGAGCGAGCGGATCCGGAGGATCTCCCGCGCCTGGATCTCGATGTCGGAGGACTGGCCGTAGCCGCCCTCGGTCGCCGGCTGGTGGATCAGGATGCGGCTGTTCGGCAGCGCGAGCCGCTTGCCCTTGGTGCCGGCCGCGAGGATCACGGCGGCGGCCGAGGCAGCCTGGCCGAGGCAGACGGTGCGCACGTCGGGCTTGATGTAGCGCATCGTGTCGTAGATCGCCGTCAGCGCGGTGAACGAGCCGCCGGGCGAGTTGATGTAGATCTCGATGTCGCGGTCGGCGTCCATCTGCTGCAGGCAGAGCAGCTGGGCCATCACGGCGTTGGCGATCTCGTCGCTGATCGGGGTGCCGAGGAAGATGATGCGGTCCTCGAACAGCTTGGTGTAGGGGTCGATGCGCCGCATCCCGTAGGACGTGCGCTCCTCCCACTGGGGGATGTAGTAGTCCATCGTCGGCGCGAAGGGCTGGCCCTCGGCCGTGGGCCCGGCGAAGCCGGACGGTGTGGCGAACGTGCTCACTGGGATTCGCTCTCTCACTGGTTGGGCGCTTCGGCCTGGCTGCTGGGGATCTGCGCGGCCGAGGCGTAGACGTGGTCGATCTGGCCGTACTTGAGCGCGTCCTCGGCCGTGAACCAGCGGTCGCGGTCGGAGTCGGCCTCGATCTGCTCGAGCGTCTGGCCGGTGTGCTCGGCGATCAGCTTCTGCATGACCGACTTGATGTGGAGGGACTGCTCGGCCTGGATCCGGATGTCGCTCGCCGTGCCGCCGAGGCCGCCGGAGGGCTGGTGCATCATGATCCGGCTGTGCGGCAGGGCGTAGCGCTTGCCCTTGGTGCCGGCGCAGAGCAGGAACTGCCCCATCGACGCCGCGAGGCCCATGGCCACCGTGGCGACGTCGTTGGAGATCCAGTTCATGGTGTCGTAGATCGCCATGCCCGAGTCGACGGAGCCGCCCGGGGAGTTGATGTAGAGGAAGATGTCGCGGTGCGGGTCCTCCGCGTTCAGCAGGAGCATCTGGGCGCAGATCGCGTTCGCGTTCTCGTCGCGGACCTCGGAGCCGAGGAAGATGATCCGGTTGGCGAGGAGCGACTGGTAGACGTTGTCGTCGAGCCCGATGCCACCGCTGCGGGCGGCGGCACGAGGTCCGGGAACCGCGGCGTGGGGGCCGTTGAAGGAGGCGTTCACGGTCCTGAACCTACCCGGAGGGACTGACACAACGGGTGGGCCGGGGCCGCTGTTCGCTGTCGGCGCAGGACGCACGACCCGGTCCCGCGCACCGTCAGGACAACCGCCGGACGCCCGGACAGGCCGAGGGGCGGCCCGGCCTGGTGGCCGTGCCGCCCCTCGCGCCCGTGCGACGACAAGATCGGCGGTGCTCCCCCGAGCCGCTCCCCGACCGTCGCGCCTGGGTGGTCCCAGTGTGGCGCGCGAATCTCGGCATCGGCTCTAGGGCCAGTCAGCCTTCGGTCAAGGTCGCGCCGACATCGCTACCGCCACATCCCGTCAGGACTGCTGCTGAGCCTCACCCTGCTGCGCCTCGTCCTGCTGGCCCTCGCCCTGCTGGCCCTCGTCCTGCTGGCCCTCGTCCTGCTGGGCAGCGGCCAGGACTGCAGCGTCCGTCGCCGCGTCCTGGGCGTCGGTCTCGGGGCTGCCGAGCGAACCGTCCTCACGGATCGCGGACAGGTCGAGCGGCTCGCCGTTGCTGTCGGTGACCGTGGCGGCCTCCACGACCGAGGCCAGCGCCTTGCCGCGCCGGATCTCGACCATGTACTCCTCGATGTGGTGCGGGTGCTCCTGGAGGTGCTCCGCGATCTGCTGCGGCGCCGTCCCCTCCGCCTGCGCCTTGCGCAGGATGTGCTGCGTGAGGTCGTTCTGGTCGATGCCGACCTCGGAGGTCTCGGCGACCTTGTCCAGCACCATCTGGGCCTTCAGCGACTGGGTCGCCCGGCGCTCGACGTCGGCCCAGAACTCGTCCGGCGTCTGGGTGTCGTCGCTGTCCTCGAGGTACTGCTCGAGGGTGAGGCCGGCCTGCGCCAGCTGCGAGGTGATCTGCTGGCGACGGCCCTCGAGCTCGCCGGCCAGCAGGTTGTCGGGGACGGCGATGTCGATCGCGTCGACCAGCGCCTCGAGCACGGCGTCGCGGGCCTGGGTGGCCTGCTCGAGCCGGGCCGCGTTGGTGGCCATGGACGTGATGCTGGCCCGCAGCTCGTCGATCGTGTCGAACTCGGACGCCTCCTGCGCGAAGTCGTCGTCCACCTCGGGCAGCTCCTGCGCCTGCACCTTGTTGACGGTGACCTCGATGTCGGCCTCCTCGTCCTTCAGGGGGCCGCCCACGAGGGTCGAGCGGAAGTTCGCGGTCTCCCCCACCGACAGACCGGTGATGGCCTCGTCCATGCCCTCGAGCATCTGGCCGGAGCCGACGGTGTACTCGATGTCCTCGGCCGTCGCGTCGGGCAGCGCCTCGCCGTTCTCGCTGGCCACGAGGGTCAGGGTGACGAGGTCGCCGTCGGCGGCGGGCCGCTCGACCGTGGTGCGGCTGCCGAACCGGCGACGCAGCACCTCCAGCTGCTCGTCGACGACACCGTCGGCCACCTCGAGGGCGTCGACCTGGACCGCGATCGTCGAGGGGTCAGGCACCTCGAACTCGGGGCGCACGTCCACCTCGGCGGTGAACTCGATGAGGTCGCCGTCCTCGAGCTTGGTGACCTCGACCTCGGGCTGGGCCAGCGGCGTCAGCTGGTTGGCCGTGACGGCCTCGCCGTAGAAGCGCGACCACGAGTCGTTGAACGCCTCCTGGATGACCACGCCGCGCCCGAAGCGCTGGTCGATGACCATCGGCGGCACCTTGCCGCGACGGAAGCCGGGCACGTTGATCGTGCGCGCGATGTCGGCGTACGCCTTGTCCATGCTGGGCTTGAGGTCGCTGAAGGGGACCTCGACGGTGATCTTGACCCGCGTGGGGCTGAGCTGCTCGACGGTGCTGGGCACGGTGTGTGGGACTCCTGGGAGATCTGGGCTGTGGTGATGGCTGTGGTGACGGCGCGGTGACGGCGCGTGGAGGTACCCGTCGCGCCCGCTCGACGTTCAAGCGTACGGGGCGCGCGGGCGGGCACACCAATCCAGGCTCGGGACGGCTCAGCGAGGACCGGTCCCGTCGCCGTTGGTCGTGGCCGCGCCCAGGCCCGCGGCCATCTTGGACGCCGACCGCTCGACGAACGACTGGAGGTCGAGGCCGGTGGCGGACTTGAGCATCTGCAGCGTCTGCGCCACGTTGTCGGTGACCTGCCGCGGGATCGCGCCGGCGCCGTCGGAGGAGATGATCGTCAGCTGGTCGATGGCGCTGATCGGCGCCGCCACCTCGTGGGCGATCTGCGGGAGCACCTCGATCAGCATCTGCAGCACCGCGGCCTCGTTGTAGTGCGCGAACGCGTCGGCCCGCTTGTTCATGGCCTCCGCCTCGGCCTGACCCATCGCCAGCGTCGCGGCGGCCGTGGCCTCGCCCTCGGCCCGGGTGGCGTCGGCCTCGGCCAGGCGGAGGGCCTTGGTCGCCTCGCCGCGCTTGGCGCCCTCGATCGCGTCGGCCTCCGCCAGCGAGGCGCGCCGGGAACGCTCCGCCTCACCGGTGAGCCGGTCCTCCTCCGCCTTGGCCTGCGCTGCCGCGATCGTCGCCGCTTTGCGGGCCTCGGCGGCCGAGATCTGGGCGTTGCGCGCGGCGGCGGCCTCCTGCTCGACCTTGTAGCGGTTGGCGTCGGCCGGCTTGCGCACCTGGGTCTCGAGCTGGCGCTCGGTCAGCGCAGCCTGCCGGACCGCCACCTTCTCCTGCTCGAGCAGGATCGCCTGGTCCCGGTCGGCCTGGGCCAGCGGTCCGGCGGACGCGGCGTTGGCGGACGCGGCATCGGTCTCCGCCCTGATGCCGGCCTGCCGCAGCGCCAGCGCCCGCTGCGCGACGGCGATCTCCTCCTCGGACTTGATCCGCGCCTGCTCGGCGGCCTGCCGGGCGTTGGCCTCGGCGATGGCCGCCGCCTGGCCGATCCGGGCCGCCTCCGGACGACCGAGGTCGGCCAGGTAGGTGCCGTCGTCGGTCACGTCCTGGATCTGGAAGGTGTCGAGGATCAGTCCCTGCCCGGTCAGCGAGCTCTCGGACTCGTCGGCGACGCGCTGGGCGAACGCCGCCCGGTCCCGGATGATCTGCTCGACGGTGAGGCCGCCCACGATGGAGCGCAGGGCACCGGCCAGCACCTCCTGGGTGAAGGGCTCGATCTCGTCCTGCTGGGACAGGAACCGCTGCGCCGACAGCCGGATCTGGTCGGCGTTGCCCCCGACCTTGACGATGGCGACGCCCTCGACGTTGAGCTTGATGCCCTGCCCGGACACGGCCCCGCGGATCTGCACGGAGATCCTGCGGCTGGACAGGTCCATGGTGGCGAGCCGCTGGACGAACGGGATCACGAACGAGCCGCCGCCGAGCACGACCTTCTGCCCCGACAGGTCGGTGGTCAGCTCCCCGGTCTCCGGGTTGAGCACCGCCTTGCCCTTGCGGCCGGTGACGATGAAGGCCTGGTTGGGCCCGGCGACCTTGTAGCGGCTCGTCACCAGGAGCACCAGGAGCACGACCAGGACGACGAGGCCGGCGATCGGGTAGAGCAGGTCGGGCACGGGGACCCTTTCAGGTGGTGGACGGACGCGCGCGGTGCGCGTCGCGGACGAACAGGATCACGGACGAAGAGGTCACGCGAGCTCCTCGCGGACCGGCGCCACGGCGACGGCCGTCGGCGAGAGGACCGCGGTGACGTACACCTCGGTGCCGACCTCGACCGCGCGCTCGGCGCGGGCGTTGAGCTGCAGGGAGTGGCCGCCGACCTGCACGCGGACGACGCCGAAGCCGCCCTCGGGGATGGCGGTCAGGACCTTGGCGTCGCGTCCGACGGCGTCGTCGGTGGAGACGGTCGCGTCGCTGCCGCCGCCCCGCACGAGCCGGGTCAGCCACGAGGCGAACCAGCCGAACCCCAGGCCGACCGCGACGCCGACGATCACGGCCACCCACAGCGAGGCGCCGAGGGACTCGCTGAGGGCGGCGCCGAAGCCGAGGGCGGACACGAAGCCGCCGATCGCCGCGCTCGAGAAGACGTCGCCGGACAGCGCGTCGAGCGCCCCGCCGAAGAGGTCGCCCAGCAGGAGCGACAGCGCCAGCAGCACGAGCCCGACCACGCCGAGCACCAAGAAGATCGTCATCGTCGACTCCTCGTGGGCGCGCGTCAGCCTTGTCCCAGGATCGTAGGGCCGACGAGGTCCGCCCGCGGGCACATCGCCGGACCCGACGCTAGGGTCGGCGCGTGCCCACCCTCCTGCACCTGAACGGGCCGCCGGGGATCGGGAAGTCCACGCTCTCCGCCCTCTGGGCGGAACGTCACCCGCGCACGCTGAACCTCGACATCGACGTGCTCCACCCGCTGATCGGCGGGTGGTGCGACCCCGAGCAGGACACGCACGCCCTCGCGCGCCCGCTCGGCAAGGCGATGGCGTCGGCGTACCTCGCCACCGGACGCGACGTCGTCCTGCCGCAGTACCTCGGTCGGCTCGACGAGGTCGAGGCGTTCGAGCGGATCGCGCACGAGCAGGGGGCCGGGTTCCGTGAGGTCGTGCTGCTCGACGAGCGGGACGCGGCCATCGCCCGCTTCGACGCGCGCCGCGACGACACCGCGTGGAACCAGCACAACCGCCGGGTCGTCGCGGACCTGGGCGGCGACGCGTTCCTCGCACAGATGTACGAGCGGCTGCTCGCGATCATGGCGGCGAGGCCGGCCGCTCTGGTCGTCCGGAGCGTGCCGGACGCGGTCGAGGAGACGTACGCGGCGGTGGAGCAGGCCCTCGGGCAGGGCTCCGAGGGCTGATTCCGACGACGGGGAGCGGGCGACGGGAATCGGACCCGCGTGGCCAGTTTGGAAAACTGGGGCTCTACCATTGAGCTACACCCGCACGGCTCTGAAAAGAGCCGACGCACACCATAGCGGTCGGGGCGACAGGACTCGAACCTGCGATCTTCTGCTCCCAAAGCAGACGCGCTAGCCACTACGCTACGCCCCGTCCAGCCGGTGCCCCGTGGAGGAGAACCGGCCGGCGACGGCTGAGTCTACTGGCCCGTGAGGCCGGTGGTCCGCGTTCAGACCACGGCGGGCCGCTGCTCCCCCAGCACGTGCTCGGAGCGCGTGTCCGTGCTGAGGCAGAGCGAGCAGACGAACGCGTCGTGGGCCTGGCAGGCGCACATGTCCGGACGCTCGTAGCGCTGCCCGCAGACGTGGCAGTCGAGCATGACGTCGGAGGGGTTGCCGAAGTCGTCGTACATCGGGAGCGTGATGCCGTCGTCGGTGCGACGCAGGTACCAGCGGCCCTTGGTGGCGAAGGCCAGCACCGGCGGCAGGACGAGCGCGAGCACGATGGCCACGAGCGGGGAGAACGGCTGCAGCCCGGCGCCGAGCCCGCCGAAGAAGCAGATGATGGAGAGCCCGCCGGCGACCAGCAGGGTGCCGAAGCCGACCGGGTTGACGGCGTAGAGCATCCCGCGGCGGAACTCGGGCTGCCGGGGCGACAGCTTGAAGACGTACTTGTTGAACGTGATGTCCGAGGCGACCGCGACGACCCAGGCCATGCCGAGGTTGGCGTAGAAGCCGAGGATCGTGTTGAGGAAGCTGAACATGTTCGCCTCCATCAGCACCAGCGCGATGACCAGGTTGAAGGCCAGGAAGACCAGCCGGCCCGGGTAGCGCTTGGTGATGCGGGTGAACGAGTTCGTCCAGGCCAGCGAGCCGGAGTACGCGTTGGTGACGTTGATCTTGACCTGGCTGATCACCACGAGGATCACGGCCAGCGCCAGCGCGAGCGGCGCCGGCATGATGTCGCGGTAGATCTCGAGGAACTGGTGCACCGGCTGGTTGGCGACCGTGGCTCCGTCGGCGACGTTGGCGATGATGTAGACGGCCAGGAACAGCCCGATCACCTGCTTGATCGCGCCGAAGATCACCCAGCCCGGACCGGCCAGGATCACCGCCCGCCACCACTTCGCGGAGTTCTCCGGGGTCCGGGGCGGCATGAACCGGATGTAGTCGATCTGCTCCGCGATCTGGGCGATCAGCGACAGGCAGACGCCCGCGGCGAGCATCACCGAGCCGAGGCTGGGCGTGCCCGCCCCGTCCTCGCCCTGGTAGGCGAAGAACG